>NZ_JBCHJF010000008.1:0-289952 GCF_039123635.1 Massilia sp. MP_M2
GCTGTCGGTAAAGCGGGAGGTCTTCATGCAGAGCTTTCTGTGTCTTAAGTAGAAAATTCTACTTCTGATCGCGCTCTTTTTGTGGGGGGATTACCCCCGAGCTTCTGGTAACTTCCATGCGGCAGCATCGCCGATTGGGATACGGGGATCGATTCCCAGCCCTCTGATCTTGGCTTGGAAGATGTATTGCTTCTTTCCTCCCGCTGTAGCTCGTAGACCGAGGCCGGGGGCGTCTGAGTCCCAGAGGAACGATTGGTCTTTGCCTTCCTCGCACTTGAACCCTGTAACCCGTGACACTGTGAAGTTGACTTTTGCCATAGCTTGAAATCTCCGTAAGCGCTCCGTAAGCGGAATGGAAGCATATCAATCTAGTTCAGTCAAAGCAAGGTCAAGCTAAGTAATTCATAACCTGCTGATTATTATGATTATTTATCGGAAAGTCTAGTTTGATCTAGTCTAATCAATGCTATCACCCGCAGACTTCTAAGCTGTGGGTCGGGGGTTCGATTCCCTCAGGGCGGGCCAGATTCCCCTCATTATTTCAAAGCTTTGATCAGTCGCCATTGTTGATGGTTTCAGCAGGGCGTGCTCAGCTCGTCGCCAGTGTTGCTGGCGGGTTGCGAACGGCTGGCAGCACGGCGCAGAAAGCGCCGACCTGTCGCGCAAGCATTGTAAGGTCCCACGCCGCCGGATTCGGAACGCCGTTCACCGATCTCCAGGTCAATATGGCAGGGGGCAGCGGCGACTGAGCTCGCCACCATGCACCACACCCCAATGCCACGCATGTCCGCTCTCCCGGACCAAGTTCCCTATCTAGACGCGGCAATCGAACCCACCACCCAGAGCACCCGGCGGTAGCGCGCTGTGGTCGTGAACCCAGCCGCCGCCCACGTCTCAAGCTATGCGCTGCTGTGCCAGTAACCGGCGTGCGTGATATGTCGTAAGAAGGCCACTCAGCCGGGCCAAAGTAACGAGGCATTTCTGATTGATGTAATTTAATTAATCACTTGGAATAAATTTGGTTATAATCCTGACAAATAATCAATAATGAAATCGGGGGCAGAATGGGTGATTGGGAACGCGATTTGGCCCGGTATGGTATGCGGCGACCATTTCTCAAGGAGCAGTCAATTTGGGCCGTCTGGCTTTATCGTCGTGGGCGCTACCTTGACCGACAGCCGGAAGGCTTTGGAAAAAAGTTCCAAATGACGTTGTATTGGTTAGCGTTTCGTCTGATCGAGACAACGACCGGCGTCAGCCTTCCAAAATCTGCCGATATTGGTCCGGGTCTGCGGATTTGGCACTTCGGCAGTATCTTTATTCACCCTGACACGAAGATTGGTGCAAATTGTACCTTGCGCCAAGGTGTCACTATCGGCAATCGTCATGTCGACGGTCCTGTGCCCGTACTGGGTGATGACGTCGAAATCGGCGCGTATGCGCAAATATTGGGTGGCGTAAAAATTGGCAACAACTGTCGTATCGGTGCTATGTCGGTCGTGCTGACGGATATGCCAGATGGCAGTACGGCGGTAGGCGCTCCCGCACGCTTGGTATTGAAGTCTCGCATAGAATGCAACGAACTAATTATTCAACAGCGTTCAGCCGAAGGCTTCGCATCGCAGGGGCGTCATTAACGGGTTCAAAGCATGCTTGGCGCAATAATCCGCCAGCCCTGCATCAGCCGTTGGCATGTTTCGATCCGCTTACCACGCCGGTTCTCCGCCGTACGTTCAACTCAGCATTCTGTCGACACTACCTGAAGGCGACGCAAGATCAAGCCCGGACTCGCCCACACACGCGCTGATCTGAACGCTAGCGCAAGAGCCTGAGCTGGCACTGCGTGCCTACCAAGCTTTCCGCCGGGGTTCGTTATCAACCACGCTGATCCTGGCCAACCCGCCATGCACGATGCTTGAGCAAGAGCCTGTCATCAAAGAGCAGCGGAAGCTTTGACGCCGGCTGCAACATCAGGTGACAAATTGTTTTGTTCCGCGCCATTGCGCCAGCATGAACGAAGTGCCAAGTGATAGTAGAAAGACGACTGCTAAGTAGGCAGGTCCTCGGAGGTAAGGATTCTCTACAGTCTGCTCCAGCCAGCGTACGTGCTCTACGAAATAATAATGTGATGCGTACACTCCCAGAATCAGGGGGCCAACGGATGAAAGCGCTTTTACGCGTAAGTAACGTGTATTGGACAGTGCAATCATACTCATGCCCAATCCAAAAAAGTATGTTCCGACGATATAGTCGTGCAAGAGGGGAGTACCCCATTGCCTGTGAATCCATGTCGTTTCGAAAAGTTGCAATGTAAATCCACCGGCAGCCAGGCCTATTCCGATGGGAAGTAGAGCAAGACCTTGGCCGTAGCGGTGAATTGCGTAGCCGCTCGCAAACATGATCAAACTGAAAAACGGACCGTTTCTGAAGTTGAAGTCAGACGTGAACCCGTATGGCGCATCGGCGTAGGCACTCCCAGCCAGGCCCACAGCGAAAAGTAAAGTCGCCAAAACAAACAAGGTGAGCTCGCGACCTCTCGCAAGCAATGCACCGCTGATCAGTGCTGCGATGGCAAGTGCTGGCAGAAACCAAAGATGATTTTTAGTGCCTTCCAGGACTGCACTAAGAAATCGGATTGGATCAAACGGATAGACAACGCTCAAAATATTTGCGAGAAAGCTGTTTAATCCTTCTTGTCTGATTAAATATAAAGAAGGTCCGATTGCATATATAAATGACCAGAAGAAAAATATCAATATGACGCGCTTGCTAATAGCCACCGAACGTGGCCAGTAGTCGCCAACGGCGGACGAGCGGGAAGCCCACAGGTAGCCGGATATGACAAAGAAAAATGGAACGGCAAAGCGCGCAAACTGGTCGGCTATCGTCGCTGTGTTCAAGCTCGTGACGTTGACCCTGGAGTACCAAGGCGAGTGAATTTGGATCACGGCTAGCATTGCGAGCACGCGCATTGCGTCAATGCTATCGATTCGAGCATGCTTAAATTGCATGTATATTCCCGGTAAAATGTTGGTGACTATACGAAGCCGAGGTTTCCATGAAACATTTAATTTGGATCCGAATTCTTCTGTCCGTTGGTCGCAATAGCCCTAGGGCCGTAGGGCCATCCGGCGTCCGTGCTTACGAGGAATGAGTCTGCAGGTTCTGGAAGAGGTGCTACTCGCCTCATGCAAGCGCGTTGCGGTGAGGGTGGCGTGGCTGTATTTCTGAGATCGAGCGCACCACACTTCTACCCAGACCCCTCGTCGATCGTGCTTTATTTCGGGAGACTTGCTGCGAACAATGCTTGAGGATAAGGCAGCGATCCAAGTGCAGTTGGACTTTTAAGAGTGAATTGCCGCGAGATTTATGGAGCAAGCTGTGGGTCAGGCATTCATTTCCCACAGGGCGGGCAACGCTCTCGACTTCGTCTCCCCATCACGTCACAATGAACTCGTAGCCAGCCTGCAACGAACCAACGACCTGCGCCTGGTTTTCCGGGCTTTCGCTAAATTGCACGACCAAGTCTGCCTTGGTAATCGCCTTGCGTTCCAACGCGCCGAGCCAGTGCGCAAAGCCGCCGGCATCCGGCGTCCGGTCGAGCACGTTTGCGTAGAGCGCCGTGATGAGCGCAGCGTCCGTGGGCGCGGCGCCGTACTGGCTCTTGAATTCGGGCGACTCGACGAATGCCTGCGCCACCGACCTCAATGACTGGCCCTGGCCCATTTGCCCGATCCAGTAACCCAGCCCGCCCACGTCGGGCGTGCGATCGAATGCTGCCTGGTACAGGCGGTAGGCCTCGGCAGGAAAGCCCTGCGTTTCGTATGAGATAAACGCGCCGTCGTCAAACGACAGGCGCTCGACGCTGCGCAGGACATCGGCGCCGTCGTAGCCGACCAGGTCGGTGACGGTGATTGCGCCATCGCGCAGGCTGACGGTGTATTCGTTGCGTCGGCCTTCCAGCACGAACGTATCGATGCCGGCGCCGCCATCGACGACGTCATTCGTGCGCGTGCTGTACAAGGTATCGTGGGCATCCGTGCCGGTGATCCGGGTGGTCGTGGGCACGCGGCTCTCGTACACATTCACGCTGGCATAGGTGTCGTAATAATCCTGGTCCCACGACGCGTTGATGTAGTACCAGCCCGTGTAGGCTGCCGTGAAGGTCGCGTAATCGTAGCCGTAGGCGCCGCTGCCATCGTCCGCAGCGATTGCATTGCCGGCGTCGTCGTAAATGCGCAGCATGAACGGATCATGGTAGCTGCCGCTTTGCACCGT
Organism: Massilia sp. MP_M2; assembly: GCF_039123635.1. NCBI lineage: Bacteria > Pseudomonadati > Pseudomonadota > Betaproteobacteria > Burkholderiales > Oxalobacteraceae > Massilia > Massilia sp. MP_M2. The sequence continues at coordinate 4,279 of NZ_JBCHJF010000008.1, forward strand.
GTAACCCATCCCGGCGTTGGCGTGGAACACGAAGATATCGTCCTTGGCCGCATACGGATCGACCGTGCTGTAGCGGGCGGTGCGGCCGTAGAACTGGGCCAGTTCGGGGTCCCGGACCGGGTCGAGGTCGAGGCGCCAGGCCCAGTTCATTTCAGACCGGGTCAGGTCATCCAGAGAATCCAGCGTGGGGTAGGCGGACATGGCAGGCCTCGGGCAATGGGATGCCCTGATTATAGGCCCGGCAATATCCGCCAATCGGTCAACATGGTTACGCTTTGTAAGCAACCATTTGCGTACTCATCACGCCGCCGCAGGGAACGGCTCGCTTTCGTCACCCCAGGCCGCCAGAGCACGGCGCAGCAGGCGACGTTCACGGTGATCGATCATCTGGTCAGCCCGCACGATGTCGAGCATTCCTTTGAGCACCAGCGCGCGCAGCGCGGGATCCTGCACTTCTTCCAGCAGGGCGTCGATCGTCGCCGGTTCGATTTCGACCATGCCGGCTGCGTGATTGGTGCTGTAGGCCAGCAAATCCTGGGTCAGCTCGCCAGCGGCATCGTCGAACGTGTCTTCGCTCACGCCCAGAACCTCGAGTACACCGCTGCGGTGCAGCGTCTTGAGCTCTTGCGGCGCCAGGCGGCCGTCGGCGATCATTGCCAGGGCCAGCAGGCGGCTCATGGCCTTGGGACTGTCGGTTGGGTAATTTCTCATTGCTTCCTCGCTTCATGTGAACTGAGTCACCAATATACGGTTGCGCAATGCTAAAGTAAAATCGAATAATCTTTAGCAATTCTCAATATTTTTGGTGGTAACGGCGAATGAACTACAAGCACCTGCAGTACTTTCATGCGGTCGCTACGGCCGGCAGCGTCGTGCGCGCGGCCGAGCAGTTGCACGTCTCGGCGCAAGCGATCAGCACGCAATTACAGCTGCTTGAAGACCAGTTTGGCGAGGAACTGCTGCGCAAGAAGGGGCGCGGCCTGGTACTGACCGAAGCCGGCAAGACCGTCCTGCGTTACGCGGACCAGATATTCAGTCTCGGGAATGAACTGGAGCAAGCGGTGCGGCGCGGCCTGTTTACCGAAACGGAGACCTTGCGGGTCGGGCTGTGTGACGTGATTGCCAAGACGATGGCCTTCCGGCTGTTGCAGCCTGCACGCGATGCGGGGCTCGCCATGCATCTGGTTTGTCGGGAGGGACGGTTTGGCGACTTGATGGAAGACCTGAGCGCGCACCGCCTCGATCTGTTGATCTCGGACCAGGGCTTGCCGCCCGGCGGGGCCGTGCGTGGCCACAGTCACCTGCTTGGCTCGAGTACCGTCACGGTCGTGGCGCATCCCGACGTTTGCGCGCGCTGGGCCGGTGATTTTCCGCAGCGCCTGAAAGGCGCGCCATTCCTGATGCCTGGCCAGGGCGCAGCGCTGCACAGCCAGCTGATGGCGTGGCTCGAGGCGCAGGGCTTGCGCCCGATCGTCGTTGGCGAATTCGACGACGGGGCGCTGCTTGGCGCATTCGCCGGTGCCGGTGCGGGCTTCATGGTGGCCCCAACCGTGCTCGCGGCGTCACTGTGCGCGCAATATGGGCTCGAGCCGGTGGGTGTGATCGACGCTATTGTCGAGCAGGTCTATGCCGTGACTGTCGAGCGCCGGGTGCACCATCCGGCGCTGCGACGCATTCTGGAACGGGCGCCGCACGTGTTCGCCTGAGGGTGGGCGGCGCAGGTCAGATGCGATCGCTTTCCTTGCGCACGACACGGCCAATCACGATGCACGCGTCGCCCTGACATCGTTTGCGGTGGTAGGTGCGCTGGTCAGGGTTGTCGGACGTGAGCCACCACTGCGCTGCATCGCGTGCCAGGCGCTTGACGACGGCTTCGCCCTCGACATTGACCGCGAACACGGCGCCGGCGACCGGCTTGGTGTCGAGCGTGTTGATGACGACGATGTCGCCTGCGTACAGCGACGGTTCCATGCTTTCGCCCTTGACGTAGATCGCGATCAGATGCGATGGACTGTATTGGTTGCGTTCCAGCCAGGTGCGGCGCATGCCGAGCGTGCCGCCATCGCGTGCTTCCGGTTCGGCCTGGTATCCGGTGATGCCGGCTGACAGGCGCAACTTGACCATTGGAATGGGCACGAAGGCATCGTCATCGCCTTCGGCCACGACGCGCAGCGCATTGGGGAAACCGCTTAGTCCAGGCAAGCCGGGCAGGGCGCCGCCGGCGGTGGCCGGGCCACCCGCCAAGGGCGCCAGGATGTCGGGCGGCAGGCGGTAGCCAGTGACCCGGGAAATCGCCAGCAACTGCTTCAGGTTGGGGCTGTGCTTTTCATTTTCCCAGTGCGAGATATTGGCCTTGGTGTGGCCGCGTTCGGTACCGAGTTCGAGTGCGAGACGGGCGCCCAGCGCCGTGCCCGACAAGCCGGCGGCGGTGCGCGCTTCTTTCACCCAGTTAGCAATCATTGTTTGAAGGTCCATGTTCGTATGGTAAAGGAAATCTATACATTGAGGTATAGCTTTTCTTTACTGCTGTGGTATAGTTTTCCTATACTTTGATCCATTGCATTGATGTGGCGCAGGGTAAGCGTGGGCTTGCGGGTGCAGGTTCCGCCGCAAGCACAGGGGAGACACGATGATCATTGAAACATTGCAGCGCCTGGTGGACGCCAACCTGGCCGGGCTGGCCACCGAGCTGACGCTGACCGATATCGGCGCGCTGATCGGCATGTTCAGCGCCTTGCTGAGCACTATCGGTAATTTGTTATATACATGGCGCAAGGACCGGCGCGAGCAGCGCGACAGCGATGCCGCCTGGGCCCGGCGCCAGAAGGAGCCGTGAGTATGGCGCTCGTCGGCGCCGCCGGCACGGTTCGGCGACCAGCGCGGCGCGGTAGAATAGCAAACCGCAAGCACATCGATCCGGAGCAGTTCACACATGGTTTTTCTCACCGTCCCCTACGCCGAAAAGGATGCCGCCAAGGCGCTCGGCGCCCGCTGGAATCCCACCCGCCGCCGCTGGTATGTGGCCGACGGTGTCGCTACCGAGCCGTTTGCCAAGTGGATCGATGCGACATCTGCATCTGCATCGACCTCGGCATCTGCCCCTGCCTCCGCTGGCGGCGCGGCCAGGCCGGTTGCCAAAACGGGTTCCGGTCGGGTGGACAGCTACCAGGGCAAGACGGTGGTCGGCGTGAATTACGTGGCGCTCGAACACGATTGCAATCCACTGGAAGAATGCCCGAGCTGCCGCCAGAAACTGGAAGACACGCCATGGTGGCAAGCACGCGCCAGCCTGGCGACGCTGGTCGCCGGCATGCCGGGGACGTCAAGTATCCGGATGCCCGGCAAGCCGTCGTGATCGCCATACGGGCGCGTTAACGCTAAGATGCCAGCCTGACAATACCTTCCACACGACGCCATGCATCCTGCGACCGCCAGCACGCGCCGCGCCGGCCACGCCCGCAGCAATCGGCGCCTGGCTGGCGGGATTGCCATCTCGGTGCTGCTGCATGCCTTGCTGTTGTCGCTGCAGTTCGGTGTGCCGGGTAGCGATCCTGGCGGTGGCGGACCATTGAGCGTCGTGCTCGCCCCGGTGACTGTGCCTTCTGCAGCGCCGGCTTCCTCGCCGGTGCCTTTGGCGGAGCCGGTGCCTGTCGCTGAGCCGGCACCGATGGTTGCTGCGTTGCCGACGCCGACGGCCCGGCCACCTGTTCAGCAAGCACCTGCGGCGCCCGCGGCGGCTAGCCCTCCGCCGCCCGCGCCTGCGCGCGGCTTGCGTCTTGTCGATCTGCCGCGTCCGCTGCCTCCACCGTCGCCTGCGGCTGCAACGATTGTGCCGACGCCGACGCCGAAGGTGAGCCGGCACCGGCCAGCGCCGGTCGCGGTCAAGCGTGTCCTGCGCGATGTGACGACGCCCGTAATTGTGATGGAAGCGAACCCGGCGTCCGAGTTCGCTGTCGCGGTGCCACTACCCGACGTGGATGCCGGTCGATCACCAACGGTTGCCGAGCCGATCAACCCGCCGGAGGAGGTGGCCGTCAGCGAGATGCCAGTCACTCCGGAACCCATCGTCGATGCTGAGGCGGAGCGTGTTGCGCAGGAAGCGGTGGCACGGCGCGCTGTAGAGGCGGCGCGTGAGCAGGCATCGCAGCAGGCATCGCAGCAGGCATTGCAGCAGGAGCGCGCCTGGCAGCGCGAGCAGGAGCAAGCTCGGCTGGCGCAGGCGCAACGCGATGCGGTCGAGGAGCGCAGGCTGACCGAGCAGCAGCAAGCGCAGCAGGCGACGCGCGATCAGGAGGCGCTGCTGCGACAGCGTGAACAACAGGCGGGAGCGGCGCGCGAACTGGCGGCGCAGCGCGCAGCGCAAGCAGCAGCGACGCAGGAAGCCTCGGTGAAGGAAGCGGCCGGGCAGCAGCATATCGAGGCGCTAACGCAACGGCGTCTGGCCGATGAGCGCGCACGCCAGCAAGCGGCCGAGCGTCAGCTTGTCGAGGAAATGGCGCAGCGTCGCCAGGCCGAAGAGCGCGCACGCGAGCAGGCGGCCGAGCGCCAGCGCATCGACGAACTGGCCGAGCGCAGGCTGGCCGATGAGCGGGCACGCCAGCAAGCCGTCGAGCGCCAGCGCATTGAAGCGCTGGCAGAGCGCAGGCTGGCCGACGAGCAGGCACGCCAGCAAGCTGCCCAGCAGGCGCGTCTGGACGCCGAGCGGCTGGCACGCGGCGCCGCCGAAGACGCAGCGCGTCAGGCGACGGCGCAGCGTTTGCAGGCGCAGGCTTCCGGGCCAGCCCCCGGACCGGCTGCGGGGCCAACCGCCGGCGGCGGTCCGGCGGCGACGCGCGCGGGCGGCGCTGGCGCCGGCCCGGGCAGTGGGCTGGGGCCCCAGCCGGGGCCGGGCACCATGGCTGGCCTGCCTGGCAACCGCGCACGCGAGTTGCTGCGCGGAGTGACGATCCCGAATGTGGACGCCTCCGGCTTGCCGCGCGACCCGTCGGCCGGCAACCGCCGCGTGGTGGCCGCTGGCGGCGAGCGCGATGCGCCGCTGCGTTTGTATGTCGACAGCGTGCGCCAGAAACTCGAGCGCAACGCCGTGCTCGGTGGCGCGCGCCTGTCGTTGCGCGATGTGCGCATCGATCCCCTGGTGAGCGTTTCGCTGCGCAGCGACGGCAGTATCGACGAGATCACCATCGTGCGTTCGAGCGGCCGCGCCGACATGGACGATGCCGTGCGCCGCTTCGTGCGCCTGAACGCCCGCTACGCTGCGTTTCCGCCGAATGTTGCCGCGAATTTCGACGTGATCGAGATCCGCCGTATCTGGCGCTTTGCCGAGGGACTCAAGCTCGTCGAAGAGATGCGCTGAGGCCATCTGGCGCCAGTCACCACATCATCGGCGGTCATATCGATGGCAAACGTTGTCACTTTTCAGGCGGACCACGTTGGGCCGTTCGTTCCATTGCATCACCCCGGTAGCTCGACCGATTCAACGCTTTGCAGTTGCCGCGCTGCGGTCGCGTCCAGCAAACTCAGGGCGACGCGGCGCGCATCGGATGCCGCCAGGTAAGGCCCGATTGGCAAGCTCAGCACGGACGCAGCCATGGCGTCGGTGACGGGACAAGACGCGCCGGCCGCCAGGTGGGCGTAAGCAGGCTGCCGGTGCACCGGCACCGGGTAGTGCACGACGGTCGGGATGCCGGCTTGCGCCAGAACCGCGCGTACTCGCTCGCGGTCCTCGACCAGCACTGTGTACTGCGCATAGACGCTGGTCCGGTCGGACCGCGAGCCAATAAGCGGCACATGCTGCTGCAGCATTGCATCGTACGCGGCCGCGACCAGGCGGCGCTGCTTGATCTCCTGGTCGAAGCGTTCCAGCTTGGCCAGCACGATAGCGCATTGGAGTGTGTCCATGCGAGCGCCGGGGCCGAGACGGACATGCGCGTGGCGACGCGCGCGGCCATGCATGCGGATGGCGCGCATCGCACCCGCGAGCGCATCGTCGTTCGTCAAGAGTGCGCCGCCATCGCCATAACAACCGAGGGGATGGGCCGGGAAAAAGCTGGTGCAGCCGATCAGCGACAGATTGCCGCTCTGGCGGCCGTGGTAGGTCGCGCCAAAACTTTGCGCGCCGTTCTCGATCACGGTCAGGCCGTGACGGGCGGCGACGCTGCTGATGGCGTCCATGTCGGACGGCTGGCCGTACAGAGAGACAGGGATGATGGCGCGCGTTGCCGGCGTGATCGCTGGTTCGATCAGGCGGGGATCGAGCGTGCAGGTGGCGCGCTCGATGTCGATGAACACCGGCTTGGCACCGGCGAGCAAGATCGCCTCGGTCGCGGCGATGGCTGCGAACGGTGAGGTGATGACGTCGTCGCCTGGCCCAATGCCGACTGCCATCAGGGCGATCGCCATTGCCGTGGTGCCGGACGATACAGTGATGCAATGGCGCGCGCCCGTGTAGCTGGCCAGGCGTTGCTCCAGTTCGGCGACCTCCGGGCCCATGACGTATTGGCCGTGGTCGAGAACGCTCTGGATGCGGCTATTGATCAGGCTGCGCGACGCGTCGTATTGCGATGTCAGGTCAGTGAATTTCATTCGTTGTCCTCGTTCACCAATGGTTGCGGCGCCCAGCCGAGGCGCAGCACCCGTGGCCATTCGTGGCCACGGGTGCTGGGCATGTTGCGCGATTCAGGCCTGCACGACGTTGGGCGAGCGGATCGGGAACACCCCCCGCGTATCCACGATGAGGGTGGCGTACTGGCGCACGAGTTCATAGTCGACGGCGCTGTGACCGGTGGCCAGCAGCACCACGTCATACGAGGCGAGCGAGGCCGGGGTGAGTTCGACGCTGGACAAGTCGAAGTGGTGCTCGCGCATGCGCGGGAACACCGGCACATGGGGGTCGGAATACTCGACCATGGCGCCACGCGCGCGCAGCAGTTCCATCAGTGCCACCGAAGGTGACTCGCGCATGTCGTCGACATCTTTTTTATAGGCGATGCCCAGTACCAGGATGCGGCTGCCCATGACGGCGCGGCCACGGCTGTTCAAGGCATCGGCGACCTTGGTGATGACCCAGGCCGGCATGTCGCTGTTGATCTCGCCAGCCAGCTCGATGAAGCGCGTGTGCAGCCCGAACTGGCGTGCTTTCCAGGTCAGGTAGAACGGATCGATCGGGATGCAGTGCCCGCCCAGACCCGGGCCGGGATAAAACGCGGTGAAGCCGAATGGCTTGGTGGCGGCGGCCCGGATGACTTCGTGGATATCGATGTCCATGCGGTCGGCGATGATTTTCATTTCGTTGACCAAGCCGATATTGACGGCTCGGTGAATGTTCTCGAGCAGCTTGGTCAGCTCGGCCGCCCGGGTCGAGCTGACCGGAACGACAGTGTCGATCGCCTGCCGGTACAGGGCCAAGCCGGCTTCGAGGCAGGCATCGGTCGAACCGCCGCAGATCTTGGGGATAGTACGGGTGTGGAAGTCGGGGTTGCCGGGGTCTTCGCGTTCGGGTGAAAACACGAGGAACACATCGTGGCCGACGCGCAGGCCGCGCGCTTCCAGGCGGGGCCGCAATTCTTCTTCGGTGGTGCCGGGGTAGGTCGTGCTCTCGAGCGACAGCAATTGCCCGGGCCGCATATGCGGCAGGAGTGACTCGACAGTGCCGATCACGTACGACAAATCGGGCTCGCGGTAAGCGGTGAGAGGCGTGGGGACGCAGATGATCAGCGCATCGGCCTCGATCACGCGCGAAAAGTCGCTGCTGGCGACCAGTCCCGCGGCGCGCGCGGCACTGATCGTCGTCCCCTTGATGTGGGCAATATAGCTCTCGCCCCGGTTGAGCTGGTCGACCTTGGCGGCGTCGATGTCGATCCCCAGCACGTGGAAGCCTTCGGCCGCGTAACGCAGCGCGAGCGGCAGCCCCACATAGCCAAGGCCGATGATGCCGATCACGGCGTGGCGCTCGCGTAGCCGCGTCAGCAACTGCTCCAGGTGAACTGATTTGATCTCGTCTCGCATGGGTTCCTCGACAATGTAGTGGCAGTAACAGCGACGGTGAAAATGACGGGTGAGAATGCAAACGGCAATGCGTCAGGGGGGTGATCGTGCGGCGGGATGCCGCTGCGCTGCCTGGGTCGTGATGGAAAAAATGATCAAGCTACAACCGAATAATTGAATGGCGCCGCCGTATGGGGCGGATAACAAGAATGAGAATGTGGTAGATTCTGCAGGCAGAAAATAATAATTATTGGGAATAAAAGAAACGCCGACACCATGTGGATTTGCCAGATATAAATCGCTCCCGGAAAATATCGTGGCGATTAAAAACCAGAGTCGCAATGCAAACCGGTCCGCCCTGTTCGTGAGGAAAATCATGGGCCTTAGAAGCATCGATATGATGCCGGCAAGGGGCAGGCCGGGCATCCGGAAGCGTCCAGTGAACATGGTCATCATTTCCTCGCTTGAAAAAATGGCCTGCCGCGATCCAAGAACTTTATTCACGCCAAGGTCGAATCAAAGCACTATCCGAGCGTCAATGCGTCGACCGAATAATACTGAAATTGATTGCCCGTTATTCGCGAGTTGATTATCCAGCCCGCATTGCATGGCGGGATTGAGATCACTCAACAGCGCTCAGGGATAACAGCGATCGAGCCCTATTCAAACCTCTTGGTGAAAATAGAAATAGAATTAAGGAATTAAGTTTCTAATTCCCTATTGCTTAAATGAAGATTCAAGCGGAGGAGGGTAACGTTCCCAACCCGGCAAGCCGGGAACGCGAGGCGGCGTACTACGCGCCCGGCCGGCCAGGGCGCGGTTGCGGCGCCATCGGTGGCACCGTGATCGACTCGTTCAGGCGCAGGAACTTGAAGCCGGCCAGCATCTGGCCGGGCTTGCCGGCGCGTGCATTGTCCGCTTCGCGCCCGGCCACGCGGGCCATGTACGAGGCAAACGTCTCTTCGCGCACCTTCGGCGCCGACGAATGCAGGAAGTGCCGCTCGCCGTTCGGCCCCAGCACCACCAGGCCCACGTGCGAGGCCCAATATTCGCCGTTGCGGGTCGAGATCACGTTGACGAAGTCGCCTTCGTGCAACTGATCGAGGATGGCCGCCACGCCATCTTTCGGCACGTAATTCTGGCGGCTCGTCTCGACGGGGATGTCACGCACCGTGTTGTGGCGGGTGCGCAGGAAGCGTGCGCGATCGACCCGCATGTCATAGCCGGGGCCGTTCGGGCCGGCCAGGTGGGCGGTGATATCGGTGAGCAGCCAGCGGTTGGCCACGTTCCAGTCCAGCTCGGTGTAATGGTTGCGCGTGGCCACGCCGATCACGCCGTCGCGATAGCGGATCCGCTGCAGCATCCAGAAGAACTCATCCCACGATTGCGACAGCGCCATCGCATACGTGTGTTCCGCAAAGACGACGCAATCGCTTTGTTCGAGACTGTACATCGGCAGGCTGTCGTGGAGTTCGAACGGGAACTCGCCCAGCAGGTTCAGCGAATACGGCTGGCCGATGTTCTGGCGGCCGATCGCGGCGATGCGCTTGCGCAGGTCGGGCTGCGCGCCCTGCATGTGCGTGATGTACTGGCCGGCCTCGAACGGCGTCATCTTGTAGACCGGCTTGTCCAGCAGGGCTGCCATTGGCGTGGGCGGCGGTGGCGCACCCGGGATCGGCGGCGTGGTGGCGGAGGGACTGGCGCAGCCGGTCAGGACGGCGCTCGCAAGAAGCAGGCAGGCAAGGCGCATGGCGTTCATCTCGAGAGAAGGGAAAGTGTCACGCTAATCCGGTGTGGGCGCTGGGGATAATGAATTCTGCGTAGTTGCCCATAACCAGAACGACCCGTCGCCAACATACATTCCTCCCAGTTATATGAAAGCGAACACAAGTGATTATTCATGATGGCAATCCATCATCAATACTCATCCCAAGCATTTAAAAATTTGCCTTACTTTACCAAGAATTGCACCCTTCCCAGGAGAGAGATGATGTTCAAGCAGAAGCCGCTTGCCGCGGCCGTATCGATGGCCGTCTGGAGCCTTGCCACGTTGCCAGTGCTGGCGCAGGCGCAAGCGCAAGACCAGGAGACCACCGCCGCCGTGCCGATACAGACCGTGGAAGTGACGGGCATCCGCGCCTCGCTGGCCCGGTCGCTGGCGGTCAAGCGCGATGCGTCGGCCAACGTCGAGGTGATCACGGCCGAAGACGTCGGCAAGATGCCGGACAAGAACCTGGCCGATTCGCTGCAGCGCCTGGCCGGCGTGGCCGTGCGCACCGACTACGACGAGGCCGAGAAGGTGTCGATGCGCGGCACCAATCCGGACATGTCGCTGATCATCTTCAATGGCCACGCCGTCAGCAGCGCCGACTGGTATGTAGCCGACCAGGGATCGAGCTCGCGCTCGACCAGCCTGTCGCTGATGCCGTCGCACGTGCTGCAGCAGGCCGTTGTCTACAAGACATCCCAGGCCAATATCGTCGATGGCGGTCTGGCCGGTACCATCAATGTCTCCACGCGTAAACCCTTGTCGGCCAAGGAAAATTTCTCGGGCGTCGTCAGCGTCGGCGCCAGCTACGCCGATCTGCCGGGCCGCTACGCGCCGGACATGAATGGCTCGGTCAACTGGAAGAACGAGGCCGGCACCTTCGGCGTGCTGGCTGCGCTGTTTGCCGAAAAGCGCTACGTGCGGCGCGATTCGGTATCGCGTTTCGCCTACGGCAGCAACAGCGGCTGGGACGTGATCAACACCAGCACCATGAAAGGCATCACCGACGCATCGCTTGCCGGCACCGGCTACACGGCGGCAGATTTGAACGGCGTGCGCCTGCCGGGCTCGATGAGTTCGGAGTTCGTCGAATCGGTGCGCGACCGCAAGGGCGGCATGCTGTCGCTGCAGTTCAAGCCCAACCGCGACCTTGACGTGACCCTTACGGGCTTTCATTCGTCGATGGATGCCGACAACCACGGCCGCCTGACATCGAGCGCCATCTACTCCATGCTGCTCGGGAAGAACGCGCCGCTGGGCAGCACCGTGGCCACCGCCGCCAACACGAATTCGAACGGGCAGCAGGTGTTCGCGCAGATCCGCAATCCGGTCATCGTCAACGAAACCACCGTGTATGGCAACCAGCTCAAGGTACTGAAGGCCGCCGACATCGTGTTCCCGAACGGGACCACGCCGCAGTACGTCGGCAACTCGGAAGGCTTCTACCGCGATGGCGCCAAGGCCGAAAGTTCGTTCCTCGACCTGGACGCCAAGTATCGCGTCAACGACGACCTCACGATCAAGACGCTGCTCTCGAGCACGCGCGGCGTGGGCACGACCGAACTCGATCAGGGCCTGACGCTGGCCCGCTACGGCACCGGCATCTCCTACGCGCTCGGCGGCCTGCATGACGCGCCGTTCGTCGGGTACCAGAACGCCGGCGGCAACCAGCCCGGCCTGAATGCCGACGGCAGCGGCTACACCATCGTCGACCGCGCTGCGTCGGGCGTGCGCACCGTCGACAAGGAATGGAGCGCGCAATTCGACGCCGAATACCGCGTCGATCGCGGCATCCTCCAGTCGCTGGAAAGCGGCGTGCGCTTCTCGGATCACAAGCGCACCAGCGCGCGCCGCGGCCCGGCGTTCCGCAATGGCATCACGCTCAACCCGGTCACGGGCCGCGTCACGTCCAACACGCCGACGCCAACCACCGGCTGGCAAGCGTTCCCGGGCGACTTCGGCGATGGCCTGGATGGCCCGGCCGGCTGGGACAACACCGGTTTCACGTACACGCCGGAAGCGATCAAGGACTATATCGCGGCCAATACCAAGGTCACGAGCGACGCCTTTGAGCGCCGCGTGAGTTCCGAGATCGACATGCAGGAACGCCAGAGCGCCGCCTACCTGATGGCGAACCTGGAACGCGATCGCTGGTCGGGTAACGTTGGCGTGCGCTTCACGCGCACTGAAGTGCAAGCCAATATCGCCACGCCGATTCCCGCTGGCGCCTGCCAGCGCGTCGCGCCGGGCCAGCCGCCCGTGACGTGCGCCGCGTATCCGGGCGCGATCACCGATGCCGGTGACGCGACCCCGTTCTTCGATGGCGCGACGTTCAACCCACTGGCCGGCATCATGTACTACAAGACCCCGACCAAGCGCACCTTCGACAACTGGCTGCCAAGCCTGAACGTGCGCTACGACATGGGCAACGACATGCTGGCGCGCTTTGGCGTGAGCCGCACGATCGGGCGCCAGAACTACAACCTGCTGGGCAGTGGTTTCGGCACACCGGGTTGCGACGCCAATGGCTGCCGCGTCACGGGCCCGAATCCCGACCTCGAACCGCAAACGGCCGACAACGTCGACCTGTCGTGGTCGTGGTACTTCGCACCGCGCTCGATCGTCGCGGTCAGCGTGTTCCATTCGTCGATCGACGGCTATCCAAAGACGGGCGCCGTGGGCGCTGCCACGATCGACCTGCAGGATCCGCGTGACCAGACCGTCAAGTCCTTCTTCATCAACACGGCTTCGCAGCAGGCCGCGAAGATCAACGGCATCGAGCTGCAGTACGAGCAGCCGTTCGGGCAGACCAACTTCGGCTTCACGTCGAACGTCAGCCGCGCCAAGACGAAGGTCGACGATGGCCGCCCGATGGTGGGCGCTTCTGAATGGACCGGCAACCTGGGTCTGTACTATGAAGACCGCAAGCTGTCGGCGCGCCTGGTGGCAAACTACCGCGGCGAGTACGTCAACAGCACGACGGCGCCGGCGCCAACAGCGAACAGCCAGGGCCTGACGGTGATCAACGGCGTGGCCATGCCAACCGCGCCGACCTACGCCGATGCGGTGACGACGCTGGCGCTGTCGGCCAACTACTACTTCACCGAGAACCTGGAGCTCGCGTTCAGCGCGACCAACCTGACCAACGCCAAACGCGCGCAATATCGCTACAGCGAAGAAGAGCAGCAAAAGCTCGACGTCAGTGGTCGCCAGTATTATCTGAACCTGCGTTACAAGTTCTGATTGCAGCATGCCGCGAGGTAGGGTGGACGGCTATGCCGTCCACGCGTTCACACCAACGTCGCTCCGTGGTATGCGGGGTCGCGTTGAACGCGTGGACGGGAGACCCGGCCACCCTACATCTGTAGCTCATCCGTATTGACGTCCAAAGTGTGCGGCATCTAACGGTGAATCCCGAACGCAGCCCTTAAGATGCTCCTGTCTGAGTGAGGAACGCGCGAAGTAATTCGCAGCCATCCGACACCTCAACAGGTTAGCCGGTCGCCTCGAGGATCGGCACCAATTTCACGAGCGGTGCAGGCCTTGTGCCTGCATCGGTCGGCAAGGAAGCGGAGGTTGCCGTGTTCGATGTCAAGCATCCATCAAAGCACCTGGTGCGCGAATACCTCGCGCGCCGCTCACGTGATCGTACGCCGCCACCGGCGCCCGATGAAATCCGGCGTCAGTTCGGTTGGGCCATGCTCATCCCTGCAGCCCTCAAGGGCGCCCCGACCGCAAAGTAACGTCTGCACATGTTTTCGCGTCGACGTCCTGACAAGGACGCGGCGCATAGTTCAACCAAGGAGACCTCATGACCACCCGAATCGGAAGCAAGCACATCGCTCAACATCGCGGCAAGGCAGAACGCCTCGACATCAAGCGCACCAATATCGCACGCGAAGCCGTGCGTCAGGCCGAAGCCCGTGCCAAGTACCGCAACGTGCCAAAAGGCCTGATCAAGCGCCAGGAAGCCGCCAGCGCTACCTGATCGCGCCTGCGCTGGACACCCAACCCGCCATCACGGCGGGTTTTTTTTCGCCTGTTCATGTGCGGCCGGCGCTGATTCGCCATTCGCCGGTAGGGACTCGTCATTCGCCGAAAACTACTTTCCCCAACGCGCCTACCCTTGCTATCGTGATCCCTATTCGATCACAGGGAGATCCGCACCATGCAATCCGAAGAGTCCTATCGCTGGCGCAAGCAAATCGTCTGGGGCCTGCTGCTCATTGTCGTCGGCGCCGTCGTGCTGCTCGACCGGCTGTACTACATCAACGCCGAAGATTACTGGCACTACGCGCCGCTGCTGCTCGTCGCCGTCGGCATCAGCCAGACGATCGGCTACCCGAGCCCGAAGGAATTCGGCAATGGCTTGTGGACGGTGTTTACCGGCCTGTGGCTGTTCGCGGTGCTCGAGAATGCATTCGGCCTGACGTTCCGTAACAGCTGGCCGCTGTTCATCCTGATGTGGGGCATCAAGCTGGTGCTCGATCCATTCATCGCGCGCCGTTTCCTCAACAACCAGAAGGTGAGCCGCCATGAAAAATGAACGCATGCCAAGGGGTGTGACGGGCCAGGTCGTGCTTGGCGTGCTGGTCATCGGCATGGGCCTGCTGTTCCTCCTCGATAATCTCGGCCTGGTCGACATGCACCGCGCGTTTTCGTTCTGGCCGATGCTGTTCGTGATCGTCGGCACGGTCAAGCTGTGCGACACACGCAGCCAGGGCGGCACGCTGCTCGGCGCAGCGCTGGTCGGGGTGGGCATCCTGATGATGCTTGACCGGCTCGACATCATCGACTTCAGCGTGCGCACCCTGTGGCCGCTGATTCTGATTGGCCTGGGCGGCATGCTGGTGGCCAAGGCGCTGCGTAGCCGCGGCATGACGGACGGCAGCGCTGCTAGCAAGGGCGCCGGCATGCTCGATAACACCGGCAGCGGCGACGTGGTCGATATCACGGCGATCCTGGGCGGCTACGAGCGCCGCGTGGCAACGCAGGATTTTCGCGGCGGTGAAATCACCGCGGTCATGGGCGGGTGCGAACTCGATATGCGCGGCGCCTCGATCCGTGGTGAAGCGGTGATCAACGTGTTCGCCTTCTGGGGCGGCGTGACCATCAAGTGTCCGCCCGACTGGACCGTGATCCTGCTTGGCACGCCGATCCTGGGCGGCTTCGAAGAAAAGACCGTCGTGCCACCGGATGGCAGCAAGCGCCTCATCATTCGCGGCTACGCGATCATGGGTGGCGTGGAAATCCGCAACTGATGGGTCGGCTGTTCTGGGCCGGGCGCAGCGCCGCGCTGTATCTGGCGGCCTGGCTGATGCTGGGGCTGATGCTCGCGGGCCTGCTCGACGCGGCCACCGGCGCCGGCATCGGGGCCAGCCTGCTGTTCGCGCTGCCGCTGATGCTGGTGTATGCGAGCGTGTGCGGCTATTCGAGCTATTACCTGTGCCGTGCCTACCCGCTGGCGACCAAGTCGCTGCGCTCGGTACTGGTCGTGTTCTTTGTCACGGCCGCGAGCGCGGCCCTGCTGTGGTGCGCGGCGGCGCTGGCCTGGGCGGCGTTGTGGCGCTGGCTGAGCCCATCGATGGGCGGTGTGCTGCTCTCGGCACCCATCGCGGCGGCGATGTTCGGCGTGGGTGTGCTGCTGTACGGGATGACGGCCAGCGCGCATTACCTGGCGCTGGAGTTCGAGCGTGCGCGCCGGCTGGAAACGCGCGAACTCGAACTGAAGCTGCTGGCGCAGGATGCCGAACTGCGCATGCTGCGCACGCAGATCGACCCGCATTTTTTGTTCAACAGCCTCAATTCGATCAGCGCGCTCACCAGCATCGATGCCGTGGCCGCGCGCGACATGACCTTGCAGCTGGCCGGCTTCTTTCGCCATACGCTGGGACTCGAGGCCCACCGCAAGGTGGCGCTGTCCGACGAAGTCGAACTGACGCAGCGCTTTCTGGCGATCGAGCAGGTACGCTTCGGGCCGCGCCTGGCGTTCGCCTGCGAGATGGCCGACGACGCCGCACGCTGCCTGCTGCCGCCGATGATCCTGCAGCCGCTGGTCGAGAACGCGGTCAAGCACGGCATCGGGCAGCTGCCGCAGGGCGGCGTGGTGCGCGTGCAGGCGGCGCGCGCCGGCTCGCAACTGAAGCTGCGGGTCGAGAACGATGTCGATCCGGATGGCGGGCTGGCCCGCAAGGGTGGTGGCGTCGGCCTGGCGAACGTGCGCCAGCGCCTCGCCGCTGTGTATGGCATCGACGCCAGCGTGCATGCGACACGCGATGGCGCGATTTTTCGGGTGGAGCTGATCCTGCCCGCAGACATGGGAGACTGACGGCATGCGGGTTCTGATCGTGGACGATGAACATCTGGCGCGCGCGGTGCTGCGCGAATACCTGACGCCGCACGCCGACATCGAGATCGTCGGCGAATGCGCCAACGGCTTCGAGGCCGTCAAGGCGATCGCGGAGCTCGACCCCGAGCTCGTGTTCCTCGACATCCAGATGCCGAAACTCGACGGCTTCGAGGTGGTCGAGCTGGCCGGCAGCAAGCCGCACTACATCTTCGCCACCGCCTACGATGGGTTCGCGCTGCGCGCGTTCGAAGTGCATGCGATCGATTATCTGCTCAAACCGTTTTCGCGCGCGCGCCTGGGCGAAGCGCTGGCGCAGGCGCGCCTGCGTTCGCCCCAGCCAGCGCAGATCGAGGCGGTGGTGAAGGAAGCCGCGGCGCGCCACACGCCGCTCGAGCGCATCCTGATTCGCGACGGCGCCCGCGTGCACGTGGTGCCAACGGCCAGTGTCGACTACATCGAGGCGCAGGACGACTATGTGGCAGTCTGCGCGGACGGCAGGCAGTATCTCAAGCATGGCAGCCTGGCCGAACTCGAAGCGCAGCTCGATCCCGCGATCTTCGTGCGCATTCACCGTTCGCACATCGTCAACCTGGGCGCGATCGTGCGCATCGAACCGGTCAGCAAGGACAATCACTGCGCCGTGCTGCGTAGTAGCGTGAAGCTGCCCATCAGCCGCAGCGGCTACCAGCGCATCCGCGAGCTATTGGCGTAGGCAGTCAGCGCGAATTATGCGCGCCAAGCTCCCACCAGGCCGGCATCAGCGCGCGGATGCCCGGCTGGGCAAAGCGGTCATCGATCAGCCACACCACGCCGCGATCCTGCTCGGTGCGGATCACGCGGCCGGCCGCCTGCACCACTTTCTGGATGCCCGGGTACAGATAGGTGTAGTCGTAGCCAGCGCCAAACAGCGTCTGCATCCGCTCGCGCAGTTGCTCGTTGACGGGGTTCACCTGCGGCAGGCCGAGCGTGGCGACAAACGCGCCGATCAGCCGTTCGCCCGGCAGGTCGACGCCTTCGCCGAACGCACCGCCCAGCACCGCAAAGCCCACGCCCGCGCCGCCGATGGCGAAGCGGTCGATGAAGCCCTGGCGCGCCGTCTCGCTCATGCGGCGTTCCTGGCGCCAGGCCGTCACGCCCGGGTCGAGCCGGGCCAGGGCGCCCGCCACCTGGTCCATGTAGTCGAAGCTGCTGAAGAATGCCAGGTAGTTGCCGGGACGTTCGTGGAACTGGCGGGCGATCAGTTCGGCGATCGGCTGGACCGATGCGGCGCGCGCCTGGTAGCGGGTCGAGATCCCTTTGGCGACATGCACATCGAGCTGGCTGGCGGTGAACGGCGAATCCACCTCGACCCAGGCCGTGTCGGCCGGCAGGCCGAGCGTGTCGGTGCAGTACTGCCAGGTGCCAAGCGTGCCCGAGAACAGCGTGCTCGAATGCGATGCGGCAAAGCGCGGGCCGAGAAACGGCGCCGGCACGACGTTGCGAATGCAGATCGTCGAATCGCGCAGGGTAGGGCGGTCGGCGTCGCGCGCCAGGTCCACCAGCGAGTGCGGCCCGAACGACTCGGCCAGGCGCGCAAATTGCAGCGCATCGAAATGAAAGCGCTGCAGGTCGGGCTCGAGCGGGCCGGGGAACGCGGCCAGGTGCTCGTTGATGGTGCTGGACGCATCCTGCAGCGCGTCGACCAGTTTCGCTGGGATCGACTCGAGCAGTTGATACGGTGCGGGCGCGCCCTTGTCGACGTTGGTCCAGGCACGCCCGACGCGTTCGAGCGCTTTCTTGATGGCCGGTGGGGCGACGGCGCGCGCGGCGCGCAGCAGTTCGCGGTCGATCTCGACGCTGTACATCGAGCGCGCGCGGTTGACGAGGTTGTGCGCTTCGTCGACCAGCACGCTGGCCTTCCAGCCGTTGGCCTGGGCCAGCGCGTACAGCATTGCGCCGCCGTCGAAATAATAATTGTAGTCGCCGACGATCAGGTCGACCCAGCGCGTCATCTCGCTGCCCAGGTAGTACGGACAGACGTCGTGTTCGAGCGCGACGGTGCGCAGCGCCTCGCGGTCTAGCACCAGCACCTCGGCCGCCGCGGCGCGCGCGGCCGGCAGGCGGTCGTAGAAGCCGCGCGCCAGCGGGCAGGCCTCGCCATGGCACGCCTTGTCGGGATGCTCGCAGGCCTTGTCGCGCGCGGTCAGTTCGAGCACGCGCAGCGGGGTTGCGGCTTGCGTTCCCTTGGCGCCGCACAATTTGGCCGCGCCATCGAGCGCCAGGCGCCGGCCCGGCGTCTTCGCGGCCAGGAAAAACACCTTGTCGATGCCTTGCTGCGGCATGGCTTTGAGGGTCGGGAACAGGCTGCCGACCGTCTTGCCGATACCGGTCGGGGCTTGCGCCAGCAGGCAGCGCCCGCTGGTGTTGGCGCGGTAGATGCTCTCGGCCAGGTGGCGCTGGCCGGGCCGGAAGTCGGCGTGCGGAAAGCGCAGGTGCGTCAACGCGTCTTTGCGCGCGGCGCGGTGCGCGCTCTCTTGCTCGGCCCAGCTCGAAAAGCGTTCGCACAGGCCCGCAAAATGGCTCTGCAGCCAGGCGCTGTCGCGCTGCTCGCGCAGCACCGTTTCGACGCCGCTGCCGATGTCGTAATAGACGAGGGCCAGGTTCACAGAGTCCAGGCCGCGCTCCTGGCACAGCAGGTGGCCATACACGCGCACCTGCGCCCAGTGCAGATGGCGGTGGTTGTCGGGGATGGACTCGGGGCGGCCGCGGTGCGTTTTGATCTCTTCGATCAGGTTTTCGTTTTCGTCGTAGCCATCGGCGCGGCCGCGCACGCGCAAGCCGTTCCATTCGCCGGACAGCGGCAGCTCGGCGCGGTAGCCGTCGCCGCGGCGCGCGGCGACGACGGCGTGACCGGCGATGCCTTCCTGGGCGCTGGGCGAGGGCGTGAAGCGCAGGTCGAGGTCACCCGCCTTGGCGGTGAACTCGCACAGCGCGCGCACGGCGATCGTGTAGACGGGTTGCGTGGTGCCGGTCAAATCAGGCCGCCATCCCGGGCGCCATCTCGGGCGCCAGATCCCAGACCAGGTAGCACACGGCCACCGGCATTGCATGCGCGGCGCAGTACTCGATCCAGCGCTGCTGGTTGTCCTGCAGGCGGTCGCCGGGACCCTTTACTTCGATCATCGTGTAGCGGCCCTCGAGCGGGAAGAACTGGATCAGGTCGGGAAAACCCGTGCGGTTTTCGCGCACGTCGGCCAGGATCCGCTCGCACCACTTGCGCAGGTGCGCGGCCGGAATGCAGGCCAGGGCCAGTTCGACCAGCTCGAGGCTGATGCCGTCCCAGTGCACGAAGGGCGACTGCAGGCCGGCCTTGTCGCGGTAGGTCGCGCGGATCGTGTCGCGGTAGGCGCCGGAATCGAGTTCGTCGAAGCAGGCGGTAAATTCGGCCAGGCGGCGTCCGTAGAAGTCGGCGCTGTACAGGTCAGCCGGCCCGCGGTGGAACGGGTGGAAGAAAGCGCCGGGGATGGGGGCGAAGATGGCGCGCCAGCACAGCAGGCCAAACAGTGTATTGGCCAGCGCATTTTCGACATAGAACACGGGCGCACCGTCTTGCGCCAGGTGGTCGCGCACCGCGCCTTCGACCCAGCGCTCGCCGTTCGGCGGCGCCAGGCACAGGTCGATGCGCTGCACGTCGGTCTTCGGCAACCGGCCCAGGCGCGCGTGGCCCAGGCGGCGCGCCAGGCGCGGCGCGATGCGGGCCAGGTGCTGGCGCTCGGCGTCGTTCTCGGGCGCGGCCTGGGCGTTGGTCAGCAGCGCCCAGGCATCGTCGAAGCGCTCGTGTTTTTCGAGCACCCGGATGGCGCGGCCCCGCGCGCCGGGGTAGCGGCAGCGCTCGTAGGCGGCAAAAGCGCCATCCCAGTCTTTCTGCTTTTCGTAGTGCTGGCCGATCTGGAACACGAGCTTTTCGCGCCGGCTGGCCAGCCAGTCGTTGTCGAACGCATGCTCGGGCAGGTCGCGCACGACATCCTCGACGGCTTCGCCAGCAGAAAAGCGCTCGCGGCACGCGTGCAGCAGGATGTAGTGGTCGATGTCGGCGCGCTGGCGAAAACCGCGCGAGGCCGGCGAGATGTCGACCTGCTCGTAGCGGAACAGGCCCAGGTCGGACAGTACGAAGTCGGTCCAGCCCTGGCGCAGGTTGCCGAAGAAAACCAGGCGCAGGCGGTCGCACAGCGGCTTGACGAGGATGCGCCAGGCCACGTCGGGGCAGTCGCCATACCAGCCCGAGAAGCGGCGGGGATCGGCGCAGTCGGCGCGCAACGTTTCGAGCAGATCGCCCTTGCGCGCGCTCTTCTGGCGCAGGTGCGGAAAGGCCTGGGCGACTTCGGGCTTGGAGAGCAGGTCGAATAGTTCGTCGAGCGAGAGTTCGGGATCGGCTTGGATCCAGCCGGTGCCGAGCAGGTGGCCGGCGGCCTCGACGGGGCAGCCGATCTCGGCATAGCGCAGTTTGCTGGCGCGAAACAGGGTGCCTTTTCGCATGACCATGCGCACGAACAGCGCGCGCGCCGCATGCGGCAGCGCAGGGAAGGCGGCCAGGAACGCGTGCTCCTGCGCGTCGAGCAGGTCGGCATAGCGTTCGCCGATCCAGTCGAGAACGCGCTGAAAGTTATCCAGATAATAAAACTCGTTGTCCAACAACCTGATCATGACCGCCTGCATTACTGTTCTTATGTACAGTATAAGCCCGGGCAACCAGGGAATCCAGCAGTTTCGGCGCGATCGTCCGGTGCCGCGCTAGCGCGTTGGCCGGGGACGACAGGCGTCGTCGGTGCAACGATCGGGCCCCGTCTCCGAGTCGGGCAGGGCATGGCCATTGGCGTGGTAGATGACGGCCGAGATCAGGGCGACATCGCTGTCCGTGGTCTCGGCAACGCGCGCCGGGCCGGCATGTCGTGCCAGCCGTGCTGCCTGGCGCGCTGCGGGGGCAGGGGCGGGTGCGCGGACACGGAGCGGCGTCGGCGCCGTGGCCAGGGTCTTGGCGGCGCTGCGCTCGGGTGCAGGGGCCGTGCGCGTGGACTTGACGGGTTCCCGCTCCGCATTCGCCGGCTTCAACAGGCGCAGCGGAGGCGCCGGTGACTGCAGTACGTCCACCCTGGCGACCACGGGCAAGGCAGGCGCCAGCACCGGTGCATCGACGATCACGGCAGCGGCCAGCGGCGCCGCCGGTTCGTCGGCCGCGATGGCGCGGGCGGCGATCCCCGCATGCGCCGGCGCGACCCTGTGCGGGCCGTCCTGACCCGCTGCCAGCCAGGCCAGGGCGCCCGTCAACCCGAGCGCGGCGAGGACGGCGCTGCCATACCAGGCCAGCCGCACGCCGGTGCCTCCTGGCGCGGCGCGGCGCGACGGCTCGCGTTCGAGCTTGGCGAGAATGCTGTCTTCGTTGCCGCCGCGCCGCGCCGACGACATCAGATCGGGCCGCGGGTGCGGTTGCGTGGGGTTTGCTTGATCTTCGTCTGATGAATGCATGACAGCACTCCTAAGATGGGGTTTTTCCAGTTCTGATTAGAAACAATCCTGGAGGTACCGATGCTGATTTTTATCGCGCTTCTGTACGTTTCTGGCGCATCTGGCCTGATCTGGCTTGCCGTGTTCCCGGCAGGTCGCGCATTGGCAACGCGCAGCATCGGCCACCTGCGCGCGCTGGCACGGCGCGCTGGCGCATGGCGTCAAGCGCGCGGGCGGGCGCCCGATGCCATGCGCGATGCGGCCGCCCGCACCGTGCGCGAGCGCCTGGTGCGCGCCTTGCGCCAGCACCGGGTCTTGTTCGCGGTCGTCGCGCCGCTGATCCTGATCCCGCCGCTGCTGGCGCTGGCGCTGAGCAATCCCGCCATGCTGCCGGTGTATGAAGGCAGCGCTGCCATGCCGGATGAACAAATAGCGGCGCTGCTGGCCGGTGAACGGTTGGCGCCCCCCGTGGCGTTGCCGCCCGACGTCTTCACGACCGCCGAAGTCGAACTGGTGCGGCCGATGCTGGTGGGCGCGAGTCGCAACTGGGGCTTGCTGCACCCCGATTTCAGCGCGCGTCTGCTGCTGGCATTCAAGATCATGCGCGAGCAGCACGGCTACGAGATGGCGTTGCTCGAAGGCTACCGCAGCCCGGCGCGCCAGGATGCGCTGGCGGCCAGTGGCAGCAACGTCACCAATGCGCGCGCGTTCCAGAGCTGGCACCAGTACGGCCTGGCGGGCGACTGCGCGTTCCTGCGCGACGGCAAGCTGGTGATTTCGGAAAAAGACCCGTGGGCGATGCGCGGCTACCAGGCCTACGGACAAGTGGCCGAGTCGCTCGGCCTGACCTGGGGCGGGCGTTGGAAGATGATGGATTTTGGCCACACCGAGTTGCGACTGCGCGGGGTGATGCAGCGCTGATCCGTCAATGCGCCAGCGTTGCGCCAAGTCGAGCGTGTTGCGCCTGCTCAAGCGGCGGCGGCCATGCGCATGCGAGCATTTCCTGTGAGACTCTTTTTCAACGGACCTGGGCCCCGCCATGGCGCGATTCTGGAACTTCCTGACCAGCAGCCGCATGCTGATCCTGATCGGCGTGGCCGCCGTCGCGGCGCTGCTGGTGCTTGGCGCCGTGGCGCTGGACATCGGCATCGTCTGGGCCGCCATCGTGGGCCTGGCCTTGCTGGGCTGCTGGGGCGTCGGCTGGATGATCCGGCGCGCCTGGCGCGCGCGTGAGGGTGCCAGGCTGGCGTCGGCCATTGCCGAGGGCGAGGGACGTGATCACGGCGCGGACGATGCAATGGACGACGACGGCAAGGGCGACGTCGCCGTGCTGCGCAAGAACCTGCTCGATGCAGTGAGCACCATCAAGACGTCGAAGCTGGGCCTGACGCGCGGCGCAGCGGCGCTGTACGAACTACCGTGGTATATGGTCATCGGCAACCCGGCGGCAGGCAAAAGCAGCGCCATCGTCCGCTCGGGACTGACGTTTCCGATCCCCGGCAACAAGGCCTTGCAGGGCGTGGGTGGCACCCGCAATTGCGACTGGTTCTTTACCACCGACGGCATCCTGCTCGACACGGCCGGGCGCTATTCGGTGCAGCAAGACGACCGCGACGAATGGTTCGGCTTTCTCGACCTGCTGCGCCGCCATCGCCAGCGCGCACCGGTCAACGGCATCCTGATCGCCGTGAGCGTGGCCGAACTCATGGCTGGCCCGGCCACGGCATCGCATGAACTGGCCAAGAACCTGCGCACCCGCATGCAGGAACTGACCGAGCGACTTGGCGTGCATCCGCCCGTGTATGTCGTGTTCACGAAGGTCGATCTGGTGGCGGGCTTCGTGGACTTTTTCCATGGCAGCGAGCAGGCCGAGCGCGAACGCATCTGGGGCGCCACGCTGCGTTACAACCGCCGCAGCGCGCCGCAGGACGTGCTGGCCTTTTTCGACGAACAGTTCGAGACGCTCGTCGATGGCCTCAAGGAGATGAGCCTGGCCGGCATGGGCGCCAACCGCAGCACCGTGATGCGCCCCGGCGTGTTCACGTTCCCGCTTGAATTCGCGGCGATCAGGACGCCGCTGCGCGCCTTCCTGGCCACGCTGTTCGACGAAAACACGTACCAGTTCAAGCCCGTGTTTCGCGGGTTTTACTTTACCAGCGCGCTGCAGGAAGGCAGCGTGCAAGACCTGTCGAGCCAGCGCGTGGCCAGCCGCTTCGACCTGGCGCTCGGCAATCGTGAAGGTGTGGTGGCCGAGCCGGCAGCCGCGCAGTCGGGCTACTTTTTGCTCGACCTGTTTCGCAAGGTGATCTTCGCCGACCGCGACCTGGTCCGGCGCTACACGCATCCAGCAGCGGCGCGCTGGAAGCTGGGCCTGTTCTTCGCGGCCACGATTCTGCTGGGCTGCGCGATGGGCGGCTGGTCGTGGGCGTACATGGGCAACCGCCAGCTGGTGGCCAATGTGCAGGCCGACCTTGACAAGGTGAGCAAGCTGCAGGCCGGGCGCATCGATCTGCAGTCGCGGCTCGAAGCGCTCGACATCCTGCAAGACCGCATCGAGCTGCTCGATGGCTACAGCCAGGACAAGCCGTGGGCGCTGGGCTTCGGTCTGTACCAGGGCGGAAAGCTGTCGCGCAAGCTGCGCGACGAATACTTTGCCGGCGTGCGCGCGGTGATGGTCGAGCCGGTCACGGGCGCGCTCGAGACGATGCTCACGGAAGTCAACAGCAACGCCGCCGGCCTCGATGCGTCGCGCCAGGCCGCCACGCCGGCATCCCGGCCCGGCCAGCCGTACCAGGACGCCTCGCCCACCAGCGTCGGCGACGCCTACAACGCACTGAAAACCTACCTGATGCTCGGCGATAAAAGCCACGCCGAGCCGGGACACCTGAACGACCAGCTGACCCGCTACTGGCGCGGCTGGCTGGAAGCACACCGCGGCGCGATGCCGCGCGAGCAGATGATCCGCAGCGCCGAGCGCCTGCTCAGCTTCCATCTGGCCAATATCGACGACCCGGCCTGGCCGCAGATGACGCTCAAGCTGGGCCTTCTCGACACCACCCGCGAGCACCTGCGCCGCGTGGTGCGCGGCACTCCGGCACGCGAACGCGTGTATGCCGATATCCGCACGCGCGCCGCCACGCGCTTCCCGGCGGTGACGGTGGCGCGCATCGTCGGCGAACAGGATAGCGCGCTGGTGGCCGGCAGCCATGCGGTCAGTGGCGCGTTCACGCGCGCGGCGTGGGACAAGTTCGTGCTGGGCGCGATTCGCGAAGCGTCGAACCGCGAACTCAACACCGTTGACTGGGTGCTCAAGACCACGGCGCGCGACGACCTGACGCTCGAGGGCAGCCCGGAGCAGATCCAGAAGGCGCTGATCGACCTGTACAAGGCCGACTATGCGCGCGAGTGGGTCAAGTTCGTGCAGGGCGTGGCGATTACCGACCTGCGCGGCTTCGACGCCAGCGTGCAGGCGATGAATCGCCTGGGCGACCCGCAATCCTCGCCCATCGCCAGGCTGCTGCGCACGATCCATGAAGAGACTGCCTGGGACAATCCGGGCGGGTTGCGCCAGCCCGCGAGCAAGACCGAACGGGGCGTTGCCGAGTGGATCAAGCAAAAGATCCTGCGCCGGGCATCGTCCGACGCGCGCACGCTGGCCGAGGCGGTCGATCCCGGTCAGCTGCTGGGAGGACCGCAAAGTGCGGGCCCGATCGGCCGCGAATTCGCCGGCGTCGCGCGCCTGGTCGGCGCGAAAGAAAAGGAAGCGTCGTTGATGACGGGTTACCTCGAGGCGCTGTCGCGCCTGCGGACGCGCTTGAACGCGCTGAAGAACCAGGGCGACCCGGGGCCGGGTGCCAAACAGTTCATGCAGCAGACGCTCGAAGGCAGCGGCTCGGAACTGGCCGAGGCGCTGCGCTACGTCGACGAGCAGATGCTCACCGGGATGAGCGACAGCCAGAAAAGCGCGCTGCGGCCACTGCTCGTGCGCCCGCTGACGCAGACGTTCGCCATGATCGTGCTGCCGTCTGAGGCCGAGATCAACAAGACCTGGCAGGCGCAGGTCGTCGAACCGTTTACGCGCACGCTGGCGGCCAAGTATCCGTTCGCGCAAGGTGCGAGCGTCGAGGCCACACCAGGCGAGATCGGCCAGGTATTCGGGCCTGACGGCGCGGTGGCCAAATTCGTGGGGACGGCCATGGGTCCGCTCGTGGTGCGGCGCGGCGACGTGCTGGCCGCGCGCACCTGGGCCGACATCGGCATCTCGCTCGCGCCGCAGGCGGTGGCGTCGTTTCCGGCGTGGATCGCGCCGCTGTCGAACAACGGCGTGGCGGCCGGCACCGCGGCGCAGACCGTGTTCCAGGTGCTGCCGCTCACGGCGTCCGGCACGCTCGAATACACGCTGGAGATCGATGGCCAGCAGCTGCGCTACCGCAACACCCCACCCAGCTGGAGCAATATGGTGCATCCGGGCCCGCAGGGGTTGTCGGGCGCGCGCGTGTCGGCCGTCACGTTCGATGGCCGCACCGTGGAACTGTTCAACCAGCCCGGCCAGTTCGGTCTGCAGCGCCTGTTCGAGTCGGCGCGGCGCACGCGCAAGGAGGGCGGGGTGTTCGAGCTGCGCTGGGGTACGGGCGACGTGACGGTGGCGGTGGATCTGAAGATCGTCAGCAGCCCGCAAGCGGGCGGCGGCGGGCAGGCGCAGGGCCAGGGTTTTCGTGGCATGCGCCTGCCGCCGGCAATCGTTGGCCGCTTCGATGCGGCGGCGCCGGCGGCCCCCGCACTGGCCAGCACGGGAGGCCAGTGATGCGCCCCGACCGGATCGGTTATTTCGGCAAGCTGCCAGCGCGCGCCGACTTCGTCAAGCTGGCGCACGACCCGGCCACGATCGGCATGCTCGACGCCTGGCTGGCGCAAGTGATGACCTTGTTGCCGTCCGATGCGCGCTGGCGTGTTCACTACGACGCCATGGCGCCGGTGAGCTTCGCGCTCGTCGGCCCGGCGCGCCACCATGCGGTGGCCGGGCATCTGCTGGCCAGTCACGACCAGTCGGGCCGGCGCTTCCCGTTCCTGGCCACGCGCACGCTGGCGGTGGCCGATCCGGCCGCGTTCGTGGCGAACTGCCCGGTCGCATTTGCGCCGCTGTGGGAGTTCCTGCAAGCGATCTGCCCGAGGGTGCTGGCCGAAGCCGATCCCACGGCGTCGCTGCAGGCGATCGCCGACAGCGCGATTGGCCTGGGCGACGCGCTTGCCTACGCAAACTGGATCGATGCCGGCACCGTGGGTTCGCTCGACGCGCTGCTGGGCCATTGCGGTGTCGCGCGGTTGATGCTGGCGCTTGGCCTGCTGCTGCAGCCCGTGATGCACAGTCAGCCCAGGACCCTCGACAAAAGTCTCGTGCTGCCGCTGCCGCTCTACCCGGCAGCGCGCTATCCGGTGGCGGCATTCTGGCTCGGGCTGATCGCGCCGTTTCTGCGGCGGGCCGGGTTCGACCTGGCGCTGTTCATCACGCACCAGGACGAACGGCCGGTGCTGGTGGTGGGTTTTTGCGCCGCGCTGGCCGACACGCTGCGCGCCATGATCGATCCGCTGGTGGGCGCCGACCTGCAGGTGCGGTTGCAGCACACCGGCTGGATCGACGAACAGCTGCAGCTTGAGCCCGACGTGCGCGCGCTGGCCAGCCAGCTGGCCCAGTCCGACTTGCCGCTGGCGCTGGCGCGCGAGCTGTTCATGACAACCTTCATCGGAGCCTGACGTGACACTTCGCACATTGATCGTCATGCTGGGACTCGCGGGCCTGGCGGGCCTGCAGCACGGCGCAGCGAATGCCCAGACCGAAGCGCCGGTGCTGGTGACCGGCACCGTCGCCGACGAAGCGACCAAGGCGGCGCTGCTCGAACGCCTGCGCGGCGTCTACGGTGCGGTGCGCGTGATCGACCAGCTGTCGGTCGGCACCGTGTCGACGCCGGCCAACTGGAGCACGTATGTCGCACGGCTGATCGGCCCGAACCTGCGCCTGGTAAAAGGCGGGCAGCTCAACATCGACGGCAACAGCGTCAGCCTGCGCGGCGACGTGGCCAGCGAAGACCAGCGCCGGAAGATCGCGGGCGACATCGCGGCCAGCCTGAATCCCACCTACACGGTCAACAACGGCTTGCGGGTGCAGGCGTCGCAGCAAGGGGTGCTCGACGCGGCGCTGGCCGAGCGCATCATCGAGTTCGAATCGGGCAAGGCGACGCTGACGCCCGCAGGCATCGCCGTGCTGGACGGGATGACGGCCGCACTGCACAAGATCAAGGGCGTGAAGGTGGCGCTGATCGGGCACACTGACAATGCCGGCTCGCGCGCCGGCAACCTGTCGCTCAGCCAGGCGCGGGCCGAAGCGGTCAAGGCGTATGTGGTGGCCCAGGGCATTGCGGCCGAATCCATCGCGGTATCGGGCGAGGGGCCCGACCGGCCGCTCGCCGACAACCGCACGCCGGAAGGCAAGGCGCGCAACCGGCGCATCGAATTCAAGGTGATCCAGTAAGCGGTTCACCCTCCCGGCGCGAGGCCGGGCGGGTACGCATCAGGGCAGCGTGATCGTCACGTTGGCCGCCTTCGGCGGCAGCTTCACGAGATCGTTGTAATGCGCCAGGGCATAGCCGGTGTCGTTGCCCAGCACCGTCCGGAACCCCAGGTAGGCGCCCAGGCCGGCCACCGTAAACACCGCACCCAGCACCCACAGCGACAGGTCGCTGCGCACACGGTTGACCACCTGGTCCGGCCGCGCGGCGTGCGGCGCGAAACCGCGCGTGCGCCCGCGCATGCGGGCGATCTCGTCCCCAAGGCGCGCCACCAGGTAGTCGAGCTTGTCCTTGCCGTCGAGCGCGTAGCGGCCCTGAAAGCCCAGCAGCAGGCACATATGGAATACCTCAAGCGCCTCGACCTGCTGCGCCCCACGCGCGCGCAGGTCGTCGAGCCGGTTGAAGAAATGCTCGCCTGCGAGCTGGTCGCCGAACACGCGCAGCTGCAGGGGCCGCGTCTCCCACGCGTCGCGCACGTCGAAGCTCGAGCGCAGGATGATTTCGTCGACCGCCGAGCAGAACGCGTACTTGGCGGCCAGGATATCGTCGGCGGCGATCCCGAGCGCCTTGGCGTTGCGGTCGACATCCGCGAGAAAGCTCGTCATGTTCTCGGCAAAAGCGACCTTGTCCTGCGGCCCGCACCCGGTCTTGAGCAGGAACAGCGCGTAAAACCCCTCGTACATGATGTCGCTGAGGCGCTGTGTGCGGATGGTGCGCTCGCCAGCATCGCCTTTGGGCGCAGCGCGGCGCTCGATGAACGCGCTCATGCCGACACCGCGATCAGTTCGAGCCGCAGCTCGCGCAGCCCGGTGGGTATGTACACCGATATTGCCTGCGACTTGAGCATCGCCTCGTACTGCGCCCCGCGCGCGTCGAGGACAAAGTAGACCATGTCGGGCCGCACGGGAATCGCGCCGGGCACCTGCGGCGCGTGCAGCAGCTTGATACCCGGCAGCGCCGACAGCACGCAGCGCTCGACGTCTTCGGGCGCGCCGAGCTTGAATTGCAGTGGCACCGTTTCGACCAGGCGCAGCGCCGGCATGTCGGCGGCCACCGCAAGATACAGCGTCGTCTGGGGGGTGACGCGGCTGGAATCGAGCGCGCCGTGATAGTACGACGGGCGATCGTGGTGCAGGGCGATCGTGAAGTAGCGCGATGAGATCACGGTGTCGAGCAGGTCGCGGATGATGCAGTCCAGGCGCTCGAACTGCGGCCCCGGATCGGCGTGGACATACGACGGCAGGTCGCCCAGCCGGTAGCTGCGCGAGTACGTCATCAGGCCCCCGGCCAGGTGCAGCAGCGCACCGAACAGGCGCTCGGGATGCAGCTCGCGGTGGTGCAGGTAATGGGCCAGGGCCGCATAGCCGGCGCTGGCCGTGTGCAGCAGCCAGAACGAGGACACGTCGCCGCCGCGGATCTCGACCACGTTGCGGCTTGGTTCGCGCAGGTCGCCGTACAGCGCGGCCACCTTGGCCAGCAGTTTTTCCATCAGCCGCGCCAGCGCGCCGTGCAGGCCCAGGCCCGGGCCTGACACGGCGTCGATCGACAGGCTCGGCGGAATGAAGCCGGGATCGGGCTCGAAGCCGCCGGTGGCCACGCGGCGCAGGCGCAGCAGCGGAAAGCTCTCGTAGGCTTCGAGCGCCTCGCCATCGGCCAGCAGCCGCAGTGTCTTGCGCAGGTACGTGACCGGGGCTTCGGCGGCGCTGCTGTACAGGTCGTGCGTGTCGCGCTCGTGGCGGGAAAAACGCAGATCGTCTGCCAGCGCGTGCAAGCCGTCGGCAGCGCCGCTCGCGCAGTTTTCGCCATGCACGCGCAGCGCCGGCAGTGCCGCGTGGTATGTCACGGTCTGCAGATCGGGCGGCAGGTCGGCCAGGCGCACCTGGGGTGGCAGCATGTCACCATCGGGCGCCCGGTACACCTCGCCCTCGGGGAACAGCAGCGAAAGCGCTTCGAGGCGCAAGACGTCGCTCCTGAGCGCGTCCAGGTCGACCGTCATCTTGCGCACGCCCCAGCAATACGGATGCAGCGCGGACGCGGTCTGGTTCAGGCGCGCGTCGTGGTAGCGCTCCTGCTGCTGAAAATGCTGGGGCCGCAGGAACAATCCTTCGTCCCACAAGACCTTGGATGGCATGCTCACGTCGGCCTCACTGGTTGTCCGAAAATGTTTAGGGAAGCGCTGATGTATTCTGGGGGATGGAAGTCCGGCGCCATGAACTCATCGGTGCTTCCTTAGCTTGCAGGAAAGTTTTCGACTTTTATTGACAGCGCACAGACGCCAGCGTACTCGCGCCACTGGCGGCCCCACCGGCCATACTCATCGCACAGGCGTGCAGACCGATAGTCACGCCGTTACGTTCCGCGTCCACGCTGCTGACCGTCGCGCGCCAATGACCGGCTGCCGGGTTGTGGAACAGCGCCACGATGCCGACGTGGCCGGCTTCGCGCGCCACGGTTTCGGTGACCTCGTAACGCTGGCCCGGCACCAGCATGATTTCGCGGACATCGACCAGGTCGGCGCCGAGCCGCTCGCGTTCCTGTTGCGGGTCGAGGAAGGCCGCGTAGGGCGCCTCTTCGAAGGCGTCCTTCTGGCGCAGCTTGTACAGGCGCACCGCGAGCGCCAGCGGCTGGCCACGCGCGTTGACATTCAGGCGCATGGCTGCATGCAACCGCAGCGGCACGCGACGCGGCGGCTTTTGTGACTCGGGAAGCGCGGGCGATGTGCGCAGGCCCACCGCCCCCATTGCCGCACTTGCAAATGCACCGTGCGGGGCGTTGCCGCAGCCGGACAGCGCTGCGGTGAACATGAGCGCAAGCGCGAACAGCGCGCAGTGGTGGGTTGTCGTCATCCGGTTCTCCTGAGCATTTTCTTGAACGCCAGCGTTGGATTGAATCCGTTTTCCGCCCGCCGACGCTGCGCCAGCGCAAGGCGTCGCCCGTTCGCGCATCGATCCCACACTCGTTTGCCGAATCCGCTTGCTGTTGACCGTGCGCAACTTCGTGGAGGTGCCGATGCGAATAATGGTGGCTTGTCTACCCACCGGAGCCGAACATGATTCGCCAACGACTGTTACCCATGCTGATCGGCGTTGCCGCCCTGGCCGGGTGCGCCACCGACGGTACGGGCACGAGCACGGACACCCCGCGCGCCGCCGTGTCCGGGAACATCTACGTGCAGGCGGATGCGGCGCTGGCGGCGCGCCAGCCCGAGAAGGCGATCCTGCTGCTCAAATCGGCCAGCGTGGCCCATCCCGTCGACAAGAAACCGTGGGTGCGCATGGCGCAGATCCGGTTCGACGCCAGCCAGTACGGCGAGGCGATCAGCCATGCCCAGGAAGCCCTGGCGCGCGACCCCAACGACACGCTGGCCTACAGCATCCTGGCCGTCAGCGGCCTGCGCGTGGCCAGCAAGGCACTGGCTGACCTGACTCGCAAGAACAATCTGCAGGGTTCGGTGCGCAGCGAAGCGCAAGACCTGGCCAGGCTGCTGCGCACCAGTCTGGGCGAAGAAGTACTGGTCAGTACGCGACCAGCCGTGCGCGCGCCGGTGCGCAAGACACCCAGCCAGTCGGCGGCGGCGGCGTCGCGACCTGCGCCTGCCCCAGCGGGCGGCAGCCCGTTCGACGTCCTGAAATAACGCGGTAGCCCGTACCAGGGGCCGGCCACGCCGGCCATCCCATCCCCCACTGGAGTCGATATGGCCAAGAACGAGAGCGTACAAAAACGGTTACAGAAAGTGCGTGCACCGCGCGTGCAGATGACGTATGACGTCGAGATCGGCGACGCAACCGAAAACAAGGAGCTGCCGTTCGTGGTTGGCGTGGTCGGCGATTTCGGGACCGATCCGCAGCTCGACAAGAAACGCCTGAAAGACCGCAAGTTCGTCAACGTCGATGCGGGCAATTTCGACGAGGTGCTCGGGGGCGTGGCGCCGGTGGCCAGCTTCAAGGTCCAGAACCACCTGTCGCCGGAAGGCGGCGAGTTCGGCGTGCAGCTGCAGTTTCGCGAGATGGCCGACTTCCGGCCCGAATCGGT
This sequence comes from Massilia sp. MP_M2, assembly GCF_039123635.1. Lineage (NCBI taxonomy): Bacteria > Pseudomonadati > Pseudomonadota > Betaproteobacteria > Burkholderiales > Oxalobacteraceae > Massilia > Massilia sp. MP_M2. The sequence continues at coordinate 36,455 of NZ_JBCHJF010000008.1, forward strand.
CGTGCGCCAGGTGGCGCCGCTGGCCAGGCTGCTCGAGGCGCGCACCAAGCTGGCCGACCTGCGCAACAAGCTGGCCGGGAACGACAAGCTCGAAGACATCCTGACCGACGTGTTGGGCAACACCGAAAAGCTCGACAGCCTGCGCAAACAGCACGACGACACCGGCAAGGAGGGTTGAGATGGCCGCAGTCCTCGAATCAACGGGTGCACAGCCGGGCACCCCCGAACTGGATGCATCGCTACTCGACCAGATCGTCGAACAGAGCCGCGTGGCCACGTCCAGCAGCGAGCATGTGCGGGCGCGCGACCTGATCTCTGAGCTGGTCAGCCAGGTCATGCAGGGCACGATGGTGATGTCATCGAACCTGTCGGCCACGATCGATGCCCGGCTGGCGGAGCTCGATCGCATGATTTCCGAGCAGTTATCCAGCGTCATGCACGCGCCCGAATTCCAGAAGCTCGAGCGCAGCTGGACGGGCCTGCAATACCTGGTCAGGAACAGCACGACCGGCGCGAACCTGCAGATCCGCATGCTCAATGCGTCCAAGCGCGAGCTGGTAAAAGACTTTCAGTCGGCCATGGAATTCGATCAGAGCACGATGTTCAAGAAAATCTACGAAGAAGAATTCGGCACCTTCGGCGGTGCGCCGTACGGCACGCTGATCGGCGACTTCGAGATCACGCGTCAGCCCGAGGACATGTATTTTCTCGAACAGATGTCGCATGTGGCCGCTGCCAGCCATGCGCCGTTCATCACGTCCTCCAGCCCCGAACTGTTCGGCGTCGAAAGCTTTGGCGAACTGGGCAAGCCGCGCGACCTGGCCAAGGTGTTCGACACCGTCGAATACGCCAAGTGGAAAGCGTTCAGGGAATCGGAAGACGCGCGCTACGTCGGCCTGACGCTGCCGCGCTTCCTGGGCCGGCTGCCGTACCACCCGGCCGACGGCATGACCACCGAAGGCTTCAACTACGTTGAAGATGTCGACGGGAGCGACCATTCCCGCTACCTGTGGTGCAACGCGGCGTATGCGTTCGGCGCGCGCCTGACGCGCGCGTTCGAGGATTACGGCTGGTGCGCCGCGATCCGCGGCGTCGAGGGCGGGGGGCTGGTCGAGAACCTGCCGACCCACACGTTCAAGACCGATGAGGGCGAGGTGGCACTGAAGTGCCCGACCGAAGTGGCGATCACGGACCGCCGCGAGAAAGAGCTGTCGGACCTTGGCTTCATCTCGCTCGTGCATTGCAAGAACACCTCGTATGCGGCCTTTTTTGGCGCGCAGTCGGCGCAGAAGGCGCGCAAATACAACAACGAGTCGGCCAATGCGAATGCCGTGCTGTCGTCGCAACTTCAATACATCTTTGCTGTGTCGCGGATAGCGCATTACATGAAATCCATGATGCGCGACAAGATCGGCAGCTTCGCGGCAGCGTCCAATGTCGAGGATTATCTGAACCGCTGGCTCACGCAATACGTCCTGCTCGACGATAACGCGAGCCAGGACCAGAAAGCGCAGTTCCCGCTGCGCGAAGCCAGCGTGCAGGTCTCCGAGGTGCCGGGCCGGCCCGGCGTGTATCGCGCCGTGTCGTTCCTGCGACCGCATTTCCAGCTCGACGAGCTGTCCGTTTCGCTCCGTTTGGTCGCGGAGTTGCCGCAATCGACCAAGAACTGACCGCTGTAAACAACTTGTTGTCCAACCGACGTTTCAATCACACTTGGAGTAGAACATGGCAATTGACGTGTACCTGCAGATCGACGGGATCAAAGGCGAGTCGCAGGATGACCGGCATAAGGACTGGATCGAGTGCACCTCGGTGAACTGGGGCGTGAGCCAGCCCCGCTCGGCCACGGCATCCACCGGCGGTGGCCACACCGCCGAGCGCTGCGAGCACCAGGAAATCGCGCTGACCAAGCTCGCCGACCTGGCTTCGCCCATCCTGTTGCAGACCTGCTCGGCAGGCAAGACCATCCCCAAGGCCAAGCTGGAATTCATGCGCGCCGATGGCCAGGGCGAGCGCATCAAGTACTTCGAGATCGAGCTTGAAAACGTGCTGATCGGCGGCGTCCAGCCGAGCGTTGCCGAAGGCAGCATCATCCACGAAGCAGTGGGCCTGAAGTTCTCGAAGATCAAGTGGAAGTACACCCAGCAGAAGGTGACCGGCGGCGCCGGCGGCAACACCTCGGGCGGCTGGGACCTGGCGGCCAACAAGATCGTCTGAGCGGCGCCCGCCGCTTTCCACGCGGCGGCCACGCGCCGCCGCGTGTTCGCCGTATCACTCTCTCGGAGAGACCATGAAAGGCTGCACGCCGGGCCTGCTCGACCGCCTGATGAACGAGCGCCGCGACCTTGCCCCCGGCGCGCAGGCCAGCGTCGAGCGTGTCAAGGACAGCATCGCACGCGACCTCGAAGCCCTGCTCAATACCCGTATCGCGCTCGATGCCGCCGGCCTTGCCAGCTACCCGCATGCGCGCGCGTCGCTGCTCAATTACGGCCTGATCGACTTCGCCGGTTTTTGCCTGACCAGCAGCCTTGATCGCGACGCCGTCTGCGCCAGCATCGAAGAGGCGCTCGCCTTTCACGAGCCGCGTCTGTCGGACGTGCGCGCCGTGTTCGCGCCGGATGCGGGCGACGTCAACCGCCTGCAGTTTGTCATTCACGCCCGGCTGGCGCTGGGCGGCCAGGACGAGCCAATCAACTTCAACGCGGTGCTGCAACCGTCGTCGCTGCACTACGACGTCAACCGTACCGTCCGGCCTGCCAAGGGCCGCGACCCCACCTGACCAGGAGTCACGATGGACATCAATCTCAAGACGCTGATCTCGAAGCTCAACGACACCACCCGCGCGGCGGCCACGCGTGCTGCCAGCATCTGCGTCGGGCTGGGGCAGTATGAAGTCGATGTCGAGCACCTGTTTTTGGGCCTGATCGAGCAGCCGGGCAGCGATCTGGCCGCGATCGCGCGCCACGTCGACATCAGCTTGAGCTGCCTCGAAGCGGACCTGCGTCGCGAAGTGGCGCGCTTTGCCACCGGCAGCGCGCGCACGCCTGTGTTTTCACGCCACCTGCCGCTGTTGTTCGAGCATGCCTGGCTGATCGCCTCGCTCGGCGCCGGCGGGCCGCCCAGGATTCGCAGCAGCCATCTGGTGCTGGCACTGCTGACCGAGCCGTCGCTGGCGCAACTGGCGCAGCGTGCGTCGCCACTGTTCGCGCGCTTTCCGCTTGATCGCCTCAAGCATGATCTCGAGCGCCTGACGCGCGGCTCGGGCGAGCAGGCCGATTTCGCGCTCGCGCCCGAGGTCAGCGAGGGCGGGCCGGATGCCGCGTCCGAGCTGGCGCAGTCCGCCAGCCGCCCCACACCTGCCCTCGATCAGTACACGACGTGCCTGACGGCGCGTGCGCGCGATGGCAAGGTCGACCCGGTCATCGGGCGCGACATGGAAATCCGCCAGGCGATCGACATCCTGATGCGGCGGCGCCAGAACAACCCGATCCTGACCGGCGAAGCGGGCGTCGGCAAAACGGCCGTCGTCGAAGGGCTGGCGCTGCGCATCGCTCAGGGCGACGTGCCCGCTGTGCTCAAGGGCGCCGAGATCCACACGCTCGACATGGGCTTGCTGCAGGCCGGCGCCAGCGTGAAGGGCGAATTCGAAAACCGCCTCAAGAACGTGATACAGGAGATCAAGCAAAGCGCCCACGCGATCATCCTCTTCATCGACGAAGCGCACACGATGATCGGCGCCGGCGGCGCGGCCGGCCAGAACGATGCGGCCAACCTGCTCAAGCCCGCGCTGGCGCGGGGCGAGCTGCGCACGATCGCGGCGACCACCTGGAGCGAATACAAGAAATACTTCGAAAAGGATGCGGCGCTCGCGCGGCGCTTTCAGGTGATCAAGGTCGAGGAGCCGGACGAAGAAACGGCGGGTGCGATGCTGCGCGCGATGGCGCCATTGATGGAGCAGCATTTCGGTGTACGCATCTACGACGAGGCCATCACCGAGGCGGTGCGCCTGTCGCACCGCTACATCAGCGGGCGCCAGTTGCCGGACAAGGCGATCAGTGTGCTGGACACGGCCTGCGCCAGGGTGGCGCTGGGCCAGAGCGCCACGCCAGCCTTGCTGGAGGATTGCGGATGCCGCATCGAGCGCTTCGACGCCCGCATGCGCGCCCTGCGCCGCGACGCCAGCGCCGGGGACGATCACGCGCAGGTGCTGGTGACGCTGGGCGAAGAGCGCGCCAGTGCAGCGGCCGAGCAGGCGGCGCTGCATGCCCGCTGGGCCGACGAGCAGGCGCTGGCAGGCCAGATCGCCACACTGCGCGCGGAACTCGAGGCCGCAGGGCTGAACGCAGCGGGGGGCGGCAGCACACAACTGCGCGCGCTTGGCGAACGCCTGCGCGCTCTGCAGGGCGACGCGCCGCTGGTGCCGGTACAAGTCGACGGGCACACGGTGGCCGCCATCGTCGCCGCCTGGACCGGCATTCCGCTCGGGCGCATGGTCAAGGATGAAATCCGTACCGTCGTCAATCTGCAGTCGATGCTCGATGAGCGCATCCTGGGCCAGCGCCACGCGAGCGGCGTCGTGGCCCAGCGCGTGCGCACGGCGCGCGCCAATCTCGACGATCCGAACAAGCCGAAGGGCGTGTTTCTGTTCGTCGGCACCTCGGGCGTGGGCAAGACCGAAACGGCGCTGGCGCTGGCCGACATCCTGTACGGCGGCGAGCGCAAACTCATCACGATCAATATGAGCGAATACCAGGAAGCGCACAGTGTCTCGGGCCTGAAAGGCTCGCCGCCGGGCTATGTCGGTTATGGCGAGGGCGGCGTGCTGACCGAAGCGGTGCGGCGCAATCCGTACAGTGTCGTGCTGCTCGACGAAGCCGAGAAAGCCCACCCCGACGTGCTCGAACTGTTCTTTCAGGTCTTCGACAAGGGGGTGATGGACGACGCCGAAGGCCGCGAAATTGACTTTCGCAACACGATCATCATCCTGACGTCGAACGTCGGCGCCAGCCAGGTAATGGCCGCCTGCCTGAACCAGCCGACAGCCAGCATGCCAACGCCCGACGAATTGGCCGGCCTGCTACGCCCAAGCCTGATGAAGCATTTCAAGCCAGCCTTTCTGGGGCGCCTGACGGTGGTGCCGTTCTACCCGATCGGCGACGAGGTGCTGGCCAATATCATCCGTCTGAAGCTCGCGCGCATCGGCGCGCGCGTGCTGGAGAACCACAAGGCCCTCTTCGAGTACGACGACGCGCTGGTGGCGGCAGTGCTCAGCCGCTGCACCGAAGTCGATTCCGGCGCGCGCAATGTCGACAACATCCTGGGCGGCACGCTGCTGCCCGAGATCGCCGACAGCGTGCTGGCGCGGATGATGGAAGGCGGCGCCATCGCGCGCGTAAAGGTCGGCGCCACCCGCGCCGGCAAGTTCAAGTACCTGATCGAACCGGCGCAAGCTTGATTCCACGGAGACACCATGCTCGATATCGACCTTTTGCTCACCCCAATCACGCCGGACAATCCGTGCGGGGTCGACCTGGCGTTCGCGCCCGAAGTCGACGCCATCGCCCGCGCGCGCCTGGCCGACGATCCATCGCTGGAGCAGGGGGCCTGGGTCACGGCGCTCAAGGAAGCCGACTGGAAGTTCGTCGGCAAACACTGCGCCGCCCTGCTCGAAACGCGCAGCAAGGACTTGCAACTGGCCGTCTGGCTGGCCGAGGCAAGCACCAGGACCGGCGGCATGCACGGCCTGGCCGATGGCCTGGGCCTGGTGGCCGCGCTGTGCAAGCGCTATTGGGACGGCGTGCACCCGCAGGCCGACGAAGACGGCGTCGAGCGGCGCATCGGCATCCTGGCCTGGCTGGCCAGCCGCGTGGCGCCGCTGGCCAAGGGGGTCGCGCTGGACGAAAGCGGGGCGCTGACGCTGCAAGGGTGGGAAGTGGCGCGCGCACGCGGGCCGGACGCGGTGGCCGAACTCGAGGTGCTGCGTGCGCGCAGCAAGCCGGCGTTCGTGCAAGCGCTGCTGGCCGAGTGCGAAGCCGGCATCGCCGCGCTGGACGAGCTGGAACGGGTCGTCGACGCGCAACTCGGCAACGACGGCCCCAGTTACAGCGTGGCCCGCACGGCGCTGCACGATGTCGTCGAGCTGATTTCGCCGGGCTTGCCGGTCGTAGTAACAAGCGGTGCGTCCTCGACGGCAGTGCAGGGCGGCGCCATCGCCGTGGCCCGACCGGCGCGCATCGACGGGCCGGTCCAGCATCGCGACCAGGCGCTGGCGCAGCTGCGCCAGGTAGCCGATTTTTTCCGCCGCACGGAGCCGCACAGCCCCGTCGCGTATCTGGCAGAAAAAGCGGCGCGCTGGGGAGAGCAGCCATTGCATACCTGGCTGCGTTCGGTGATCAAGGACGAAGCATCGCTGGCGCGGCTGGAAGATTTGCTGGGGACCGAAGGCCAGGCAGACCAGCCGGCGACACACCCGGCGCCCTGAGGGGCCGGGTTGCCGAGGGGATGAGCTTACCCGGACTTAGTCGGGTTTGTCCTGCTTGCCGCCGCCGGGCGTGACGATGGTGCTGGCGCGTTCAAACTGCGCTTCGACCGTCTGCACCGCCTGGCGCGTGGCGGCCGTCACCTGTTCATACCCCTTGAAGGCATTGTCGATCGCCGCCTTCATGATCTGGACCGCATTCTCCGACCCCGGCTTGACGTTCTGGGTGACGTCATAGATCAGCGCCGACAGCGTGTTCTTCGCTTCGGTGGTATGCGCATCGGCCGCGCCGCGGAACTCGTTGTGCATGTCGTCGATGATGGCTTTCAACTGCGTCGTGTACTCGGCCGCGTTGGTCACGCCGGCGGCCGGTTGCATGCGCGCCGCGAGCGTTTCGAGGGCGGCCTTCGGGTTGCCGGCCTGGGCGATGTCACGGCCCGCTTGCAGCGTGCTGTCCATCGTGCTCTTGGCGGCGTTCAGGTTCAGGGCGACGACCTGCTCGACGCCCTTGACGGTCTTGCCGGCCAGCGCGTTGAAGGTCTGCATCTGCAGGTCGAACAGGGTTTTCGTGGCGTTGGCAAACTGTTCCGGGCTGGTAAACATGGGGTGTCTCCTCAGTGGGTAAGCTGTTTTTGAAAGCTGAACGATGACAGACAAACGACATCTGCCGGGTTCATTATTTAGCAACGATGGGTTTTTCGCAACGTGCGTCACGATAGGGGCCGTTCGACCTCACCCAGCCTTCACCCAGCGGCGTTGGCGAACAGGCCAGCGCGCCCGTGAGCTTGCTGCGCCATTGGTAATACGGCGCCGGCGCAGCCAGGCTGGAAGAGACGACGGCAACGAGCGCCGCCCCGAGGGCGGCAGAGCGAAGAATCTGCATGACACCCATGCTCGACCGTTCCGGCACGCAAGTCAAGTGCGCACTTGTCCTTGCCATGGTGGGAAGGTGTAAGCTCCCGTATGACCTACGACCGGAGCGCACCGTGCAATCCACCGCATCGAGTATGACCATCGGCGACGCCGCCCGTGCATCGGGCGTCACGGCCAAGATGATCCGCCATTACGAATCCATTGGACTGGTGCCTGCGCCACGCCGCACGGACGCCGGCTACCGCCTCTACAGCGAGCGCGACGTGCGCGTGCTGCAATTCATCCATCGCGGACGTGCACTGGGCTTTTCGCTCGACCAGATCAGGAACCTGCTGGCGCTGTGGGAAGACAAGGGGCGGGCCAGTGCCGACGTGCGGGCACTGGCGCAGACGCATATCGACGAACTGGACCGAAAGATCGCGGAGATGGCGGCGATGCGCGGCACGCTCGTTACGTTGGCCGCTTCGTGCCATGGCGATGCGCGCTCGGCGTGTCCGATCCTGGACGATCTGGCGGCGCACTGAGTCTGCGCCAGAAAACGGGAGGCACAACGCAAAACGCCGTAACCCTGTTTCGAAGGCTACGGCGTTTTGCGGGACGCTGGGTCCACAAACTCACTACATTTTTTTGGTGCCCACGGAGGGACTCGAACCCCCACACCTTGCGGCACATGGACCTGAACCATGCGCGTCTACCAATTCCGCCACGTGGGCACTGCAACTACGGTACAACCTTACAACCAGATGAACTATTTGGTGCCCACGGAGGGACTCGAACCCCCACACCTTGCGGCACATGGACCTGAACCATGCGCGTCTACCAATTCCGCCACGTGGGCACTGCAAGAACATCCCTGCTACAATAGCAGGGTTTGTCATTTTCCGCCAGATCAACTATTCGTAAAACATAGCTGACCACGGCATCAAACACCCTCTGCTACCACTGCTTTTCATCGCCCCGGCGTTGTCGCCGTTGCTGAAGAGAGCGAGATTATAGCGGATCATTTTCAATAGTCAAAGACCCAAGGTGAAGTTCTCGACAAGGACTCACGTGCAAGCAGCCTGCGCACGCATCCCGCGCATGCATCCCGCGCATGCATCCTGTTGTACGGGCGCAGGTCGTTGGCGCACATCATGTTAGGCGAATCGGATAGACCTCCGTTACACTACGCCTGTCATGGTGTCAATTAACCACGCTGCCGCCCTTATGTGATGTGCGGCGCTCTACTGGCCAAAGAAAAAAGAATCGATTTGAAGCAACCTACTCATACCATTCCAAGCCGCGAGGAAATCCTCGCTGTCTTCCGCGACGCCGCTGAATCGCTCGATGCAGCCGCCCTGGCACACGCCCTTGATGTTCAGCCCGCAGCGCAGGAAGTCCTCGGCCGCCGCTTGAACGCCATGGAGCGTGACGGCCAGATTCGTTCCGACCGCAGCGGCACCTATATGCTGGCTGATCATTCCGCCTTCGTGGCCGGCAAGGTCAGCGCGCATCGCGACGGTTTTGGCTTCGTGATTCCCGATGAACCGGGTCCCGACCTGTTCCTGTCCGACCGTGAAATGCAGAAAGTGCTGCACGGCGACCGCGTCATGGCGCGCGTAACGGGCATGGACCGCCGCGGCCGTCCCGAAGGCTCGATTGTCGAAGTCGTCCAGCGTGCCAACACGCACATCATCGGGCGCCTGCTCAATGAAGAAGGCGCGTGGATTGTCTCGCCCGAAGACCAGCGCATCGCCCAGGACGTGATCGTCACCGGCCCGATCGGTAATGCCCGTGCAGGGCAGATCGTCAGCATCGAACTGCTGGAGCAGCCGGGCCGCTTCCAGAAGCCGACTGGCCGCATCGTCGAAGTGCTGGGCGAACTTGATGACCCGGGCATGGAAATCGAAATCGCCGTGCGCAAGTTCGGCGTGCCCCATATCTTCTCGCCGGCCGCGCTCAAGCAGGCCGCTCGCCTGCCGAACGAAGTCATCGACGCCGACCTGGCCAACCGCGTGGACCTGCGCGACGTGCCTTTGGTGACGATCGACGGCGAAGACGCACGCGACTTCGACGATGCCGTCTACTGCGAACCGGTGACCATCAAGGGCGTGAAGAGCTTCCGCCTGCTGGTGGCGATCGCCGACGTGAGCCATTACGTCAAGCCGAACGAGGCGCTCGACGCCGACGCCATCGAACGCTCGACCTCCGTCTACTTCCCGCGCCGCGTGATCCCGATGCTGCCCGAGAAGCTGTCGAACGGCCTGTGCTCGCTGAACCCGGCAGTCGACCGCTGCACGCTGGTGTGCGACATGGTGGTATCACAGGATGGCGAAGTCACCGCGTACCAGTTCTACCCGGCCGTGATGCACTCGGCTGCGCGCATGACGTACAACGAAGTGGCCGATATCCTGGCTGACGTCAACGGCGAACAAGCCCAGAAGCGTCCGGGCATCGTGCCGCATCTGCAACATTTGAATCAGGTGTTCCGTGCGCTGCTCAAGGCGCGCCAGGAGCGCGGTGCCATCGACTTCGAGACCACCGAAACCTATATCGTCTGCAACGCACTGGGCAAGATCGAAAAGATCATCCCACGCACCCGCAACGATGCGCACCGCCTGATCGAAGAGTGCATGCTGTCAGCCAACGTGTGCGCCGCTGATTTCCTGCTGCGCCACAAGCACCCGGGCACGTTCCGCATCCACGCGACGCCGACCGAAGAAAAGCTGAACCAGCTGCGCACCTTCCTCAAGCAGGTCGGCCTGAATCTGGCCGGCGGCAACAAGCCGAGCGCGCGCGATTACGCTGCAGTGATGCAGCAGATCAAGGAGCGTCCGGATGCGCAACTGCTGCAGACGATGATGCTGCGCTCGATGCAGCAGGCCGTCTACAGCCCGGACAACGTCGGCCACTTCGGCCTGGCGTTCGAGGCCTATGCGCACTTCACCAGCCCGATCCGTCGCTACCCCGATCTGCTGACGCACCGTGCGATCAAGGCGATCCTGCTCGGCAAGAAGTACGAGCCGAAGGGCATCGATCTGGCCAAGCTGAACACGACGCAGTCGAACTCGGCCCGCAAGCAGGCCGCGAAAGACAAGGCTGACGGCAAAGCGCCGAAGAACGAAAAAGACCTGACCGTCTGGGACGCCCTGGGCGTGCACTGCTCGGCCAACGAACGCCGCGCCGACGAAGCCTCGCGCGACGTCGAGAACTGGCTCAAGTGCTTCTTTATGCAGGACAAGATCGGCGAAGAGTACACCGGCACCATCGCTGGCGTGACCACCTTCGGCATCTTCGTGCAGTTGGACGAGCTGTTCGTCGAAGGCCTGGTGCACGTGACCGAACTGGGCGCCGATTACTTCCAGTACGACGAAGCGCGCCACGTGCTGCGCGGCGAGCGTAGCGGCCAGAGCTATGGCCTGACCGACAAGGTCACCGTCAAGGTGGCACGCGTCGATCTGGAATCGCGCAAGATCGACCTGACGCTGGCGTCCGCGCCTGGCGCCGAGTCGTCGGGCGACGATGCCGGTCGCGAACGCCATCAGGGCGGTCGCAACAAGGACAATCGCAGCAACGAGCCACGCACCAATGAAGTTCGTCAGAACAACGGCGGTGGCAATCACAATGGCGGTGGTAACGGCAATAACCACGGTAACGGTAACGGCAACAACAACGGCAATAGCAACGGCGGCAATGGCAAGCGCTCGCGTGGTGGCCGTTCGCGTGGACCGAAGCCAGGTACCAACGGTGCGAATAACGAAAACGCTCGTCCACAGCAGTCGCCGCTCGAGATTGCACGTCCGCTTGTTCAGGACGGCATCGAGCTGCAACAGGCCAAGCCGAAATCGCGCAAGGCCCGTCAGAAGGCCAAGGCGGCCGAGCGCGCTGCAGCAGCAGCGGCAGCGCCGGTGATGACGTCGGCGCAGCAAGTGCCAGCGCAAATGCCAGTGCAAGTACAAGCGCCAAAGTCGGCGCCAGTGCAGACGCAGAAACCAGTGGCAGCGCCAGCGCCGGTTGCACAGCCAAAGCCAGCACCGGTTGCACAGCCAAAGCCAGCGCCGGTTGCACAGTCAAAGCCTGCGGAAGCAGTCTCTGCGTCAGCGCCAGCGCGCAAGCCACGTGTAACCAAGGGCGGCGTCAATGACGTGGTTGCGGCAGCACCGGCCCCTGCACCAGCGCCGGTCGCCGAAGCCAAGCCAGTGAAAGCTGCAGCAAAAAAAACGGTTGTTAAAGCGCCCGCCGTCGCAGCACCGGCCGCGGCACCAGTCGTGGCAGCGCCAACCGTGGCAGCACCAGCGGTCAAGGCCCCAGCCAAGAAGGCTGCCGTGAAGACGGCTGCCAAAACCGCCGCCGTAAAAGCACCGGTTGCCGCAGCGTCAGTGGTCGTGCCAGCCAAGGCCGCAGCGGTCAAGGCGCCAGCGAAAAAGGCGGCCGTCAAGGCACCAGCCAAGTCAGCAGCAGTCAAGGCTCCGGCCGAGACCGCCGCTGTCACGGCACCTGTCAAAACAGCGGCAGTCAAGGCCCCGGCCAAGGCAGCAGCAGTCAAGACGCCAGCAGTCAAGACGCCAGCCAAGGCAGGCACAACCAAGGCTCCGGCCGAGGTTGTCGCCGTCAAAGCCCCGGCCAAGAAGGCTGCAGCTGCACCACGCAAGGCCGCAGCCAAGGCTGTCGCTGAGCCGGCCGCGCCGAAGGCTGTCAAAGCCCCGGCCAAGACTGCAGCCAAGGCCACGTCGACGACCACGGCGAAAACCGCAGCCAAAACCAGCAAGAAGTAAGTCCCTGAAAGTATTCGAAAAGTAGCAAATGAAAAATAAAATGATGTTCGGCTTCCACGCCGTGACCTCGCGACTGCGTCACGAGGCCCAGTCGGTGGAAGAAATCTTCGTCGATGCCGAGCGCAACGACGGCCGTATGAAGGACCTGATCGCCCACGCCAAGGCAGCCGGCGTGCGCGTCATGCCCGTCGAGGCAGCGCGCCTCGACAAGATCACCGGCACCCGCCGTCACCAGGGCGTGATCGCGTTTGCCAGCCAGCTCGCGCTGGCGCGCAATCTCGATGAGCTGCTCGACGCCATCGAAGGTCCGCCATTGCTGCTGATCCTGGACGGCATCACCGACCCGCACAACCTGGGCGCTTGCCTGCGCGTGGCCGACGGTGTCGGTGCGCACGCGGTCATCGTGCCGAAGGACCGCGCGGTCGGCCTGAACGCCACCGCCGCCAAGGTCGCCAGCGGCGCCGCCGAGACGGTCCCGTACATCACGGTGACCAACCTGGCGCGCACGATGCGTGAGCTGAAGGAACGCGATATTCTCCTGATCGGCACCACGGACGACGCCGACAAGGGTCTGTACGAAGCCGACTTCTCGGGTCCGGCCGCGCTGGTCATGGGTTCGGAAGGCGAGGGCATGCGCCGCCTGACGCGCGAGACCTGCGATGTGCTGGTCAGCATCCCGATGTTCGGTTCGGTCGAAAGCCTGAACGTGTCGGTGGCGTCGGGCGTTTGCCTGTACGAAGCACGTCGCCAGCGCATCGGCCGCGAAAGCTGATTGTTCTTCATGCCTGGATGGCTGCGCTCGCGGCAATCCAGGCAGTTTCATCCCGCCGCAGCACCAAATCCCCCCAGTAACGCACCCCCCCGAATCGGCGACAAAGCACGCCAGGCCATCCTGCGCCAACGACGGTGGTAAACTCGCTTCGAACAACTGAACCGTTTGGCATAACAAGGAATCGCATGACGAATGAAATGGTGGCCGTACTCGATCCGGTCGAGCTGCGCGTGCTGGCGGTGCTGGCCGAAAAAGAAGGCCTCACGCCCGATAATTATCCGATGTCGCTCAACGCGATCGTCAATGGCTGCAACCAGTTGTCGAGCCGCGATCCGGTCATGCAGATCAGCGAAGCGGTCGTGCTCGATACGTTGCAGCGCCTGGCTGAGCGCAAGCTCGTCAACGCCATCTCGCAGGCCGGCGCGCGCGTCGTCAAGTACGAGCACCGCATGCGCATCAAGTGGACGCTCGAGCAGGACAAGCTGGCTGTGCTCACGATCCTGATGCTGCGCGGCCTGCAGACCGCCGGCGAAATCCGCACCCGCAGCGGGCGTCTGCACGAATTCAAGACGGTAGCCGATGTCGAAACGGCACTGCAATTTTTGATCGACAAATACCCGCCGCTGGTCGTCAAACTCGAGCGCGCGCCGGGCACCAAGGAATCGCGTTACGGGCAACTGCTTGGCGGCGAAATCACGATCGTCGCCGGCAGCGAGCAGACGTCAAGCAGCGCGAGCAACCTGACGCAGGGCGGCCGCATCACGCAACTCGAAGAAGAAGTCGCCGCATTGCGCGGCGAGATGGAAGAGCTCAAGGGGCAGTTCGAGGCGTTTCGCCAGCAGTTCCAGTAACCGGCTCGAACGCCAGCTCGATCAGCGCCTCGTCGCTCCAGTCCGGATCGTTCATCGCGGTGCGAAAGCTGCGCCCCTCGACCGGCAAGTCTTTGGTGCGATCACCTTCACGCAAGGTCGCACGTGCGAGGCGCTCTGGTGCTTCGAATGGAAAGCCGTCGCGCTCGGCTTTGAAGAAGCTGCACCAGTTGGGCGTCAGCAGCACACTGTTGACGAACAGCGTGCGCATCAGGCCAAGCTCTTCCTTGCCGATCGCGACCATTACCTGGCATTCAAGCCGCAGGTCGCCAAGGCGCCGCACGTTGTCGGGCAGGCCGGGCGAGCGCACCAGCGGCGTCACGCGGACCATCCGCCGTTTGCGATTGAGCACCAGTTCGCTGTCCGCCGCCAAAGCGGCGCTGCTGCGCGGCACGATCGTCTCAACCGCATCGTTCAGGGTCAGCGGCAGCACGAAGCCGTCCTTGCCTTCCAGGCGCAGCGCCAGTGGCGCCTCACCCGGCTTGGGCGTCTTGTCGGTCCAGGCGCGCCGTTCGACCCGGAACCGCAACACATCAGCTGCCGGCGCCATGCGGTGGCCGCGCTCGAAGGCATCCAGGCCCGCGACGATCGCGCTGTACTTGCGCACTTCAGGGTTGCGGATCGCGTTGACGTGGATGGTTTCGGGACTGTCCGGTGGCGTGTCGGCAGCGCCCGCGCTGGCGTCCATACTCACACTTACGCCCAGCAGCATGCCCAGCATCAGGCTGGAAAGACGTCGCATCGCGCTTACCCCTCGTCACGCCAGCGGCGCAGGCGAATCGCGCCGTAGATCATTGCGCAGCCGGCGGCGGCAGCAATCCAGACCCCCGGGGTGAGCAGCGTGGCATACGACGTGCCCAATAGCAGCGGCCCATCCAGACCGGCCTGTTGCTGCTGCGCCAGCGCCTCTCCGTTGACTTCACCGAACCAGATTCCGGGGAACACGCCCAGCAGCAAGCGCGCCACGATTTCTTCGCCGAACCACTTGACGTTCATCGACACCCCGGCAAAGCGCCCGGCCAGGAAATTGAACCAGGCCAGGATGGCCAGCGCCACCAGCGGCGCGCCGACGGCCCACAGGAAGACCCGCGACTTTGCCCAGCTCGACACCAAGAGCAGCCAGCCGACCGTCGGCAGCGCCCACAGGATGTACAGCGGCAGGAAGCTGATCAGATACACCGGCGCCAGGTAAAAGTCGACATTGGCCAGCACCGGTGCGATCAGGTTGATGCCCTTGATGGCGCCGCCCAGCAGGCCGATCACCAGCAGGATCAACGAGGCCCCAATCCCGATCGCGATGGTCGCCAGCGGCGCGACCAGCAGCGCCGTCGCGGCCTTCGACAGCACGGTCTGCGCATCGGACATCGGCAGCGACTTCCAGAACAGGATGCTGCGGTCGCGCCGGTCGTCGTACAGCGCCGCCATGCAGTAGAAGAACACGACCACCGGCAGCACGAAGAACAGCGGCGCCGTGATCACCAGGTAGCTCGACGCGGCGGCGGCGGCCAGCTTGGCCAGCATCGCTGGCGGCAAGCCGTTGACCGTCATGACTTGTTCGCCGCTGACCTGCACGTGGAACGACGGGTTGGCGATGATGGCGTACAGGAAGCCGCCACCGAACAGCAGCACGAGCACGGCGGCCACGGCCAGCGGCGCCCAGAAGAAGGTGCCCTTGTGTTCCCACAGTTCGCGCCGGATCAGCCATTTCATGGTGCTCATTGGCGTAGTCATGCGTAGGTTCCTTTCATGGTGGCGACGAACAGGTCGGCCACGCTCGGGTTGCGTACTTCGCCGAGTGCAGCCAGTTGGGTGCGGGACAGGCCGCCGGCGCGCAGCGCGTCGAACAGCATCACGGATTTGCCGAACACGGTGCGCTCATCGATCGGTTGCAGCGCTCTGGCCGCTGCCACCTTGTCGCTGCCCACCATGACCTCGACGTAGCGCTCGCCGATTTCTTCCATCGTGGCGGCCAGCGCGATCTTGCCGTCGCGGATGAACAGCAGGTCGGACAGGATGTGCTCGACTTCCTCGACCTGGTGGGTCGTGATGACGATCGTCTTGTGCTCGTCAAAATAGTCTTCGAGCAGGTTCTGGTAAAACGCCTTGCGGTAAATGATGTCCAGGCCCAGCGTGGGTTCATCCAGCACCAGCAGCCTGGCGTCGATCGCCATCACGAGCGCCAGATGCAGTTGCACGATCATGCCCTTGGACATTTCCTTGACCTTCATGGTCGGCGTCAGCTTGGTGTTGGCGAGATAGCGTTCGGCCTTGCTGCGATCGAAGCGGGGATGCACGCCTGCCACGAAGTCGACCGCATCCTTCACCCGCAGCCAGCGCGGCAGGATGGCGACGTCGGCGATGAAGCAGACATCTTTCATCAGTTCATCGCGCTGGGTGCGCGGATCCAGGCCCAGCACCGACAGCTCGCCCTCGCACTGGATCAGCCCAAGGGCCGCCTTGAGCGTCGTCGTCTTGCCGGAACCGTTGGGGCCGATCAGCCCGACGATGCGGCCGGCGGCGATCTCGATGTCGATACTGTCGACGGCGACCCGCTTGCCGTAGCGCTTGGTCAAGCCGCGTGCGGAAATGACGGCGCTCATGCGGTACCTCCATGGTCCACGTTGTTCAGCAATTGCTTGATGTCCAGGCCCAGGCGGCGGATACGTTCGACCATCGCCGGCCACTCTTCACTGATGAAACGTTCGCGCTCGCTGGCCAGCAGTTTCTCGCTGGCGCCTTCGGTGACATACATGCCAATTCCCCTTCGTTTTTCCACCAGATGTTCGTCGACCAGCTCCTGATAGGCCTTCGACACGGTGATTGGATTGAGTTGATAGTCGGCGGCGATCTGGCGCACCGAGGGCAGGGCGTCGCCAGCCTTGAGGACGCCGTCGAGCATCATGCCGACGACGCGCTCCTTGAGCTGGCGGTATATCGGGGTCTTATCGTTCCAGCCGACGGTCATCGGGGGCCTCCGTGGTGGTTCGGTGCGGCGTCAGGGTGATGCGCATGCTTGCCTCCTCATGGTGGTGTGTTGAAGTGGTGTTGTAGTTGAGTATAACAGTGGTCGCGCAAACGTCAATATGCAGACGCGTGATTATGCAACGGGGATGTAGGGTGGGCGGGTTTCCCGCCCACGCGTTCGAACCGACGTCGCACACCCGGGCATGCCACGTTACGTTGAACGCGTGGGCGGCACAGCCGCCCACCCTACCAGGATGTCAGGGCAGTGCCGTCGACGTCGTGGCGCACGAGGCTGCCGTCTGTGTGCAGCGCGATCCAGCCACCGCGGGGGGGTACGTCATCGAGTTCCCAGTCGGGCAGCACGTAGCGCAGCTTGTCGCCATGCGCATGCACGGCAGGCCGGTGCGTGTGCCCGTGAATGATGACGTCGGCATCGAGCGCGGCAAACACATCGGCGACCGCATCTGGCGTGACATCCATCGTCTCGTAGGATTTGCCCGTATGGGCTTCGCGCGAACCTTCACGCAGCCCGGCGATGATGCCCTTGCGCTGCGCCAGCGGCATGCCGAGGAACTGCGCCTGCCAGGCCGGGTTGCGCACTTGGGCACGAAACGCCATATACCCGGTATCGAGCGTGCACTGCGCGTCGCCATGCACCAGCGCGATGCGGCGCGTGCCGGCCTCGATGACATGGGGCTCTTGCAGCAGGGTCAGGTGCGCTGCTTGCGCGAAGCCTTCCCCGACCAGAAAGTCGCGGTTGCCCGCCATCCAGCAGACCGCCACGCCAGTGTCGGCAACGGCGCGGATCGCCGTGATGATGGTCTGGTGGAACGGATCGGCAACGTCGTCGTCGCCGGCCCAGTATTCGAAGATATCGCCGAGCAGGTACAACTGCTCGGCATGCACCGCGCGCTCGGCCAGGAAGCGTAAAAACGCGTCCAGCGTGCGCGGGTGCGAGACCTGCAGATGCAGGTCGGAAATGAACAGCGCGAACGGGCGCGCAGGCAGCGGCATGGGGGCGCTCATGAGAGCACTCATGAGAACGACAGATGCTGGTGCGCGCCGCGCATTACAGGACTTCGATTTTCTCGATGATGACAGGGTCGACCGGCACATCGGAGTGCATGCCCCCGCGGCTGGTCTTGACGTTGTTCAGCGTGTCGACGATGTCCTGGCCTTCGGTGACTTTACCGAACACCGCGTAACCCCAGCCGTCCTGGCCCGGGTAGTCGAGGAAGGCGTTGTTCTTGGTGTTGATGAAGAACTGGGCCGATGCCGAATGCGGGTCCGACGTGCGGGCCATGGCCAGCGTGTACTTGTCGTTCTTCAGGCCGTTCTTGGCTTCGTTCTCGACGGTTGCCGGGGTAGGCTTTTGCTTCATGCCTGGCTCGAAACCGCCGCCCTGGATCATGAAGTCCTTGATCACGCGGTGGAAGATGGTGTTGCTGAAGTGACCCTGGTTGACGTAGTCGATGAAGTTGGCGACGGTCTTCGGTGCTTTTTCAGCGTCCAGTTCAGCGGTGATATTGCCTTGATTCGTGGTGATGAGGATAGTCGTCATGAGGTGTCCTTGTAGTGTGGTTTGTAAGCGTGCGCGCCGGATGCAGGCGCGGCTGAGCCGTTATTTTACTAGCTTGTCGCCCTTGAGCAGCGTCACGGACGTAATCTTGATCGGCACGACGGGCACGTTCTGCATCCCGCGCACGTCGTCGACCACCACGGCCTTGATCTTGTCGACCGTTTCCTGGCCCTTGACCACCTTGCCGAACACGGTGTAACCCGAGCCGCCAACGAACGGAAAGTCGATGCCCGAATTGTCGGCCACGTTGATGAACCATTGCGAGGTGGCGCTGTCAGGATTGCCTTCGCGCGCCATCGAGATCGTGTACGGTTGGTTCGACAGGCCGTTGTTCGATTCGTTCTTGATCGGCTTGACCGTCTTGCGGCCCTCGAATTTTTCGTTCATGCCGCCGCCCTGGATCATGAAGCCGTCGATCACGCGATGGAAGATCGTGCCGTTGTAGGCGCCCGACTTGGCGTAGGCCGCGAAGTTGGCCACGGTCTTGGGGGCTTTTTCGTGATCGAGTTCGACGATGATCTCGCCCATGCTGGTCTTGATCGCATACTGCGGCATGTCGGCCGCCAGCGCGCTGCCCGAGAACAGCACGCCGCAGGCGAGGGCGGCGGTAGCGCCGGCCATGCGCACGAGTGCGTAGCGGCGGGTGAATGACGATGACATCTGGCTTCCTCTGATGGACCGCGCACGTGGCGCTGTCAAGGGTTGTCCCGAAAATAAAGCTGGTCCGTATGAGGCCAGCCGGGTTTTTATCAATGCTATACTTTCCTTGAAGCGTTCAAGAGAAGCGTTTGCATCCGAACGTCCCATTCTATCAAATAAGAATAACACCGAGGACCCAGGCGAACCCCACGCCGCACCCGTCCGGCTGGCGCGCATGCAGTGCTGCGCCGGGATGGTCGTTGCGGCGCCGGTGAACGTTTGCCATCCTCGTGCGAACCGAAAATTCAATGAGCCAACTCAAGATTTACAACACGCTGGCGCGTGACAAGCAGGTCTTCGTCCCGAAGGTCGCCGGCAAGGTCGGCATGTATGTTTGCGGCATGACCGTCTACGATTACTGCCACGTTGGCCATGCACGCATGATGATGGCGTTCGACGTCGTGTATCGCTGGCTGCTCGCGTCCGGCTACGAGGTCGAGTACGTGCGCAACATCACCGACATCGACGACAAGATCATCAAGCGCGCCGTCGAGAACGGCGAAACCATCGGCGCACTGACGGGCCGCTTCGTCCAATACATGGACGAAGACACGGCTGCGCTCGGCATCCTGCCGCCGACCGTCGTGCCGCGCGCCACCGAATACGTCCCGCAGATGCTGTCGATCATCGGCAAGCTCGAACAAAAAGGCTTGGCCTACCAAACCGCGGACGGCGACGTCAATTACGCGGTGCGCGGCTTCGACGGCTACGGCAAGCTGTCGGGCAAGTCGCTCGACGATCTGCGCGCCGGCGAGCGCGTCGACGTCAATACCGGCAAGCGCGATCCGCTCGACTTCGTGCTCTGGAAAGCCGCCAAGGAATCCGAACCGGCCGAAGCCAAATGGGATTCGCAGTGGGGCCAGGGCCGCCCGGGCTGGCACATCGAATGCTCGGCCATGTCGTGCGCGACGCTGGGCGAACACTTCGACATCCATGGCGGCGGCGCCGATCTGCAGTTTCCGCACCACGAAAACGAGATCGCCCAGTCCGAAGGCGCGTTCGGTGCGCCGATGGTCAATTACTGGATCCACAACGGGTTCGTGCGCGTCGATAACGAAAAGATGTCCAAGTCGCTGGGCAACTTCTTCACGATCCGCGACGTGCTCAAGAAGTACGACGCCGAAGTCGTGCGCTTTTTCATCCTGCGCGCTCACTACCGCAGCCCGCTCAATTATTCCGATGTCCATATCGACGACGCGAAGGCCGCGCTGACCCGCCTGTACACGGCGTTGAATAGCATCGAGCTTGGCGATGAGCCGGTCGCCGTCGACTGGGACGAAGCCCACGCCCGGCGCGTGCGCGAGGCGATGGACGACGACTTCAATACGCCGCTGGCGGTAGCAGCGTTGTTCGACCTGGTCGGCGAAGTCAACCGCACGCGGTCGATCAATGCTGCGCGCCAGCTCAAGGCGCTCGCCGCCGTGCTCGGCCTGCTCGAACGGTCGCCGCAGGCGTTCCTGCAGGCGGGCAGCCCCGATGCGGGCGAGGGCGGGCTGGACGAGGCAGCGATTCAAGATGCGATTGCACGCCGCGCGGCCGCCAAGGCAGCGCGCGACTTCGCCGGTGCCGACGCCATCCGCAAACAATTGACGGAGGCGGGCATCGTCCTGGAAGACAAGGCCGACGGTACGACCTGGCGCCGTACATAATGCCAGCGAACAAGGACAAGTCGGGCAGCGTGGCTGCATTGTCAGGCACGTCGCCGGCGCACGATGCGCTCGCCGTGCCGATCTACTGGGCCGAAGCCAAGCGCGAACTGATGCAGCGCGACCGCATCATGAACAAGCTGATCCCGCAGTTCGGCGACCTGCATCTGCGCGGCCAGCCCGACCCGTTCATCACGCTCGCGCGTTCGATCGTCGGCCAGCAAGTCACGCCGAAAGCGGCCGACCTGGCCTGGGGCAAGCTGCTGGCCGTCTGCCCGACCCTGGCGCCCAGCCAGATCATCAAGCTGGGCGCAGTCCAGCTGTCCGGCTGCGGCCTGTCCAAGCGCAAGACCGAATACATCCTCGACCTGGCCGACCACTTCAAGGCCAAGCGGGTGCACGCCGACCTGTGGTCCGAAATGGATGACGAAGCCGTCATCGCCGAGCTGATCCAGATTCGCGGTATCAGCCGCTGGACAGCCGAGATGTTTTTGATATTTAATCTGCTGCGACCGAACGTCCTGCCACTGGACGATCCCGGCCTGATCCAGGGCATCAGCCAAAACTATTTCTCGGGCGAGCCTGTTTCGCGCAGCGATGCGCGCGAGGTGTCGGCCAACTGGGAACCCTGGCGCACGGTGGCGACATGGTATTTGTGGCGCAGCCTGGACCCGGTCGCCCCTGCGGCCTGAGCCCCCGATCCGCCCGATCCGCCACCGGCTTACGGTAGAATAGCGCCCTGATCCGCCGCGCAGCCACAGTGCACGGCCAAGACATTACCCCGGAGTGACAATGACTAAATTAACTTTCCTCGATTTCGAGCAGCCGATCGCCGAGCTCGATTCCAAGATTGAAGAGCTGCGGTTCGTACAAGATGATTCCGCCGTCGATATCTCCGAGGAGATCGATCGCCTGGACAAGAAAAGCCAGCAGCTCACCAAAGACATCTATGCCAAGCTGACTCCGTGGCAAGTGTCAAAGATTTCGCGTCACCCGCAGCGTCCGTACACGATGGACTACGTGAACGCGATCTTCACCGATTTCCATGAACTGCACGGCGACCGCACCTTTGCCGACGACCAGTCGATCATCGGCGGCCTGGCCCGTTTCAACGGCCAGCCCTGCATGGTCATCGGCCACCAGAAGGGTCGCGACACCAAAGAGCGCGCGATGCGCAACTTCGGCATGCCGAAACCCGAAGGCTACCGCAAGGCCATGCGCCTGATGAAGCTGGCTGAAAAATTCGGTTTGCCGATCTTTACCTTCGTCGACACCCCGGGCGCATTCCCCGGCATCGAAGCCGAAGAACGCGGCCAGTCCGAAGCCATCGGTCACAATCTGTACGTGATGGCCGAACTGAAAGTGCCGTTGATCGCCACGATCATCGGTGAAGGCGGTTCCGGCGGCGCGCTGGCCATTGCCGTTGGCGACGCCGTGCTGATCCTGCAATACGCAACGTACTCGGTGATTTCGCCGGAAGGCTGCGCGTCGATCCTGTGGAAGACGTCCGAACGCGCGGCCGATGCCGCCGACGCACTGGGCCTGACCGCGCACCGCTTGAAGGCAATGGGCCTGGTCGACAAGATCGTCAACGAGCCACTGGGCGGCGCGCACCGCGACCCGAAACAGATGGCGCAATTGCTCAAACGCGCACTGGCCGACACGCTGCGCCAGTTCCAGGGCATGAAGACCAAGGACCTGCTCGAAGCCCGTCACGCCAAGCTGATGGCATACGGCAAGTTCAAGGAAACGCTGCCGCGCGAAGAGTAAGCAGCACTAGTTTAGCCTGACCAGCGAGTTTCAATCAGCGAGTTTCAAGCAGCGAGTTCCGATAGTGAGCAGAACCAATCGCGGGACCGGTCCAGCCGGATCGGTCCCGGCAGCATGCAACGAGGCGCTCGCGCGCCTGTCCACCACCTACACCCCCACCTCGATCGCGATTGCCTGCAGCGGCGGCCTCGACTCGATGGTGTTGCTGCACCTGGCCCACGCCTGGTGTGCGCAGCAGGGGATCCCGCTAGTTGCCTTCCACGTGCACCACGGCCTGAGTCCGAACGCCGACGCCTGGCTCGCGCATTGCGAACGCAGCTGCGCCGCGCTGGGCGTGCCGTTTGATTATCGCCGCGTGACGATCCCGGTCGACGGCTCCGGCGTGGAAGCGGCCGCACGCCGCCCCCGTTATGCGGCGCTGGGCGCCATGTGCCGCGAGCATGGCGCGACGCTGCTGTTGACCGCCCACCATCTCGATGACCAGGCTGAAACGGTGCTGCTGCAATTGCTGCGCGGCTCGGGCCCGGCCGGCTTGTCCGGCATGGAAGCGGCTAACCGTTCGCCCAACCTGCTGGGCGACGATGTCACCGTGATGGCGCGCCCGCTGCTGACGCAAGCGCGCGCCGCGCTCGAGGCGCTTGCCGCGACGCACGCTTTGAGCTGGGTCGAGGATGAATCCAACCTCGATGCGCGCTATGCCCGCAACGCGCTGCGCCATCAGGTGATGCCGGCGCTGGCCGCAAACTTTCCCGGCTTTCAGGCGCGCCTGGCGCGCGGCGCGGCCCACGTCGCGTCGGCCCAGCGCATGCTCGAAGAACTGGCGGCGCACGACCTGGCCGCGTGCCTGGATGGCGATGCGGTCGACCTGGCGGTACTCGGTGCGCTCAGCGCCGACCGTATCGATAATTGTCTGCGCCACCTGTTTGCCGTACGTGGACTGGCGATGCCATCGACGGCGTGGCTGGCCGAAATGGTCTGGCAATTGTTCTCGGCGCGCGACGATGCGCAGCTGAAGGTCACGCATCCCGACTGCCACATCCGCCGCCATCGCGGCAAGCTGTTCTTGACGCCGCACTTGCCCGAACTGGAAGGCATGCGCGACCCCGACGATCTCGGCATCTTCATCAAGGAAGGGCAGCGCTTCCGCTGGCAGGGCGAAGCGTCCATCGCATTCCCGGCCTACGGCGGCGTGCTGCACTTCGTGGCGGCCGCACGCGGCTTCGATGCCGCCTGGCTGCGCGCGCTGCCGTTGATGATCGATTTTCGCAAGGGTGGCGAGCGCCTCAAGACGGCGGCCAACCGGCCCACGCGTGGCCTGAAGGCGCATTTCCAGGCGCTCGGCGTGCCGGCCTGGGAACGCGAGCGGCTACCCACTGTCAGCCGCGGCCGCGAACTGTTGTTCGCCGCCGGCATTGGGATGGATTGCGAGCACGTACTGGAGACGGGCGAGGGCAGGATCGAATTGCGCTGGGAAACGACCGCTGCCTGACGTGCGTGACCGGCTTCGTTGCGAAATGAATTAGGTTATTTTCTTTTCGTATAGCTTTTGCGCCAACGAGCCTTGTGATGCCGCGCTGCACCATGCTAGAGTAAGGGTCCCTTTTTGATCCTTACCCTAGCTGGAACCCTTCCTGATATGGCTTTAATTGTCCACAAATACGGCGGGACGTCGATGGGATCGACGGACCGTATCAAGAATGTCGCGGCCCGTGTGGCCAAGTGGCACGACGCAGGTCACCAGATCGTCGTCGTGCCGTCCGCCATGTCGGGCGAAACCAATCGCCTGATCGGTCTGGCCAAGCAGATCATGGACCAGCCCGATCCACGCGAGCTGGACATGATTGCCTCGACCGGCGAGCAAGTGTCCGTGGGCCTCCTGGCCATGGCGCTGCTGGCCATCGGCAAGGACGCGGTCTCGTACACGGGCTGGCAGGCGGGCATCCGCACCGACTCGTCGTTCACGAAAGCGCGCATCCAGTCGATCGACGACACCCGCGTCATGCGCGACCTGGCCAACGGCAAGATCGTCATCATCACGGGTTTCCAGGGCATGGACGAGGACGGCAATATCTCGACCCTCGGCCGTGGCGGTTCGGACACCTCGGCCGTGGCGATTGCCGCCGCGCTGAAGGCCGACGAATGCCTGATCTACACCGACGTCGACGGCGTCTACACGACCGATCCGCGCGTGGTCGACGAGGCGCGCCGCCTGTCGAAGATCACCTTCGAAGAAATGCTCGAGCTGGCCTCGCTGGGCTCGAAAGTGCTGCAAACCCGTTCGGTCGAGTTCGCAGGCAATTACCAGGTGCCGACGCGCGTGCTGTCGTCGCTGACCGATCCCCTGATGCCCCTGGCCGAAGAAGCCAGCTCGGGCACCCTGATTTCGTTTGAGGAAGAAAGCAATATGGAACAAGCCGTCATCTCCGGCATCGCCTTCAATCGCGATGAAGCAAAGATCACCGTCCTGGGCGTGCCGGACAAGCCGGGCGTCGCGTTCCACATCCTGGGCCCGATCGCCGAAGCCAATATCGAAGTTGACATGATCATCCAGAACCAGTCGGTGGATGGCAAGACCGACTTCACCTTCACGGTCTCGCGCAACGACTACGTGCAGGCGATGAAGGTGCTGGAAGACCAGAAGGACAACCTGGGCGCGGCCAAGATCGTCGGCGACGCCAAGGTCTCGAAGGTCTCGGCGGTGGGCGTGGGCATGCGCAGCCACGTCGGTGTGGCCTCGGACATGTTCCGCACGCTGTCGGAAGAGGGCATCAACATCCAGATGATCTCGACGTCGGAGATCAAGATTTCGGTGTTGATCGACGAAAAGTACATGGAACTGGCCGTACGCGCCCTGCACAAGTCATTTAATCTCGAACAAAGTTAAGCCTGCTTGCAATTTTTTGGGTGTGTTTTCTTGACCAAATGAGCACCAACCCTTAAGATGCTTGCACTCAGCGCTGACGGAAACGTTGGCACTGATTGGAGACGTGGCCGAGTGGCCGAAGGCACATCCCTGCTAAGGATGCATACGGCTTATACCTGTATCGTGGGTTCGAATCCCACCGTCTCCGCCAAGAACGATGAAAAAAGCCACCGCAAGGTGGCTTTTTTCTTTGGCCAGCCAGTCAGCTCCACAGCCGGGGTCAGGTCTGACATTCAGACACGACCTCAGCCTTAGCCATTCCATTGGTGTCTTGCCCGGTATTCGCATGGCCGGGTGCCAGCTGGTTGAGACGACGCGACTGTCGAGATCGTGTCCGAATGTCAGACCTGACCCCCGCTGCTAGTCACTTTCCAATTTCAGACCACTGCGCAGCACGATCTCCCCACCCCCGTTAAAATGCTGGATGCCGCAATCGCTGGTCCAACAGTTTCAAGGGAGTCTCTCGCATGACCACTTCATCTACTCCCGCAGTGTCCGTCAAAAAAATCCGCGTCGGTATCGTCGGCGCCGGTACCTGGGCCGAGTATGGCCATATCCCGTCGCTGGCCTTGTTGCCCGAGTTCGAACTGACGGCCGTGTACAGCCGCAGCGCCGACAAGGCCCAGGCACTGGCTGCGCGCCATGGCATTGCCTATCCCATCACCTCGCTGCAGGCGCTCGTCGAGCACCCTGAGGTCGACCTGGTGCTGGTGCTGAACCAGGCACCGCAGCATGAAGCAGCGATCCGCGCCGCCATTGCTGCTGGCAAGGACGTGTATTCGGAATGGCCGCTGACCACCAGCACTGCCGTTTCGGCCGAGCTGGCCGCGCTGGCCGAAGCGGCCGGTGTGCGCCACATCGTCGGCCTGCAGCGCCGCCTGTCGCCGGGCTACCGCTATATGTCGGATCTGCTGGCTGACGGTTATATCGGCGAGTTGCGTTCGGTGCGCATGCATGTCAGCGTCGATGCGTTCGGCGCGCGGCGCATGGGTTATCTGGCCTACACCGTGCCGACCGAGAACTTCTCGGATTTGCTGCCGGTCTTCGGCGGGCATTTTCTCGACATTCTGTTCAGGCACTTCGGCTTTCCGCGCACACTGAGCGCGCTGACGGCCAACCAGATCACGCAAGTGACCATCGTCGATACCGGCGAGACGCTGCCACGCACCAATCCCGATCAGGTGCTCATCACCGGCACCTTTGCCAACGGCGCCGTGCTGTCGGTGCAGCTCGAAGCGGGCAAGCGCAATAACGCGGGTGTGCAGATCGACCTGACGGGCACCGAAGGCGATTTACGGATCACCAATGCGACCAGCTTTGGCCCGTCGGTCAATCTGATCGAAGGGGCGCGCGGCGACGCCCAGCCGTTGCAGGCACTGCCCGTGCCGGCGCAGTACGACTGGCTGCCACCGCACGATCTGGGCGGCAGCGTGGCCGAGCTGGCCCATCTGTATGCGGCGTATGCCCGCGACGTGCAGGGCGGCACGCAATTGGCGCCGACGTTTGCCGACGCCGTCAAGATGCATGCGGTGATCGACGCGATCATCGCGTCCGACCGCAGCGGCAACCGGGTCGACCTCGCCGGCTGATCCGCCAGGCATCACCTTTTCATTTCTCTTGCGCGCCCGCCGCAGCGGCGCATGCCTACCGCATGCGTCGCTGCCGCGGCATTCGCGATTGCATCACACATGACAACTGACACTTTGCCTCACCCCGACGCCCTTCATCCTGCAACCCCGAGCACCCCCCCGAAACTGCCACTGACATCGCTGCTGGCGCTGACCATGGTCAGCTTTGTCGTCATCCTGACCGAAGTCTTGCCCGCCGGGCTGCTGCCCCAGCTTGCCGCCAGCCTGAACAGTTCGCAGTCCGTGATGGGGCAGCTGATCAGCATTTACGCGCTGGGCTCGGTGCTGGCTGCGATCCCGCTGGCGGCCGCCACGCAAGGCGTCGGCCGCCGCACCTTGCTGCTCACCGCCATGGCGGGCTTCGTGATTGCCAACACCATCACCGCACTGTCGACGAGCCTGCCGCTGATCTTCGTCGCCCGCTTTCTGGGCGGCGTGGCGGCAGGCCTGGCCTGGGCCATGCTGGTTGGTTACGCTGCGCGCATGGTCGCGCCGCAGCACAAGGGCAGGGCGATTGCCATTGCAATGGCGGGCACGCCGCTGGCGCTGACTGTCGGTATCCCGCTTGGCACCTACGTCGGCAACCTGGTTGGCTGGCGCATCGCGTTTGGCATGCTCAGTGCGCTGGCCGCGCTGCTGATGTTGTGGATCGTGCTGCGGCTGCCGGCGCTGCGCGCCATTCCCGGTCAACAACGCCAGAGCGTGGCGCAGGTGTTTGCGCTGCCCGGCGTACGGACCGTGCTGACCGTGCTGCTGCTGTACGTCGTCACGCACAACCTCTTGTACACCTATATCGCGCCGCTCGTGACGCTGGCCGGACTGGCGCCGCGCGTGGACTTTTTGCTCGCACTGTTCGGTGGTGCTGCGCTGGTGAGCCTGCTGCTGGTGGGGACGCTGGTCGACCGCTGGCTGCGCCAGCTGGTCCTGGCCAGCACCGGGTTGTTCCTGCTGGCGTGTAGTACGCTGGCCCTGTGGCCCGGCGTGCAGGCGACGGTGTACCTGGCGGTGGCCATCTGGGGGCTGGCGTTCGGCGGCGCTGCAACTTTGTTCGTGACATCGCTGTCGAATGCGTCGGGGCCGGGTCAGGACGTCGCGCAGTCGATGATGACAACCGTGTGGAATCTCGCGATCTTTGCCGGCAGCGTGGTCGGCGGCATGTTGCTGGGCCAGTTCGGTGCAGGGTCGTTTGCCTGGGTCGCCACGGCGCTACTCAGCGTGACCCTGCTGATCATCTGGCGCAGCCGTACACAGTTCTATTGGCACGGTGCTGCGTCGAACCTGGCCAGGTGATCTCTGATGGGTCTATTTGCCCACGCCGTTCTTGATTTCGGGATCCGTGGTGGCGATCAGCTCGAACACGGGCGTGGGCGATTTGCCGGTCGACTGCTTGCTGAACACGAGGATCACGCCGCGCGTGGTGTGGGGCGCGACCGGAATGAGCATGAACCGGTTGCCGTCGAACAGGCAGGCGCTCGGCAGTGGGTCGGCGGCCACCGACAAGGTGCGGGCCACGCCCGCGTACAGGGTGACGCTCCGGTCGAGCCGATCGAGCGTCAGGTGGGTATGCTGCAGGATGGTCTCGATGTCCGGCTGGAACAGCATGACGCCATTCGCATCGCCCCCGCCGTGCCTGGCGTCGAGGTCCTTGGAGGACATCTTTTCCCAATAGTGCTCGCCCACCGTCTGCGCGTAATAGAACACGTTCTCCACACTGCCGTCGTCGGGGATGACGGGCACCACGAAAAAGACGGGGGCACTGCCTGGCACCGATGCGGTGATGGAGAGAGGGGCTGCGGTTGTCATGGTGCGATCCTGGTTGATACTGCGTGAAGAAATGCTGGCGCTTGCGGCCGGTAGCCGCCTTGCGTCAGCGTTTGCACATCAGCGCCGGTGATGGCGCCTTCCCCTGCACAGGCACGTGCCACGAGCCAGGCTTCGCGCACGAATCCCGCCTGGCCGGTGTCGATGGCCGGTTGCAAGGCACTAAGCGTCGCCCGGCACAGCACGGGCGGGTAGGTCCCGTTGGATGTGCCGGCGTCGGCCTGCAGCAGCAGCATGGCCCCCCGTGCCTGCAGCTCCCGGCCCTGCCACAGATACGGGTACTGCACGATCAGGCTGCCGATGTCCTGCGCGGCGCTGCTGGCCGCGGCGCGCGCAGCGCCCCAGTCGCGTGCCCGCATCGCCTGCCCGGCGACCGCGAGGCGCGTCTGTATCACGCTCTGGCGCCATTCACGCACGTCCTCTTTGCCCTTGCCATCGCTTGCCAGGCGGCGCTGCAACGTCGCCAGATCAGCATCAATGACCACGCCGGCGTCCGCCTGCGCCAGCAGCAGTGCGCTGTCGGCCAGCAGGCTTTCGGCCTGCCAGAAGGCATTGGTGGCGCCAGCGCTCAGTGCCTGGCGCATCCAGCGGGCGGCGGCCTGCCTGGCAGCGATTGCATCGAAGGACCGGCCCAGCGCCTGCAAGGCTTCAGCGCGCCGGCTTTCGATGACGCCCAGGTCGCGCAGCCGCACCGCCTCCCGTGGCCGGACCTGTTGCAGTTGCTGCTGCACCCCGCGCGCGGTGTCGTACAGCGCCAGCGCGCGCAGGCTGTCGCCTTTCAGGTGCGCCAGCTGGCCCAGCCAGGCGCGCGCGCTGGCAATCGCGTCCTGCGCGTCGATGTCGTCCGGATGGTCGGCCAGCACCGCCAGCTTGAGCGCGAGCGACGCCTCGAAGCCGCGCTGCGCGTCATGCCAGCGGCCCCGGCGCATTGCAATCGAACTCAGGCTGCCGAGCGCATAACCGAGCTCGGCCCTGGCCTGGGGATGCGCCGGCGCAGCGCTCAGCCAATCCTGGCTGGCGGCGCGATAGCGCGTCATCTGCTCGGTCGCTTCATCCAGCCGGCCGGCGTCATAGGCAATCTGGCCCAGCCAGAATGCACTGGCGCCCAGCGTCTTGTAGTACTCGCCAATATCGAGGCCTGGGGCTGGGCCCATGGTGGTCAGCAGGGCCTGGGCACGTGCCAGCGCCGTGCCGGCCATTGCAAGCTGTTGCGTTCCCCGGCTGCTGTTGACTTCGCCGATCACGACGAGCGCTTTGGCGCGCTGCAAGGTGTCGGCCGGCAGCTCGTCCCGGACATCCTGGGGATTGAGCACCTGCAAGCCATGTTCAGCGATGCTGCCCAGCAGATCGAGCTTGCCGATTGGCCGCAGCTGGTCGGCAAGCTCACCCAGCATGAAGGTGGCCAGGCGCCGGCTCTGGCGCTCGCGTGCGGTCACGGTGTCGGCCAGTTGCGCGTTGTGCACCGCGGCCAGGCCGGCGGTCACTGCCAGCGCCAGTGTGCCCACCAGGGCGGCCACGCGCCAGCGCGCAAGCGCCGTGAGGCGGGCCTGGGAGCGTGCCACGAAGTCGTGCTCGTCAGGCCCGAACAGTTGCGGTGCAGCGCGCACCGCGCCCCGCGCTTGCCACAACAATGGCACCCGCGGCAACAGGCATGCCCTGGCACGGCCACTGTCCAGCCAGCGCCGCACCCATGGCCCGAGCTCGGCGCGGGCAGTCAGCGTGACCCGGTGCTGCGCGATCCAGGCAGTCACCCGTGGCCATTGGCGCAGCAGCGCTTCGTGCGCGACGCGAAAGCCGATTTCACCGCCGCCGAGGCGGTCGGCGACCAGCAGGCGCGCGTCGATCAGCGCATCCACCAATGCGCGTTCGTGCGCATCGGTCAGGCTGGCGCCGGTGACCGAGCGGCTGCTTGGCGAGGCGTCCTCGGCCGACAGGGTCACCAGGCGTGGCAGCAGACGCGTCAGCGCCGCTTGCTGGACGCCCGGCAAGGCGGCCAGGATCGCTTCGGCGCGGCTGCCGATCGCGCCTTCCAGGCCGCCCAGCGCATCGTAGGCGGCCCACGTCAGTTCGTCGCCCGGCGCGCGTGCCAGATACAGCGCCTGCAAGGTGTATTGCAGCAGCGGCAAGGCGTCGCCTGCCTGCATCGCGTCGGTGCACAGGCGGTCGTCGAGCCGGTTCAGGCTGCTCGCATCGCTGCCGTAGGTCAGGTTGGCCGCGCGCGCCGGCAGGCGGATCATCTGCATGATCGCCTGGGCGTCAGGCGGTGCCAGGTCCATGTGCGCGCCATGCTCCTTGTCGTGCATGAGCAGGCGGTGGCACGACAGGCTGGGATAGAAATCGTTGCGGCACACGGCCAGCACCAGCGCCAGGCTGCTGCGTACCAGAGCCTCGATACAGTCGAGAAAATCCTGGCGGCCCGCATCCATGGCCGCCCCGAACAGACCCTCCAGGCGGTCCAGCACCAGCAGCGGCAAGCCCTGGCTGCCGGCATGCCGCGCCTGCAAGCCGATCCGCAGCAGTCGTAGTACTTCGTCAGGCTCGGCGCGCAGCAGCGCCGTCAGCGAGGCGATGCTATGGCCCGACAGCAGCGCGACATTGGCGACTTCCCAATCGAGCAGGGCGCCGGCCAGCGCCTGCCACGGGCCGGTCTCGTCGAGCGCGCCCAGATCGAGCACTGTCGCGGTGCAGGCCCGCACGCGCGCATCGCCCGGCGCCGACCCGGCCAGCATCGCGGGGATGAGGCCGGCCC
Source organism: Massilia sp. MP_M2 (assembly GCF_039123635.1). Lineage (NCBI taxonomy): Bacteria > Pseudomonadati > Pseudomonadota > Betaproteobacteria > Burkholderiales > Oxalobacteraceae > Massilia > Massilia sp. MP_M2. Next base: position 67,980 of record NZ_JBCHJF010000008.1, read on the forward strand.
GCACCAGCGACGTTTTGCCGGAACCGCTCGGCCCCAGCAGCACGACCAGCCCATGGCCGCGCGCCTGCTGCTCGGCGAGGCGCCGATGCAATTGCCTGACTGCGTCATCACGGCCGAAATACACGGCCGCATGTTCCGTGCCGAACGGTTCCAGGCCGCGAAACGGCGACGCCCCGCGCCATGCGCCGCACAGGCTGCGCGGTCCTTCGTCGGACAGCACGCGGATCGGGGCGATCAGCCGGTAGCCCTGCTTGCGGATTGTTTCGATGTAGCGGGGACTGGAGGCCGCGTCCTGCAGCGCCCGGCGCAGTCCGGCAATGACCTTGTGGACTTGGTTGTCACCCTGCACCTGGCCGGGCCAGCATGCATCGAGCAGGGCGTCGGCAGTGACGACGTCGCCGCAACGACGGCACAGTTCGGCCAGCACGGCCATCGGCCGCGGTTCCAGCGCGATCACGTCGTCGCCGCGCACGATCCGGTGCGCCGCCACATCGATCATCCAGTCGCCAAGCAGGAAGCGGCCGCCGTCGACCAGCGGGTTGCCCTCTCGCAGCGCGCGTAATTCCGGTAGTGATGCGTGGTTCAAGATCACTCTCTGAGCGTGGGTGAAGCGCATTCCGGTCGACCGGGGCAAGCGGGATGGTCCCGCCGACTTAGTAGGCCATCAATATCTCACGTGAAAGATGGTTTTGTAAACCTGGCAATCTTTTGGTTGTGTTGCCCGCCATCGTCTGGTCCGGCGTCGCTTCGCCGGGCGCAAAGGCGGGGACGCGCAGGTTGCACACGTCACTTTATTCAGCTGAATCAATGACTTGCCTTGTCTGCAGGAACGGGAAGGTAACCGGAAGGCGGCAGTGCTGCGCTCGCCGTAGGATGGTGTTGCACGGGTTCGAGCAACGTGCGCTACAGGAGAGCACGATGAATTCCCCCGCATTGTCACTCATCACCGGAGCACCGGCCGTGGGCAATGTGCCACGGCCGTGCTCTGACGACGCCATCCGTGAGGCCTTGCAACGTGTGCTCACGAGCAAGCGATTTGCCAAGGCGCGCCGCTGCACGGCCTTGCTGGCCTATCTGGTCGAGCGCGTGCTGATGTGCGTCGACACGGCGGCCTCGCCGCCGGAACACGAGATCGGCGTGGCCGTGTTTGGCCGTGATCCCGGGTCGTATCTCCCCGCAGACGATCCCATCGTCCGGGTGCAGGCGGGCCGCCTGCGTCTGCGCCTGACGGCGTATTATGCGGACGAAGGCGCTGCCGACGCCTTGCGCATCAGCGTGCCACAAGGCCGTTACCATGCCCGCATCGCACTGGCTGACAGCGCTGGGGCAGGTCGTACCGGGCCCAGCGCCGCGCCACTATTGTTGTTCAACCCGCTCATCTGCCTGTGCACCGAGGCGCCGGTCACGCACTTCACTGCAGGCTTGAACGACGAACTGGGATTCCGGCTGTACCGTGAACTACGCTCGCTGAGCCTGGCCAGTGCTGGTCGCGAGTTGCCGCCAGTCGACCGTCCCCAGGCCCTTTACCTGCTCGAGGGCTCGGTGCGACAGGATGCAGCGCTGCTGCGGGTGTCGTTGGTCCTGCGCCATGGAACAGGGGGCGCGGTGCTGTGGTATGCGCAATTCGACCGCGCCCGTGGCAGCGACAGGGTCAGCCATACAGACAGCGACCCGGATAGCGACAGCACCATCGCCGACCAGGAGGGGATGGCCGCGCGTTGCGTGGCCGCGCTGCAGGAGCACTTGCCCGGTTGCCTTTCCCTGCGTGCTCTGTAAGGCGATGGCCAGGTATCGGCCCATGCTGGCCATCGTGGTCAGCCACGCGCATCCGGCGGGCAAGGCCATGGATCTGCGCTTCATTCCCAGCCTCGAGACGACGGCAATGCTGCTGCGTGAAGCCCTGCTGCTGCGTCATACGCCGGACGGCGCCGAGCTGTGGCGCAATGCCGCGCAAGCGTGGACGGCGCAGGGCCGTTGCACCGTGCTGCCGCTGGTATTCCAGGTATTCACACGCAACGCCCGGCTGCAATCCTGCACGGACTGGCCGGTCGCGTTGCCGCTGCGCTATGTGAGCGTCGCCGGGAACGAACAGATGCACGCCGAGACCCTCGCTGGCTCGGGCGCCTCGCGCCGGCCTTTTCTATCGGTCGAGATCGACCACCGTCCGGCGCGTGATGGTGCGTGCGCCACGTACCGGATTGCACTGGCCTCGACGATCACTTCACTGCAAGCCGTTCCGGCCGGCGAACTTCCTCCCTGACGTCGATGTGCGCGCCAATCTGCGCGTTGGTCTGCGCGTTGATGTGCGCGGTGATGCACGGTTGATACGTCACGCCGGCATCAAGCCGGCGGCTGCGCCCGTATCTCCCCCCTGGCATGGTCAGCCAATGCGACGGCGCAAGGACCAAGCGCGATTCCTAGCGTGCTCAACGAGGCGACAGCCTGTTGGCATAGACGCTATAGTCTGCGTTATCAAAATTACCAATAAGGTCAACCCCATGTCTACTGTCACCACGGCCAGCGCAGGCTATGTCCGCGCGCCAGGCGTGCTCCACACGATCCTGCTTGCCGGCAGCGTATCGCTGTTCCTCGGCGCATTGCTCAGCGATATCGCCTATTACAACACGTACCAGATCCAGTGGAGCAATTTTGCTTCGTGGCTCAACGCCGGCGCCTTGCTGTTCGCCGGGCTCGCGCTCGTGTTCGCGCTGGTCAATCTGCTGCGCGCCAGGCCCAAGGCCGGTCGTCCACTGACGTATTTCGTGATGTTGCTCGTGACCTTCGTGAGCGGCCTGGTCAATGCCTTCCAGCATGCCAAGGACGCCTGGGCGCTGATGCCGATGGGTCTGGTCCTGTCGGTCGTCGTCTTCATCCTTATTTGCATGACCGCAGTTGCAGGACTCAACCCACGTTCGGGAGGACTGAAATGAATCGCTCGAGCGCACTCGCCCTGTTCAGCATGACCCTGCTGGCCAGCGCCTGCAGTAACGAAGCCAATACCACCCTGGTCGTCGGTCCCGACCCCAAACTGCCGGCGCCGGAGCGCGGCATGTTTCCGAGCATGAAGATTGCCGACCCGACCGCATGGGGCGATCAAAAGCCGACCGTGCCAGAGGGCTACAGCATCACGGCCATCGCGACCGACCTGAAAATCCCGCGCCAGATGCTGGTGCTGCCGAACGGCGACATCCTGGTGGCGGAAGGCCGTGGCGGCAGCGCCGCCAAGCTCAAGCCGAAAGACGTCATTGCCGGTTACATCAAGGCGCAGGGCAATACCAAGGTCAAGGGCGGCAATCGCCTGACGTTGCTGCGCGATGCCGATGGTGACGGCAAGTACGAGCTCCAGACCGTGTTTGCCGAGAACCTGAACGCGCCGTATGGCCTGGCGTTCGCCAACAACAAACTGTACGTGGCGAACCAGGATGCGGTGGTCAGCTTCGATTACCAGGCTGGCCAGACCAAGGCCGCCGCCGCGCCGGTCATGATCACGCATCTGCCTTCGCAGATCAACCACCACTGGACGAAGGCGATGACCATCAGCCCGGATGGTCGCTATGTCTACGTCGGTATCGGTTCGAACAGCAATATCACCGAGCGTGGCATGGAAGCCGAAGTCGACCGCGCGATGGTGTGGCAGATCGATGTGACGACGGGCGCCTACAAGCCGTACGCAACGGGCCTGCGCAACCCGACGGCGCTGGCGATGCACCCTGAAACCGGCCAGTTGTGGTCGGTCGTGAACGAGCGCGACGAACTGGGTCCGGACCTGGTGCCGGATTACCTGACGTCGGTGAAGGAGGGCGGCTTCTACGGCTGGCCATACAGCTATTGGGGCCAGAACGTCGACCCGCGCGTGATGCCGTCGGACCCGAAGAAAGTGGCAGCCGCGATCAAGCCGGATTACAGCCTGGGTTCGCACGTTGCGGCGCTCGGCCTGCACTTTTCGCTGCCGGCGATGGGCGCGAAATTCGCCAATGGCGCGTTTGTTGGCGAACACGGCAGCTGGAACCGCGACAACCCGGTGGGCTACAAAGTGACCTTCGTGCCGTTCGCGAACGGTCGCCCAGCTGGCGCCTCGATCGACTTCGCCACCGGCTTTCGGGATGCCAACGGCAAGACGCGTGGGCGTCCGGTGGGCGTCACGGTGGATCCGCGCGGCGCGCTGATCATTGCCGACGATCTGGCCAACACGGTATGGCGCGTGGTGCCAAACCGCTGATCGCCATTTGAAGCGAACGCAGCCGATTACGCGAATGATGCCAGCCCTGGCGTCATTCGCGCTGCGGCGGCAGCTTCCGCGGTGACGGTGGGGCCAGCAGCCACCACTGCCCGCAGCCCTGCAAGAAGACGACGTTCGTTGACGTCACGTCGACGCCATCGGCAAAGCGCATCTCCCCGATGCGGTCCCTGACCAGTGCGAGATCGGTCGATGTCGCGCCACCCTCGAAGCGCAGCGCCAGACCCACCGAACCTTCACGCGTCGCGCTATCGATACCGAGGAGGCGCGGTATGGTGCGCAACGCCCGCTCCAGTGGATTGGTCACGTTCGTTTCCACGCGCTCGGGACTGCGTTCGCTGACGTGCAGTTGCGCACCGATCAGCGGAAACGGCCCTTCACAGGCAAAGGCGACGTTGCTGCAGGTGACCGCCGCCACCAGCGCCAGTAGGTGTTTGACGTTCATCCATTGTCCTTGACGTTGCACCGAAGCCCGGTGCCGTGCACCAGGGTATCACTGCCAAGAAGACCGGCAATCAAAAGCGCGGTCAGATTGTTCATCCAGAAAATTCTCATGGCAAGTTATGGCTCAGGTCGCATGATGAGCGGGAAGATTGTAGGCGGCGGGGCACGATATTGCCAACTCTAATGATAATGGTTTATCATTATTGACTTGGCGAGCATTGCCGCTTTCGCCGCACATGACAAGGTCTTTCCGATGACATTCAAGCGCCTTCCTATCGCCCATGCACTTGCCCTGGCGACCCTCGGTTCCACGTTGGCCCACGCCGCCGATCCTTCGATCGTCATGGGCGAGGTGCGCGTGAGCGCCCAGCGCGATGCCGGCGCGTTGCGCTCGAGCCGCGTGCTGACGTCGGTCGATGTACTGGGTGCGGACAAGATCGAAGACAAGAACGTGACCAATAGCTGGGAACTCGTGGGCCAGTTACCGGGTGTGCAGCTGACCGAAACACGGATGGGCGCCGAGTCGGGCAAGGCGAGCTTTCGCGCTTTCAACGGCGAAGGCTATATCAATGGCATCAAGGTGCTGATCGACGGCATCCCAAGCAATGTCAACAGTGGTAACCAGCGCTTCATCGACATGATCTTCCCGCTCGAAGTCGACTATATCGAAGTGGTGCGCGGCACGAATGACCCGCGCTATGGCCTGCACAATATCGGTGGCAACCTGAATATCGGCACGCGCCAGGGCGGCAATTACGTCGACAGCCGGTTCACCTACGGCAGCTTCAATACACGCGAAGTGCAGGCAGCATATGGCCGCGAGGCCGACGGTTTTGCGCAAAACTATTTCGCGGCCAGGCAACTGACCGACAGCTACCGCGCGAATGGTGACTCGAATAAATACTCGATCGGGGGCAAGTGGTTCCTCACCTCGAACGACAAGACGGTCACGGCCGGTCTGGTCGTGCGCGCCTACGAACACGCATCGGGCGAGCCGGGCTTCCTGACCGCTGCCCAACTGGCTGCCGACCGCCGGCAGTCGCCGCGCAAGAATGCCAACGACAAGACCGACCGCGACATGCACCACGCCAGCGCGCACCTGGACTGGCACATCACGCCGAACGCGTTCCTGAGCAACAAGCTGTACTACAACGACTACAAGGACGACCGCCGCGTCACCTTCACCAGCAATCCCGAAGGCAATGCACCGCGTCAGCGCCGTCTGTGGGATGAAGAACAACTCGGCTTCATGAGCACGCTGACATGGCGCGCGAACGGGCGCGTCACGGTCGATGGCGGCGTCAACACCGAGCGCCAGGACAACGGCTACCGCCGGCTGCGCTACAACTTCGCGATCCCGACCGACTTCACGACGCCGGCCCGCACCCAGAACGACGACCGCTACAAGTTCAACAACGTGGGCGCCTACGTGCAGGCGGTGATCAAGGCCACCGACACGATTCAGGTCGTGCCGGGCTACCGGGTCGACCGTTTCACCGGCAACCAGCCGCTGCCGGGTGGGACGAGCGCGGGACTGCAGGATTACGGCTGGATCAAGCAGCCCAAGTTCAGCATGGTCTGGAGTCCGGCGACGGACATCAGCCTGTACGGCAACTGGGGCCGCACGTTCCAGATCCTGACGGGCTCGGTGGGCCCGGCCTACCTGGTGCCTGGCCAGGCACCGTTTGACGCGTCGGTCAATACCGGCAAGGAAGTCGGCGTCAAGCTCAAGCCCAGCGCGCGCAGCGACTTGCGCCTGGCGATCTGGCGTCAGGACGCCTCCGGTGAAGTGGCCAATATGCCGGCCACCGGCACCACGGTCGGGCTGGGCGAGACGCGCCGTGAAGGCCTCGACTTCCAGCTTGCGGGCAAGGTCACCGACAAGCTCGAACTGTCGCTGTCGCACTCGCTGCAAAAGGCCGAAGTGCGCAAGGCCACGGGCACCAATGGTGTCTCGCTGGCCGGCAAGGAAGTGTTTTCGACGCCGCGTCAGATCACCAATGTCAGCTTGGACTACAAGCACTCGGACACCTGGCGCTTCGGGCTGCAAGGCCGCTCGCAGGGCAGCTACTTTATCGACACGCCCAACGAGCTGGGCAAGTTTTGCGGCTTCGTGCTGTTCGATGCCAATGTGCGCTATGCACTGTCGGCGCGCACCAGCATCGATGTCCAGGTCAAGAACATCGCCGACCGCAATTACGCGTACGCGTGGTATGACAACTTCTTCTGGCCAGCCAGCCAGGCGCAGCCGATGTTCTCATCGGGTAATGGCCGGGCTGCATATATTTCACTGAACGTGAAGTTGTAGTCAGTTCAGACCAGCTGCGCCGCGCTGACGATGTGCACACCGGGGCGCGCCTGCAGCGCGGCCTGGATCAGCGCGTGCGCGATGCGCGGGGCAGGATTGATGCGCCAGCGGCGCGGCAGCACGGGGCCCAGCAGCGTCAACACCAGGCCGGCCACGCGCTCACCCAGGCGTCGCTCCTGGCGCGCTCCGCCAATCAGGCCCGGCCGCACATGGGTCAACGACGCAAATCCAAGCCCGGTCAGGTCGCGTTCGAGCTCGCCCTTGACGCGGTTGTAGAAAATGCGCGCATCGGCATCGGCGCCGGTGGCCGAGTTCAGCACGTGGCATGGCGTGCCATGCTGGCGCGCCAGCATGGCCACGGCCAGCGGGTAATCATGGTCGACGCGCCGGAACGCATGCTGCGAGCCGGCGCTGCGCATCGTCGTGCCCAGCGTGCAGATGACGGCGTCGGCCTGCCACCAGGCGGCGTCCTGTGGCAAGGCATCGAAGTCGACGACGGGCGCTTGCAGTTTCGGGTGCGGCGGCAAAGGGCGCCGCGTGGGCGCCACCACCGACGTGACCTTCGGGTCGGCCAGCGCCAGCGCCAGCACGTGGCTGCCAACCAGCCCGCTCGATCCAACCAGCAGCAGTTTCATGGGGATATCCTTCGTTGTTCACGTAAACGGCGCGAGGCCGGCATGATGGCCGGCCTCGCGCTTGAAGACGGGCCTGCCGTGGCAGGCCCGGGCACCGGCTTACTTGGCCAGTGTTTCTTCGTAGCGGCGTTCGACTTCCGCCCAGTTGATGATGTTGAAGAAGGCCGAGATGTAGTCAGGACGCTTGTTCTGGTATTGCAGGTAGTACGCGTGTTCCCATACGTCCAGGCCCAGGATCGGCGTGCCGCCCGACATGCCGGCGAACTGGCCCATCAGCGGGCTGTCCTGGTTGGCGCTGCTTTCGACCAGCAGCTTGCCGTCCTTGCCAACGGTCAGCCACGCCCAGCCGCTACCGAAGCGGGTTTGCGCTGCCTTGGTGAAGGCATCCTTGAACTTCTCGTAGCCGCCCAAGTCGTCTTCGATCGCCTGCGCGACCTTGCCCGTTGGCTTGCCGCCTTCCGGGGTCAGCACGGTCCAGAACAGCGCATGGTTGGCGTGACCGCCGCCATTGTTGCGCACGACACCCTGGACAGCTTGCGGCAGGCTGCCGATGTCGGCGATCAGCTGCTCGACCGGCATCTCGGCGACGCCGGCTTCGCCCAGCGCGTTGTTGACGTTGGTGATGTAAGCCTGGTGATGCTTCGTGTGGTGGATTTCCATCGTGCGCGCATCGAAATGCGGCTCGAGGGCGTCGTAGGCGTAAGGCAGTGGTGGCAATGCGTATGGCATGATCATTCTCCGTTCAGATGGTTGGGAACGCTGTTCCGGTATGAAGCGAGGCAACGGGGCCATGTTCGTCACGGCCCGGCGTCGTGCATGTGCTGGTCAACCTGGGATGGGCAATGCGCACCCCGGGGCATCCGCCGAAATGACTTTCCGCGTGCGCCCTGACTTGTTAAGAATACCAGCATCTGCAATCGGCTGGCGCGCCGGGTGAGTAAAAGCAATTGCCAGTGTCGCGCCGGTCACCGTTTGGTCAGCGCGCTGGCCGGATCTCGGTACTCTGCATCATCGTGTTACGCCAGCCGTCGGTCTGCAGCTGCCAGACACGGACATAGCGCCCGCGAAACTCGCGCGGCCGGCTGGATGGCTGCAGATCAGCCTGCAGGCGGCCCCGGACGATGGCCGTGCGACCGCCGTCGAGCCATTGGATTTCCATGCTCACGTTGGCGTACGAGCGAAACTCGTACTCGTCGCGCACCAGCAATTGCATGAATTCGCTGCGGGTTCGTACGCGGCCGTTGGTTTCGACGTGATAGTAATCGGTGGCGATCAGGTCGCGCACGGCGTCAACGTCGCGTGTGGCGACGGCCTCGGCAAGGTCGCCTTCGGCATCGCGCAGCGCGATCATCGCCGGCGACAGCGCGGTCGTGACGGCGACGCCGGGCGGCGCGCCACGCAGCGGCACCTGCGCCGTGGCGGCGTCCACGGCGAATGCAAACGACAAGCATAAAGCGGACGGCAGGTGGCGCATCGTGGCTGCTCCAGTGAACTGTATCGAAGTATATAAAGTTCGGTATGTTACATTTGTAACGGAATGTATCCTGCGTATCGAGCGTGTTGGTGTCCATGCTGTTGTTGCCGTCAAGGTAATATAGTTGCACTGACAGTATCGGCGCCATGCGCCGTGCATGTAGCGTGAGTACCGCATGCGCATGGCACGGAGGGCGGACGTCCCCTCGAACAATGGCGCACCCGCGCGCGGCGTGCAGTGGACCGGCTTCGATGTCGCGGGTGCCGCGGTTGCTGCGGTGGTCGCGCTGCTGTTCAATCGCGCTAGCTAACGCCAGGCAAACTTTCACCGCGTGTTGACCTTCCTGCAGTGGGAAGGTTTATCCTTGTCGGATGGATGCCAAAATTACCCCTGCTGCACAGCCACCGGTCACGCTGCTGATCGATGGCATGACCTGCGCCTCCTGCGTGGCACGCGTCGAAAAAGCCCTGGCACATGTACCTGGCGTCACGCGCGCCAGTGTCAACCTGGCCACCGAAAAGGCCCGCATCGACGGCGCCGCGCCGGCGGCAGCGCTGATGGCTGCCGTCGAAGCGGCCGGTTACGCGGCGCGCGTCGACACGGCTGATGCGCCCCCGTCTCGCACCAGGGCCGGCGCCCCCGCGTGGTGGCCGGTCGCCATCGGTGCGCTCTTGTGCATCCCGCTCGTGGTGCCGATGTTTGTCGCGCCATTTGGCATCGACGCGATGCTGCCGGGCTGGCTGCAGTGGCTGCTTGCCACGCCCGTGCAATTCTGGCTCGGGGCGCGCTTCTACCGCGCCGGCTGGGGCGCGCTGCGCGCCGGCGCCGGCAATATGGATTTGCTCGTGGCGATCGGCACCAGCGCCGCCTATGGCCTGTCGCTGTACCTTTTGCTGACGCAGAGCGGGCATGGGGCGTCCCACTTGTATTTCGAATCGTCGGCCGTCGTGATCACCTTGGTGCTGCTTGGCAAATGGCTCGAAGGGCGCGCCCGGCGCCAGACCATCGAGGCACTTGGCGCGCTGGAGCAACTGCAGCCGGTCGACGCCGTCGTGCGCCGCGACGGCGTTGCGGTGCGCGTGCCGCTCGCGGCCTTGCGCGTGGGCGACGTGATGGTGGTCAAGCCCGGCGAGCGGGTGCCCGCCGATGGTGTGGTGCTCGAGGGTCTGAGCCACGTCGACGAGTCGCTGCTGACCGGCGAGAGCCTGCCGCTGGCCAAGGGCCCGGCCGACGCTGTCGTTGGCGGTGCTGTCAATGCCGACGGGTTGCTGCTGGTGCGCGCCACCGCCGTCGGCAGCGCGACGACGCTCGCGCAGATTATCCGCATGGTCGAAGACGCACAGGCGGCCAAGGCGCCGATCCAGCGCCTGGTCGACCGCGTCAGCGCCGTGTTCGTGCCGGTGGTGCTGGCCATTTCGCTGGTCACGCTCCTGGCCTGGGGCGTGGGCACGGGCGACTGGCAGGGCGCGCTGCTCAACGCGGTGGCGGTGATGGTGATCGCCTGTCCGTGCGCGCTGGGCCTGGCCACGCCGACGGCGATCATGGTCGGTACTGGCGTGGCCGCGCGCCACGGCATCCTGATCAAGGACGCCGAGGCGCTCGAAACGGCACACGCCGTCGACGTGGTGGTGTTCGACAAGACCGGCACCCTGACCGAGGGCCGCCCGCAGCTGCTGGCGCTGGAAAGCCCGGACGCAACACGCTTGCTGACGCTGGCCGCCGCGCTCCAGCAAACCAGCGCCCATCCGCTGGCGCGCGCCGTGCTGGACGAAGCGGCGCGGCGCGCGCTGACCGTGCCGGACGTGACCGATGCATGCGCGCTGCCGGGACGCGGTGTGCAAGCCGACGTCGACGGCGCGACCATCCTGCTTGGCAACCGGCGCCTGATGAACGAACTCGGCGCACCGGCGGCCGGGGCAGAAGCGCATGAAGCGGCCGGGCGCACCGTGTCCTGGCTGGTCGAGCGGCGCGGCGACACCGTCACTGTGCTTGGCCTGCTTGCCTTCGGCGACCGGATCAAGCCCGGCGCGCAGGACGCCGTAGCGCGGCTGGTCGCGCGCGGCATCGTGCCGGTGCTGCTCACCGGCGACAGCGTCGGCGCCGCGCAGGGCGTGGCGCGCGCGCTCGGCATCACGCGCGTGCACGCCGACGTGCTCCCGGCCGACAAGGCCCAGGTGATCATGGCGCTGCGCCAGGCCGGCCGCACGGTCGCCATGATCGGCGACGGCATCAACGACGCGCCGGCGCTGGCCGCCGCCGATGTCGGCATGGCCATGGCGACCGGGACCGATGTGGCGATGCACAGCGCCGGCATCACCCTGATGCGGGGCGACCCGATGCTGGTGGCCGACGCACTCGACGTCTCGCAGCGCACCTGGCGCAAGATTCGCCAGAACCTCGGCTGGGCCTTTGTCTACAATCTGGTCGGCGTGCCGCTGGCCGCGTTCGGCCTGCTCAATCCGGTGCTGGCCGGCGCCGCGATGGCCCTCAGTTCAGTCAGCGTCGTGGCCAACGCATTGCTGCTGCGCCGCTGGCGCGCCACACCCCATTCCACCCCCGCCACCGGGGCGCCTGCGCCTGTGCTAGCGCCCCCAACCAAAGGAGACCTCCCCATGTATGAACTGACTGTTGCCGACATGACCTGCAAGCACTGCGTTGCCCGGGTGACCGCTGCGGTCCACGCCATCGACCCGGCCGCCAGCGTGAGCATCGATCTGGCCAGCGCCAGGGTGCGCATCGACAGCACGCTGGCGCTGGCCCCGCTGGTGGCGGCCATCGATGGCGCCGGCTATCCCGTGACGGCTGGCGCCTGAGGCCTGCGGGTGACGCATTCCGGCGAGTTTCCTGAGCGATAAGCGGTAAATACACCCCCAAGGGATATTCATTTGAGCTATATTTTGTAGAAAGATCAATACCGAACCCTGTGCATCCCCGACCGCTCCCGGCAGCGCAATCCTCATGAGAGATGGTGTGCTCGCAGAACCGATCGATTTGGTCAAGCATCCGCCCGGCAGCGCCCAGCTGCGCCGGGCCGTGCTGGTGCTGGCGGCGCTGGGGCTGGGGTTCGCCGTGCTGGTGCCGGCGGCCGGTGTGCCGCTGCCGCACGCGCCGGAATTCCTGCCGATCTATCTGTCGACACTGATCGCCAGCAACTTCGTCACCGGCATCCTGCTGCTTGGTCACGTCCATACGCGGCGTTCGCTGGCCCTCGGCATCCTTGCGCTCGGCTACCTGTTCACGGCGCTGATCGCCGGCGCCCACATGCTCACGTTCCACGGCCTGCTTGGCGACAAGGGGGTGCTTGGCGGCAATCCCCAGACTGCCGCCTGGCTGCACGCGGCCTGGCACGCGCTGTATCCGCTGTTCGTGCTCGGCTACTCGCGCAGCGCGCGCGGACGCCTGGCGGGCGCGCCGCTGCCACCGCACTTCATGCGCATCGGCGCGCTGCTGACCGCGCTGTTCGTCTCGCTGCTGGTGCTGCTGGGCACGACCGGCGCGCCGTATCTGCCCAGGCTGATCGACGGCACGCGCACGCTGCCGCTCTACCATGGCATCTCGGCCGCGATACTGGTCCTGTCGGTCTACGTGCTGTACGCCACGGCGCAAAAGCGCCCGCGCACGGTGCTCGATGTCTGGCTGACCGTGGCGATGGCGGCCTGGGTGTTCGAAGTGGGCCTGTCCTGCGTGTTCAATGCCGGGCTGTTCGACCTGGGATTCTATGCCGGTCGCCTGTACGGGCTGTCCACGTCGCTGTTCGTGCTGGGCGCGCTGGCGATCGACAATATCGCGCTGCATGCGCGTCTGCACGCAACGTTCCAGGAAATGATCGAAACGCGCGCCCACGCCCAGTGGCAAAGCCTGCTCGGCACCGTGTTGCGCCAGTTGCCCGACGGCGTGCTGATCGTCGACGCGCAGGGCCGCTGCGTGATGGCCAATGACCAGGCCACGCAGATGGCGCGCCACTTCGGGGCCGATGGCATCGGCGGTATGCTGGAGCTGATCTGCGAACCGGTCGCGCGCGCAATCGGCGGCCGGGCGTTTCACGATGCCATGATCGAGAGCGTGCAGGCGGGCGCGCGCCGCGTGTATGCGGTCAGCGGCGCGCCGCTGCGCGACAGCGCGGCCGCACTGGCGTCCGCCGTGATCGTCATCGACGACATCACCGAACGCACCGAGGCCAACGCGGCGCTGGCGCGGGCACTCGACCAGACCCGCTACCTGATCGAGAACACGCCGCTGGCCGTGATCGAATGGAATCGCGACCTGGTCATCACGCTGTGGAACCGCCGCGCCGAAGAGCTGTTCGGCTGGTCCGCAGGCGACGCCATCGGCCAGCGGATCGACCGCATCGGTATGATCCACGAGGGCGATGCCGACCAGGTCAACACGATGATCGCGCGCCTGGTCGACTCTGGCACGCGCTACGCCAAGTCGGGCAACCGCAATCGCACCCGCGATGGGCGCACGCTGCGCTGCGAATGGTACAACTCGGTGCTGGTCGATGAGGCGGGCGAGATCCAGACCGTGTTTTCGCTGGTGCTGGACGTGTCCGAGCGCGAAGCGGCAATGGAAAGCCTGCGCGAAGCCGACGGGCGCAAGGATGTCTATATCGCCACGCTGGCGCATGAATTGCGCAACCCGCTCGCGCCGATCGCCAACGCGGCCTCACTCCTGCGCAGCAAGGCGCTCGCGCCGGAACGCATCGACTGGATCGCGGCCATGGTGGCGCGCCAGACCGACCAGATGGCGCACCTGCTGGACGATCTGCTGGACGTGTCGCGTATCAGCCGCGGCAAGATCGAACTGCGCCGCGTGCGCGTGGACCTGGGCCAGCTGCTGCGCGAAACGCTGCAAACGAGCATGCCGCTGATCGAGGCCGGGCGCCACCAGGTGGCGCTGCGGGTGGCCGACGAGCCGCTTTGGGTCGACGCCGACCCGCTGCGCCTGACGCAGGTGTTCGCCAACCTGATCACGAACGCGGCCAAGTACACGCCGCCCGGCGGCGCTCTTGAACTGGGCTTGCGGCGCGAAGACAACGAGGCGCTGGCCTGGGTGTCCGACACTGGCGTGGGCCTGGCGCCCGACATGCTCGAGCGGGTGTTCGAGCCGTTCGTGCAGGCCGGCAGCGCCAGCCACCTGGCGCAGGGCGGCCTGGGGATCGGGCTGTCGCTGGCAAAGGGCTTCGTCGAACTGCATGGCGGCACCATCCGGGCCGCCAGCGACGGACCCGGACGCGGCGCGACCTTCCTCGTGCGCCTGCGCCTCTGCGAGGCGCCGGCCATGGCGCCGGGCGACGTTCTCTTTGTGCCTGACGGCGCTGCGCTGGGCAAGCATATCCTGGTCGCGGACGACAATGTGGATGCGGCCGAATCGCTGGCCTGGCTGCTGCGCTCCGAAGGCGCGACCGTGATGGTGGCGCATGATGGCGCCCAAGCGCTGCGCCTGCACCGCGAACGGCCGGCCCGGATCGCGGTGCTCGATCTGGGCATGCCGCAGATGGACGGCCTGGAACTGGCGCGCGTCCTGGCGCAGGACGCGCCGCGCCCCTATCTGGTGGCCGTGACGGGGCGCGGCCGCCAGGAAGACCGCGCCGCCTCGCTGGCAGCCGGCTTCGACGAGCATTTCACGAAGCCGGTCGCGCCCCAGCAGCTCATCGCGCTGCTGCGCGAGGTGCCCGAGGCCCCCTAGGTGCCCGTCGCGCCGGCAGCCGGCTAGTGGTGCTCGTGCCCGGACATTTCTTTCGGGCCGGGTTTGCGCGCGTCCATGGCCTGGCCGGCGGGCGCCGGCGCGGGACGGGCATCCGGCGCGCGTGGCGCTGGCGGCAGCGTGGCGGCGCCGTCGCCGGTCCATTCGCGCGCGACCGTGCCGGCCGGATGCCGGTACCAGCCAGGATCGCCATAGTCGCCGCGTCCCAGGCCTTCGCGCACCTTGAGCACCGTGAACATGCCGCCCATTTCCAGGTTGCCGAACGGACCGTCGCCGCTCATCATCGGCAGCGTGTTGGCCGGCAGCGGCATCTTCATGTCGCCCATCGAGCCGCCCTTGTCACCCATGACCATATAGCCGGGCACCAGCTTGTTGATTTTCTCGGCCACGCCCCGATGATCGACGCCGATCAGCGTTGGCACGTCATGGCCCATCGCATTCATCGTGTGGTGCGATTTATGGCAGTGAAAAGCCCAGTCGCCGGGCGCATCGGCCACGAACTCGATGGCGCGCATCTGGCCGACGGCGATGTCGGTCGTCACCTCGGGCCAGCGGGCCGACTTTGGCACCCAGCCGCCATCCGTGCCGGCCACTTCGAAGCGATGCCCGTGCAGGTGGATCGGGTGGTTCGTCATCGTCAGGTTGCCCACGCGGATGCGTACCTTGTCGCCCAGGCGCGCGACCATCGGGTCCAGGCCCGGGAACACGCGGCTGTTGATGGTCCACAGATTAAAGTCGAGCATCGTGTTGGTGCGCGGCGTATAGCTGCCCGGTTCGATGTCGTAGGACGACAGCAGCATGCAGTAATCCCGAGCAACAGCGTGCTGGCGCGGATCCTTGGGGTGCGTGACCCAGAAGCCCATCATCCCCATCGCCATCTGCTGCATCTCGTCGGCGTGCGGGTGGTACACGAAGGTGCCCGCATGGCGCGCGACGAATTCGTAGACGAACGTCTTGCCAGGCTGGATGCCGGGCTGGGTCAGGCCCGTCACGCCATCCATCCCGCACGGCAGCAACTGGCCGTGCCAGTGCACGCTGGTGTGTTCTGGCAGCTTGTTGGTGACAAAAATGCGCACCCGATCACCCTCGACCACTTCGATGGTCGGGCCCGGACTCTGGCCGTTGTAGCCCCACAGATTGGCCTGCATGCCGGGCGCGAATTCACGCACGACCGGTTCGGCCACCAGGTGGAATTCCTTGACGCCATCCTTCATGCGCCACGGCAGGGTCCAGCCATTGAGCGTGACGACCGGGTTGTATGGGCGCCCGCCCGTCGGGGCCAGCGGCGCCGCAGTGGCGCTCGAGGTATGGGTCGGGGCTTCCGGCAGTGACGCCGCGCCGGCACGGCTCACGAGCGAGGCGCCCAGCACGGTGACGCCGGCGCCGGCGCCGGTCAGGAACGATCTGCGGTTGGTCATGGTGGGGTGTCCTTCGTATCAGTGGTCAAGGGCGCCGGCAGGCGCGTGCCGATGGCGGTTTCCAGGTCGACCTGGGCCAGCCAGAAATCCTTCAGCGCCTCGATGGTGGCGTGGACCGCTGCGGCCTGTTCGCGCGCGTCGGCCAGCAGCTCGAATGGGCTGGCCAGCATGCCGTTGTAGCGCAGCAGCGTCTCATCGGCGATCTGCTTGCGCAGCGGGATCACGTGGTCGCGGTAGTGGCGCGCCACATCGTAGCTGGCGCGGTAGCCCAGGTAGCCCGCGCGCGCCTGGCTGCGCGCGTCGATGGCAACGGCCGCGACCTGGCCGAGCGACTGCATGTAGATCGCTTCGGCGCGCGCCACGCGGGCGCCGCCCCAGTCGAACAGCGGCAGTTCCAGGCCGATCTCGTAGCCGTCGCTCTTCGGTTCGCCCGTTTCTCGCTTGTCGGCGTAGCCCAGGTCGAGCACATTGACAAAGCGCGTGGTGCGCGTCAGGCCCAGGTCGGCGGCGGTGCCGGTGGCAGCGGCGCGCGCGGCCTGCACGTCCAGGCGCTGGCTCAGCGCCGTGCGCTCGATGCCGGCCAATTCGGTGGGCGCTGCCGGCAGCTCGGGCAAGCGCTCGGGCAGCGCGTAGAGCGCTTGTGCGCCCCACAGGCCGAGCTGGCGCGTCAGGCGTTCGCGCGCGGCGTTGGCCAGGCGGTCGGCGCGCAACACGCCGGCACCGGCTTCGGCATGGAAGGCCGACTCGCGCGCCAGGTCCAGCGCGCTGGCATTGCCGGCCTGGGTCATGCGCGCCATCAGCGAGCTCGATGCGTCGGCGGCATCGGCGACCTGACGCGCGTAGGCCAGGGCCTGACGCGCAGCCACGGCCTCGATCCAGGCGCGCCGTGTATCGTTGACGTGGCGCTCGATTGCGGCGGCCACGCGCAGCGTCGTTTCATCGAGACGCCGCGCGGCAATGCGCTGGCGCAACGGCATGGTGAGCAGGCCCGCCAGGTCGATCGACACCGAGCGTTCGGTTTCCCGATTGCCGCCGCCGTCCATGCGCGCGAACCCGAAACCGGGATTGCGCAGGCGCGCGGCCTGGGCCAGGTCGGCCTGGGCGATGCCCGCCTCCCAGTAGACAGCCTGCAGGCCGGGGTGGTTCAGTGCGGCAATGCGCACGGCGGCGTCCTGCGTCAGCGGCGCCTGCAGCAGCGCGTCGATCGCGCCCTGCAAGGCCTGGCGGTCGGCATCGCTGCGCAGCAGGCGTGCCTCCACGCCCGTGCGCGCCTGCGCCGCAGCAGCGCTGGCCTCGAATGCGCGCTCGGGCGCGACGCTGGTGCAGCCGGCCAGCAACAGGCCGCATGCCAACACCGCTGTGGCGCGCCATGATATGGGAGGTGCCATCAGTGGTGCTCCTTGTGTTCTGGCTGGGCAGGGGCGCCGTGGTGCGCGTGCGGATCGGGCGCCGGCTTTGCGTGGCCGGCGTGGCCGGCGTGCCCAGCATGGGCGCCATGGGCGCTCTGGCCAGCCACGATGCGGTTGTGTTCGTGCCACAGGCGATCGGGCGTGACGGTCACGGCTTTTTGTGGAGTTGGGGCGCTTGATACGTGCGCCGGCTGGTAGCGGGTTGCCGGGACGGCGGCGTCCGGGTCAGTGGCGCGGTTCTGTTGGCCGCTCTGCGCGGCGGCCGGCGCCAGGGCGCAGGCGCCAGCCAGCACGCAGGCCAGCAGCAGCTGTGGTCGGGTAAGGGGTGACATGATGCCTCATTCGGTGAAATGCAGGGATGCCGCGCAGCGTGGCGCGGCGGCTTGCTGATTCAGGCGAGCGGGAAGCGGGGAGGTCGTTCTGGCAAGGCCAGATCGACGGCCTCGGGGCGCCCGGTGGGCGCGTCGATCAGCCGGGTCGACAAGGTCGGCGGCGCAGCAGGAAGTGTTGGCGCGCCGGCCATGGCGGCGCCGATGCAACAGGCGGCGCAGGCACTGCAGTGTTCCTTTTCATGCGCCGTCGGCGCATGGTCCATGGCCGTCCCGCTGCCGGCGGCATGGGTGCTCACCTGCGGGCCGGCATCGTGGCAATGACCCGCCCCGGCGTCGATCTGTTGCTGGGCAGACATGGCCGCCACCGCCGTCACGCCGCCATGCGGCATGGCCGCATGCGTGCACGCCAGCATGCCTGCCGCAGCGATGCCCTGGAAGGCAATCGCCAGCAGCAGCAGCCACACAAGCACGCGGCGCAGGCAGACATGGACAGTAGAATTCACGCGGCGATTTTAGCATGGCATCGGCGCAACACTGCTGTCATGATGACGGCCGCAAACCTTGCGAGCCGAGGGGGCGGCTGATAGGATGCTCCGTTAATTCATTAGCAAGGGCAAGCATGGTGTTGATCGAGCGACTGCTCGCTCTGCGGCGCAGGAAGAATCAGGAAGAAGTCGCGGCCAGGGCGGTCGAAGTCATCGCGCAGGTTCTGTTCGACGTCGGTGTCGACCGGTTCCTGAACGGCAGCATGCTGCTCGATCGCCAGTTCCGCGTGCGTTTCTACGCGGTGCTGCCATCGGCGTCCGACGAGATGCTCGCTGCGATTGCACTGTGCGAGCTGCCTGAAGCACAGCGCATGCGCAGCTGCATGGCCGACGTGGCATTCGATGCCGACGTCGTGGCCTATCACACGCAGGGCCTGGCAGACGGATTGATGCGCGAATTGCTGATCCGTTCGGCCGAGCTGCGCGCACTGCCCGAGCGGCGCATCGGCGCCGTATTCGCCTTCCGGTAGCTGCTGCGCGGGACTTTGTGCGCGCTGCAACGCGCCGTGGCGGTATGCTGGCGTCACTTGATGCTACTCACGCAAAGGTCCCACCCATGTCGCATGCTGCCTGCCACCTGCATCGCCCGACCGCGCCGCGCTTCGATCTGGCGCGCGCATGAGCGTCCGTAACCTGCAACACCTGTTCGCGCCAGCCTCGGTGGCGCTGATCGGCGCCTCCGCGCGCCCGGGCAGCATGGGCGCCACGCTGCTCGCCAATCTGCAGGGCGGCGGCTTCAAGGGCAAGCTGTTTGCCGTCAATCCCAAATACACGCAGCTGGGCGACTTGCCCTGTTATGCCAGTGTGGCCGACCTGCCCGAGGCGCCCGCGCTGGCCGTCATCTGCACGCCCGCTGCCACCGTCCCGCAACTGGTGCGCCAGTTGGGCGAACGGGGCACGCGCGCCGCCGTGGTGCTCACCAGCGGCCTGGCGCGCGGACGCGATGCGCGCGGGCGCAGCCTGCGCCAGGCCACGCTCGATGCGGCGCATCCGTACCTGCTGCGCCTACTTGGCCCGAACAGCGCGGGCCTCCTGGTGCCGGGTCTGGGCCTGAACGCCAGCGTGGCCCACAGCGGCGCGCTGCCCGGGCGGATCGCGTTCGTCTCGCAGTCCGGTTCGCTGATGACGGGCGTACTCGATTGGGCGCGCACGCGCGGCATCGGCTTTTCGCACTTTATTTCGCTGGGCGAATCGGCCGACGTCGACCTGGGCGACGTGCTCGACCATCTGGCCAGCGACGGCAATGCCGGCGCGATCCTGCTGTATGTCGACCAGCTGCGCTATGCGCGCAAGTTCATGTCGGCCGCGCGCGCCGCCGCCCGCAGCAAGCCGGTGATCGTGCTCAAGTCGCGCAGCGATACCGAAGGCGCACGGCCGGCCGCCAGCGAAAGCGGGGCGCTGGCCACCGAGGACGATGTGTTCGACGCCGCGATCCGGCGCGCCGGCATGCTGCGCGTGCACACCACCGAGCAGCTGTTCGCGGCGGTCGAGACGCTGGCCTATGCGCGCGTGCTGCATGGCGAGCGCCTGGCCATCGTCAGTAACGGCCTCGGTCCGGGCGTGCTGGCGCGCGATGCGCTGCGCTACGGCGGCGGCGTGGCGGCAACGCTGTCGCCCGAGTCGATCGCGCGGCTCGACGCCGTGCTGCCGGCCGGCTGGAGCGGCGCGCAGCCCGGCAACGCGGCCCGTGCCAACCCGGTCAACCTGTTCGGCGGCGCGCCGCCCGAACGCTACAGCGCTGCGCTTGACGTGCTGCTGGCCGATCCGCAGGTCGACGCCATCCTGGTCGTGCATTCGCCCACGGCGACCGTCGACAGCCGAGATGTGGCCAATGCGATTGCGCCGCTGGCGCGCGCGGCTTCGCGGCCAATCCTGTCGTGCTGGCTTGGCGGCGCCTCGGTCGTGGCCGCGCGCGCGATTGCGGCCGAAGCGCGCATGCCCACCTTCCGCACGCCCGAAGACGGGGTCAATGGCTTTCTGCAATTGGTCAATTACCGGCGCAACCAGAACCTGCTGATGGAGGTGCCGCCGTCAATGACGGGCCATATGGCGCCCGATCGCAGCGCCGCGCGCGCGCTGGTGCGCGAAGCGATTGCCGCCAAGCGCCTGCTGCTGTCCGATCCCGAGACCAAGGCGATTCTGCGCGCGTACGGCCTGGCGCTGGTCGAAACGCGCGCCGCCACGGATGTCGATGCAGCCGTGGTGGCGGCGCGCGCGATCGGGTTCCCGGTCGCCGTCAAGATCCTCACGCCCGACGTGATGCACAAGTCCGACGTTGGCGGCGTGACGCTCGACCTCGATTCGGAGGATGCCGTGCGGGCCGCTGCGCTGCGCATGCGCGCGCGGCTGGTCGAGCTGTTCCCGCAGGCGCGCTTCGACGGCTTTTCGGTGCAGGCCATGTGCCGCCGCACGCATGGCCACGAACTGATCGTCGGCGCCGCGCTCGACCCGGTGTTCGGGCCGGTGCTGGTGTTCGGTCAGGGCGGTGTGGCGGTCGAGGTGCAGGGCGATTATTCGGTCGGCCTGCCGCCGCTGAACCTGGTGCTGGCGCGCGACCTGGTCGACCGCACGCGCGTCGCGCGCCTCCTGGCCGGCTACCGCAACCGGCCGGCCGCCAATCTCGACGCCGTGCTGGCGGTGCTGATCCAGGTGTCGCGCCTGATCTCCGATATCCCCGAAATCGTCGAGCTGGACATCAACCCGCTCGTGGTCGACAGCCGCGGCGCCATCGTGCTCGATGCGCGCATGCGGCTGGCGCTGGCCGATCGTTCGGGCAGCACGCTCGACCGGCTCGCGATCCGGCCTTATCCGCGCGAACTGGAAGAGACAATCGAGTGGCAGGGCGCGCCGCTGCTGCTGCGCCCGATCCGACCCGAAGACGGGGCGGCGCACCTGGCGTTCTTCGATGCGCTCACGCCGGACGACGTGCGCTACCGGATGTTCGTGCGCATCCGCGAGCTGCAGCCGTCGCAGCTGGCGCGCTTCACGCAGATCGACTACGACCGCGAGATGGCCTTCATCGCCACCCGCAAGAACGCCGCCGGCGTGTTCGAGACGCTGGCGGTCGCCCGTGTCGTGGCCGATCCCGACAACACGAGCGCCGAATTCGCCGTCACCGTGCGCTCGGACCTGAAAGGGCTGGGACTGGGCCGCATCATGATGGAAAAGCTGATCCGGTATTGCCGCGCGCGCGGCACCGGCGAGATCGTGGGCGAGGCGCTGCCGCAGAATTCGCGCATCGTCGCGATGGTGAAAAAGCTGGGCTTCGAGGTCACGATCGACCGTGAGGACGGCACCCGAAACATGCGCCTTGCATTACGTTAGCAGTTACTCGCACTGCGTGACATTCGGAGGATTTTGGGCCGGTCTGCGATGGTAATGTGAGGGTGTTTGCCGCCCTGTCACGTCGTGACGATTCGTACCGCCTCTTGTCAACAGGGCCCGTCCCTGCTTTTCTGATGTCCCGACTCGGTTTGTTGTTGTGCGCTCCGTACGCCGTGTTCATCCTGGCCTGCGTGGGCATCGTTTCGCTCGGCGCTGGCGACGATGCGTCGCAGCTGGTCTTCCTGCAGCTGCCGATTGCCGGCCAGCTGGTCGTGGTGCAGGCACTGGGCCTTGGCCGCGCCATCGCATTTTTGTCGTGGCCCGATGCGTACGGCCTGCTCGTGATGCCGGTCTTCGTGCTGCTGTACGCCGTGGGCGGGCTGTGCGAGTGGGCGCTGGCGCGCCGGCGTGGCCCGGCGCCAGCGCACAGCGCGCCTGACCCGGGCCGGCTCAGCGCCGGAAGCGCACGTCCTCGCTGACCACCGGCGCATTGCCCTTGGGTTTCTTCGGCTTTTTCGGCTTCTTGACGATTTGGCCCCTGGCGTCGGTCTGCGGCACGCGGTGCTCCGGCGCATAGCCCGGCTCTTCCACGCGTTCGAGCGTCTGGCGCGTAAGCACTTCAATGGCCGCCAGTTGCTCGACCTCGTCGGCGCAGACCAGCGACACCGCCTCGCCGCTGGCACCCTTGCGGCCCGTGCGCCCGGTGCGGTGCACGTAATCCTCGGCCACGATCGGCAAGTCCACATTGATCACCGCCGGGAGGTCGTCGATGTCGATGCCGCGCGCGGCGACGTCGGTGGCGATCAGCACGCGCACCTCGCCGGCCTTGAAACGATCGAGCGCGCGCAGGCGCGCCGGCTGCGGCTTGTCACCATGGATCGAGTCGACCGGGATGCCCTTCGATTCGAGCAGCGCGACCAGTTCATCGACACCCTTGCGGGTACGGGCAAAGGCCAGCACCTGCGCCCAGTCGCGCCGTTCGAGCAGGTGCACGAATAGCGCGGCCTTGCGTTTCTTGTCGACCGGGATGACCCATTGGCGGATCGCGGCGACGGTGGTGTTGCGCGGCGTTGCCTCGATGCGCACCGGTTCGCGCAGCATCTGGTTCGACAGTGCCCGGATCGGGTCCGAGAACGTCGCCGAGAACAGCAGCGTCTGGCGCTTTTTCGGCAGCAGTTTCAGGATGCCGTCGAGCTCGCGCGCAAAGCCCAGGTCGAGCATGCGGTCGGCCTCGTCCAGTACCAGCATTTTCACTTCGTTGAAGTGCACCGCGTTCTGCCGGTGCAGGTCGAGCAGGCGGCCGGGCGTGGCCACCAGCACGTCCACACCCTTGCGCAGCGTCATCATCTGCGGATTGATGCTCACGCCACCGTAGGCCACCATCGAGCGCACTGGCAAGCCCCCGGCATACGTGCGCACGCTTTCGTGCACCTGCTCGGCCAGTTCGCGGGTTGGCACCAGGATCAGCGCGCGCGCTGCGTTGTTGCCGACCTTGCCGCCCATGACGAGGCGCTGCAGGATCGGCAGCGTGAAGCCGGCGGTCTTGCCAGTACCGGTCTGGGCAGCGGCCATCACGTCGTTGCCAGCCAGGATGGCGGGAATGGCCTGCTCCTGGACGGCGGTGGGCGTGTGGTAGGCGAGGGCGTCCAGCGTGCGGACGATCGGCTCGATCAGGCCGAGGGAGGCAAACGACATGGGCAGGAAACCTTGCAACGAAAATGGAAAGGCCGCAGTGTAACCTGCCGGCGCCGGCATGGCGATCCTTGGCGCGCCGCCACGGTCATCATTGGCGCGCTCGTGCGTGCAGGGTCAGGACGACGCTGGCGCGGGTGAGGCGAGCTGCGCGGCCGGGGCGATCGGCTGGGCCGGCGCATTGTGTTCGCGGCATCCGCCCAGCATCAGGCAGGCCAGTGTCAGCACAGTGGCAGAAAGAGTGCGCAGTTGCATGATGAAGCCTCCGGGATAGCGGATCACCATCCTACGCCGGTTCCACGCGCGCAGGCGCGTCGTTGGCGCCCGCCGCACGCAGCGCAGGGCGCCGAGCGGCTACGGCAGGACGGCCTTGTTGACGGGAACATAGCGATAGGGTGCGCGGCCGGCAGCCCCGTCGCAGTGTGCGCGAAGCGCCGCAGCATCGAGCAGGACCCAGTCACGGCGATGGGCCTGGCCCAGCATGCGTTGCTGCGTCAGATCAAAGCAGCGCAGCGCCAGATGACCGGGGACCAGCAGCACGCGCGCAGGGGCGGCGCGCATCCAGTGCCAGGCGCTGCGCTCCTGCTCGGCCAGCGGCGCCAGATAGCTGAAATGCACCAGGGGCCGGTCGGCAAACAACAGGAACTGCTCCTTGAAGTCGAGCATGCCGACCTCTGCGTCGGGCGCGAGGCGGCGTTCGAGTTGTTGCAGGACGGCGCGCGGCGTGCGATGGGGATCGATGGTTGGCCACACCCAGAAGCCGATGTACAGCCAGCTCAAGACGCTGGCCAGGGCGAGTTGCTCGAACAGGGCGCGCGTGCGCAGCAGCAAAACGATGCCGGCCAGCGCCAGCCCGAGTAGCAGCAAGCCCGGTGCCAGTGTGGCGAGCGCTTCGGCATAGTCAGCGGCCCGGGATGGCAGCCGGTCCGGCGCCAGCAGTGCAACGGCCGCCAGCGACGTCAACAGCAAGCCCATCAGCAGGAGCGCGGCGCGCAACAGCAGCGCCGCAGCGCGGCGGCCCTGAAGGGGTACCTGTTCCCAGACCCAGGCGAGCGCCAGCGCAAACATCGGCAGCGCGGGCAGGATGTACACCTCGCGCTTGCCGGGGCTGGCCGAAAAGAACAGCAGCACCAGCGCTACCCAGCTCAGCAGGACGCGCAGCGCCGCGCTCGACGGCCACAGGCGCTTGATGCTGCGCATCTGCAGCAGGAACAACGCGACCAGCGGAAACCACATGCCTGGCAGCGCCGTCGTCAGGTAGTAATGCCACGGCTGGATGTGGTGCCATGCATGCGCATAACGCTCGGCGGTCTGCCTGAACAGGATGTTGTCGCGGTAGGCCAGCAATTCAGGGCTGTGCACGCGCTCGGTGACGAGCCACATCGGCGCCAGCCACAGCGCGAGCGTGCCCAGCATCAGGACGGGGCCCCACCATGCGCGCAGGCGCCAGGCAGGGCGGCCGGACCCGTCGGCGCAAGCGCGCCAGACGGCCAGCGGTATCAGCATCAGTACGGGGAGAAAGCCCACGCCTTTTGTCATGATGCCCAGTGCCATCGCCACCCAGCTGGCCGCATACCAGCCCCAGGCGGGGCCGATCAAAAAGTGGCGGACCAGGCCGTAGCAGCCCAGCGTGATCCAGAAGCAGAGCACCGCATCGATTTGCGCGCCCTTGGCCTGCAGCAGGAACTGCGGTGTGAACACGAGGGCCAGTACCGCCGAGCGCGCAACGTTTTCTCCCCACAGGCGGCGCCCCAGGTCGAAGACCAGCCACAGCGTACCCAGTCCCGCCAGTGCACTGGGCAGCAGAAACGCGATCTTCAATTGTCCGGTGAGCCCGTAGAAGAGGGCGATCAGCCACATGAAGAGCGGCGGCTTGTCGGGATAGAATTCGCCGCCACGCGTGGGGAACAGCCACTGGCCCGAGTCCACCATTTCACGGGCAACCTGGGCAAAGCGCGGCTCGTCGGCAGGCCATGGGGCGCGCAGTCCGATGCCGGCGAACAGGGCAACGATCGTCAGCGCAACGATCCATGGCCACCAGCTGGCCGCTGGCCTAGGATTGCCGGTGTCTGGGTATGGCATGGGTTTGTCCCCGGATTTCGTGCAGGCGCTGCTTGAAGCCGTGGTGGTAGAGGTACAGCGCAAGCCCCGTGGACAACGCCAGCGTCAGCAGGCTGAGCCAGATCTGCTGCTCGTCGTGCAAGGCCAGCCCTGCGCCTGCAAAGCTGAACAGCAGCATTTGCGGCAGGTAGCCCAGCAGGCTGCCCCAGAACACCGCCGGCATACTCAGCCGGGCCAGCGCCACGGCGATATTGGTTGCCAGGTTGCTGCCAACCGGCATCAAGCGTACCGTGCAGATCCACAGCCAGGTGTCCTGGGCAAGCAGGCGGCGGACGAAGGCGACCTGCTCGCCATAGCGCGTACCGATCCAGTGCATGCCGATCGTGCGCACGCAGCAGATCACGAGCAGGGCGCCGAAGCCGGTCAGTGCGGTGCTCAGCAATGCACCAGGCAGACCACCGATCAGGCAACCACAGGCAAACGCGAGCAGCTGGCGCGGGCCGCCAAGTGCGGTGTAGACGATGCCGGCGGTCGCAAGAATGGGCCAGGCAAGCGCCGGGTGACGCTCGAACAAGCGGGTCAGCAGATCGAGTTCGGTGAACGCGCCCCACCACTGGAAATGGAGCGAGACGACGCCGAGCGTCAGTACGCCCGTCAGCAGCAGCGGCTTGACCAGCAATGCCAGTGCAGGTTTCAATGCCGCACTTCCATGCGGTCGATCAGCGGCAACTTGCTGCGACGGATCAGCCAGTTCACGCCCCACATGTCGACGATGCCCACCCACAGCCGGTTCCAGGCAGTGTATTTGGACACGCCGGCGGTACGGTGGCGGTGACGCACCGGCACGATGGCGATCACGCCGCCCAGACGCTTGACCAGCGCCGGCACGAAGCGGTGCATATGGTCGAAATACGGCAGGCACAGCCAGGTCGCGCGCGGTACCAGCTTGAGACCACAGCCGGTATCGGGCACCCCGTCGTCGAGTATGCGGCGGCGCACGGCGTTGGCAATGCGCGACTGGATCTTTTTCCAGCGCGTATCGCGCCGGTCGTGGCGAAAGCCGGCAATGCAGAAATGCCGGTGCGTCTCGCTCAGGGTCAGAGCCCGTGCCACCAGCGCCGGAATGTCGGCCGGGTCGTTCTGGCAGTCGCCATCGATCGTGACGAGAAAACGCCCGGTAGCGTGGCGTGCTGCGGTCCACAGGGCGGTGCTTTGCCCTTCACTGCGTGCATGGCGGATCAGCCGCGCGGGCAGGCCCCACTGCTGGCAATGCTGCAGGAATACCGCGCCCGTGTCGTCGTTGCTGCCATCGTCGACCAGCACGACCTCGTGGGTCAGATGCCCGGCGAGGGCGTGATGGATCTCGTCCACCAGACGCCCGATATTGCCGGCTTCATCCTTTGCCGGAATCAGTACCGACACCAGCCACGGGTGCTCGTCGCTCGCTTCGTCAGCCATATCGCGCAATCTCTTCAAAAAGAGCGCAGAAAAAAACCTGCGCATCATGTTCTGCAAGAATTCTGGATAACGGCGTCCGTGCTGGCTCGCTACGGATGGGCTGTCAATACAGCGCAGTGTACGGGTTCATGATCACCTTGGGAAGTAACAGTCGATGGCAAGCGCCTTTGGTCGGGAAGGCTGTTGTGAGAACGTCAGAAGCGGTACGAGACGCTGGCGCGCAGCACGGGGAAGAACTTGTGATCGGCCAGTTCGTTCGTCAGGCGCGCTTCTTCGACGGCAACGTCGCGCGCCAGCACGGCGCACACGGCCTGCGATGTGCGGCAGCCGCGGCTGATCAGGTCGACCTGGGCCTTGCCCTGGTAGAAGGCGCCGATGTCGGCGCTGACGTTCCAGCGTTGGTTGGGCGTGAGGGCATTGCCCCAGCCAATGCCAACATACGGGGCAGCCTTGCGGAAGTCGATGTCGCCGTCGAGCGTGCCGACGTCTGCCGCATTGTAGCTTTGGCCATTGATCAGGTATCGACCGTTGCTGTTCGGCCGCGCCTTGGCCGTTACTTCATTGCCGTTGTAGACCACGCCGGCGGTGAGGCGGAACTGGGTGTCGGTGAAGGCATACCAGTCGAACAGCGCGTCGAACGTCTGCAGCTTGGCGTCGGCGTCGTAATCGATGTTGCCCGAACGCTGGTCGAAGTCATGCTTGTAGTAATTGATGCCGAAGCGGCCATTGAGCGTGCGTTCCATTGGCACGACCAGATGTACGCCGGCGCCGGTCGTGCCCAGGCTGGCCGTGACGCCAACACCGATTTGGGCGTGGGCGGACGAGGCAGCCACGGTTGCGGCAAGGGTGGCGGCAATGGCGACGATGGTGCGTGGGAATGACATCTTGATGACCTTTCTGTGGGGAAGCGGAACGCGGAAAGGCGCGATTGTACGACCGGGGCGCGTCCAGAGCCTCAGCAAAATTGTAATGCAGCGTCTTGGCAACGCCCGGTGACGCCCGCTTTCAATGCCGGCCACGCCGGTTTCGTCGGCGCAGCCACGGCTCCGTCGCATAATGCTGTTTTACAAGCAATCCCTTGCTTAAGCTGACACCATTCTTCAACACTTGAAAGACCCATCATGATGTCGAGTTTCTTCCACCATGGCCGCCTGGTCGTTGCCTGGAGCGCGGTGTACCTGGCGCTGAGTATTATTATCAGCGAAACCGTGCTGGACGGTTTCGATCTGAACATCGAGGGGTATGTGGTGCTGTGCGGGTTTGCATTGGCCGGCTGGGTGCTGTTGACCGCGTTCTCGCACATCCGCCGCGTACGCCTGGTGGCTGGCACGGTGAACGCCGCCACGCTGGCAAACCGCCAGCGGCGCCAGATCGAGATCCCGTTCGAGGCGGGCGAAGCGTTCGACATGATCGACGCCACGATCCGCGAACTGCCGGGCGTGACTGGCGTCGACAGTGCCCGCGACAGCCTGCAGGTGCGCGCCAAGGTCGAGCGCACCGACCCGTATGGTGGCAATGCATCGGCCGGCGCCGCGCTGGCCCGCCTGTCGACCTGGCGCAACCAGATCCGCGCCACGATCACGCCCAATGGCGACGCAGCCGGCAGCGTGACCTTGATCTGCGAACCGGAAGACCCGGCCTGGATCGACTGGTTCCTGGTGGACGGGGGCAGCAACCTGGAAACCGCCGATGCCATCGTGCGCGCCATCACGCGCCGCATCGCCGAGCGGCGCCGCCTTGAAACGCAGGCCGTGCGCGAGAGCGCGACCGAGAAGGAATTGACGGTGGCGCGCCTGAACCTGCTGCACGCCCAGGTCGAGCCGCATTTTTTATACAACACGCTGGCCAGCGCCCAGGTGCTCACGCGCACCGATCCGGCGCGCGCCGACGCCATGCTGGGTAACCTGATCCAGTACCTGCGCCACTCGCTGCCGCGCACCGAGGATGCGCCGTCGACGCTGGGCGAAGAACTGGAACGGGTGCGCGCCTACCTTGATATCCTGGCCATCCGGATGGGGCCGCGCCTGGCCCTGCAGGTGGATGTGCCGGACGAACTGCGCCGGCTGGTGTTTCCGCCGATGATGTTGCAGACGCTGGTCGAGAACGCCATCAAGCACGGGCTGGAACCCAAGCCGGGCGGGGGCACGGTCTGGATCCTGGCGCGCGCGATCGACAATGCAGCGGCCGTCACGGTGGCCGACGACGGCCGCGGTTTCTCGCTCGAGACGGCCGGCACGGGCATTGGCCTGCGCAATGTGCGCGAGCGCCTGCGCCTCGGCTACGGCAGCATGGCAAGCTTTGCCATCGTCGCCAACTTCCCGAGCGGCGTGGCCGCCACCATCACGGTGCCGCTGGCGCTGCAGGGCGCGGGCGTGCGCCCGGGAGTGCAGCCATGACCCGCTGCGTGATTGCCGAAGACGAACTGCTGCTGCAGGAAGAGTTGATCAAGCAGTTGGGCGAGGTGTGGCCGGGCCTTCAGATCGTGGCCGCCTGCGACGATGGCGGCAGCGCGCTCGATGCGATTGCCACCCACCAGCCCGAGGTCGCGTTCCTCGACATCCGCATGCCTGGGCTGTCGGGCCTGGAGGTGGCCTCGAGCGTGCTGGCAGCGGGCTTGCGCACCGAGATCGTGTTCGTGACGGCCTATGACCAGTATGCGCTCGACGCGTTCGACCGCGGCGCCGTCGACTACCTGCTCAAACCGATCGGGCGCGAACGGCTGGCTGCGACCGTGGGCCGGCTGCGCGAGCGGCTGGCGCGCGGTGTGGCGGATACGACACAACTGGCCGCGCTGCTGGCACGCCTGCAGACGGTCGCGCCGCCGGCGCCGCGCGCCCAGCCACTGGTCTGGCTGACGGCCAGCCGCGGCATCGAGACGCGCCTGATCCTGGTCGACGACGTGGCATATTTCCAGTCCGATTCGAAGTACACGGTGGTGATGACGGCCGAAGGCGAATCGCTGCTGCGCACGCCAATCCGCGACCTGCTCGCGGCGCTCGACCCGGCCATGTTCCGGCAAGTGCACCGCTCGACGATCGTGAATCTGCGCGCCGTCGCGGGCGTCACGCGCGACGACAGCGGCAAGGGCATCATTCGCCTTCGCAACCGGCCCGAGACGCTGACGGTCAGTCAGCCGTTCATGGCGCTCTTTCGTCACATGTAGGGACAGGCCAGCGCGCACCACGTTGCCGTAGTAAAATCTCAGATGGCCATCGGGCCGGCGTTGTTGCCGGACGGGGCATCAAGAAGGAGGCAAGCTTGCGTAGCGATATCGTGATCGTGGGTGGCGGCGCTGGCGGTCTGGAGCTGGCATGCAAACTGGGCCGTAAACTCGGCCCGACGAAGGTGACGCTGGTCGACAGCCGCCTGTACCACATCTGGAAACCGTCGCTGCATGAAGTCGCGGCGGGCACCCTGGACATCCACCAGGAAGGTCTGTCGTACGCGATGCTCGCGCACGACAATGGATTTAATTTCGTGCTCGGTCCGATGACCGGGCTGGACGAAGCCGGCCAGGCGATCGAGATCGGGGCCGTGTATTCCGCTACCGAGCACGACGAAGTGCTGCCGGCGCGTCGCCTGGTCTACACGTCGCTCGTGATCGCGGTGGGCAGCACCTCGAATTATTTCGGTGTGCCGGGCGCGCAGGAACACTCGATCTCGCTCAATGCCACCGAAGACGCGGAACGCTTCCGCCTGCGCATGCTGCGCCTGATGCTGGCGGTCGAGCAGCAGCGCGAAGAGGGCCGTGAAACGGGCCTGGACGTGGTCATCATCGGCGGCGGCGCGACCGGCGTCGAGCTGGCCGCCGAACTGCGCGAAGCGTCGGGTGCGTATGCCCGCTACGGCTTTGCGCGCATGGACGTCAAGCGCGATGTGCGCATCACGATCCTCGAAGGCGCGCCGCGCATCCTGGCCCCGCTCCCCGAGCGCGTGTCGAATGCAGCGCTGGGCCTGCTGAACAAGCGCGGCATCCGCGTCGTCAGCGATTGCCGCGTCACGGCCATCGAGAGCGACAAGATCCTCGATGCGAACGGCAATGTGTACCCAGCCGACCTGTGCGTGTGGGCAGCGGGCATCCGCGCGCCGGAAATGCTCGGCAAGCTCGGTCTGCAAACCGCGCGCGGCGGTGGCCTGGATGTCGATTCCCACCTGCGCGTCAAGGGCGCCAAGGCGATCTGGTCGCTGGGCGACTGCGCGGTCTGCATCGACGGCAACGGCTTGCCGGTGCCGCCACGCGCGCAGGCGGCGCACCAGCAGGCCGATTATCTGGTGACGACCTTCCTGCGCATGGACAAGGGCCAGCCGGCCGTGACCAAGCCCTACGAGTACCGCGATTACGGCTCGCTCGTGTCGGTCGGCCAGAACACCAGCGTTGGTAGCCTGATGGGTTCACTGCGCGGCGCGACCTGGTTCGTGCAGGGCGGCATCGCGCGCCTGATGTACGCCAGCCTGCACCTGATGCACCACCGGGCCGTGATGGGCATCACCCGCACCGGCCTGCTGGCGGTGGCGCGCTTCCTGATCCGGCGCAGCACGCCGCTGGTCAAGCTGCACTGACCGGGTAGGCGCGGGGACGGAAACGACAACGGCGGCCACTGGCCGCCGTTTTACTTGTATCGTTGCGTCGATGCTTGCTTCGGGCGCTGCCCTCAGGCCGGCAATTCGCGCGGCAGCGTCATCTGCAGCATCGCGCCGCCGTGTTCGGTGCGCACGAGGATCAGGTTGCCGCCAAGCGTACGGGCGCGTTCGCGCAGCAGGCGCAGGCCATGGCGCTCGCTGGCGGCCAGCGCGTTAGCGGCAGGGCCGACGCCATCGTCGCGCACCGTCAGCATGGCCATCTCGCCATCGTCGTCCAGGATCACGTCAACGCGCGTGGCCTGCGCATGGGTGGCTGCGTTGCGCAAGCCTTCCTCGGCGCAGCGCAGCAGCAGCACGGCATGCTCGCGCGACCAGGTGCCGTCTTCCTCCGGCAGGCTGGCCTGCGCCTTGATGCCGTGCTCGGCACCGAATTCGGGCACCAGCTCGGACAGCGCCGTGCGCAACCCGAGAAACTCGAGCTTGTCATTCCACAGCGCGAGCTGCATCTGGCGGTTGGTCTCGATGACGCCACCGAGCAGGAGTTTCATTTGCGCCGCGCGGTCACGCAGCGCCTTGTCCTCGGCCGGCAGGCGTTGGGTGAGCAGGGCAAGGTGCATCGTCAGGGCCGTCATCGACGAACCCAGGCTGTCGTGCAGCTGGCGGGCAAGCTGACGACGCTCGTGGTCCCAGCTGTTGGCCAGCCAGGACACCATGTCGGAGAGTTCAGCAGTACGCGCCGCGACCAGGCGTTCCAGCTCCGGGTCGGGATGCGGTAGGACCGGTTCAGTCATCAGGGTCTCAATTAAATGTTTCCCAAATCATACAACAATTGTCATTTATCCGGCGCGCATCGGGTGCAGCAAGTGCGGTGCGCCGTGTTGAAGCCGAGTGTTAGGTCGCGAACAGTGTGAATGGCGCGTCAAGCTCACTCTGACAATGTGACCAAGGCGTCATCATTCGACCAACAATACGGGGGAAATTCCATGACCAAAGCAACGACCAAAAAGACGAGCGGTGCGCAGGATGCGCTGGACCTTCTTAAAAGTCAGCACGACGAAGTGAAAGACATGTTCGACAAGTTCGAAGAACTGGGCGAGCGCGCGCTCGTCAGCAAAAAGAAGCTGGCCAACGAGATCTGCGAAGCTTTGATCATGCACACGACGATCGAGGAAGAAATCTTCTATCCAGCGCTGCGCAAAACGTCCAAGGAAATGGAAGACATGCTCGACGAAGCATTCGTCGAACACGCGTCGGCCAAGGGTCTGATTGCACAGGTGCAAGAGATGGAGCCAGATGCCGACTACTACGATGCCAAGGTGAAGGTGCTGGGCGAATACGTCTCGCACCACGTCGAAGAAGAAGAGGATGAAATGTTCCCCAAAGTACGCAAGCTGGATCTCGACCTGAACGCCATGGGCGCTGAGATGGCGGCCCGCCGCGACGAGATTCTCGCCACTGTCTAAGGTAACGCGGCACGACTGGCCGGCCTTCCCGGGGCCGGCTTTTTTACGCCTGTGAGCCCGGCACGCGCAGGATCACGGGTCATCCATCCGACGCGAGCTCAATACCATATTACAAATAAATCAATTGTGCAGAAGACCAAGACGTTCGCTGCCGCACATACGTGCTATTGCCGGTATGCGATATTGAAAGCTAGCCGGTTCCATCGAGGACGGGAGCGTGATACAAGAGAGGACACACCATGAATATCGATACGATCGTAAATGAGCAGTTCCGTGGCAAGACTTTCCGCGAATTGGCCGACGCGCCATTGTCGGCACTGCGCGGCATCGGCGAGCAGCAGGCCAGTGCGCTGGCCGATGCGCTGGGCGTGAAGACGATTGGCGACCTGGCAAGCCTGCAGGCGGTCAACTTTGCTGTTGCGATCAAGGCGCTGGCCGGCAGCGAGACGCAGTCGAGCAAAGAGCAGGCCGAGCAGACCTTGCTCGATGACGCAGTCGAAATGACGTTCCCGGCAAGCGATCCGATTTCGGTTGATGCCGGCATTACCCGCATCGAAGTACCGCCCGAGATGGTCGACGCAGGTCGTGATCACCAGCACGCGCGTTCGATCGAAGAAACCAGCACGATTCGCGATTGCCCGCCAGCTGAAAAGCGTTAAGCACGCGGCAGGGCAAGCTTGAGCAGGCCACGGAATCCAGGTTCCGTGGCCTGTTTTTATTGGCGCAGTCAACGTTAAATAGAGACCGGCTTTGAACTGACGCGCACTCCAGTGGTCCAAACCCGGTCCCCAGCGTCAGGAGTCGATCATGAAAGCGCCACGTTTCAAGGGTTGGTTCGCAAAACTGCCTTCTCTCAACCAGCCGCAGCGTCGGCAAGTGCTTGACGCCCTGCACCCTGCAGCCGGGCTCGATCAGGTGGTCGCGCTCATCACCGAGGTCAGGGAGCCAGGCCGCTGCTGCCCCAGATGCGACAGCAAGCGCTGCTACCGGCACGGGTTCGCCAACGACTTGCAGCGCTACCGCTGCTGTGCCTGCGGTCGCACCTTTAACGACCTGACCGGCACGCCGCTGGCGCGGCTCAGGCTCAAGGCCAAATGGCTCGCCTATTCGCAGGTGCTGCTCGATTCACTGCCCGTGCGCAAGGCCGCAGATCGTATCGGGGTACACCGCAACACGGCCTTTCGCTGGCGCCACCGCTTCCTGCATTGGGTCAAGCTCGACCGGCCCGCAGCCCTCAATGGCATCGTCGAGGCTGACGAAACATGTCTGCTCGAATCTCAAAAAGGTTCGCGTACGCTCGATCGGCCACCGCGCCGTCGCGGCGGCCGCGCCGCCAAACGGGGCATTTCCAGCGAACTCGATTGCATCCTGGTCGCGCGCGACCGCGAGGGGCGCACCATTGATGCCGTGACCGGCCGCGGGGCGCTCACGGCCGCACAACTCGAGCGTGACTTACTGCCCAGGCTGGATCCGCAGGCATTGCTGGTCAGTGACAGCCATGCTGCCTACCGCGTCTTTGCGCGCAAGCACAGCATCGCGCACGAAACGGTCAATGTGCATGCCGGTGTGCGTATGAGGCGTCTGGGGAACCTCGCGATCCACGTGCAGAACGTGAACGCTTATCAAGCGCGTTTCAAGGCCTGGTTGCAGCGCTTTCATGGCGTGGCGTCGCGCTACCTGCCCAATTACCTGGGCTGGCGCTGGGCGCTGGGCGCTGGATGGCCAGAGGGCTATTTCACCAGAACAGTTGCTTAGTGTTGCCATCAGAGTCATCAACAGATAATGCTGACTGAGCCTATAGAAAAACCGGGACTCTCGCTTGCGCGAGAGCCCCGGTCGGTCGTCAGGTGAAAGAAGGTAACGTGTCAGCGATGCGGCGTTGCCAGCTCGGGAACGGACGTCGCCATTGGCGCGCCAGTGGTTTTGGACGCCGCCTGCCGGTTCGCTGCTGGTGAGCAGAAACGGTTCTTGCCGGCGCGCTTGGCTTCGTACAGTGCGTAGTCGGCGATATTGATCAGGGCATCGACCGATTCGGCATCATCGGGATAAATGCTGATGCCGATCGACGTCGACAGGCGCAGCGTCAGATCGTTGATGAAGAATGGCTCGGACAACGATTCGACCAGCTTGGCCGCCGGGCCCTGCGCGTCGACCAGACCTTGAATATCGCCCAGTACGACCATGAATTCGTCACCACCCAGGCGGGCAACCGTGTCTTCCTTGCGCGAGCTGGCCAGCAGTCGTTGCGAGACGGCCTTCAGGATTTCGTCACCGTAAGCGTGGCCGTAGGTGTCATTGATCGCCTTGAAACCATCCAGGTCGAGATACATGATCGCGGCCTTGGCGTGGGTACGGTTTGCATGCTGCAGCGCTGTTTCGATGCGGTCTTCCAGCAGCCGGCGGTTCGGCAAGCCGGTCAGGGCGTCGTGCAGGGCAAGCTCCTGCTGGGCTTTGGAATACTGTGCCAGCTCCTTGTACAGCAGGCGAACTTCGAGCATGTTGTGGATGCGCTTGTGCACCTCGAGCAGGTCGAATGGTTTGCTGATGAAATCGCGGGCGCCCGCTTCAAGAGCGGCAATCTTGAAACTTGGCTGGGCGGTCAAGGCCAGCACGGGCAGATAGCCACCCTGTTCAATTTCCTTGAGGCCCTTCATGACCTGAAAACCATTCAGACCAGGCATTTGCAGGTCGAGCAGGATGATGTCGTAATTGTGTTCGCGATGGAGCGGGCACACCTGCTCCGGCAGCATGGTCGAGCTGACGCAGGTATAGCCTTCTTCGCGCAATATCTCTTCCATCAGCTCGATATTGTCGGGCGAATCGTCTACCACCAGAATTCTGGCGTTCAAAATGTCTTGTCTGCTCGGCATGCTTATCTCTTTATCGAAACTGGGCGGCGCCCCATTTCGGGGTGGAATCGAACGATACCTTACCTCTATTTAGTGTAGCAAGGACCATAAAATTTCTTGTAGGACAGCGCCGCGTCGGAAGGTAGGAACATCATCGACTATGGCCGCGGCCGCTTTCGGCGAGCAATGGGATCGCTGAGGGCATGCTGACCATGCCGATTGCCGCCATCAATTCGCTCTGTTCGACCGGTTTGGACACATGCGCCGAGAAGCCGGCCTCGAGTGCCCGTAATCGGTCTTCGGACCGCGCGAACGCGGTCAGCGCAATGGCCGGGATCAGGCCGCCGGCATCGCGCGGCAGGGCGCGGACCCAGGCGAGAAACTCGAGGCCGTTCACGTCAGGCATCCCGAGATCGCTGATCAAGAGGTCGGGCGGGCTCGCGCGCAACTGCGCCATCGCGTCCTGCGCACTGCCGGCCAGGCGCACGTTGGCATGGCAATCGGACAGGATGCGGGCAATCAGTTCGCGCGCATCGCGGTCATCGTCCACGACCAGCACCGACATGCCGCGCATATCGCGCACTACTGGCTCGGGCGCTGCCTGTGAGGCGGCGGGAAAGATGGCCGACGCGGCGTCCGGCAGTGAGCCGGCGGCGCTGTCGGCCGAACGGGACGCACGCGGCATGCTCGACAGCGCCGCCGGCAGCTCGAGCGTGAAGCTGGCGCCCTTGCCGAGGCCGGCACTCTCGACGCGCACTGTTCCGCCATGCTGCTCGATCAGGTGTTTCACGATCGACAAGCCCAGCCCCAGACCGCCATGGCTACGCGTCATCGAGGCATCGCCCTGGCGGAAGCGCTCGAACACGTGCGTGATGAATTCGGGTGCGATGCCCACGCCCGTATCGCGGATCGTGATCGCCACCTGGTCGTCGTGGTAGTCCAGTTCGATCGTGACCAGCCCATCGCGGGGCGTGAACTTGATCGCGTTCGACAGCAGGTTCCAGACCACCTGCTGCAGCCGCCCCGGGTCGCCCGCAACGGAAGGGATGGCAATGCCGTCGGGATAGCGGCGTTCGATGTGGATACCCTTGGCGTCGGCTGCCGGGCGCACCGTTTCAATCGCGGCGTCGATGAAGCTGCCCGGGGCCAGCGTCTGCATATCGAGCAGCACCTTCCCGGACGTGATGCGGCTCATGTCGAGCAAGTCTTCGATCAGTTGCGCCTGGGCGCGCGCATTGCGCTCGATCGTCGACAGGCCGCGCTGCAGGTCGGCGCCATCGCGGCTGCCGCGGCGCAGCACCTGCGACCAGCCGAGAATGGCCGACAGCGGTGTGCGCAGTTCATGCGACAGCGTGGCCAGGAATTCATCTTTCATCTGGCTGGTGCGCTCGGCTTCGGCGCGCGCTTCGCGTTCGTTTTCAAGCAGCACCTTGCGTTCTTCGGCGGCGCGGCTGGCCACTTCGTACAGGCGGATATTGTCGACCGCAATCGCGGCCTGGGCCGCAATGCCGCTGACGATGCGCTCGCTGCGCTCGGTAAAAACATGCGGTTCAGGGTGGCCAAAGAACATCGTGCCGAGCAGCTCGCCCGAGCGCGCCATGACCGGCACGGTCAGGTAGCTGCGCACCGACGGGTGACCGCCCGACAGGCCGAATTGCAGCGCGCCCCTGGCCCGGGCTGGATCGGCCGCCAGGTCGCTTACGCGCTGCAGGCCGCCGGCGCGCAGGCCCGGGCCGAACAGTGCGCTGGCGCCCGGTTCGGCGAAGTCCTGGAACTGGGCCGACGTGGCGCCCGACAGCGTGTACAGCGAAAACAGGGTGCCTTCGCCATCTTGCCCGTAATGGACAAAGGCGGCGTAACGGGCGCCGCAGACACCGCCGGCGACATCGGTGGCAGCCTGCATGAGAGCGCGCAGATCGCGCGTCGAGGCCAGCATGCTGCCAGTATTGTTGAGAAGTTCGAGCACGTGCGATTCGTCGCGCAGCGCCTGCTCGGCGCGCTTGACCTGGTCGACGTCGGTGTTTGTGCCGAACCAGCGCACGACGTTGCCGTCGCGGTCGTGCACTGCTTCGACCCGTGTCAGGAACCAGCGGAAATTGCCGTCGGCGCCGCGAATCGGAAATTCCATCTCGAACGCGGTACCGGTACGCACCGATTCATCCCAGTGTTCGAGCACTGCCGGCAAGACCGCCGGGTCGTATACTTTTTTCCAGCCCCAGCCCGTCGATTCTGCGGGCGTGATACCCGTGTAGTCGTACCAGCGCTCGTTGAACCAGACGATGGCGCCGTCCGGATCGGCCATCCATGCCAGTTGGGGAATGGTGTTGGCCAGCGCGCGCAATTCTTCTTCGCTCTGGCGCAGATGGTCGTCGGCCGCGCGCCGCGCGCTGATGTCCTGGGCCATGCCCGTCATGCCCAGGACGCCGCCGCCGTCGATGGCAGCCGCGTAGTCGGGGCGGCCAATGAGTGCCACGCAGCACGCCGCGGCGCCGGGCAGATTGGCCGGCGCGAGCAGGCGGCATTCGAGATCAAGGTCGGTGCCCTGAGAAAACGCGGCCAGTACGGCGCGCCGCACAACCTTGCGGTCTTCGCGTTGCAGGCGCTCGCGCAGGCGTGGCCATGCCAGCGCGACGCCGGTCGGCACGCCGAGGATCTCGGCGGCGCGCGGCCCGAACGTGACGCGATCGGTGGCGGCATCCCAGCGCCAGTCGCCCAGTCGCCCGGCCGCGATTGCCAGTTGCAGGCGGTTGTTGTTGTCGATCAGCGCCTGCTGGTCGAGTTTGCGCGCCGTGATGTCCTGGAAATACAGGGTCAGGCCTTCGGGGGAAGGGTAGACCCGCATGTCGAGCCAGGCGTTCAGGCGGCGGTAATAGAACTCGCGATTGACGGTAACGCGCTGCTCCATCGCGCGCACGCAATCGAGGGCGACCGTCGTGCCGTGCAAATCCTCGAACTCGTCCCACAGTTTGGCCCCCACGAGGTCGCCACGGCGCTTGTTGAGCGGCTCGACCATCTGCAGGGCGCGGCCATTGATGTAGGTGATGTGCCAGTCGCGGTCGACCGCGCAAAAGCCGTCGGTCAGGCTTTCGAGCATGTTTTCCATGCGCTCGGTGGCGCGCTGGAGCGCCTCTTGCGCGGCGACCAGGTCTTGGCCGGACACGTCGCGGGCAAAGCTCATGCCGGCCTCCGGAGGTGGCGCACGATGCGACTGACGTGTTGTGATGAAGGGTTCATGCCGGGGATGCCATGCGCCCGAAGCCGGGCAGGATGCGTTTCATTGTAGACCAGCCGGGCGGGTCCGACTCACACTTTGTGAGCGCGGACCGTGGCGCCCGTCCGTCAGCGTCGGCCCGGGTGACGCACTACCTTTGCCAGCGCATCTTGCAACTGGTCGATTTCGTACGGTTTTTGCAGCGACTGGTACGGGAACTCGAGGTGACGCAGCAACGTATCGCCGTAGCCGGACGC
The DNA here is from genome assembly GCF_039123635.1 of Massilia sp. MP_M2. Taxonomy (NCBI): domain Bacteria; kingdom Pseudomonadati; phylum Pseudomonadota; class Betaproteobacteria; order Burkholderiales; family Oxalobacteraceae; genus Massilia; species Massilia sp. MP_M2. The sequence continues at coordinate 107,384 of NZ_JBCHJF010000008.1, forward strand.
GAAGATGATCGACAGCGCCGGGTCGTCGTTGATGGCGCGCTGCACCAGTTCGACACCTGACATGCCTGGCAGGCTGACGTCGGAAAACAGGACGTCATAGCGCTGGCGTGCCAGCAGTGTCAGGGCCTCGTCCGGATGCGCCACGCCGTCGGCTTCGTGGCCGAACGCCTTGAGCATTTCGCACACCAGATATTGCGAGTCGATATTGTCTTCGACGACCAGGATGCGCAGGCCAGCAGCGTCTACCGCCTCTTGCACCGGCTGTACGGTGGCCGGGGCGAGCGCGATCTGCACGCCGCGTACGGCGCCGGTTTCGTCGCGCACCGGAGACAGGCGCAGGTCGAAACGATTCTCCGCGCCGCCGTCGAGGCGACGGAAGGTCAGGGCGGTGTCGGCCAGCACGCCGGCTTCACCGCGCCATGCCGCAGCCAGCGCCGCGCCGGCCGCAGCCATTGGTGGTGGCATGACCGGCGGCACGGAGCCGCCGGGCACACGGCCATAGCCGGGGCCGGCCAGCGCGGCATATGCCTCGTTGAAGACCAGGACCGTTTCGGGTCCCCATACCAACAGGGTCGGGAGCGGGGAATTGAGCAACAGGTCGCTGCACAGCCGCAGTGGCAGCGGCCAGCGGGCGGCGTCGCCCAGGGCAGTAGCGCTCCAGTCATAGGAAGCGGTGCTCCGGGCGGAAAGGTCGAGGTCGGGCATGGATTGTTGTAAAAACGAAAAGATGGGCGGCATCCTACACCAAACGGGGTACACCTGCTCGGGCAAGCGTGCGCGCTTGCCCAGGCTACATTGGCGCGTAGCGACAGCACGAATTGACAAGGGAGTCGCCCAAGTGCGCCGTATAGCACACGCGACGCGGGCAAAAAAAAGCCCGCTTCGTGAGAATCGGGCTAAATCTATTTTCTGGGAAGAGAATAGAGGAGACAGTGCAATCATGCTGCACTGCGTCAAATCAGTCCAATTTATATTTCCAATAACAGTCATTGTTTTAATCAATATCCCTGACTCTTGTCAAGGACTGCACTGTCGCGTGTGCGCACTTGGTGCAAGCGAGAAAATGTTCTACGATGGCAACTATGCCACCTTTTTCGTTGTACGTTTGCGCAGTTGCCGCATTGTTGTCGACCATGGTTTGCCTCGATGCACGCGGACAGGACGATGCGGGCGCGCTGCCGTGGGCTGATTACTCGCTCGAGCAATTATCCGAGATCGCCGTGACCTCCGTATCGCGCCAGAGCGAGCCGCTGGCGCGCGCGGCGGCGTCGGTATTCGTGATCAGCGCTGCGGACATCGCCCGCTCGGGCGCCACGACGCTGCCTGAAGTGCTGCGCCTGGCACCGAATCTGCAGGTCGCACGGGTCAATACCCATGAATACGCGATCAGCGCCCGCGGGTTCCTGTCGCCCCAGGCCAACAAACTACTCGTCATGATTGATGGACGCAGCGTGTATTCGCCGCTGTTTTCCGGTGTGATCTGGGAAATGCAGGATGTCGGGCTGGAAGACGTCGCCCGCATCGAGGTCGTCAGCGGGCCGGGCGGCACGGTGTGGGGCACGAATGCGGTCAATGGCGTGATCAATATCATCACACGCAGCGCGGCCGAGACCCACGGCGGCGTGGTCACGGCGTATGCCGGGCCGGATGAGCACGGCGCCGGTGTGCGCTACGGCGGGCAGTTCGGGAACGGCCCGCACTGGCGCGTGTATGCCAGGCAAACCCGGATCGAGGCCGATCGCAGCGCGCCGGCCTCTGGCGCCGACAATCGCATGGCGCGCGAGCAGGCCGGTTTTCGTCTCGACTGGGAAGGCGTTCAGCACGATGTAACGCTCAGCGGTGATGTGTACGACGGGCGACTGCGCAACATCTTCCTGTTGGCGGGCGGGACGATGTCCGGCGCCAATCTGCGGGCAGAGGTCCAGCGCGATCTTGCCGCTGCCGGCCAATTGCGCATGCATGCCTGGCTCGATCACACGCGGCGCAGCAAGCCGGGCGTGGGCATGCAGCAGATCGACACGGTTGATCTCGAGGCCCAGCACCTGTTGCGCCTGGGTGCGCATGGCATCACGTGGGGCGGCGGCTATCGCCACAGCCGCGACCAGATCGACGGCGGCCCCGTGTTGCGTTTCACACCGGCGCGCCGCAACCTGCGCTGGTCGCACCTGTTCGTCCAGGATGAACTGGCCTTGACGCCGACGCTGCGGGCCGTGGCCGGGGTACGTGTCGAACACAATGTGTATACGGGCAGCGAGCTGCTGCCGAATCTGCGGCTGGCATGGGACGCGAAGGATCAAGCGACGCTGTGGGCGGCGCTGTCGCGCACGGTGCGTGCGCCGTCGCGCATCGACCGTGATTTGTTCGTCATCAATCCGGCCGCACCGCGCCAGTTCCTGATTGCCGGCGGTGCCGACACGGTGGCGGAAACGGCGCGCGTCGCCGAACTGGGGTACCGCGGCCAACCCATGCCGACGCTGTCGTATTCGGCCACGCTGTTTTATACCGACTTCGAGCGGCTGCGTTCCCTGGAGCCTGCAGCGCGCGGCGGGCAGTTGCCATACGTCATCAGCAGCCTGGGCAAGGTCAATTTGCGGGGCATCGAATTCTGGGCCAGCTGGCAGGCCGCGCGTGGCTGGCGCCTGCACGCCGGCGGTGTTCTGCAAGACGTGGACATGGGGCGCGAGCCTGCCAGTCGCGACACCACAGGGCTGTCCGGCCTGGGTGGCAACGACCCCAACCTGACCTGGACCTTGCGCAGCGCGCACGACTTGAGCGAGCGCATCTGGGCGGATTTTTCACTTCGTTATGTCGCACGGCTGCCGCAGGTGGCCGTGCCAAGTTATCATGAGCTCGACGCGCGTATGGCCTGGCAAGTGCATCCCGATCTCGAGCTGGCCCTTGCCGGGCGCAATCTGTTGCATGCCCGGCACGTCGAATTCGTCGTGGCAGGTAGCCGCCAGTTGAGCGAACGCACGGTGTTTGCCAGTGCCACGCTGCGTTTTTGACGTGCGAATGGATTTCATGACTATCAATCAACCAGCTTGTCTGCAGCGCCGCAAGGCGTGCCTGGCCTTGATGCTGCCCCTGTTGGCCGGCGTCGGCCGGCCTGCGCACGCGCTCGATGCCGACGCTGCGCCCGCACTCGAGCGACGCGTCAAGGCAGCTTTCCTGTACAAGTTCCTGGGCTATGCTGATTTTCCGGCCGGCTCGTTTGCCGACGCGACCACGCCGGTGAGCATCGGCGTGGTCGGCGCCGACAACGTGGCGGCCGAGCTGACCCGGATCGCCGCCGGCCGTATGGTGGCCGGTCGCATGATCACGGTGCGCGCGCTGCGCGAGCAGGATCTGGCGCAGCCGCTGCACGTGTTGTTCGTCGCCGGCCAGGATGACGCGCGCGCCGCGCGCCTGCTGCGCGCGGCCAATGCGCTCCTGACCGTGACCGAATGCGACGGCGGCCTGCGCAGTGGCAGCATCATCAATTTTACGATCGTCGACGATCGGGTACGTTTTGACGTGTCGCTCGATGCGGCGGAAAAGAAGAATGTCAAGCTCAGTTCGCGCCTGCTGACGGTGGCGAACCGCGTGCAAAAAGGAGCCTCATGATGTCAATGCACGATACCGGCTCCGTGCGCAGCAAATTGATCCTCATGGCGGTGTCCACCACCGCAGTGGCGTTGCTGTGCGCGGGAATCGCCATGCTGTTGCTCGACCTGCGCACCTTCCAGCGCTACTGGATCGACGACCTCACGACCCAGGCCGATATTGTCGCCAGCGTCACTGCGCCTGCGGTGTCGTTCAATGACCCGGCCGACGTCGCACAGAGCCTGACCCTGCTGCGGGTACGCCCGCAAATCGTCGCCGCCGCGGTGTTTACTGTCAATGGGACGCGCTTTGCTACCTACGTGCGGGCCGGCGTCAAGGCCAACCTGCCCGAGCGGCCCGAGCCGGCCGGTTACCGCATCGAGCGCGGCGAGGTCGTCCTGTACCGCGACATTGTCGAAAATGGCGACCGGGTCGGCACCGTCTATCTGCGCTCGCGTTACGGCGTACTGGACCGGGCCCTGAGCTACGGTGCGATCCTGGGGGGCGTGCTGCTGGGCGCACTCGTGATTGCCGCCGTCGTGGCCTCGCGCCTGCAGGCCTCGATCACGCGGCCGCTCGAAGCGGTGACCGATATCGCGCGCCAGGTCATGCTGCGCCGCGACTTCAGCCTGCGCGTGCCGGGCCACCAGAAGGGCGAGATCGGCGTGCTGGTCGAGGCCTTCAACGACATGCTGGCCGAGATCGGCCGCCGGTCGGACGCGCTGCAGACGGCGAATCGCACGCTCGGGCACGAAATGGACGTGCGCCAGAAGGCCGAGGATGCGCTGATCCTGGCCGACCGCCGCAAGGACGAGTTCCTCGCGACGCTGGCGCACGAACTGCGCAATCCGCTGGCGCCAATTCGCACCGGCCTGGATATCCTGCGCATTCGCAGCGGCGATGCCCAGGCCACGCAGCGCGCCACCGACATCATGGAGCGCCAGCTGCGCCAGATGGTGCGTCTGGTCGACGACCTGCTCGACGTCTCGCGCATCAATACCGGCAAGTTCACGATCAAGATGGGCCGCGTGGAACTCAAGGCCGTCGTCAACGATGCGCTCGAGGTGGTGCGCTCGTACATCGAGCTGCACGGTCACGAGCTGGTGCTTGAACTGCCCGACCGCCCCGTGTTCCTGCACGGCGACGCGACGCGGCTGGCCCAGGTGCTGTCGAACTTGCTCAACAATGCGGCCAAGTACACCAACCGGGGCGGGCGCGTGGTGCTCAAGGGCGCAGTGGACGAGAACACCCTGATCCTCGAAGTGGCCGACACCGGCATCGGCCTGGCGCCGGAGATGCTCGACTCGGTGTTCGACATGTTCGTGCAGGTCGACTCGACGCTCGAGCGCAGCAATGCCGGCCTGGGCGTGGGCCTGTCGCTGGCGCGCAAGCTCGTCGAACTGCATGGTGGCACGATCACCGCGCACAGCGAAGGCCTCGGCCATGGCAGCCGCTTCGTGGTGCGCCTGCCGATCGTTGTTGAACCGGAGCCGCCCACCAAGCCGACGCCGGCGGCATTCATCAGCGCCGAGAGCTACCGCATCCTGCTGGCCGACGACAACGTCGACTTCGTCAACAGCATCGGCGCGCTGCTCACGGCCATGGGGCACAGCGTGGTCATCACGCACAACGGGCCCGATGCGCTGGCCGCCGCCGCGCGGTTCTGCCCTGATTACGCCTTCCTCGATATCGGCCTGCCGCATATGTCCGGTTACGATCTGGCGCGCGGCATCCGCCAGCTGCCAACCGGCGCCCTGACCGTGCTGATTGCCGTCACGGGCTGGGGCCAGGAGAAAGACCGCCAGCTGGCGTTCGAGTCCGGATTCGACCATCACATGGTCAAGCCGGTGCGCTTCGAGCAGATCGAGGAAATCCTGGGCAGCCGCAGCATCATCAAGAAGCTGCGTACCTGAGTGCCGGGTCATCTGGAGGGCAGGGCAAGCCTGTGCTCAGATGGCCTGGTTGACATCGAAGGGTGGCGAATGACGGCGGCGATCTCGTTCTGGGCGCTTGCGTGGACGGCCAGCGTGAGAATCGGAAACGCAAAGAAAAAGGCGCAGTCAACGTTAAATAGAGACTAGCCTTGAACTGACGAGCACTCCAGTGGTCCAACCCCTGTCCCCAGCGTCAGGAGTCGACCATGAGAGCGCCACGTTTCAAGGGCTGGTTCGCAAAACTGCCTTCGCTGAACGGGCCGCAGCGTCGGCATGTGCTTGACGCCCTGCATCCTGCAGCCGGGCTCGATCAGGTGGTTGCGCTCATCACCGAGGTCAGAGCGCCAGGCCGCTGCTGCCCCAGATGCGGCAACGAGCGCTGCTACCGGCACGGGTTCGCCAACGACTTGCAGCGCTACCGCTGCTGCGCCTGCGGTCGCACCTTTAACGACCTGACCGGCACGCCGCTGGCGCGGCTCAGGCTCAAGGCCAAATGGCTCGCGTATTCGCAGGTGCTGCTCGATTCACTGCCCGTGCGCAAGGCGGCAGATCGTATCGGGGTACACCGTAACACGGCCTTTCGCTGGCGCCACCGTTTCCTCCATTGGGTCAAGCTCGACCGACCCGCAGCCCTCAATGGCATCGTCGAGGCTGACGAAACATGTCTGCTCGAATCACAAAAAGGTTCGCGCACGCTCGATCGGCCACCGCGCCGCCGCGGCGGCCGCGCCGCCAAACGGGGCATTTCCAGCGAACTCGATTGCATCCTGGTCGCGCGCGACCGCGAGGGGCGCACCATCGATGCCGTGACCGGCCGTGGAGCCCTCACGGCCGCACAACTCGAGCGTGATTTGCTGCCCAGGCTGGATCGGAAGGCGTTGCTGGTCAGTGACAGCCATGCTGCCTACCGCGCCTTTGCACGCAAGCACAGCATCGCGCACGAGACGGTCAATGTGCATGCCGGTGTGCGTATGAGGCGTCTGGGGAACCTTGCGATCCACGTGCAGAACGTGAACGCCTATCACGCGCGTTTCAAGGCCTGGTTGCAGCGCTTTCATGGCGTTGCGTCGCGCTACCTGCCCAATTACCTGGGCTGGCGCTGGGCGCTGGATGGAGAGCGGGTCATTTTGCCAGAGCAATTGCTTAGCATTGCCATCAGCGTCATCAACAGGTAATGCTGACTGCGCAAAGAAAAATGGCTCAGAATTTCTTCTGAGCCATTCTCTTGAAACTTTGGTGCGGCTGGCAGGAATCGAACCCACGACCCCTTGGTTCGTAGCCAAGTACTCTATCCAGCTGAGCTACAGCCGCCCGAAGCACGCATTATAGCAGCATGTACCTGATTGGCAAAGTCTGCCGTGTTGCAAGGTGGTCGCATGCAGGAAAATGCGTCGGCTAATCTACAAGCAGGAAAAACGGACACGCAAAAGAAAAATGGCTCAGAATTTCTTCTGAGCCATTTTCTTTGAAACTTTGGTGCGGCTGGCAGGAATCGAACCCACGACCCCTTGGTTCGTAGCCAAGTACTCTATCCAGCTGAGCTACAGCCGCCCGAGGCACGCATTATAGCGGAGTGAGGTAATCTTGGCAAACCCGGTTCAAGAGATTATGTTGCCGGCATCGGCGCCACGCCCGGTTCGCCGGCAAGTGCGCGTCTCAGGACGTCGATGATCGCCGCATCGTGCGGGTTGCCCAGCACCGTTTCCAGCAGCGCGATCGGTACCAGGTGCACGGCCTGGCTTTCCCATCCCATCAGCGCAGGATTGCCGCCCAGGCGCCGCGCCAGGTAGTAGCGCGTTACCGTTTGCGTGCGCCGGCAATCGACCAGGTGCCGCACGATCTGCACGCGCAGGCCGGACTCTTCGAACGCTTCGCGGATCGCCGTTGCCTGCAGGCTGATGTCGGGATCGACGCGGCCTTTCGGGAAGGTGGCGTCATACCCGCCAAAGCGGTTCGATGGTGCCACGGCCCACACGCGGCCATCGTCTTCCACGATCACCGCGCCTGCAGCCGGCGCAAACGCCGCCGGCACGACAAAGGGTGGCTCGTCGATGGTGGCCTGGCCACAGACCGTTTGCCAGTCGGCGTTGCCGACCGGAAGATCGACCCATGGCGCAAACGGCACGGCGTTCAATGCGGCGGGCAGGGCGCCGAGCGGGATCACGGTGGCGACGCTGGCCGGGTCGTGCCAGGCGGAGGTGGCCGTTGGCGTCGACGGGTGCGCAAGACGCACCGGCGCACCATGCTCATCGGGTTGGGGATGGAAGGTGGTCATCGTTGGGGAGGATGTTGGGCGTAGTGTCAAACACGCGCCCAAAAGCAATAAGGGCACTTCTTGCGAAGTGCCCTTATCTTGAAAAGGTTTGGTGCGGCTGGCAGGAATCGAACCCACGACCCCTTGGTTCGTAGCCAAGTACTCTATCCAGCTGAGCTACAGCCGCCCAATGCCAGTATTATAGCGGGCGCTGAGCATCTTGCAAAGACTGATTATTCACTCGTCATTGCCGATACCAACGGCGCGCAAGAAAAAAGGCCAGATCTCGCGATCTGGCCTTTCGTATTTTCTGGTGCGGCTGGCAGGAATCGAACCCACGACCCCTTGGTTCGTAGCCAAGTACTCTATCCAGCTGAGCTACAGCCGCCCGAGGCACGCATTATAGCAGCGACATTTTATTTCTGGAAGACTCAAATTATTTCACGGCAACAAAGTCATCTGGTAGATTGGCTGCAGCGCAAATCGATCGGATGACCATGCCAGGTTCTACCTGGGCCGCCTGTAACGGCCTGTTTCGTTTCACCTTCTTCCTGCTGCTGGCGCTGGCCTTGCCGGCCGACGCCAGCCAGCGCAACCTGCGCTTCGAGCGCCTGTCGGTCGAGGAAGGCTTGTCGCAGCATTCCGTGATGAGCATCCTGCAGGATCGCCAGGGTTTCATCTGGTTCGGCACCCAGGCCGGCCTGCACCGCTACGACGGCTACCGGATCGTCATCTATCGCAACGATGCCAACAATCCCGACAGCATCCCCGACAACTTCATTTCTGCCGCCTACGAGGACCCGGCCGGCCGCCTGTGGTTCGGCACGAAGGGCGGGCTGGCGCGGCATGATCCGGCGACCGGGCGTTTCGAGCGTTTTGCACTGTCCCAGCCGGGGCGAACTATCAAGCGTTCCGTGGTGGCCATCGTGCCGGGGCCCGATGGCGCGCTGTGGCTCGCGACCAATGACGGCGTGGTGCGCTTTGACCCGCACACGGGCCAGCAGCGCAACCACGTGTCCGATCCGGACAACCCGGCGAGCCTGCGCGACAACCGCGTCAACGCACTCGCGTTCGATGGGCGCGGGGCATTGTGGGTCGGTACTGCTGCGGGCCTGGACCGGCTGGACCCGGCGAGCGGCCAGGTCGTGCATTTCGCGATGGCGCCGCCCGCTGACGCCGAGCGCAATGCCGTGCTGGCGCTCTCGATGGGACCGCGCCAGACACTGTGGATTGGTACCGCGGCGGGCCTCGAAGCCTGGCGCATCGACGGCGACGTGCCGCAGCGGCGCCAGATCGGCGCGGCGGACGGCATGCGCGGCGCGCGCATCCGCACGCTGTACCACGACAGCGGCGCCCAGCTGTGGGTAGGCACCTCGGCCGATGGCCTGAAGTGGCTCGATCCAGCGAGCGGCCGGTTCATCGGCTACCGTCATCTGCCGCAGGACCGGCACAGCCTGTCCGACAACCAGGTGTCGGCGGTGCTGGTCGACCGCACCGGTACGCTGTGGGTCGGCACGTATTTTGGCGGTATCAACCGCGCCGACCTGGCCAGCGGGGGCTTTGCGCGCTTTGGTGAGACGGAAGGCATGGGCCGCGCCAGGGTACGCGCCATCGTCGACGACCCGGCCGGGCGCCTGTGGCTGGGCACCAGCGGCGATGGTCTGATGCTGCTCGACCCGACCTCGCGCACCGCCCGGCACCTCGGCACCGACGCATTTACGGGAAAGGTCGTCACCGCGCTGGAGCAGGCCGGGGGGCGGCTCTGGATTGGCACTCCCACGGGCCTGGCGTGGCGTGACGCGCGCGGGCGCATGGGGCGCGTGGCATTGGGCCAGAGCCCTGGTGCTCAGCATGTGCAGGCGCTGCGCCAGGGCCGCGACGGCACGCTGTGGGTGATGACGCGCGACGGCCTGTCGGCAGTCGCTCCGGGCGCCACGACCGCGCGCAACTGGCGCAATGTGCCCGGCGACGCCACCAGCCTGGGCGACAACTACGGCTTTGCATTGGTTGAGGACCGGCGCGGCGTGCTGTGGATCGGTACCGAATCGGGCCTGGAGCGTTTCGACCCTGCTACCGGCACGTTCAGCCGCTTTCGGCATGACGCGCAGGACAGCGCCAGCCTGCGCCACAGCCGCGTGTATCACCTGCTCGAGTCCAGGGCCGGCGACCTGTGGGTCGGCACGGCAGGGGGGCTGCACCGGATGGTGCAGGCTGGTGGCCGCACGTCGTTTCGCTACTACCCGTTCAGCAGCCAGGACGCGCAGTCGATCGGCGCCATGCTCGAAGACGACGACGGCGTCATCTGGGTCAGCACAACCGCCGGCATTACGCGCGTCGACCCGGTCACCGGCCAGACCAAGAGTTATAACGCCAAGGACGGCCTGATCGACGGCGCGTATTTCGTGGGCGCTGGCCGGCGCGGCGCCGACGGGCAGCTGCACTTTGGCGGCGTCAGTGGCGTCACGTCATTCAACCCGGCCGACGTGCACGATAATCCGTTCCCGCCGACGGTGGCCATCACTGACCTGCAGGTGCTGAACCGCTCGCGCGGGATTCACAACCTGGCGGCGCAACGGGCCATCACGCTGTCGCACCGCGACACCGTGATCTCGCTCGAATTCGCGGCGCTGCACTACGCCGACCCGATGGGCAACCTGTACGCCTATCAGCTCGAGGGCTTCGACGCCGACTGGGTCAATACCGGCGCCGGCCGGCGCTTTGCCACCTACACCAATCTCGATCCCGGCCACTACGTGTTCCATGTCCGCGCCAGCAACAAGGATGGCGTCTGGAGCAAGGACGCGGCCACGCTCGCGATCACGATCACGCCGCCGTACTGGAAGACATGGTGGTTCCGCACGCTGGCCGTGGCGCTGGTGGTGACGCTGTCGTATTTCGCCTATCGGCTGCGCATCGGCGCGCTCGTGACGCGCCAGGGCTTGCTGGCGCGCGAAGTCGACGCCCGCACGGGCGAACTGCTGCTGCAGAAAGAAGCGGCTGAACGGGGCAAGCGCGAGGTCGAGCGCCAGAAGGAATCGGTCGAGCGAGCGCACCGCAACATCGCGCTGCTGTCGGAGATGGGGCGCATGCTGACCACGAACCTCGACCACGAGGCGATCATGCTGACGCTGTACCAGCACGTCAAGGCGCTGATGGATGCGCCGCTGTTTGCGGTCGCGCTGCGTCAGGGCGAGCGCGGCGTGCTCGAGCTGCCGTTCGCGATGGCGTTCGGTCGGCGCGAGGCGCCGCGCGAGCTGGCCTTCGATCCGGCTGGGCACCTGATGGCGCGCTGCGTGGACGAGAACCGCGCATTCCTGCTGGCCGATGTCGACGCGCAATTGCGGGCCTGCCTGCCCGGCGCGCCTGATCTGGTCGCTGCGGTGGCGCTGGCCGCGCCGGCGGGGGCATTGCCGATGCCGCGCTCGCTGCTGTGCGTGCCGGTAACGGCGGGCGAGCGCGTGCTGGGCGCACTGACAGTGCAAAGCCTGGAGGTGGGCGCCTACGGCCAGGTCCACCTCGACATGCTCGGCACGCTGGCCGCCTACGTCGGCGTGGCCATGGACAATGCCGAAGCCTACGCGCGCCTGAAGGAAACCCAGGTGCAACTGGCAGCGCAGGAGCGCCTGGCGTCACTCGGTTCGCTCGTGGCCGGGGTGGCGCACGAACTCAATACGCCGATCGGCAACAGCCTCCTGATGGCCAGCACGCTGCAGGAACGCACGCACACGGTGGCGGCGCAGTTCGAGGCAACCACGCTCAAGCGATCCGACCTGGCCGACTATATGGGGGCGGCGCGCGACGCGTCGCAGCTGATCGTGCGCAGCCTGCACAATGCGGCCGAACTGGTGAGCAGCTTCCGCCAGGTGTCGGTCGACCAGGCCAGTGCCCAGCGGCGCCGGTTCGATCTGGCCCAGGCCTGTCAGGAAATCGGCGCGACGCTGATGAACACGGTGCGGCTTGGCGGGCACCAGCTCGACATCGATGTGCCACCAGGGATCGCGATGGACGGCTTTCCCGGCCCGCTGGGCCAGGTGATCATCAACTTCGTCAACAACGCGATGCTGCATGCCTTCGAGGGCCCCGGCGGCGTCATGACGCTGACAGCGCTGGAAACCGACGGACGCGTCGCGCTCACGTTCCGCGACGACGGGCGCGGCATCGACCCGGCCCACTTGGGCCGCATCTTCGATCCGTTCTTTACGACGCGCATGGGGCAGGGCGGCACCGGCCTGGGACTGAACATCGTCTACAACATCGTCACCACGCTGATGGGCGGGACGATCCGCGTCGTGAGCCTGCCGGACGCCGGCACCGCCTTTCTGCTCGAACTGCCGCAGAAAGCGCCCGAGGCGCTGCCGCCCACGGGCGCGGGCGCCGTCTAGACGACGTTGACCGGCGTGCCGGCCTGCCAGGCTTCGATATTATCGACCAGCATGTCGGCCAGCGTCTGCATGGCGCCGAAGCTGGCCCACGCAATGTGCGGCGTGAGCAAAAAGTGCGGCAAGCGCAGGCGCAGCAGCGGATTGTTCGAGCCGGGCGGCTCTTCGCTCAGGACATCGAAGCCGGCGGCGATCCTGCCTTCCATCAGCACATTCGCCAGCGCAGCCTCGTCGACCAGACCACCACGCGCCGTGTTGATCAGCAGCGCGCCGGGCTGCATCAGAGCGAGTTCGCGCGCGCCGATCATGTGGCGCGTCGCGTCAGTCAGTGGCAGGTGCAGGCTCACGACCTGCGAGGTCGCCAGCAGTTCGTCCAGCGGCAGTTCCGTGACGCTCGTATCGGTGATCGGCGAGCGCGAGGTAGCAACGACGTCCATGCCGAAGGCGCGCGCGATGCTGGCCACTTGCCGGCCTAGAGCGCCGTAGCCGACAATGCCCAGGCGCGTGCCGGCCAGGTCGCCGATCGGGTGGTCGAGCAGGCAAAAGCGGCTCGAGGTTTCCCACTTGCCCGCTTCGACGTCGGCCGCATAGGCGCGCAGGTTGCGGCGCAGTGCCAGGATCAGCGTGAAGCAATGCTCTGGTACCGACACCAGCGAATAATCGCGGATGTTCGACACCACGATGCCGGCCGCGCGGCAGGCGGCCAGGTCGACATTGTCGGTGCCGGTCGCGGCGACGGCGACCAGCTTCAGGTCAGGCAGGCGCGCGATGGCGTCGGCCCGCAACGGCACCTTGTTGGTGATGGCCACCGTGGCCCCCGCCAGGCGCGCCACGACGTCGTCCGGGGCGGTGGCCGCATGGTCTTGCCAGGCATGTTGGAAGGCGGGCACGCGGACATTGGCGCGCAGGCTGTCACGGTCCAGAAAAACGATTCGCTGCATGGTGTCCTTTCGCGGTTGGGTGCTTGCGATAATCATAGCAGCCCTGTCAGCGTGAGTTGCCGAACAGTGCCTAACGAGCGGGAAGGCTACGCTGACAACGTCGAATTTCCCTGAGGTTGCCATGACGGACGCACTCAACGCCTACAAAGCCAAACGCAATTTTGCGATCACGTCCGAGCCGGCCGACGGCGGAGAAGCGGGGCAGGACGTGCTGACCTTCGTGATCCAGAAACACTGGGCCAGCCGCCTGCATTACGACTTTCGGCTCGAGCTCGACGGCACGATGAAAAGCTGGGCCGTGCCGAAAGGCCCCAGCTACGACACGCATGACAAACGCATGGCCGTGCAGGTCGAAGACCACCCGATCTCGTACTCCGACTTCGAGGGCACGATTCCGGCCAGGCAGTACGGCGCCGGCAAGGTGATCATCTGGGACAAGGGCACGTGGGAGCCGCTGGAAGATCCGCGCCAGGGCTTTGCCAAGGGCAGCATCAAGTTCGCGCTGCACGGTCACAAGATGCACGGCCGCTGGGCACTGGTGCGGATGAAGGGCCGTGGCGAAAAGCAGCCGCCCTGGCTGTTGATCAAGGAAAAAGACGATTACGCGCGACCGGCTGCCGAATTCTCGCTGGTGGACGAATTGCCCGACAGCGTGAAGGCATTGCCGATGCCCAAGCGCGCCGCGCAGAAGGTCGAAGCGCTGGGCAAGGGTGCAAAGGCGGCGCCTGCGAAAAAAGCATCCGCCAAAAAAGCGGCAGCAAAAAAGGCACCCGCAAAACGGACCACGGCCAATGACGCCAGGGAGCCGCTGCCGGCGACATTCGCCCCCGAGCTGGCCACGCTTGTCGACGCACCGCCGCCTGACCCCGACAACTGGCTGTTCGAAGTCAAGTTCGACGGCTACCGCATGCTCGCGCGCATCGAGGATGGCGCGGTGCGGCTCATGACGCGTAACGCCAACGACTGGACCGACAAGCTCACGCCCCTGAAGGAAGAGCTGGAACGCATGGCGCTGCCCGACGGCTGGTACGACGGCGAAATCGTCGTGCACGACGACGCCGGCAAGCCCGATTTCGGCTTGTTACAGGCCGCGTTCGACGGCAACGGCGCGATCGACATCGATTACTTCCTGTTCGATGTGCCGTACTTCGACGGCCACGACCTGCGCGAGATGCCGCTGGTCGACCGGCGCACAGTGCTTGAACAGGTGCTCAAGAAAGCCAGATCCCAGAAAGTGCGGTTCTCCGCCGAATTCCGGGCCAAGCCCGACGAACTGATTGTGGCGGCCTGCAAGATCGGCCTCGAAGGCGTGATCGGCAAGCGACGCGACGCGCGCTACGTCTCGCGCCGCTCATCCGACTGGATCAAGCTCAAATGCGGCCGGCGCCAGGAATTCGTCATTGCCGGCTTCACCGATCCGAAAGGCGCGCGCACCGGCATCGGCGCGCTGCTGCTCGGCGTCCATGACGACGACGGCGTGTTGCGCTACGCCGGCAATGTCGGCTCGGGCTTGAACCACGCGACCTTGATCAGCATCGCGGCGCAACTCGAGACGCTGCGCACCGACACCAGCCCGTTCCCGCCGCGCGCTGTGCCGGGGCGGGCGCACCACTGGGTCAAGCCGGTGCTGGTGGCGGAAGTGAGTTTTTCGGACTGGACCAGCGGCGGCGCCGTGCGTCATCCGGTGTTCCAGGGGCTGCGCAAGGACAAGCCGGCCAGGAACATCACCCGCGAGCAAGCGCTTGCCGTGGAGGACGTCGCGGCGGACGACGAACCCGTGGCCGCACAGAGCAAGCTGCCCCCGTCGCTGAAGATCACCAACGGCGAGCGCGTCATCGACAAGACGAGCGGCGCCACCAAACTGGCGCTGGTGCGCTATTACGCGCTGGTGGGCGAGCTGATGATGGCGCACCTGAAAGGCCGCCCGGTATCGCTCGTGCGCGCGCCCGAGGGCGTGGGCGGCGAGCTGTTTTTCCAGAAGCATGTCGACGTGCGCAAGATGCCGGGCCTGCGCGATCTGGACCCGGCGCTCGACCCGGCGCATCCACCGATGCTGGAAGTGGCCATGCCGCTGGGCATCCTGTCGTCGGCGCAGTGGAACGTGGTGGAGATCCACACGCAAAATGCGCTCAAGGGCAGTTACCAGAAACCGAACCGGATGGTGTTCGACCTCGATCCGGGCGAGGGCATCCAGTGGCCCGAGATGCAGGAAGCGGCGCAGCTGATGCACGCCTTCCTGGACCAACTGGGCTTGCCGGCGTTCTTGAAAACCAGCGGCGGCAAGGGGTTGCACGTCGTGGTGCCAATCAAGGGAAACCACGACTGGGACACGGTCAAGCGCTTCTCGCAGGCGATCGTGCACCATATGGCGCACACACTGCCGGAGCGCTTTGCCTTCAAGAGCGGGCCGAAAAACCGGGTAGGGAAAATCTTCATCGATTACCTGCGCAACGGACAGGGCGCCACGACGGTGGCCGCATGGTCGGCGCGTTCGCGCCCGGGGTTGGGAATTTCGGTGCCGCTGGGCTGGGATGAGCTGGACGCGCTCACGGCGAGCGACCGGTGGTCCATCGCCAACGTGCACGAGCGGCTCGATGTCGGCAATACGCCGTGGCAGGACTATGCCACGGCGGCCACGACACTGAGCAAAGCGATGAAGCAGCTCGGGTTCGTGCCTTAGGGGTGGGGGCAAGCGCGCTGCGTCACGCGTCGTTCCTGAAAATGCCGCGCACGTTCATGGCCAGCAGCGCGACCTGCAGCGCGATGAGGGCCCACGCTTCGTCATGCCAGCCCCAGACGATCCACAGCACATTGCTGACAATAAAGGTCCAGAAGCCCAGGATGCGGCGCTCGGCGTGCTTGGCGCCGACGAGGTAGGCGGCGATGAGACTCACGGCCATCGCGGGCCATTGGAGAAAGTCGATGAATCCGTCCATGCTCAAGCCGCCTTCTTGCGCGCAGGCGCCTTGGTTGCGGACTTTACGGCCGCCTTCTTCGCCGCTGGCTTGGCCGCTGCCTTGGTGGCAGTGGCACGGGCCCCTGACGCGGCCGTTGACTTGCGCGCGCGTGGAGGAGGCTGATCGTGCTGGCTATCCTCGTCGTCGGCAGCTTTGCGCGGCTTGCGTGGTGGCGGATCGTCGTCATCGTCGCCGTCGTCAAGGGCCGCCAGCGCCGCCTTGGCCGGCTTCTTGCCAAGACTGGCCTGCAGCAGGGCGACCAGATCGATGACCTTGCCGGTGGTGCGCTTTTCTTTCTCCGGCTCGGGCTGCGTGATGGTCTTGGTCTGTTTGGCCTTGATCTTCTTCTTGACCAGGGCCAGCACGTCGTCGCGGTAGCTGTCGTGGTACTGCGCCGGCGCCCAGTCTTCGCTCATGCCCTCGACCAGTGCCATCGCCATCTTCAGTTCCTTGACGGTGACGGCGGCTGTTTTCGCGCTGGGCGACGGGATCTTGAGTTCGCCCGCGTCGCGCATCTCGTCCGGGTAGCGCAGCGTATTGAGCACGATCGTGTCGCCCACGCAGATCAGCGCCGCCAGATGCTGCTTGACGCGGATGACCACGTGCGCGATGCCGACCTTGCCCGCTTCGCGCAGCGTCTCGCGCAGCAGCGCATAGACTTTCGCACCGCCCTTGCCGGGCGCCAGGTAATACGGCTGGTCATAGTAAATCAGCGGCACGTCCCCGGCATCGACGAACGCCTGGATGTCGATCGTCTGCGTCGCTTCCGGGTTGGCGCGGCGCAGGTCTTCGTCCGACAGCACGACATACTCGCCGTCCTCGTACTCGTAGCCCTTGACGATATCGTCCCACACCACTTCCTTGCCATTGCCCTTGTTGTAGCGTTTGAACCCTACCGGCGAAAAATCGCGCCGGTCGAGCATTGTCAGGTCGAGCCCCCTGGTCTCGACCGCGGGGTACATATCGACCGGAATATGGACCAGTCCGAAGCTGATCGCGCCTTTCCACATGCTGCGTGCCATTGCCTGCTCCTCACTGGGGTCGGTTATTCGCCGACGACGCCGGTCACCGGCAACACGATGCCCGTGATGTAGCCCGAGCACACGGGCGACGCCAGGAACACATAGGCCGGCGAGGGTTCTTCGGGCTGGGCCGGGCGCCGGTAGTCGGTGCTGGCGCCGAACTCGCTGATGTCGTCCGGGCCCTTGTCGGCCGGGTTCAGTGGCGTCCAGACGGGGCCAGGCGCCACCGCGTTCACGCGAATGCCCTGGTCGAGCAGGCTGCCGGCCAGCGACATCGTAAACGCGTGGATCGCGCCCTTGGTCGACGAATAGTCGATCAGCTTGGCCGACCCTTTCAGACCCGTGACCGAGCCCGTATTGATGATCGACGCGCCGCGCTTGAGGTGCGGCACGACTGCCTTGGCCATGTGGAAGTAGCCGAAGATATTGGTGCGGAAGGTTTCCTCGAACCGCTCTTCAGTCAGGTCGAGAATCGAATCGGCGTGTTCCTGGAACGCGGCATTGTTGACCAGGATATCCAGCCGGCCGAATGCTTTGAGCGCCTGCTGCACGGCGTCGTTGCAGAATGCCGGGTCCTTGACGTCGCCGGCGATCGTGATGCAGCGGCGGCCTTCGGCCTCGACGCAGCGCTTGGTCTCTGCCGCATCGACGTCTTCGTTCAGGTACATGACGGCCACATCGGCACCTTCACGCGCAAACAGCACGGCCACCGCACGCCCGATGCCCGAGTCGGCGCCGGTGACGATGGCCGCCATGCCGTCGAGCTTGCCGCTGCCCTTGTAACCTTCGGCCATGAACTTCGGCTTGCTTTCCATCTCGGCTTCGAGTCCCGGCTTGGCCAGGTGCTGCGCCGGCATCGGCGGCGCTGGCTGGTCGACCCCGGTCTGGACGGCTTCTTTGTTCCCGGACTCATTCTTGCTGGCGTCGCGTGCGTCCTGCTCTTGCTGGATGGCGCGCTGTTTCGCTGCCACGTCGTCTTGATGTGCCATGGTGATTCTCCCGTAAGTGTGCATTCGTTCAGAAGAGTATTCGGCGCGTACGGTGGCACGACGGTGCGCTCCCACACACAGGACGACAATTGCTATGCTCGGCACGCCGGCTTATGGCAAACTTGCCTTGCAGTCATGCCAACAGGGTGCGGCTGGACCTACCTCTGGAGAATCACCATGCATCAAGAAGACGGCGCGCGCGAGGACTTTACCTGTGTCTTCGTCAATCCTGTCGGCCAGCGCCGCGCCGATTTCCAGCACGGCTGCGACGGCATGTTCGCCAATCTGCGCGTAGCGGCGGGGGCCGAGCAGGCGCGCGGCCTGCTGGCGCGCGAACCGGCCGACCTGCTCGTGCTGGATCTCGAGCGCTGCGATCCCGGCATCGACCTGGCCGCGCTGGGCGCACTGGTCGCCGAGCGCGCCGGCGCGCCGGTGCTGGTGCTGTGTCCATTCACGAATGCGCGCTGGCTGTCGGCGCTGATGGCGTTCGGTCCACTCGACTACGCCATCGGCCCGCTGCGCGCGCAGCAAACCCGCGCGCTGCTGGCCACGCGCATGCGCACCGGGTTTGGCGGCGCCGCGCCTGCCGCGCCCACGGCGCCGGAGGCCGAGCTGCGCACGCTGCTCGCACTACGCACTGCCTGCCAGCAGGCCCTGGCCCAAGCCGACGACAGCGAGCGCTTTGCCGAGCACCTGTGCGCGGCGCTGGCCGGCTGGCCGGGCCTCGTGCATGCGGCGCTGTTCCAGCATCGCGACGGCGACCTGCGTCTCGAGGCCGAGCAGGGCGTCGACGGCCTGCGCCTGGCGGCGCTGCTCGCGCACGAGGGCGGGCTGCTACAGTCGCCAGTGCGCCATGCCTTCCCCGGGCTGCTGGCGGCGGTGACAGGCGAATTCACGCTACTCGATACGCTCGACAAGGCCGGCGAGCCGGCGCTGGCGGCGCGCCTGGACACCTTTGGCGCGCGCATGGTCGTGGGCGTGCCGATCCCGGCGCCGGGGCCGGGCGGGCCGATGGGGGCGCTGTGCCTGCTGTTTGGCGACGCGCGGCCGTTCTCGCCCGCCCAGCTGCAGGCGCTGGACGACCTGGCTGGGCTGGCCGCGTACGGCCTGCGCATGGCCGAGCTCACGCGCGAGAATGAGGCGCTGCTGGCGCGCGTGACGCACCTGGCGACCACCGACGCCCTGACCGACCTGGCCAGCCGCCGTCACGGCGAAGGCTTGCTGGAGCAGGAGATCAAGCGTGCACGCCGCTACCGCCTGCCGCTGGCGCTGATCGCCTTCGACATCGACCGTTTCAGCCAGATCAACGACACCTTCGGCCACCCGGTGGGCGACCTGGTGCTGCGCACGGTGGCCGACACGGCGCGCGCGCTGCTGCGTTCGAGCGATGTTCTGGTGCGCTCGGGCGGCGAGGAATTCCAGGTGATCGCCTCGCACACGAGCGCGATCGATGCCCTGAAGCTGGCCGAGAAGCTGCGCGCGGCGATCGAGCAGGTGGAAATACCCGGGTGCGACCACGTCACGATCAGTCTCGGGGTAGCTCAGCTGGGCGAGGGCGAGAGCGGCGACTCGATGGCGGTGCGCACCCACGCCGCATTGGCGCGCGCCAAGCGGGCCGGCCGCAACTGCATCGAGCTGGCGATGTCCTGACGCGTTCGGGTGCAGCGTGCACCTCCCCGGTGCGCGCAGTAGGCGAAACACCCCCTCCAGGCCATGTCCGGGTCACGTCCAGGCCCTGGCACGCATCGTGCTGTTTCATCAAGCATGCGCGATTGCAGCCTCACCGATCCACCGACCATGTTCCCCGCCTGGCAAGCCAGCCTGGCGCTGGGCTTCGTGCGCGATGGCGACACGACGCGTCTCGTGCGCCGCGCGCACCGCGGGCCGCTACGTGTCCAGAAGGCGCTGTATCCGGAAGGCCCTGGCGCCTGCCACGTGATCGTCGTGCACCCGCCGGGCGGCGTGGTCGGTGGCGACCGGCTCGAGATCGACGTTGACGCCAGCCCCGGTTGCAGCGTGCTGGCCACCAGCCCCGGCGCGGCCAAGTGGTACCGCGCCAACGGCCGCGTGTCGCACCAGGCGGTGCGCCTGCAGATCGCTGCTGGCGCCGCCGTCGAATGGCTGCCGCAGGAAACCATCTTCTATGACGCGGCGCGCGTCGATCTCGAACACGAAGTCGATCTCGCCGCCGGCAGCATCTATATCGGCAGCGAAGTGCTGTGCTTCGGCCGCGTGGCCGCTGGCGAAGCGTTCACGACCGGGCAGATACGCCAGCGCACGCGGATTCGCCAGGACGGTCGCCTGTTGTGGTGGGAGCAGGGCATCCTCACCCCCGATGGCATTGCCAGCCCCCTCGGCATGCAAGGTCATTCGGTGTGCGCGACCCTGCTTGCCGTCGGCCGGCCCGTACCCGCCGCGCTGCAGGCGCGCGTGCGCGCGCTCGACCCGCAACTGGCGTCCAGCCAGGTGAAGTCGGTGTTCGTGGCGCGTTATCTCGGCCACGACGGCGAAGCGGCGCGCGCCGTCATGGCGCGCGTGTGGGAATTGCTGCGCCCCCATCTGCTCGACCGCCCGGCGTGCCCGCCGCGCATCTGGCTTACCTAGAACGGACCCCGCCATGGACCTGACGCCCCGCGAAAAAGACAAGCTGCTGATCTTCACCGCCGCGCTGCTGGCCGAACGCCGGCGCGCGCGCGGCCTCAAGCTGAATTACCCGGAGGCGGTGGCCCTGATCACGGCCGCCATCATGGAAGGCGCACGCGATGGCCGCAGCGTGGCCGAGCTGATGAGCGAAGGCACGACCATCCTCGCGCGTGGCGACGTGATGGACGGCGTGCCCGAGATGATTCCCGATATCCAGGTCGAGGCCACGTTCCCGGACGGGACCAAGCTCGTTACCGTCCACCACCCGATTCCCTAGCCGGAGCGACGCATGATCCCAGGTGAATACTTTCTTGACGACGGCGATATCGAGATCAACGCCGGGCGGCGCACGGCCACCGTGGTCGTGGCCAATGCCGGCGACCGGCCGGTGCAGGTCGGCTCGCACTATCACTTCCATGAAGTCAATCCGGCACTGCAGTTCGAGCGGGACAGCACGCTCGGCATGCGCTTGAACATCGCGGCCGGTACGGCGGTGCGCTTCGAGCCGGGGCAGCGCCGCACGGTGGAACTGGTCGACCTGGCGGGCGCGCGCATCGTGCATGGCTTCCAGGGACGCGTGTCGGGGCCAGTGCCCGTGGTCACGTCTCCAACCTCAGAGGACGACTGATGGTCACGCTCAGCCGCCAGGCCTACGCCGACATGTATGGCCCGACCACGGGCGACCGCATCCGTCTGGCCGACACCGACCTCGTGATCGAGATCGAACGCGATTGCGCGACCTATGGCGAAGAGGTCAAGTTCGGCGGCGGCAAGGTCATCCGCGACGGCATGGGCCAGTCGCAGCGCCTGCGCGAGGGCGTGATGGACACCGTCATCACCAACGCCGTCATCGTCGACCACTGGGGCATCGTGAAGGCCGACATCGGCATCAAGGATGGCCTGATCGCCGCGATCGGCAAGGCCGGCAACCCGGATATCCAGCCGCATGTCACGATGGCCATCGGTGGCGCCACCGAGATCATCGCGGGCGAAGGCATGATCGTCACGGCCGGCGGCGTCGACACGCACATCCACTTCATCTGCCCGCAGCAGATCGATGAAGCGCTGTACTCGGGGATCACGACGATGCTGGGCGGCGGCACCGGACCGGCCGTCGGTACCGCCGCCACCACCTGCACGCCGGGCGCCTGGCATATTCATTCGATGTTGCAGGCGGCCGACGCGTTCCCGATGAACCTGGGCTTTTTCGGCAAGGGCAACGTCAGCCAGCCAGGCCCGCTCGAAGAGCAAATCACTGCCGGCGCCGTCGGCCTGAAACTGCACGAGGACTGGGGCAGCACGCCCGCCGCGATCGACAATTGCCTGTCGGTGGCCGAACGACTGGACGTGCAGGTGGCGCTGCACTCCGACACGCTCAACGAGGCCGGCTTTCTCGAGTCCACCGTGGCGGCGTTCAAGGGCCGCACGATCCACACCTTCCATACCGAGGGCGCCGGCGGTGGTCATGCGCCGGACATCATTGCGGCAGTGGGCTACGACAACGTGCTGCCGTCGTCGACCAATCCCACGCGGCCCTTTACGATCAACACGCTCGACGAGCACCTGGACATGCTGATGGTCTGCCACCACCTCGATCCGGCGATTGCCGAAGACGTGGCGTTTGCCGAGTCGCGCATCCGGCGCGAGACGATCGCCGCCGAGGACATCCTGCACGACCTGGGTGCGATCTCGATGATGTCGTCGGACTCGCAGGCGATGGGTCGTGTGGGCGAGACGATCATGCGCACCTGGCAGACGGCGCACAAGATGAAGGTGCAGCGCGGCGCTTTGGCAGGCGACTCGTCACGCAACGACAATGCGCGCGTCAAGCGCTACATCGCCAAGTACACGATCAATCCGGCCATCACGCACGGCATCGCGCACGTCGTCGGCTCGCTCGAGGTGGGCAAGATTGCCGACATCGTGCTGTGGCGCCCGGCCTTCTTTGGCGTCAAGCCATCGATGGTGGTCAAGGGCGGCATGATCGCCGCGAGCCTGATGGGCGACCCGAATGCTTCGATCCCGACGCCGCAACCGGTGCATTACCGGCCCATGTTCGGCGCCTTTGGCGGCGGGCTGCGCAAGTCGTTCACGTTTGTTTCGCAAAGCGCGTTCGAGGCCGGCATCGCGGGTGCGCTGGGGCTGACCAAGACGACGATCGCCGTGCGCGGCACGCGCGGCTTGCGCAAGCGCGACATGATCCACAACGGCGCCACGCCGCACATGGAGGTCGATCCCGAAACCTATGCAGTGCGCGCCGACGGGCGCCTGCTGGTGTGCGAAGCGGCGGTGGTGCTGCCGCTGGCGCAGCGTTACTTCCTGTTCTAGAGGCCATCGATGATTTCCCTGCATACCCGGATTCCGGTTGGCGACGTCGTGCACGACACGCTGGTACTGCCGTTCGAACAACGAGAGCGCTGCCGCCAGCGCGCACGCCTGGCCTCGGGCGAAGAGGTCGCGCTGTTCCTCGTGCGCGGCACGGTGCTGCGCGACGGCGACCTGCTGCTGGGCGAAGGCGGGCGCGTCGTGCGCGTCGAGGCCGCACTGGAGCCGACCTATGTCATGCACTGCCGCGATGCGACGCTGCTGGCGCGCTGCGCGTTTCACCTGGGGAACCGGCATACCCAGACCCAGGTGGGCGTTGGCTGGTTACGCATCCGTGTCGACCCGGTACTGCGCGAGATGGTCGAAGGGCTGGGGGCCGACGTCGATGAAGAACTGGCCAAATTCGAGCCGGAGGCGGGTGCGTATGGCGGCGGTCATGGCCATCATCACGAGCACGGACCGGGCGGCTTATTGGCGCCGGTTCCGCTGCGCCAGAAAATTCACCGGCCGTCGGATGGCGCGCCGATCGAACCGGGCCCCGTATGAACGCCGCCAGTCTGCTGCACCTGCTGCAGTTTGCCAGCCCGGCCTTGCCCATTGGCGGCTACAGCTATTCGCAGGGCCTCGAAGCGGCGCTCGACGAAGGCCTGGTCACGGATGCCGACAGCGCCCGCGCGTGGATCGTGCGCTACCTGCATGACGTGGTGGCACGCTGGGATGCCCCCGTGTTGTGGCGTCTTCTCGGCGCGTTCGCCGCGCGCGACGCCGAAGCGATCGCGCACTGGGGCGGGTGCTTCCTCGCGTCGCGCGACACGGCCGAACTGCGCGCCGAATCGGTCCAGATGGGCTATTCACTGGGTCGCCTGATCGCCGAGCTGGGCGTGGCCGACACGCGGGCGCTGGGCGAGGATGTCACGCTGCCCCTGGCGTTTGCCTGCGCCGTCGACGGGCTGGCTATCCCGCACGAAGAAGCGCTGCTGGCGATGGTCTTCGCGTGGGTCGAGAACCAGGTGCTGGTGTGCGTCAAGTCGGTGCCGCTGGGGCAGGTCGCCGGCCAGCGCCTGTTGCTGTCGCTGCGGCCCGAGATCGAGCGCGCGGTCGGGGTGGCGCGCGGTTTGCCGGACGACGCATTGTCAAACTGGGCGCCGGGCCTGTCGATGCTGTCGATGCGGCACGAAGTGCAGCATGGCCGCTTGTACCGGTCGTGATCATCATCCAATAAGGAGCAAGCATGACAACGTCCAATCCGCTGCGGGTCGGGATCGGCGGGCCGGTGGGCTCGGGCAAGACCGCGCTGTGCGAACTGCTGTGCCGCCACATGCGCGACCACTACGACATGGCCGTGATCACCAACGACATCTACACGCGCGAAGACATGGACATCCTGCTGCGCGCCGGCGCACTCGCGCCCGAGCGCCTGATGGGCGTGGAGACGGGAGGCTGTCCGCACACGGCGATCCGCGAGGATGCGTCGATCAACCTGGAAGCCATCGCGCGCCTGCAGGCCGATTTTCCCGGCCTGGAACTGGTATTGGTCGAATCGGGCGGGGACAACCTGGCGGCGACCTTCAGCCCGGAGCTGTCCGACCTGACGCTGTACGTGATCGATGTCGCCGGCGGCGAGAAGATTCCACGCAAGGGCGGACCGGGCATCACGCGCTCGGACCTCCTGATCATCAACAAGACCGACCTGGCACCGCATGTCGGGGCCGACCTGACGGTCATGGCGAGCGATGCACGCCGCCAGCGCGGCGAGCGGCCATTCGTGTTTACCAATATGCGCACCGGCGAGGGCGTGCAGGACGTGGTCGCGTTCATCCGCGCGCAGGGCTTGCTCGACGCAGTGCACCCATAAGATAAGGAGACGATCATGACAAAACAGTTGACTTCGCTGCGCCACGCAACCCGCAATCACCTTGCCCGCGCGGGCGTGGCCGTCACCGTCCTGACACTGGCGCTGCCAGCGGCCGCGCATCCCGGGCACGCGCCCGACAGCGGTTTTTTGGCCGGCCTGCTGCACCCGGTGACGGGCGTCGATCATTTGCTGGCGCTGCTCGCGGTCGGCCTCTGGAGCCGCCAGCAGCATGGCTACCTGCTCGCACCGACGTTCCTCTTGATGATGGCGCTGGGCGCAGCCAGCAGCGGCGGCGTGGCGTTGCCGGCGCTTGAGCTGTCGATCGCGGCGACCGTGCTGCTTCTGGGTGCGTTGGCGGCGTATGCGCCGCGCCTGAAGCAGCCGCAGATGGCCGTGCTCACCGTCGGCGCCTGCGCCTTCGTGCATGGACTCGCGCACGGCAATGAGCTGACCGGCATGGCCAGCGGCGCCGGCTTCATCCTGGCCAGCGCCGGACTGCTGCTGCTGGGCGCCATCCCGGGCGAGCGCCTGCGCCGGCCGCTGGCTGCGGCCATCGGCGCAGCGGGTGTCTGGCTCGTGGCGCTGGCCGGCTGATGTCCTGCCGGTACTGCTAATCATGCTACGCTAGCGCTCTTTTCACCTCCGGCCGTGCTGGCCAGGACTTTCCATGCTTGAGTGGTTGCGCCCCTACCGGCGCGCCGCGCTGCCGGGCGATATCAGCGCCGGCATCGTGGTAGCGATGATGATGATCCCGCAGGGGATGGCCTACGCGCTGGTGGCGGGCCTGCCGCCGGCGGTCGGCATCTACGCCAGCATCATCCCGCCCTTGCTGTACGCGCTGTTTGGCACCAGCAGCACGCAATCGGTCGGACCGATGGCGATCATTTCCCTGATGACGGCGTCCACGCTGGCGCCGCTGGCGGCACCCGGCACGGCGCTGTACGGCGTGCTGGCCGCGCAACTGGCCCTGTTGTCGGGCCTGGTCCTGCTGCTGTGCGGGCTGCTGCGCATCGGCTTTCTCGCCAATTTCTTTTCGCGGCCCGTGATGAGCGGCTTCACCATTGGCTCGGCGATCGTGATCGCCTGGGGTCAGCTGCGCACGCTGGTGGGCGGCCCCATCGGGATGGGCATGCAGCCGCACTGGCCGAGCATCCTGCTGGGCGTGGGCTCGCTCGTGCTGCTGCTGGCCGCGCGCAGTCATCTGGCGCCGTTGCTGCGCCGGTTGCGCGTGCCGCCGGCGGCGGCCGACGTCGGGGCCAAGCTGGCGCCGATTGCCGTCGTGCTGGGCGCGATGGCCCTGGTGCAGCAACTGGGTCTTGCGCAGATGGGGGTGGCCACGACCGGCGCCGTGCAGGCCGGCTTGCCGGGCCTGAACCTGGCGACGTCGTCGCAGCATTGGCAAGCGCTGCTGCAACCGGCCATGCTGATCGGCTTCATGGTGTTCCTGATCAGCATGTCGGGCGCGCAGGCGCTGGCGCTCAAGCGCGGCGGCGAGAAACTGGTCAGCAACCGCGAACTGGTGGGCCTGGGCGCGGCGAATATCGGCAGCGCGCTGACCGGCGGTTTTCCTGTCACCGGCAGCCTGTCCCGTTCGGCCGTCAATTTCGCGGCTGGCGCCAATACGCAGATGGCCAGCATCATCACGGCCGGCCTGCTGGCGCTGGCGCTCGTGCTGCCCACCGGCTGGCTCGCGCTGCTGCCCTTGCCGACGCTGGCCGCGACGATCATCGTGGCGGTGCTCGGGATGCTCGATTTGTCGACGCTGCGCACCGCCTGGCACTACGACCGCGCCGATGCGCTGGCGCTGCTGGCCACCGCCGGCGGGGTGCTGATCCTGGGTGTGGAAGCGGGGGTGCTGGTGGGCGTGGCGCTGTCGATGGTGGTGCTGATCTGGCGTGCCAGCCGGCCGCATATCGCGGTGCTGGGTCGCATCCATGGTACCGAACACTTCCGCAACGTCGAGCGCTATTCGGCCGAAACGACGGCTGGTCTGCTGATGCTGCGGGTCGATGCCGGCCTGTTCTTCGGCAACGTGGATGCGGTCAACGAACGCATCGATGAAGAACTCGTCGCCCATGCGGGAACGCGGCATCTGGTGCTGGTGCTGTCGGCGGTCAATGCAATCGACACGTCCGCCCTGTTCGGGCTCGAAGAGTTGAACAGCTCGCTGAACCGGCGCGGTGTGCTGATGCACCTGGCCGAGGTAAAGGGGCCGGTCATGGACCGGCTCAAGGAAAGCGATCTGCTGGGCAAGCTCAACGGCCAGGTGTTCCTGAGCGCCGCCATCGCCTGGGACCAGCTGGTTGGATCGCGTGCAGCGGGGACGCCGGCAGCGGCGCCAGTGGCCGCGCAGCCGGCAAGTGAGGCGTAGCGGTTCGCGTGCGCTGCTGCTTGAGGATGGTAGCAGCCATCTTGGTGGGCGCAATAAGCGCGGGCACGGTATATCGATGGCCTGGGCGGACCAGAAGTTGTCGTGCTTGTGGGGCAGCCGGTCTCAAGCCTGCTTGCGCTGCGTCGCCTGTTCGTCGCGCGGCGGGGCCAGCACGATCGGCGCGGCGTTTTCCGGGTACAGCGCGTGGGTGTCGACGTAGACGGCGCGGATGGCGTCCATGTCGCGCTCGACGTCACCGGTCGGCGTCATCGTGTCGACCAGGTGCAGCTCTTTCTTGCCATAGTCGAAGCGCACCAGCACCATCGGCACGTTGGCGGTGACGGCCAGGTGGTAGAAGCCGCTTTTCCAGTTGGGACGATAGGCGCGCGTGCCTTCGGGGGTGATGCCGATCCAGAACGATGGCGTGGCGAGCATGGTATCGGCCAGCTGGCGCGTCGCACCCATCGGTGCCCGGCGGTCGACCGGCACGCCGCCCCAGTGACGCATCAGGCGGCCCATCGGGCCCCGGAACAGCGTGTCCTTGGCCAGCCATTTGAATTGCGTGCCCATGGCCCACGTGGCCATCAGGCCGATCGGGAAATCCCAGTTTGACGTGTGCGGGTAGATGACGCAGACGCCGTGCGGCCCGGGCAACGGTTTGAAGAACACCTTCCAGCCAAAAACTTGCAGCACGCGCAGCGCCGCGCGCTGGCGCAGGGTAGGCAGGGCTGCAGGGCGCAGCAGGTAATCGGTCATCTGGTCTCCAGGGTGGCGTGGGCACATTGCAGGGCTTGCACTTGGCTACGCGCAAGAAAATCAAGCGTGCGATTCTAGCCCGGGCGCGAAGGGCGAACAAGCGAAATAGTGATGATGGGTATGCGCTGTGGCTATCATGCGCTTGTCCGATCCACCACAACCTGATGAGAACAACACCTTTTCTATGACCATGGCCATCACGATTTACCACAATGCCCGCTGCGGCACATCGCGCAATACCCTGGCTGCCATCCGCGAAGCCGGCCACGAACCACAGATCATCGATTACCTGGCCATTCCGCCCACGCGTGACACGCTGACCCGCTTGATTGACGATGCTGGCATCACGGTGCGTGCTGCGGTACGCCGCAAGGAAGCGGTGTTTACCGAGTTGGGGCTGGACCAGCCGGGGACGGATGACGCTGCGCTGCTGGACGCCATGGTCGCGCATCCGATCCTGATCGAGCGGCCATTCGTCGTGACGCCCAACGGTGTGCGGCTGTGCCGGCCATTCACGCGCGTCAACGAGATCCTGTAGGCGGCCCGCCCACGATCACCGGCATGTACGTCTCCAGGAATTCGGCGGGCATGCGGCGTGGGCGCCCGCTCGACAGTTCGATGCAGACCAGGTCCCAGCGACCCCGCAGCACGGTGGCGCCATCGCTGTCGCGCACGAGCTGAAAGCGCCGTTCCATCGACAGCTTGCCGTCGCCGCCCACCAGCCAGGTCGCCAGGCACAGCGCTTCGCCAACGGCCGTGGGCAGCAGGTAATCGTATTCGCCGCGCCGGATCGCCATCGCCCGGTCCAGGCGCCGGTAGTCGTCCAGTGACAGGCCAAGGCTGTCGGAGTGCGCCCAGCCGGCCTGCTCGCACCAGCGCACATACACGGCATTGTTGGTGTGGTTCAGACCATCGATGTCGCCGGGCTGCGGCGTCACTGCCAGGATGAACGGTTGCGGATAATCCCAGTCCAATGTGTTGTCTCCGTGAGCGGCAGGGCGCCGCGAGCCCGGTCATTTTACGGCAGGGCGGGGTGACGCAGGATGGCGACTGCGCGCGGGGGCAGCCGCGTCTCAGTCAGGCTTGAACTGCACCCGGGTCGGGCATTGGACCATGCCGGCAAAGCCGCCACCACCGGCCTTGTCGAACAGCGCTGCGCCGCCAGCCTGGGCGCCAAACGGGCTGGGCCTGATATCGCCACCGGTGCGGCACCACGTGCGCCCGCCCTGGCGAAAGCGGTACACGACGACGCCGTCCGGCCCCGTATAACTTTCCGATGTCCGTGAGCGCGAGGTATCCACGCGTGCGTCGCCGACCGCTTGCGCGAAGCGCTGCCACTTGCTGTCGCCCGGGTCCAGCGGCGCCAGCTTGCCCTTGCGCAGGTCGTGGTCGACCGCGCCTGCCGTGCGCTTGCCGCGGCTCGCCAGGCTGTCGTCGCCTGTGGCAATGCCTTCTTGTGCTGATGCTGAAGGGGTGGGGAACGGATCTGCAGCAGGTTCGCCTGTTGCCGCAGGCGGCGCGGTGTCTGCAGGCGCTTGCGTTATTGGCTGTGGTGCTACTGGCGGCGCCGGCGGCGCAGCTCGCGCAGGAACTGCCTGCGCTGCGCGCGGGGGTGATGACGATGGGGTGGCAGATGCAGCGGAAGAACGAGAAGGCGCAGGCGTCAGCACTGCCACCACGATGAATTCACGGGGCGCCGACACAGTCGCCGGCAGCACCCGCACGCCTGTCGCCCCCAACCACCACCAGCCCAGCAGCAGGTGCAGGCCAAGGGTGAGTGCAAGCGGCCAGCCGGGCCTGCGGCGCGGCGTCAAGACTCCGACAGGCAGCATGTGGCGATCAGCCTTTTGGCGCGCTCAGCTTTGCCTTGATCGCCACGCAGCGCCCGTCGTCCTGCAGCGTGTCGAGCAGCGAGCGGCGCGTGAACGCCGACAGATCCGTCATCGTTGCTGCCGCGCGCGTCAGGCGCGCCACGCTCTGCGGCGTGCAGGTTGCCGGGATCATCGTGCCCGCATAGGCGCGCATGAAGACCGGACCACCCGTCTTGTCCACCTGCGGCAGGCGCGCCAGGCGCGCATCGGCATCGCGCTCGCTGAGCGCGCCCTGTTCGGCCGGGAAGATGCTGCCCATCGCGGTGCGGATGCGCGAGAAAGGCAACGCTGTTTTCTGGTCTTCGATCTGCTTGACCCAGTCCGCCTTGACGGCGGCATCCGGCCGGCTGACGGTGGCGGCCACCGCTGCGATCTGGCCGGCGTCCGATTTGTCGCGCGTGGACTCTTGCGCGATCAGCGCAAACGATCCCGGGTAGTTGTACTGGTTCAGATGCTTGATGATCGCCCAGCGCAGGGGCTGGCCCACTGGCACGCCAGCGGCATCGACCTTGCCGTCAAGGATGCCTGCCAGGCGCGCCAGCGCGTCCGGGCTGCTGGCAACGCTCACGAACTGGTTGAACCAGCGGCGCTGGAAGTCGGCATTGCCCTTGTTGGCCAGCACGCCGTCCCAAGCCATTTTTTCCAGAGCCAGCGTGGTCTGGCGCGTGTAGGCGTTGTTCAGGTTCATCGCATCGAGGTAGGCCTTCGACTCGCTCACCTTGCCCAGCACATCGCCCAGCAGCGTGTAATCTTTTTCAAGCGGCGCATTGTTCAGCGCCACGGTGAGGAAGTCATTCAGTGGCAGCTCGGCATCGCGCACACCGTCCCACAGGCTTTGCCACAGCATCGCGCGCAGCAGCGGATCGTCGACCTTGGCCAGGCTGGTGCGCGCGGTGTCGAACGAGCGCTGGTCCAGCTTGACCTTGGCGTAGCCCCAGTCCTGGTAGTTCGGGTAGACCAGGTCCGGGCAGGCGGTGCCGTTCATGTCCGGCACCGCCGTCTTCGCGCCCGTGTAGGTCACCGGGACGTTCTTGACGAGCGTCAGCTTGCCGCCGTCGACCTTGAACGCGCCCACCTGCACGCGCTGCTCGCGCAGCGTCGGCAGCTCGTTGGATGGCGCAGTCTGCGCCAGCGTGAAGTTGCGGATCTTGCCGCCGCTGCAGCTGTAGTTGGCGGCGATGGTGTTCACGCCGGCGTTGTACAGCCATTGCTTCGTCCAGCCGGACAGGTCGCGGCCCGCCGCTTCGCCCAGGCTGCCGATGAAATCGTCGAGCGTCGCGTTCTTCCACGAGTACTTGACCAGGTAGTTGTGCACGCCCTTGCGGAACACGTCCTCGCCCAGCAGGTGACGCAGCTGCTTGAGTGTCGAGCCGCCTTTGGCGTAGGTGATCGCATCGATGTTGTCGAAGGCGTTGCTCGACGACGGCACCGGCACTTCGATCGGGTGCGTGCTCGCAGTCTGGTCCTGAATGTAGGCGCGCTGCTTGCCGCTCTGGTAGAACTTCTGCCACGAATCCTTGAATTCGGTCGATTCGACCGTCGCCAGCACGCCCATGAAGGACGCAAAGCTTTCGTTCAGCCACAGGCCGTTCCACCATTTCATGGTGACCAGGTTGCCGAACCACTGGTGCGCCATCTCGTGCATGATCACTTCGGTCATCGACTGCTTCTGCTCGGCCGTCATGTTGGCCACGCCGTAGCGCGCTTCGGCAAACGTGATCGCGCCGGCGTTTTCCATCGCGCCGTACAGGAAGTCCGGCACGATCAGCTGATCGTATTTCTCGAACGGATACGCGATGCCGAAGTACTCTTCAAAGAACCCGATGCCGGCCTTGGTCTGGCGGAACCAGTCGTTTGGTACCACCAGCTTGGCCAGCGACTGGCGCGCGAACAGGCGCATCGGGTACTTGCCGCTGTTGTCTTCCCAGACCTGGTACGGGCCGGCGTGCAGCGAGAAGTTATACGGGCTGAGTCGTTTCGTGGTCTTGAACGTCCAGTGACGGTTCGCGCCACGCTCGTCGATCCTGGTTTCGCGCGTGGTCGTGACCACGTGCCAGTCGCGCGGCGCAGTGACCGACACCGTGTAGCTGGCCTTCAGGTCGGGCTGGTCGAACACCGCGAACATCTGCTGGGCGGCGACCGGTTCGAAGTGCGAATACGTGTAGACGCGGCCATCGGCCGGATCGACCATGCGGTGCAGGCCTTCGCCATTGGTGCTGTGCAGGCGCTCGTAATCGATGACGACCGTGTTGCGGCCCCTGGCCAGGCTGGCCGCGTCGAGCGTGATGAACCACTTGTTGTAGCGCGTGGCGACCGGCTTGCCGTTGACACTGACCGACTTGACGGTGGCGTCCTTCAGGTCGAGCGTGACCGGAGCGTCGACATCCTTCAGGTCGAAGGTGACGGTCGTGGTGCCGGCAAAGGTTTCCTTGCCGGTCAGCGTGAAGTCCAGCACATAGTCCACGTTCGACACGCGCGCGGAGCGGGCAAAGGCGTCGACCTGCGACAGGAACGGCGTCTCGGCGCGCGCGCCCTGGGTCGCTGGCGCAGCATTGACGGCGCCACTGAAGGCGATGGCGGAAGCGATGGCAAGCGCCATGGCGCGGTGTGCTGGAACGTTCATTGAAAATCCTCTCACGGTAGGCGCGTCGCAGTGCGCACGATATCAATCGCGCAAGAATAGCACTAACGTTCGAGGCTGGACACCCACCGTAGCGAACCTTTTTTATGCATGCGTATGGCATACATATGCTTCAATGGGGCGTCAATACGAAAAAAAACAGGACCCGCAGGTCCTGTTCGAAGAAGCGCCGCCCCTCGCCGGCGAAAGCGGGCGAGGGCGCGGAGAAAGGGATACTTACACCGTGGCTGGCAGCGCCGGATAATCGGTGTAGCCGGTCGCGCCCGGATGGTAGAACGTGTTTGGATTCGGTTCGTTGAGCGGTGCCCCGAGTTGCAGGCGTTTCGTCAGGTCCGGATTGGCGATGTAGAGCTGGCCCCACGAGACGGCATCGGCCGTGCCGCTGGCGATCAGTTCCTCGGCCTTTTCCTTGGTCAGCTGCTGGTTCGCGATCCAGACGCCGCCGAATTCCTTCTTGATCATCGGGCCCAGTTCATCCGGGCCTTGGCCTTCGCGGGTGAAGATGAACGCGATCTTGCGGCGGCCCAGTTCACGCGCGACGTAGCCGAAGGTCTCGGCCGGCGTCGAGTCGCCCATGTCGTGCGAATCACGGCCCGGCGCCAGGTGCATGCCCACACGGTCGGCGCCCCAGACGTCGATGCAGGCATCGGTCACTTCCAGCAGCAGGCGTGCGCGGTGTTCGATCGAGCCGCCGTAGGCGTCGGTGCGCTGGTTGGTCGAGTCTTGCAGGAACTGGTCGAGCAGGTAGCCGTTGGCGCCGTGGATTTCCACGCCGTCAAAGCCGGCCAGCTTGGCATTCTCGGCGCCCTTGCGGTAGGCCGACACGATGCCCGGGAGTTCTTCGATGTCGAGCGCGCGCGGGGTGACGTATTCACGCTTCGGACGCAGCAGGCTCACGTGGCCGTCCGGCTTGATCGCCGATGGGGCCACCGGCAGTTCGCCGTCCAGGAACGACGGGTCGGAGATACGACCCACGTGCCACAACTGCAAAAAGATGCGGCCGCCGGCCGCGTGCACGGCGTCGGTGACGAGCTTCCAGCCTTCGACCTGCGCGTCGGACCAGATGCCCGGCGTGTCGGCGTAACCCACGCCCATCGGGGTGACCGAGGTGGCTTCGGACAGGATCAGGCCCGCCGAAGCGCGCTGCACATAGTATTCGGCCATCAGGGCATTGGGAACACGGCCGCCACCATCGGCGCGCGAGCGGGTCAGCGGCGCCATGACGATGCGGTTTGGCCATTCGAGGGCGCCGACCTTGATCGGATCAAACATGGTAGTCATCTTGTTTTCCTAGATTGCGTCGTTCAATTGGGCGAGGAAGGCCGCGATGGCTTCCTCGTTGCGATGATAAAAGACCCACTGGCCGACGCGGCGCGTGCCCACCAGGCCCGCGCGCTGCAGCGTGGCCAGGTGCGCCGACACGGTCGATTGCGACAGGCCGGTGCGCCCGTCGATCAGCTTGCAGCACACACCCATCTCGAGCGGGTGCTCCTGCTCGCTGAAATGCTGCTGCGGATCCTTCAACCAGTGCAGGATCTGGCGCCGCACCGGGTTGGCCAGGGCCTTGTGGATCGCGTCGATATCCATCGGGTGGTTCCTTTATATCGGGATCTTTCGATCCGAATATCGTCATCTTACGATATTCAAAAAAAGTCTGCTGGCGACGGTCCGATTTTCGCTGCGGGGCCGGTGGTATACTCGCCGCCTTTTGACCTGACAACCTGCGAGGAATCCCCATGAGCTGGATCTATCTTGTCATCGCCGGCCTGCTGGAAGTGGCCTGGGCCGTCGGCCTGAAATACACGGTGGGCTTCACGCGCCTGTGGCCGTCGCTGTTCACGCTGGTCACGATGGCAGCCAGCGTCGGCATGCTGGGCCTGGCGCTGCGCCAGCTGCCGCTGGGCACCGCCTACGCCATCTGGACCGGCATCGGCACGGTCGGCACGGCGATCTTCGGCATGCTGATGCTGGGCGAACCGACCGGCGCGCTGCGCTTGTTGGCGATCACGCTGATCATCGGCGGCATCGTGATGCTCAAGCTGCTCTCGCCAGCGTGAAGGCGTGAAGGCGTGAAGTTCAGCCCTGCTCGCGCCCGAACACCGGGTTCGGGCGGGTCAGGTAATACCACTCGGTGTTGGCGGCAGCGCCCGCGGCCGGGAACAGGATGCGGCCGCCGAATTCGGCGGTCACCGGCGTGCCGTCGGCGCGGGTGCCGATCAGTTCACCTTGTTCGACCGGATCGAAGCTTTTCCAGGGACGCGAGAACGCGTCATCCGCGTGCTGCTTGTCGTGCACGACCACCATCGACAGCGCTTCCATGGCGTCAAAATCAACGGGCACCGGGTCGGGCGCGGCGATCAAGCCCAGGTGCGCCAGCGTATTCATGATCGCGCGGTAGGCGACGTCAGGCGCGGCCGGATCGTCGTGCTGGCCGGCTTCGAGCGTCAGCGCGTAGCCGCCCGTGCTGCGCATGTATTCGGTCGTGCCCACGCCGTAGCGCAGGACGGTTTCCAGTTCATCGGCATTGCGGCTACGGCGCTGCACGCCGTCGCCATAGGTCGCGAGCCAGCCATCGACGAAGCGGCGCACGCCCAGGCGGCGCGCCCAGGCGCGCTCTTTTTCGGCGTGGCAAAACGGCTGCAACGTGCCGTCATTGTCGAGCGGACCGACCATCACGAACGGCTCGCCCGTGGCGGCAAACGAGTGGATGTCGAGCAGCACGTCGTGCTGGCCGAGCAAGGGGCACAGCCAGTTCGCGATCTGGTCCTCGAAATCCTGCGGGTTCGCTTTCGGGAACAGATCGCGGTTCAGGTTGCGGTCGCCGTTGCGCGTGACCTGCTGGTATGCCAGCGGATTGACGATCGGCACGAACGTCAGGCTGCCGGCGGCGATGTGCAGCGCGCCGCTGTCGATCTCGTCCATCACGCGCCGGATGGCTTTGGTGCCGCACACCTCGTTGCCGTGGGTGGCGCCCATGATGATGACGCGTGGGCCGGGCTGCAGGCCGGTGTAGTTGACGGATTTGAACTGGAACTGGCGGGGGGAAGTCATGGGGTCCGGGCGGGAAGGGAAATGTGGCGATATTCTAGCGGGAAACCCTGGCCTGACAACAGGTTTGTGCAAGCGCAAGCGGCGCAGATGTTCGGGGCACGCCTTGTCGGCGCGCGAGTCTGATATGCAGACTACCCGAGCGATGCCCGGGGTCGCACCAGGAGCCGCCATGTTCCGCATCCTCCTCATGCTTGTCGTTGTTTCTGCGCTGGCCGGTTGCGCCGCGACGGCGGGCACGTTCTTCAATCGCCCCGTGGTCGAAGACGACGTCGGTCAAGTCGTTCGAACGGTGTCGCTATCGGCCGACAGACGAACGGTCATCGTTGCCGCGCCAGAGCATCCGCAACCGCGTTTCTGCGCCGAGCCGCCGCCGGACACCGCAATGGGCATCAAGGCGAGCATCGATACCGCCTTCACGGTGCCGGGCAAAAGCGTAACGCTCAAAGATGACTTCGGCACCGCCGTCACGGTCCTGGCATCGCGCAATGCGCCGCTCGATGCGTTTCGCACGGGCATGTTCGCGCTGTGCCAGTTCTACCTGAATGGGGCAATCAAGGCGGATAAGGTCGAACCCCTGTTCAGGGGCCTGCTCAAGACGTTCGAGACAACCCAGAACTTCGTCAATGCTGCGGTGTCGGCCACTAAACCACTGCCGGGCAAACCGGCAGATGCTGCGGGTGGCGCGGCAAGTGCCGGGGCAAGTGCAGAGTCAGGTACAGGTTCAGGTGCAGGTGCAGCTACAGCTACAGCGAAGGGCACGAGCGCCACGGTTGCCAAACCCGACGCGCCGCCGGTGGCGACATCCGGCCCGGCGACGACGCCGCCGCCGCCGGCGAAAGGTTAGCGCATCGACGTGCGTTACCCGTGCGCCTCGATCACGCCGAACCCCGCCGGCGCATCGCCCAGATAGGCCAGCACCGCATGCGCCTGGATGTTCTCGTCGAATTGCGCATTGGCCGCGATCGTGGCGCGCAAGCCCGGCACGATGTCGGGCGTGTGCGGCTGACGATACGCCTTGATCAGCAGCGCGACCAGGTCAGCTGGCGCATCGGCGCGGCGCAGGCGTGCGTCGATGATGGCCAGCAGCGCGCGCTGCATGCGTGGGGTGGGATTGCGGATCGCGCCGAACACCCAGGGCGTGTTGGCAATCGCCGCGCAGATGATGGTTTCCATCCGCTCGGCCTTGTAGTCGGACGGGATGTCGAAGTAGGCCTTGTTCCAGCGGGTGTGCGGGCAGGCGTGGCCGCGCGGGAAGCGGTCGGCGTTTTCCAGGCCCATGGCGTAGCTGGCGCGGGCGAGCAGGTCGCCCAGAGTGTCTAGCAGTGCCATGGCAGGTGATGTTGCGCTTGTGTCATCCCGAGAGTGTAGCGCATGGCCGCGCTCTGCGCAGCGTGGGCGCGGCCGGCGAGGCGACTGCGCCGCCCACGCGCTTCACCTTTGATGACGACGCGCTTACGCGAAATGCCCGGCGCGAA
Source organism: Massilia sp. MP_M2 (assembly GCF_039123635.1). Classification (NCBI taxonomy): domain Bacteria; kingdom Pseudomonadati; phylum Pseudomonadota; class Betaproteobacteria; order Burkholderiales; family Oxalobacteraceae; genus Massilia; species Massilia sp. MP_M2. The sequence continues at coordinate 144,430 of NZ_JBCHJF010000008.1, forward strand.
AATCCTCGACTGCCTGATGCAGCTCGGCCTGGGTATTCATCACGAACGGCCCATACTGCGCGATGGGCTCGTTCAGCGGTCGCCCGGCCAGCACCAGCAGGCGTGTTGGTGCGATCGCCTTGATGCGCACACCGTCAGCGCCGGCTGCGTTGTCGAGGATCGCCATGCGCGTCGATGGCACACCTTTGCCGTCGATGACCGCTTCACCGCGAAACACGTACACGAACGCATTGTGCCCGGCCGGAATCGGCTGCTCGAACGTGACGCCGGCCGGAATCTCGAGGTCGAGGTACAGCGGCTCGGTATGCGCCCGTTGTACCGCGCCGTCGACGCCATGCGTGCTGCCGGCGATGACATGTACCGTGACGCCCTCGTCGGTCCTCAAGCGCGGCACTTCCTCGAGCGGGATGTCGCGGTACCACGGCGCCGTCATCTTGTCGCTCGCTGGCAGGTTGAGCCACAGCTGAAAACCTTCCATCAGGCCGGCGTTCTGCTCCGGCATCTCGGAGTGGATCACGCCGCGCCCGGCCGTCATCCACTGCACGCCGCCGTCGGTGACCAGGCCTTCGTTGCCGGCGCTGTCGCGGTGGCGCATGCGCCCGGCCAGCATGTAGGTGATGGTCTCGAAGCCCCGGTGCGGGTGCTCCGGAAAGCCGGCGAGGTAGTCACCCGGCTTGTCGCTGCCGAAGGCGTCGAGCATCAGGAACGGGTCCAGGCGGCGCTGCAGGGGACCAGTTAGGATCCGGTTGATGCGTACACCGGCGCCGTCCATCACGAACTGGCCGTTGATGAGGCGTTCGACGCCGCGGCTTTTCGCCAGTAGCGCCGTGGTACCTGGATGCGTGACAGTGGTGGTCAATCTGTTCTCCTGTTGGTTGCGCCGCCTGCTGGCGACTGGGGTCTTGCGGGTTTTACCAGTATTACGCCAGCGCCGCGTCAACGGCGGCGTTGGCCGCTGCCTGGCCCGCAGCCACGGCATCCGGTCCCATCGCCATGCCCGACGAGTAGATGAAGGTCTGGTCGACCAGGCCCAAAAAGCCCAGCAGCGCGCGCATCTGCGGCACTTGCGGATCCTGCGCTTCTTCGTAGACACCGCCGCGCGCTGCAGCCACGTAGACTTTCTTGTTCTTGAGCAGGCCTTCCGGACCGGTCTCGGTATAGCGGAACGTCACGCCAGCGCGGGCAATGGCGTCGAACCAGCTTTTCAGCTGCACCGGCATCGAGAAGTTGTACATCGGCGCGCCCAGCACGATCACGTCGGCCGCTTGTGCTTCGAGGATCAGCGCATCGTCCTGCTCGACGCGCGCCAGTTGCGCGGCGCTGCGCTGCTCGCCCGGAGTAAACAGCGCGCCCAGGGCCGCGCCGTCGAGTAGCAGCACCGGGGCTGCGCCCAGGTCGCGGCGCACGATCGTGGCGCCCGGGTTGGCAGCGACCAGCTTGTCGACGATCTGTTGCGTGACGCGGGTCGATTCGGATGCGTCGCCGCGGATGCTCGAGGTGATGTGCAGGATGTTCATGGTGGTGGTTCCTTCGTGGTTGGAGTAGCGATGGGTCTACTTTAGTCTTTCCAAAAACAATGCGAAAGACCGTAAAATGGATAACATTATTCTGCTGATGGGACAATCATGGACGTCGAACCGAATGACCTGCTGCTCTTTGCGCGCATTGTCGAGGCGGGGAGCTTCACGCGCGCTGCCGATCGCGTCAATTTGCCGAAGTCGACCTTGTCGCGCCGCCTGGCGCTGCTCGAGACGACGCTTGGCGAGCGACTGCTGCAGCGCACGACGCGCAAGCTGGTGGTGACGGAATTCGGCGCCAGCCTGTACGAACACGCGCGGCGCCTGGCCGATGAGGTGGAAGCGGCCGGCGCACTGGCCCAGCACCGCCAGGGTGAGCCGAGCGGCAAGCTGCGCATCTCGGCGCCGGGGGACTTTGCCAACAGCACCCTGAATCACGTTATCGCGCGCTTTCTCGAACGCTATCCGGCCGTGACGCTCGAGATGGACCTGACCCCGCGCCGGGTCGATCTGGTGGCCGAGAACTTCGACATCGCCATCCGCATGGGCGACTTGCCGGACGACGCCACGCTCAGTGCGCGCCCGTTCATCCTCGAGCAACCGGGCCTGTTCGCATCACCGGCCTACCTGGCGCGCCACGGGATTCCCGAGCATCCGGACGATCTGGCCACGCACGACGTGCTGTGCATCCTTAGCCGCAGCGGCGGCGCGGTGCCATGGACGCTGATTCGCGGGAAGGTGCGCTGGCAGCGCGCGCTGCCAAGCCGGCTGACGGCCAATTCACCGGACCTGCTGGCGCGCATCGCCGCGCGCGGCGCCGGGATCGCGCTCAGCTCGACGCTGTTTGCCGAACCGTATATGCAGACAGGTGAACTGGTGCGGGTGCTGCCGGAGTGGGAGATGCCGACCGCGAACGGCTGGGCGGTGTTCCCGAGCCGCAAGCTGATGCCAGCCAAGACGCGCGCATTTCTGGCGATGATGGAAGAAACCTGTACGGCCCATGGCCATGGGCCGGAACAGATCGCGGCCGCCTTCAAGGCGAAGGCGGCGCTGGAGAACGGCGCGTCGGACGTTGCCTGAGACCGATCAGCGCAGTGGCCGATTGCCCATCACGTCGCCCAGACGCACCTTGCCTTCGGGCGCCCAGGCCGGATTGAAGCGGATCGCGCCTTTCTGGAACAGCATCACGACAGTGGAGCCGAGCAGGAAACGGCCCATCTCGTCACCTTTCTTCAGCGTGACCTGGCCCGGCTCGTAGTGCCAGTCGCAGATACGCGCCATGCGCGGCGGATTGACGACGCCATGCCAGACGGTGGCCATGCTGCCGACAATGGTCGCGCCCACGAGCGTCATCACGAATGGTCCGAATTCGTCGCTGTCGAATACGCACACGACGCGCTCGTTGCGCGCGAACAGCCCCGGCACGCCACGCGCCGTCGTCGGGTTCACCGAGAACAGCTTGCCCGGCACATAGATCATGCGCGTCAGGCGGCCGTCGCACGGCATGTGGATGCGGTGGTAATCCTTGGGGCTCAGGTAGACGTTGGCGAAGTGGCCATGCTGGAAGTGCGCCGCCAGCGTCTGGTCGCCACCGACCAGTTCGGCCGTGGTGAACTTGTGGCCCTTGGCCTGGAAGATCTGGTGGTCATCGATATCGCCGAACTGGCTGATCGCGCCGTCCACCGGACACACGTAATCGGCGTGCGCCAGCGGGCGCACGCCAGCGCGCAGCGCACGGGTGAAGAATTCGTTGAAGCTCGGGTAGCTGGCGATGTCCGGATTGGCCGCTTCGCTCATGTCGACGCCATATTTGCCCACGAACCAACGGATCAGGCCAGTCGTCAGCGACCCGCCACGGTGGCCGGCGACGCGACCGGCAAGGTTGGTCATTGCCTGCTTCGGCATCACATATTGGGGCAGGACTTTGAGTCGGGACACGGTCGATCGCCTTTCGCGGAAAAGTGCGCATTATAGCCGGGCATGTCAGAAGGAAATTCTGTTGCCGCTTTTAACACTGTTGCGGCGAGTGTACCGCAGGTAGCGCGGGGATGGCGGACAGAGAGGGTGTGCGCTGTGATGTAATCTGGATATGCTCGTACGTAGCAGTCAGGATTGCTTCTAGAGAGATTGGAAAATTTCTATATTGACGTTTACATTTTGCTACATGGTGGCATATTCTGGCCGGGCCTGTTCAATAACCTGGAGAAGCCGCCGTGAGGAAACTGCCAACGCACTACACCCTGTCTCTGTTGATTGCTGCCAGTGTCCCGATATCGGCAGCTGCCCAGACCGGACCAGTCATTCCGCAGGTGGACATCAAGGGCAGCGCCGCCGGCTACGATCCGCGCCGCGACGACACGGCCACCCGCATCGTCATCAAGCGCGACGAGCTCACGCGCTACGGCGACCGCTCCATTCTGGATGCGCTGCGGCGCGTGCCTGGTGTAACGATCGACGGCAGCAGTGGTCAGGGCGGAACGATCCAGCTGCGTGGCCTGGGTGCCGGCTATACGCAGGTACTGATCAACGGCGAACGGGCACCTGGCAACTTCAGCTTCGACACGCTGTCGCCCGAGATGGTCGAGCGCATCGAAGTACTGCGCGCCGCGACGGCAGACATGCCCACGCAGGCAGTGGCCGGGACGGTCAACATCGTCCTGCGCCACGTGGCCAAGACGAGGGAACGTGAACTCAAGCTGGGCATGCTCGGTTCGGATGTGTTCAGGGGGCCGAACGCGTCCCTGCAACTGAGTGACCGGCGCGAGCGCTTCGCCTGGTCGCTGGCCGGCGATGGCGTGAGCGAACGGTTCGATCGCGTCAATGGGATGGTGCTGGAAAACACGGGAACCGACGGTGCCATCGACCTGCTGCGCACGACGGCGACCGATGAACGTGGCCGCATGCGACGCCTGAACCTGACGCCGCGCCTGGAGTGGACACTGGCTGGCGGCGACAAGATCACGTCCGAAACGTTCGTGAACGTGACCCGGTTTCGCAACCGTGGCCATGCCCTTGTCACTACGCTGATCGGCGGCCCGCCACCTGCGCCCGACCTGGTCACGCACTACCGCGCCGATGACGAAACGGCGCGCACCGATCTGCGCTGGAGCAGGGGCTTTCCGTCCGGCGCCAGCATCGAAGCCAAGCTTGGCCTGATGGGTGAGCGCAGCGAGAACGTGGGGTTGCGCGCTGGGCGCGACGCGGCCGGCAATCCCGAGACGGACGGACGCATCGACGGCGCCCGACGCGACCGCGGCATCAATTCGACCGGCAAGGCGATGCGCAAACTCGGCAGCGGTCACGCGCTGGCCACCGGGTGGGATGGCGGCGTCACCTGGCGGGACGAGACGCGCGTCGAGCAGGATCGTGTGCGCACGTTCCCGTCAGGGTTGGCGCTGGATGAAACGTTCGAGGCGCGCGTGACCCGGCTGGCCATGTATGCCCAGGACGAGTGGGACATCACGCCCTACTGGTCAATGTACATGGGGCTGCGCTGGGAGGGCATCCGCACACGCGCATCGGGCAATTCGTTTGCCTCGTCCCGCACGGGTTCCGGTGTCTGGAGTCCGGTCATGCAGACCTTGTGGAAGATCCCGGGCCGCAAGGGCGACCAGGTGCGTCTTGCACTCACCCGCACCTACAAGGAGCCGGACCTGTGGAACCTGCTGCCGCGCCGCCAGGGCTTTGAAAACAATAGCGCCACCGAGGCTGACTTTCAGGGCAACCCCAACCTCAGGCCAGAACTGGCATGGGGCGTCGACGCCGCTTACGAGCATTACAGGGCCGAGAACGCAATGGTGTCGATCGCCACCTCGCTGCGCCGGATCGATGACTACACGAGCAACCGCATCTACTTTGACGGTTACCGCTGGATCTTCACGCCGGTGAACGACGGCCGCGCCGAGACCCGCTCTCTCGAGCTGGAAACGAAGTTTCCGCTGAAATCCCTGTTTGCGGGCGCGCCGGAGTTTGATGTGCGGGCGGGTGTGGCCCGTCACTGGTCGCGCCTCGACTCGGTCCCGGGCCCGGATAATCGTCTCGAACGGCAAACGCCACTGTCGGCCAATCTGGGGATCGACTATCGCCGGGGCGCGCTGACGTTGGGCAGCAGCGTGGCGCACAAGCGCAATGGTCTGGTGCGGGTGACCGCCAATCGCGGTTATTACACCGCGCCGCGCACTGACCTGGATGCGTACGCTGCATGGCGCATCGACGCGAAGCGCTTGCTGCGGCTGTCGCTGGCCAATCTGCTGCGCGAAAATGAAGGATTCGAGCCGTCGTACGCCGACCCGCTAACCGGCCTGGAACAACGCCGGTTCTATTTCGCCGGGCCACTACGCGCCACGCTCACGTATCAGCTGGCGTTTTGACGTGGTGACTCTTGAAGTAACGCCAGGCCACGATCAGCGCCAGCAGTTGCATGAAGGCGCACAGGTAGAAGCTGCTGCCGACGCGCCAGTCGGATTGGGGCAAGTGGCTCACGGCGCTGAGGATGCCGGTGCCGAGCAGCGGCGTGATGATGACCGCGAGGCTGCCGATTGCCTGCAGGGAGCCCATCAACTCGCCCTGCTGCTCGGGCGGCGAGGACTTCGAGACGAGCCCCTGCAGCGCCGGGCCGGCGGCGTAGGCGAGCACGTTGCACATGATGAAGACGTACATCATCCAGCCTTCGGTCGCCAGGCCGTAAGCGGCATACGTCACGGCGCCCGAGCCCAGGCCCAGCAGGGCCAGGCGCGGCTCGCCAAAGCGCCGGATCAGGATGCCCAGCAGCCCGGCCTGCACCACGACCGAGCTCAAGCCCACGCAAAAGAGCGCGATGCCGTTGTCGCGCGGCGTCCAGTCGAAGCGGAAGGTGGTGTACAGCACCCAGGTCGATTGCAGCATCATCTGGGCGAAGGTGGCCAGGAAGACCGCGACCACGAGGCCGCGGATATCCTGGCGCCGCACGAGGCGCATCAGCGCGGTGAACGGGTTCAAGCGCTCCCACGCGAAGGGCGGGCGCACGCCTGGTGGCAGCGACTCGGGCACGAAGAAGTAGCCGTACACGAGGTTCGCGCCTGACAGCACGGCCGCGACGTAGAACGGCAGGTGCAGGTTGGACTCGCCAAGCACGCCGCCAAGCATCGGGCCGCAAATGAAGCCCAGGCCGAAGGCGGCGCCGATCTTGCCGAAGCTTTTGGCGCGGTTTTCGCGGGTCGAGATGTCGGATGCGTAGGCCGAGGCGACCGACATGCTGGCCGACGACATGCCGCCGATGACGCGGCCGAGGAATAGCCAGGCCAGGCTCGGTGCCCAGGCCGTGACGAGAAAATTCAGGCACATGCCGCCCATCGAATACAGCAGCACCGGGCGGCGGCCGATGCGGTCGCTCAGTGCGCCCAGCGCCGGCATGAACAGGAACTGCAGCAGGCCGAACACGGTGGCCAGCACGCCATACCAGAGCGCGCGCATGTCGGCGCCTTCGACAAACTGCCCGACCAGCAGCGGTAGCACGGGCACGATCAGGCCAATACCGAGCATGTCGATGAAGACGCAGACCAGGACGAAATTGAGGTTGCCGCTCGACGCTTGCGGCACGGTGGTCGTACTGGTCATGGACACCTCGGCGGTTGGCGGTCGCCCATCTTAGCATTGCGGCAACGCCTGCATGCCGTTAACAATCGCTAGACGCCGCTCCATTCGGCCGCGAACTGTGCCCGGAACGTCATCAGCTGTTCGAGGCGCTCGCGGCCCACGGCGCGCGCGGCTTGGGTCTGCATCATGTCCGGCAGCTTGTCGAGCTTGACGACGATGTGGTCGAGCGCGTAACGACGATCGTCGTGCGCACGTTCGTCGCCCAGCGGATCGGTCGGATGCGCCAGGCTGCTTTCCATGCGGCCCGCGATATAGAACATGCGCGCCAGTCCCACCAGGCCCAGGCCGTCGAGACGATCGGCGTCCTGCACGATCTTGGCCTCGATGGTGGTGGCGGGAATCGCCGCCGAAAAGCTGTGCGCCTCGATGGCATGCGCGACCGCGTCGAGCTTCTCGGGCGGGAAGCCCAGCGGCGCGAGCAACTGGCGCGCCAGCTCGGCCGAGCGGCGCGATGCCTGGTTGCGCGCAGGGTCGTTCTTCGGCAGGTTCACCAGGTCGTGCAGGTAGCTGGCCGCCAGCACCACCAGGCGGTCGGCTTCCGGGTGGTGCGCGAGCAGCGCCTGGGCATTGCGCCAGACGCGGTCGAGGTGGGCGCCGTCGTGGGCGCCGTCGGTGCCGGCATCCTGCGCCGCCAGCGCGACGAGCTGCGTGCGCCAGGCGGCGAAATCGGTCGAAGTAAGTTCTAACATATTGATGTTTCCGGTAAAAGAGGCGGCACGGCACGCTGGGAGAGCGCATCGGCCTCGGCATTCTTGTGACGCGGGATCCAGCGCAGCTGCGCCTGTGGCAGGCGCGCGAGCAGGGCACAGGCGCGGGTGCGGTAGTCACGCAGGCTCGGCGCACTTGCGCTGGCGGGGCCATTCACGTCGTCGATCACGACCTGGCTGTCCCCGCACACCAGCACATCGTGCGCGCCATGCGCCACGGCGGCGTCCAGCACGGCGATCAAGGCCAGGTATTCCGCTTCGCTGCTGTTGCCATAGCCGCCGTCATGCGAGATGGCGACGCGCACGCCGCCAGGACCTTCGAGCACCGCGCCGACGCCGCAGCGACCGGGATTCGGTCGTGCCGAGCCGTCGAACCAGGCGCGCCACGCCGATTTTCCCTGGCCAGCGCCCCGCGTGCGCGAGGCATTGGCCAGCGCCGCGCGCCGGGCCGACTGCTGCGCCGCATGCAGGCGCAGCGCCGCCCGTTCGGCCAGCAGGTGCGCCAGGCCGGCCACGCCGGCGCTGTGCGTGAGCGTGCGGGTGAGGGCATCAAGCTCGTCCAGGCCGGCGCGCGTCATCAGGCGCTGGCTTGCCGCCAGTTCGGTCTTGTATGCGGCGGCGCGCAGAAGGCTCAGGTCGTTCATGGCGAGAGCATAACCGATCTTCATTCGTTGACAGAAGTTAAGACTTTTGAAACACTGGATCGATGCTGTCCAACTTGAGGAGAAGCGATGCGTCCGTCCCGCCATGCAGTCCGATTGTCCCTGTTCGCCGTGTTGGTCGGCGCCGCGTCGATGCCGTTGCAGGCCAGTGAGCAGGTCACTGCGCAGGTTGAAAAACCCGGCGCGCAGCCGGTAGCGAAAGCGCCGCTCAAACAGGGCAAGCAGGTCAAGCGCTACACCATCGAGCAATTCATGGCGACGACCTCCGTGACCGGCGCGTCGTTCAGCAAGGACGAGCGGCAGATCCTGTTCAGCAGTAACGCGTCCGGCATCTTCAACGCCTACACGCTGCCGGTGGGCGGCGGCGCGCCGCGCGCGCTGACCACGTCCACCGTCGATTCGACCTACGCGGTAGGCTACTTCTACAACGACGACCGCATCCTGTTCACGCGCGACACGGGCGGCGACGAGCAGAACCACCTGTACGTGCTCGAGCCGGGCGGCAAGGAGCGCGACCTGACGCCCGGAAAACTCAAGGCATCGTTTGCCGGCTGGAAGCCCGACGGTAGCGGCTTCTACGTCGCCACCAACGAGCGCGATCCGAAATTCTTCGACATCTATCTGTACGACGCGGGCAGCTACGCGCGCACGATGGTGTACCAGAACGACAGCGGCATGAATGTCTCGGACATCAGCCGCGACGGCAACTGGCTTGCGTTCGACAAGTCCAGCACCACGTCCGACAGCGACGTCTACGTGTACCACCTGCCGACACGCACGATGAAGCACATCACGCCGCACACCGCACCGGCGAGCCACTCGGCCGCCACGTTTGATCCGCAATCGAAGCGCCTGCTGCTCACCACCAATGCCGGTGGCGAGTTCACGCGCATCGCCGCGTATGATCTGGCCAGCGGCGTGACGAGCGACGTCGAGAAAGCCGACTGGGACCTGCTCGACACGAGCTACTCGCGCAATGGCGCCAACCGGGTCAGCATCGTCAACCGCGACGGCAGCATCGACGTGCGCGTGTTCGACGCTGCCGGCAAGCCGGTCGCATTACCGAAACTGCCGGGCGGCGAAATGCGCCAGGTGACGTTTTCGGCCAGCGGCCGCCTGATGGCGTTCTATCTGAATGGCGACCGCTCGCCGAACAACCTGTACGTGCACGATTTTGTCAGCAAGAAGACCACCCAGCTCACGCGCAGCCTGAATCCGGCCATCGATCCGAACGATCTGGTCGAAGCCCAGGTCGTGCGCTTCAAGTCGTTCGACGGCACCGTGATCCCGTCGATCTATTACAAGCCGAAAGGCGCGGCGCCGAACGCCAAGGTGCCGGCGGTGGTGTACGTGCACGGCGGGCCGGGCGGGCAGACGAGGCGCGGCTACAGCGCGCAGATCCAGTATCTGGTCAACCATGGGTATGCGGTCCTGGGCATCAACAACCGGGGCAGCTCGGGGTATGGCAAGACCTTCTTCCGCGCCGACGATCGCAAGCACGGCATGGAGCCGCTGTGGGATTGCATCGAGGCGAAGACGTGGCTCGCGAGCCAGTCGTACATCGATGCCGAGCGCATCGGCATCATGGGCGGCAGTTACGGCGGTTACATGACGCTGGCGGCGCTGGCGTTCCGGCCCGAAGCGTTCAAGGTCGGCATCGATATTTTTGGCGTGAGCAACTGGGTGCGCACGCTCGAGAGCATTCCGCCGTATTGGGAAGCGCAGCGCAAGGCGCTGTATGACGAGATCGGTGACCCGGTCAAGGACAAGGAATTTTTGGTAGCGACGTCGCCGCTGTTCCACGCGCACCGCATCATCAAGCCGCTGATGGTGATCCAGGGCGCGAACGATCCGCGCGTGATCCGGCCCGAAAGCGACGAGATCGTGGAAGCGGTCCGCAAGAACAAGGTCGACGTCGAGTACGTCGTGTTCGACGACGAAGGCCATGGTTTCTCGAAAAAGAAAAACCAGACCGAAGCGAGCGCGAAGATCCTGGCGTTTCTGGACAAGCACCTGAAACGCCAGGCGACGAATTAACAGCGTGACTTAACGGCGTGAATTAACGGCGATAAGGATTGTCCGGACGGCTATCGTGGCGGTTGCGCACGCCGTCGCCATCGCGGTCCCGATCGTGGCGGTTGCGGATGCCGTCGTTGTCGCGATCGCGGTCGCGGTAGTTCGGGACGCCATCACGGTCGAAGTCCGGTCCGCGCCCGCGGCCATTGCCGTGGTGCCGATCGCGATCACGGTGGTGGTCGCGGTAGCCACGGTCGCGGTCATAGCCGTCATGGCCGCGCACATACACCGGCTGCGGGCCATAGTGGTGGCCCGGGCCGCGGTTCCAGCGCGACGGTTCCATCACCCAGCGGTTGCCGCGATGGTGCCAGCTCGGCGGCGCATACACGTAGCCGGGCCGCGCGACGACATAGTGGCCGGGCACCCAGTCATGGCGATGGCCGCGCCATTCCCAGTAGCCGGGCGCCCAGACGTGGCCGCGACGCGGACCCGGAATGCGCTCGTAGATGGGGGCGGGCGGGGCGCTGCTGATCACGACCGAGAGGTGTGGCTGGGCCTGTGCAGACAGCGGGATGGTGGCAGCTGCGCCAATGGCGATCAGGGCTGCAAGAATAAGCGGGGATTTCATGGTCGTCTCCAGATCCGTAAGCGGATAAGCGGAATATAGCAATCCGGGATCGGTGACGCGAAGCCTGAAGCAAGTTATTACATCTGACACAGTTTGGTGGCGTTAGCCGTCCACCTGGCCGCCGCGCGCCGCCCGTTGGCGGCGCCGCGACGACAGCGCGCGTTCACAGCCGGCTCGCTGCGGTGACGGTGTCCAGTGCCAGCAGCTGCGACTTCTCGGCGCTACTCAGGCGCTTGGCGGTCACGGTCACGGTGGCGACCTTGGCGCCGCTGGCGATGGCCGCGCTGCTTGCATTGAAGGCGTTGGCATTGGCGTCCGAGACCTTGGCCAGATAGCCGACAGGAACGGCGATCAGGGCGGCGGCGATGAAGACGGCTTCCATGTGTTTGAGGACGTTCATTTTGCTTCTCCTTGGTGGGTGAGTGGTGTGTCGATGTGTGTACTGTAGGCGTGTCCCCGCACGGCTTCCAGCGGTGTGCGACGAGTGGCAGAAAACGGGGGGTGAGTTGCATCAGAACGGCCCTGGACATGGGCGCGCAGCCTTGCAGCGCTCAGCGGTTTCACCGGCCCTCCGCTAGCCTTGCGCAAGGGCGCATGGGCGCCACGCTAGCCACTGGACTCGTGCATGACCGGCCCCTTCGCCACCCTGACCCGTAACATCGCCGCGTCGCGCACGGCGCGGCGGCGTGCCCGCAATCTGCGCCGGGGCTGGACCATTGCGCTCGGTCCGGCCTGGGCCTGGGCCGCACTGGCCTTGGTGATGGGCGGCGTGGTGGCGCTGGCGCTGCACGCGCGCGCCTTGCCCAACGATGCGCAGGATGTCCCTGGCGTAGAAGCGCTGGCGGCGCTTCAGCCGCTGGCACCGGGTCTCGAGATCATCGTGCCGCCCGACAGCGGTGTGTCGCTGACGCAGCGCGGCGCGCTGGCGCTCGTGATTGCAAACAGCATGCAGGCCGGGCCGGCGGTCCGGGTCGACCTGTGCATGCAGATGCTCGATCCGGCCAATGGACGGCTGTTGCCGCTGCGCGTCGGCTATCCGTTTGGCGAAGCCGCGGCGCTCGCGCGCAGCAGCAATGGGCCGCCGCGCAGCGTGCTGCTGGCACGCGACGGCGCCAGCATGCCGCGCATCGACATCACCGGCAATGCCACGACCGGACTGGCGATCGCCTGGAACGCGCTGTTTGGTACCGCGAGCTGGATCAGCGACGCAACGGGCGGAGTCGCCACGCATGCGCGCCAGGGCCAGGCGGCGCTGGGGGGCGCAGGCTGGCTGTTGTGGCGCGGCGAGGCGCTGCGCTTCACGCGCCGGCCAAGCGGCGCCTGTCCGCAGGCCGGTGAACTGGTGTTGCAGCATTTCCAGCCCGGTGAGCCAGCCGCCAAAGCGGCCTTCGTGCAAGCCTTCCCGGCGCTCGGCGCACCAGTTACGCTGCGCCTGCGGCCCGGCGTCTGGACCGTGCCGCAGGTCCCGGGCGCCGGTCTGGAAGACGAGGCGCTGTTCGACGCGCTGCGTGCGCGCGGTTTGCTGCGGCTGGGCCGCGACGGCTTGATCGAACAGGCGCCGCGCGACTTGCTGGCCTGGCTCGGTGCCGACGCGTCGGTGCGCGCGCCGCTGCCCGGCTGGGAAGACTTCCGGCCCGACGCGGGCGACCGGCGCCTGCTGGAACGCCTGCATCATCGTGCGGATGGCGCCTTCGTGCGCGAACAGGTGCGCGTGTTCAACAGCGAACGACGGCTGGTGGCGTGGCGCGTGCGGCCCGGCGCAACGGCAATCTGGCAAGCGGCAGTGGCGGGCAGCCCGGCAGTGCGCGAAGCGGGCTTGCCGCTGGCGGCGATGCGCCTGTTCGCGCAGTTGCCGCAAGGCTGGGCGTCGTGGCACCGCGTCGGCGGCTGGGAAGGCGGCCGGCATGACCGCCTCGTGAGCCTCAGCGCCAGCTCTGACGGCAAGCCGCTGGAACTGCTGGTCGCCGGCCGCGTGCGCAGCGTGCAGGGCGCCACCGTGGCGGCCCGTGCTGCCTGCGACGGGCGCGCCTGTCCCGATACGGGCGCCGTGCAGCACCTGCTGCTGTCGCCACTGCCGGGCGCGACGTCGGTCAAGGTCGAGATCGAGCCGCTCGATCTGGCCAGACTGTCCGGCGGCGCCGACGCTGCCTATCGCCATCTGAAGGTCGAACGGGGTGTGCTTGCATGGCAGGCGCTGCCGGCCGGCAGCCGCAGTGCGCGGCCCGCCGGCGCCCCGGTACGCCTGGTCGATCGCCATGGAGAAATCCTGTGGCAGGATGGTGCGCCGTCAGTCCAGGCGACGCTGGCCGGCCTGGCGCCGCTGCTGGGCGTGCACCGTCAGCACGACGGCAGCGTGGCGGGCATGCTGGCGCGCCTGGGCGGGGGCGACCATGCGGCAAGCCTGACGCTCGATCTGGCGCTGCAAGCCCGGGCCCAGGTGCTGCTCGACTGCATTGGCCAACAGGGCGGCCAGTGGGATGGTCGCACCTGTCGCAACGCCCAGGCGGCGCCCGCCGAGCGGCGCGCCGGCCTGGTGCTGCTCGATGCCGGCACCGGCGACATCCTGGCGGCGGCATCGAGTGGCGGCAGTCGTGGTGGTACGGCGGCCGCGCCAGAGAACTGGCCAGAGGTGCGCGACTTCGACCGCGCCGACCCGGCGCGCAGCCCACTACGCATCGCCGCATTCCAGCACGACGGCGGCGCCCACCGCGCGCCCGGCTCGACCTTCAAGGTCATCACTGCGCTGGGGCTCGAGCAGGCCGCGCAAGGCAACAAGCAGCTCGATACGCTGCTGGGCGGCTTGCCATTGGCGCAGGTGGACCGTATCGCGAGCGCTGGCGGTTACGACTTTCGCACCGATGCCCCGAGCTACCCGGCGGGCGGCACGCGCGCCCGCATCACCAATTTCCGCGACCAGATCACGGGCGCGCGCGCCGCCGACGGCCGCCTGGGCCTGGCCGGCTCGATGGCGCACAGCGTCAATACATGGTTTGCCTGGACCGGTGAACTGAGCGACCGCACGCTGCTTGGCCAGCCTGACGGCGGCATGCCGGGCGCTGCCGCGCTGGAGCCGGGTGCGCTCGACGCTGCGCGTCCGGTGGCGGCGATGGCGGCGCGCCTGGGCTTCGGCCAGCCGCTGCGGCTCGACGGCGGCTTGCTGCCGCCGGATTACCGCTGGGGCGACTGGGATGCGCTGTCGGCGTCCGCATCGCAGCTCGATCCGGTGCACAGCCGGCATGAACTGCGCCAGATGGCAATTGGCCTGCGGATGCAGACCACGCCCTTGCAAATGGCACTGGTGGCGGCCAGCGTCGGCGAAGGCCGTAGCGTGACGCCGCGCCTGCTGCTGGCGCTCGACGGCCGCGACGCTGCGTCCAGCCAGGGCGCGCCTCTTGGCGTGCGGCTGGACCGCGTACGCGCCGGCATGAAGGGGGTCGTCGACTACGGCACGGCGGCCGGGGCATTGCGCAGCCCGGCGTTCGATGCGCTGCGCCCCGGCCTGTATGCGAAGACGGGCACCGCGCCGGCCGGCAAGGACGATCTGGCCACGGTCTGGTTCATGGGTTACCTCGAGCCGGGCAGCTTGCCGGGCCAGACCCGCCGACTCGCATTTGCGGCCTTTGTCAGTCATTCAGCGTTGACCGGCGGTGGCCATGCAGCACCGGTCGTGGCGGCGCTGCTGGCATCGATGGCCGGTCAGTCGTTGGAAAAGAGGCACAAATAGGGGTCTCCAGCACGCCTGAATGCTGTAGTTGTATGGCATCATCTATTTCGTTGTGCAGCATGTGTGCAGAGAAATCGAGGACGAGGAAGGTATGCGTTTACCGGGGACCCGGTATCAGGAGCACGGTTGGGAGCAGGTCCGCAAGTTGCTGGGTCAGTGTTCCCTGCAGGCGCTCGCCCGCATCGACCCCGCCAGTTTGCAAGGCGTCGATACAGGCCAGTCGCTCGCCGCGTATGTCGAGGCGGTCGCACCGATCCTCCATGCGGGCGGCAAGCGCGCGCATGCACCCGGCAACAGCTACGGCGAGACGACCGCCGAGCTGGCCCTGAGCCTGGTCTACGAATTGCAGGCGCGGCCCGCCGACTGGGCCGCCTTGTGCACGGCCGTGGCCACCGAGCATGCGCGCATCGGGCCGTTCTGGACGCAAGCAGGCGGCGAAGCGCTGCTGCGCAAGAAATTCAATGACCTGTATGCGGTGCTACGCGACAAGGTCGACAGCGATCACTACCAGGTGGCGTGCGGCCGGCCCTGCAGTCCGAACCGTATGTACGCGTACCGGATGCTCGACACGGCCTATCACGACATCGCGCGCCTGTTCGAGAGCTGGCGCGAACATGCGCCGCAGGTCGGCGCGATCCTGGGCCGCAGCGTCGAGGCGATGCCGATCGAAGCGCGCCAGCTGCGCTCGAGCGGTGACTGCAAGCCCGAATGGATCGTGCGCTGGAGCGAAAGCCTGGAAGCGCACACGGGCGTGCCGGGGCCATTGCACACGCGCTCAAAACGCTTCGCCAGCCTGAAGTCCAGTCCCGACAAGATTGCTGCAATGCTGCGCGAAATCGCCGAGTACGACGCGCTGTCGGCCAACCGCGACGGCGACTGGCTGCAGGACCTTGGTGCGTCTGATGCCTGGCTCGACGATTACTGGCGCGTGCTGAACGAGTCCGAACAGGGCAGTACGCCGGGCCCGGACCAGATTCTCGAAGCGCGCCAGGAAGCGCCGGAGCTTGACGTGGACGTCGCACCGGACAGCGAGGCGACACTGGCCGCAGCGCTAACTTGCATCGCGCCCTGCGTTTCACTTCCCCCCAACTACCTGGTAGTGGCAGCGACGGTCGAGGACCGCGCCAGCTGGGCGGCGCGCCGGATGGCGCAGGACAGCTTGCCGGTACGCCTGGCGGTGTATCTCAAGCTGCTCGGGCCATTCGACGATTGTTATCCATCCGAATGGTGCGATCCGGCCACGGGCGAATTGCCGACGATGGGCCAACTGGCCCTGCTCGACGGCGTCTCGCTGCCGACCCTGCGCAAGCGGCGCGACGCCGCGATACTGCGCCTGAACGAGGTGGTTGGAACACAGGAGGAACAACGATGGGCATGACGAATCTGGATCGCAAACTGCAAGCCGGCGCGCTGCTGGCACGCCGCGTGGAGGGCGATGCCCTGGTGCTGGCCGATGCCGTCCTGCTGCAGGCACTGAGCGGCAGCCGGCCGCTGACGCATGGCGAACGCGCGGCGCTGCAGGCGTCGCCCTTGACGCTGCGCCGCATGCGCCATCTGGCCGCTGCAGTTCGTACCCCGCATGTTCGTAGTCAGCCAGTAAGCTGGAGCGGCAGCGCTGGGCTCCTGCGCGCGGCCGACAGCGGCGCCCCGCTCGAGGTGCTGCGCACGGATGACCGGATGTGGCGCCTGCACTTCGTCGACCAGCGCGGCATAGCCGGCGTGGTCGTGCAGCTCGATCTGGACGCGCCGGGTGCGGCGCAGCTGCTGGCGTCGCGCGCGACGATCGCCGTACGCGACGGCGCCGGCAGCGTGATCGTGCAAGGCAGCCTGGATGCGGACGGCGAGTGCGAAGGCCCGTGGCCATTTGCGGCCTCACCGGCAGTTCACTTTCAACGGCACGGGGCGCGCTTCGATGTGCAACCCATCGCGACGCCCGTGCCCCCATCAACATAGTGCAGTTCCCGCAATTCCCACAAGGACAACGATGCTAGGTTCACTGTTCCGGAATCCCCTGCGACGCCCGCCACGACAGGACGCGTTCGACGCGACGCTGCTCGGTAGCGTCGCAATCGCCTTGCCGGCGCCGCCGGGCATCACCATTCCTGCGCCGTGCGCCGCCGTGCTGGTCGATCGCGGTGGCCGCAGCCGGCGCCTGGCGGCCGGCAGCCGCATCGCTGCTCTCGAAGGGGAAACCGCCTGGTGCGTCCATCCGGGGCCGTACACCTGTGACCTCGTCCCGTTTGCCGGCGCGCCCGAGATCGGCCTGCGCGTGAGCTTCGCGGTCGACGCCAGCGATCCGCGCGCCACGCACCAGCGTTTCGACCTGTTCCTGGCCAGCGAAGCGGGTAGCTCAGTGGAGCTCGCGGGCTTTGGCGGTTTGGCGCAGACGGCGCTGCAGCGCGAGCTGGCCCAGGGCAATCTCGAACTGCCGCCCTGCACCACGCTGGAAGAGTGGAACAGGTTCCGATCCGGTTTTAACCAGTTGATGTACACGCGCTTTGGCGTGACGGTCGACGATTGCGTGCCGGTCGATCTTGGCGCGACGCACGATTACCCGGCGCTGCTCGAAGCACGCCTGGCGGCGCAGCCCGTGTTTGCGACGGCGGCAGCGTCGGCCGAACCGGCCGCTGCGTTGACGACAATACCAGCGGAAGCATTCGTACCGGCCTGCGAAGATGCCCGCGCATTGCGGCGCCTGTTCCTGGAGTTGCCGTGCCTGATGTGCGCGGTGCGCATGGCGGTGCTGCCGGCCGACCAGGTGCGCTTTCGCCAGCACCAGGAGCTGCTGCGCCGGCTCGACCTGGTCAGCCTGTCGGTCGGCACGATGCCGGCGCTCGAGCTGGCCGCGCCCGGTCAGCCACTGGCACCCGAGGAGCAGTTGCGCCGTGCGCGCCACAGCCGCCGCGCCGCTGCCGCGCTCGACGAAGCCTGGGCGCTGCTGGCGCGCATGAAGGTCGCCGGCGAAGGGCCGCTCGACGTGCTGTTCGATGAAGCCGACCGCATCGTCGCCAATCTCGAAACCGAGACTGGTGCACGCCGTGTCACGCACGTACAGGACGAGGTGACGGCATGACGGGCACCGTGTTTGAAGCGTGCTGCCGCAGCATTCTGCCCGACGGCAGCAGCGTCACCATCACCGCGACGCGCCGCCCGCGCGCCGGCCGCGCCGACGTCAAGTGCAGCGTCCCCGGCGCGCCGGCGCAGGCCGAACGGATGCAGCAGGTGGTGCGCCTGGCGCGCCATACCGAGCCGCGCCACGACAGCCGTGACCAGGTGGTGCTCAGCGCCGACCGCGCGTTCGATCCGGTCGCGCGCGACTGGGAACTGGCCGCCGTGCTGGCAGACCGCATCGTGCGCGGCGTGTTTCCAGCGGCGCGACCCATGGTGGCCAACGGCTGGTCCGACGCCTGGCACCTGGGGCGGATCGATGGTCGCAATTTGGTCCAAGCGCCTGACGGCGTGCTGGCGGGCGGCCCGGACGGCTTGCCGCACCTGGGCGCGCTGACCGGCCAGCCGGATCCGGGCGCAGCGACGGCCAGCGCGCGCGCCTGGTTCCCGCTGTACAGCGGCGGCGAACACGATGGCCTTGGCTGGGTCGAGGTGAGCGTGCGGCCCCTGGCCGGCGCCGCTGCCAGTGCGACGGATACCGACGATGATGCGGTCAGCGTGCCCGACCTGGACGCGCTGCGCCAGGGCCAGGTACGGGCCGTGCTGGCTGGCGCGCGCCATTTCGACGGCCGTGGCCAGGGCCAGTGGAAAACCACGGTGCGCTTTGGCGAAGCTGGGTTTTCGGGCGACTCGTACGGCCTGGCGCTGGTGATGGCCGACCGCATCGCACGTGGCCGCGAATTCGTGGCGCGGGGTAGGGTGGTCGCCACCGGCACCTCGAGCGCCTGGCATGCGGGCAAGGTCGAGAGCGTGGACGCACTGGCGCCCAAGTGCGCGCTGATCCTGCGCGAGGCGGGAGCGGGGGACCGCATCCTGCTGCCCAAGGCATGGGAGCACGCGCTGCCGCAGGGCATGCGCGAGGCGCTGCGCGCACGTGGCGCGAGCCTGGCGTGTGTGGAGCGCATCGGCATCATTTGAGATCACCGGTGCAGAAGGGCTGTACCTGCCTGCGGGTGTGCGCGAGCGCACCGCGGCGCCAGACGCCTCCCTGCTAGAATCGGGCGTTAGGGCAGCACGTTTGCAAGCAGAAGGCAAGAGAGAAAACGGAGTCGGCTATGTTGCACATGTTCGGAGTAAACGGGGCCAGTTGCCCGCGGTGCGAGCGCAAGAATGCGGTCGATGCACGCTACTGCGCGGGCTGTGGCGTGATCCTGGGGGCGCCGCGCAACAAGCCGGTGCTGGTCGAGAACCGCTGGGTCCCGGCGCCCGACGAGCTGGCCGTGTTCTTTGGCCTGCGCGAATTGTCCGGGCTGTTCGTCAAGACGCTGCGCGTGCCTGCCACGGCGCGCGGTTTCATCCTGCAGGGCGACAAGGCGACCGAAGTACCGCAGGGCGAATACGAACTCGAAGGGTTCTTCACGCGCCTGAACCACTTGCTGCGCGACCAGCACGCCGAGATCCTCGTCACGCGCACCACGGCGCTGCCGGTGCCCTTCGACTTCGACGACATTCCGACCTGCGAGCAGCTGGCCATTTCGGTGCGCTTCACGGTCAGCATCAGGATCGAGAACGTCGCGGCCTTTGCGCGCCACTTCATGACCACCCCGGGCACCATCGGCACGCCCGAGTTGCGCGAACTGCTGGCGCATCCGGTGCGTCAGCTGGCACTGGAATTCATCGGCGCACGCTCGATCCGCGAAATGGCCGCTGGCGGCGCGCTGCGCGAAGAACTCGACGAACGCCTGCAGGGCGGCCTCAGGCTTCTATTGGCCGACTATGGCCTGGCCGTGACAAACGTACAGACGGTCGAGCTGCGCCATGATAAGTACGACGCCAACCGCGCGCGCGTGGGCAGCATGTGGCTCGCGGCCGACGAGCAGCACGTGCAACTGGCGCACAAGCGCCACCTGGACGAACTGTACACGGCCGAAGAATGGCAAGGCATCAAGCGCAGCGAAGAAGAGGCGCGCCTGCGCATCCGCCGCGCCGAGCTGCGCCAGGACGACGCGATCGCGCGCGCCGAGATGTCGCTGCAGGGCGCCGACCGCGCGCACGGCGTGCGTGCACGCCAGATCGAACTGTACGGCCGCATCCTCGAAGCGACCTCGCGCGAGCAGGCGCTGGCGCAGGGCGCGGGCCAGGTGCTGGCCGAACTGCAGCACGAGGCCGCGCAAAAAGGGGCGCAGCGCGCCGACGAAGCGGCGCAGTGGCAGCACCTGCGCGCGCTGGCCGGCGTGCACATGCGGGCCGAAGTTGCCAGCGCCCAGCAGGAAGCCCAGCATGCGCGCCAGTCGGCCCAGCAGCGTTTCTCGCAGCAGTTGCTGCAGCAGCAGATCCGCCACAAGATCGACGGGGCGCGCCTGATCGAGGACGCGACGCGCCAGCGCGCTGAACTCGTCCGCCTGCGCGAGAGCGAAGCCGAAGCGGCGCGCCGCATGCGCGACATCGACGAAGCCGAGTATCAGGCGCGCTACCAGGGCGTGACGCTGGCCAACGAGGCGCGCCTGCGTGAGGCCGGCCGCACACAGGCATGGGAAGACGAGCAGGCGCGCCAGCGCATCGAGGGCGCCCGGCGCGGCGCCGGCAAGCTCGATGCCGAGGCCCAGCAGGACAAACTGCAGCGCACGATCGAACTCGAGGCACTGCAGGCGCGCTCGCTGCAGGACGTGACGCTGCACGCCGACGAACACCGCGCCGGTCTGGGCGAGGCGGCGCGCGCGGGCGAGCGGGCGCACGAGATCGCGCTTGCGCGGCTGGCAATGGAACGCGCCGCCGCGCTGGGCGCGATGGACGACACGGCCAAGCTGGCCCTGGCCGATGCCGCCAATGCCGTCGTGCTGGCCGATTACCTGAAGACGCGCGTGCACGCCGACATGGATGCCGACCAGTTGACGGCGCTGGCCGGCGTGGCCGGCGCCGCCAAGGTCGACCTGGGCGAGGCGGCGCGCGCCGCGGCGCAGCTGGTACGCGATGAACAGGCGCGGCGCGAGCACGAAGTCGACAAGGACCGGCGCCACCAGCTCGACCTGTTGACCCTCCAGAATGACGTGAACAAGGCGGCCCTGCAGGCGCAGGCGGGCGTGGCCGGTGCGCGCCAGTGCGTGCGTGGGCACGCCCTGCAACGTGACGACCGTGTGTGCGCCACCTGCGGCGGCGCGCCGTCTGCCTGATCGATCAATGCAAACAGCCATCGACAAGATCCGCGAACTGCGCGCGCTGCATGACGACGGCCTGCTGACCCGGCAAGAGTTCGAACTGCGCAAGAACGCGATCCTCGACGCGGCCTACCATCCGGGCGAGCGGCCAGCCGATCCGGATGCGCTGTATGAAGT
Organism: Massilia sp. MP_M2; assembly: GCF_039123635.1. Taxonomy (NCBI): domain Bacteria; kingdom Pseudomonadati; phylum Pseudomonadota; class Betaproteobacteria; order Burkholderiales; family Oxalobacteraceae; genus Massilia; species Massilia sp. MP_M2. The sequence continues at coordinate 165,758 of NZ_JBCHJF010000008.1, forward strand.
ATCCACGTCTGCATCTGCGCCCCCAGCACGCCCCGGCACCGAAATCGGCCTGATGACGGGCCAGGAAATCGGCCCGCAAAACCGGCGCTACCGGCTCGAACGCCTGATCGCGCATGGCGGCATGGGTCAGGTGTGGCAGGCGACCGACCTGGCCACGCACGCCGAGCTGGGTCACAGCGCGCAGGTGGCGCTCAAGATCCTGCCGGCGCACGCGACGTCGGCCGCCAGCCACGCCAAGCTCCTGATCCAGGAAGCCACGCGCGCGCGGCGGCTGGCGCACGAACACATCGTGCGGGTGTATGAATGGGCGCAGGACCCGGCCACGTCGAGCTTTTTCCTGATCATGGAATACCTCGAAGGCGAAGACCTCGACGCCGTGCTGGCGCGCGAGGGCCGCCTGCCGCTGGCGCGCGTGCTGGCATTGCTCGATCCGGTCGCCGCCGCGCTGGACTATGCGTGGGAGCGGCATCACCTGGTCCACCGCGACATCAAGCCCGGTAATGTATTCGTCACGACGAAGGGCGACGTCAAGCTGCTCGACTTCGGCATCGCGGCGCGTGCGCGCTCCAGTGGCCCCGTGTCGAAGCTCGACGCGCCGGCCACGTCCGGCACGGCCGGCTATCGCGCGCCGGAAGCGGCGCTCGAAGGCAGCACGCCCGAGCCAACGCTGGACGTGTATGCGGTCGCGGTCATGATCCACCAGTTGCTTACCGGCGTGCTGCCCGGCGAACCTGGCGGCACGGTGCCCGAGACGCTGGGCGCGCGCCAATGGGAGGTGCTGCGTGGCGGCTTCGGGCGCGATCCGGCGGCACGCCCGGCCAGCGTGCACGCACTGCTGGCAGCGATCCGCGCCGCCGCCGGGCCGTCGGCCGCCGAGCTGGCGGCGCAGGACGCCCGCGCGCGCATCGAGCACGAACGCGTGGCGCGCGAACTGGCTGCGCGGCGCCAGCTCGAGGCCGAGGCGGCCGCTGTCATCAAGGCGCAGCAGGACGAGGGGCGCCGCGTCCAGCTGCGCGAACAGCAGCGGCGTGAACGGCTCGAGGCGGAACAGGCACGCCTGGCGCGCAAGGAATCGCTGCGCCAGCAACTGCTGGCCCGGCGCGACGAAGAAGTCGCCAAGACCCAGGCGGCCAAGGAAGAGGCGGCGCGCAAGGCGGCGCAACTGAAGGCGGCGGCAGCCTACCTGGCGCAGCAGAAAAAGGCGCGCGAGGATGCCGCTGCGGACAGCGCGGGCAGCGCGGGCAGCGCGGGTGAGCCCGTGAGCCAGGAACGGGCACCCGATGGGCCGGCAGCGGTGGCCGTGGCAGTGGCGGTGGCCGTGGCAGATGCCCCGCCCGTGCCGCTCGCCGACTCGGGCATCCTGCGCGACGCCTTCATCGACGGCAGCGGCAGTGGCCCGGCCATGGTACTGATCCAGACGGGCCGCTTCCAGATGGGCTCTCCCGAGCACGAGCGGCGCATCGCGATGGCGGCCGGTTCGCAAAAGAACTGGATCGCACGTGAAACGCCGCAGCACTGGGTCGGCATCGAGCGCCCGTTTGCGATGGGCCGCTATCCGGTGACGGTGGGCGATTGGCGCGCCTTTGCCCAGGCCAGCGCCTGGCAGCCGGCCGGCGAGATCGACTGGACCGCGCCGGGCTTCGCGCAGACCGACGACCATCCAGTGGTCGGCGTGACGTGGTTCGACGCGCTGCAGTACGTGGCGTGGCTGAGCGCAGCAACCGGCAAGCGCTATCGCTTGCCGAGCGAAGCCGAATGGGAATACGCCTGCCGCGCCGGCACCAAGACCGCGTTCAATACGGGCGACACGATCGCCACGACACAGGCCAATTTCGACGGCACGTTTACCTACAACGGCGGGCCACGCGGGCAATTCCGGCACGGCACCACGAAGGTCGATACCTTCGCGCCGAACGCCTGGGGCCTGCACGACATGCACGGTAATGTGTGGGAATGGGTGCAGGACGTCGTGCACGAGAACTACGACGGCGCGCCAGGCGACGGCAGCGCCTGGGAAACGGGCGGCGACCAGGTGCGCCGCATCCTGCGCGGCGGCTCGTGGCTGTATAACCCGCGCTACCTGCGCTCGGCGCTGCGCAACGGGTTCTCGGCCGTGCTGTCAAACGATATCGTCGGCCTGCGCGTGGTGCGCGAACTGATGTAGGGCAGGCTGGGATGCGGCAGGGTTTGGGTGTACAGTCAGGGCTCGTCCATTTTTTCATACTACCTGCCATGGCCATCGCACACCTGTTTCGATCCCACGACAAGGACCTCGGCGACGGTTTCACCGTGCGTCGCCTGTTGCCCGCTGCGGCCCGCCAATCGATCGGTCCGTTCCTGTTTTTCGACCACATGGGGCCGGTGGAAGCACCGGCCGGCGCCCGTCACGATGTGCGGCCCCACCCGCACATCGGGTTGGCCACGGTGACGTACCTGTTCGAGGGCGCGATCATGCACCGCGACAGCCTTGGCACCGAGCAGCGCATCGAACCGGGCGCCGTCAACTGGATGACGGCCGGCAGCGGCATCGTGCATTCCGAACGCACGCCCGACGACCTGCTCGCGCGCACGCGGCGCACGCACGGCCTGCAACTGTGGGCGGCGCTGCCGCGCGAGCACGAAGAAACGCCGGCCGCCTTCAGCCACACACCGGCCGACCGGATACCCGAAATCGCACTGCCGGGCGCTACTGTGCGGCTGCTGGTGGGCAGTGCCTTCGGCCAGACCTCGCCCGTGCCGACCTTCAGCCAGACGCTGTACCTCGATGTGCAGCTGGCAGCCGGGGCCGCCATCGAACTGGACGACTTGCCTGAAGAGACCGCGCTGTATGCGCCATTCGGCACGATCGAGATCGACGGCCAGAGCGTCGCTGCCAACACGATGGCGGTGCTCGAGCCCGGGGCGGCGGTGCGGGTGAGCGCCGCCGCTGGTGCGCGCTTTGTCGTGATCGGCGGCGCGCCGCTTGACGGCAAGCGCTTCATTTTCTGGAATTTCGTGTCGAGCAGCCGCGAGCGCATCGAACAGGCGGCGCGCGACTGGGAAGACAACCGCTTCGTGCCGTTGGCGGGCGATGCCGAGCGCATCCCGCTACCGCAGTGGCCGCCAAGCTGGCGCCGGGATTGACCTTGCCGCGCGGCTAACGCGCGCCCGGTCGATGCGGGTGGGCGTAGTCTGGCACGACCCTGTGCGTGTCAATACGAATGAGGTGATGTCATGAAAATTCGCGAACAGCTGCGTGCGCCGGCGATCGTGTTCGCCGTGAAGGCAGTGCTTCTGGCCGGTGCAGTGCTGGCCTTTCTGGTGCTGGTGCCGTGGTACGGCTGATCAGGCGCTGAGCGCGGCAGCAAGCAGGCTGCGGCGATCGACGCCGCGCCCTTCGGCGCGCGCCTCGGGATAGGCGGTGGGGACGAAGCGCGCCGCAATCCCGATGCCGGGCTGTTGCACGCGGTCGAGCGCGCCAGCCGTGGCCAGTGGCGCGTCGCGGCCGCTTGCACGATCGCGTTGCCAGAAACCGCCATCGCGGTGGAACAGCAGCGGCAGGGCGACAGCGCGCGGCATTGCCGCTGGCTGGACGCCGCCGCCTGTGCTGGCGCTAGTGCTGGTACTGGCGCTAGCGCTGGCGCTGGCGCTGGTCAGCGTCGTCTCGCCAGCAGGTGGCACGGCGTCCGGCGCCATCAGATAAAAACACTCGGCACGGGCGCCGGCGTCGAGCCGGTGCAGCACGACCGCGTGCGCCAGCAGCGCCGTCACTTCGAGCGTGACGATGCCTTTGATGCTGGCCGTGAGTTCGATGCGCATGCCCAGGCGCAGCTGCACCGGCATGTGCTTGCCGGGCCAAATGCCGTCGAGCAGCATGCCGTAGCGCGACACGTCTTCGATGTCGAACCCGGCGCGGCTGCGGCGGATGATCGCGTGGCGGCCCGACAGGCGGCGCGTGAGGCCGCCGGCATCCATGCCGGCGTCGCCATAGTGGGCCAGCAGCACGGCGGCGTCGGGTGCGTCGGGCTCGAAGCGCCCGAGCATGAATTCGTCGAGCGCGAACAGGCGCACGTGGCGCTGCGTGGCTGAATCGGCCTCGGCGTGCACGAGGCAGGCGCTATCGGTCAGGCATGGATGCGCGGCGGCCTGGGCGGGAAGGTCGATCTCGATCAGGTCTTCGTCCCACGCGATCGTGGTCATGCCCATGTCGATCTTGCCGCTGCCGTTGCCGCCGTCCAGGTTCAGATGCGCGATCGATGCATTGCGCGCCACGACGTCGATATCGATCCGGCCGCCACCCGGCGCGTTGACGCGGGCAATGCCGGCGTCGTCGGCCGTGACGCGTACATTCTTGTGCGTGGCGAGAAACGTCTGGTGGATTTCGCCAAGGCTGGCATCCTGGCGCGGCACCAGGATCACCGGCGAGCAGGTCCAGGTGCGGCTGGCATCGGACGCATGCGCATGGCGGCTGTGCAGCTCGATCTCGATGCGGTACTGGCCGTGTTCGAGGCCGCGCGACGAAAATTCGAGAAACAGCGGCCGCCAGTCGCCGCGCGAGGTGCGCTGGAAGGCGTAGCTTTCGCCGCCTTGCAGGCGCAGCGCCGAGCGTACCAGCATGCGCACGTCGGGTGCGCAATCCATCGGCATGCCGCGCAACTCGAGACGCAGCGCCTGACGGCCACCGGCAGCGCGCGGATCGAACCCACTGATGTGCAATTGCGGGCGCTGCAGGCTGGACGGCGCCGGCGCCGTTGCCGGGACGACCGTATCACGCCGCGTGCGCACGGCGCTGATCGTGTCGAAACTGGCCGGCAAGGCATCGACGACCCGATTGACGGACGGCGGCAACGGCGCAGCATGCGCCTGATAGGCGCCGGCCGCAGCCTCGGGCTGGGCATGCCCGTGCGCGCACCGCACCTCGCCTGGGGCGACCCAGACGGTGCAATGCGGATGCGCGGGATTGCGGCAGCGATTCATGTCAAATTGATCAGTCAATAAAAGTTCAAAGGAGTATTGCAAGCTTACGCTGTTTTCAGCGGGCACGGCGCACCGAGCTCGTTGATTACCAGCATTATTTTCCTACAGCATCAAATTAATTTGTTATCTTTCCAACGTTCAATAACACGCGTCGTCGTCGTCCAGCGGCAAGGCGGTTTCGTCGGCGTGGCGCGGCAGGGGGCGCAGGACCAGCGCCGTCAGATTATCCGGCTGCAAGCCGGGCGGCGGCTCGTGTTCCATCAGGCCGAAGAGGCGCTCGACGAGCGTCGCGGCCGCTGGCGCATCGGCCAGCAATGCCGGCCAGCGCGCGACAAACGCATCCGGGTGCGCGCACGACCAGAACCCGTCGGTGGCCAGCAGATACGCCGCGTCCGCCCGCAACTGCAGTGCGCGGCGGTCGGGCAGGTGGGTCAGCCAGCACGGCAGGTTGGCGGGCGTGAGGGCGAACAGGCCATCGGACAGACGCGACGGATCGGCAAACGCATTGCCCAGAATGAAGGCCTGGGCAATCTGCGGCGCGTGGTGGCCATGGACTTCGCGCCACCATTCGGCTTCACCAAGCCTGCCAGCCAGTGCGGCGCCGGTGGCCGGCACGTGGTCGATTGTCAGCGCCGTGGCCTGCTGCGCATCGAGTTCATACAGCCGCGAGTCGCCCACGTGATACAGCAGCGGCGCAAGGCCCGGCGGCAGTTCGAGCAGGGTCAGCGTGGTACCGGGCCGGCCCGTCGCGCCCGCGCCCTCGGCAAAGCGCGCCTGCAGTGTGGCGTGCAGCACATCGAGGTGCGCCGTCAACCCATCGAGCGAGGTGCAGGGTGGCATGGCGAGAAGGCCTGCGGCAAGCGCTTCGGCTGCTTCGCGTCCGTGACCATGGCCGCCCATCCCGTCGAGTACCGCCAGGCGGCCGTGCCCGGCGGGCCAGCCGGCAATCGTCGTGGTCGCCGGCTGCTGCTCGTGCAGATGGCAGGCGCGGCCATCGAAATCGATGACGACGAGGTTGTCCTGGTTTTCAATGCGCGTGGACGCGCCCACACCCACGCGGCTGGCCACCGCGACGTCGAAGGAAGGGGCAAAGCGGAAATCGGCAAGCGTCGGGGGCATGGGCAAGGGTCGTGATGGTGTGATGACAGTAGGTGTGATGGCACTGTACTACTGTTTGCAGGCAAGTCATGCGTTGAACAGGCGCCAGTATCCAGGCCACCCGTGGGCATCGGCCCGGCCGGCACGACGCTCGTGCAACAACCAACCTGCAAGATGCAACGCTGGCCATGGTATGTTGAGCGTATTGACGCCACCTTCTGCGAAACGCCCCCATGGACATTCGCCCACTCGCACTTGCCGACGTGCCGGTCCTGGCGCCGGCCATGGCCGCGCTGCTGCACAGCCTGGCGCTGGAATTCATCGTGCACGAATCGACACCGCTTGGCGCCGCGACGTTCCTGGCCGAGAATGATGAGAACGGCATCCGCGGGTATCTGGCGCGCGGGCACGTCTGCCATGTGGCCCTCGACGGCGACCGGCTGGCCGGTTTCATCGCGATCCGCGACAACAGCCATCTGTTTCACCTGTTCGTCGGCACCGCCTGGCAGCGGCAAGGACTGGCACGGCGCTTGTGGCACGCTGCGCGCGCCGCCGCCATCGCGCGCGGCGGGGACGGCAACTTCACCGTCAACGCGTCGAACTACGCCGTGCCTGCGTATGAACGGCTGGGCTTCGTGCGGGTGGCGCCGACCCAGTGCCTCAAGGGACTGTCGTTCAATCCAATGCAGCTCGGCTGGGCAGGGGATTGAGGCGGCCCGGCCTCACAGGCAAGGAGACGTGCCGTGCACTTCCCGTCTTTATTGCTGAGCGACAAAAGATTTCTTTTTGGCAGCAGGTTACAATGACGGACGGTCCGGGTCGCTCGGGCATGAACGGCACCTTCGTGCACCATGGTTTTTTTTGATCCGGCCCGGCTGGTTGCCAGCCGCAGAAGCACTGTGCTCGACGAGTTTTGATGATGAACCTGAATAAGCTGATCCGCACTCTTCACGCAAACGCCCTGTCGGGGACGGCGCAAAGGGCGCGGGCATGAGCGCGACAGCGTCGTCGACGCCTTCCATTTCGCGTGCCTTCGGCAAGACCCTGATGACCACCATGGGCATGACCGTGGTGGGGTTCATTTCGTCCGTCATTACCGCACGTATCCTGGGGCCGGAAGGGCGCGGCTTGCTGTCGGCGGCAATCCTGGTCTGCTCGCTTGCTGCCGGTGTGGCGCAGTGCGGCATGGGCAGCAGCTACCTCTATCACTTCGGCGCGGCGAGGCAGTTTGCGTATCTGCGCTTGTTTCTCCTGTCGCTGCTGAGCATCAGCATCTTTGCCACCGTGCTGGCCGCCGCGGGGCTGCAACTGAGCGACGCGGTGCAGCTGCACCGGTTCATGTGGCTGATCCTGGCGTTTGCCGCGTTCATGGCGAGCCAGGTCTATATTTTCACGATCACACAACTGCATTCGGATCTTCATTTCTTCAATATCCTGCGCTTCACGCAGGTGTTCGGCAACCTGGTCCTGATGCTGCCGCTCGTGCTGTGGTTCGACGTGGTGACGTTCGAACAGATTCTGGCCACGCAATTGCTGATGCTGATCGGTGTCACCGCCATGGGGCTGTGGTGGACGCGCAAGCACCGGATCTGGCAGTTGACAGCCGACGTCAAGGAGCCGGTACGGCCATGGGGCGTCTTGCGCTATGGCTTTCACCAGCAGGGCATCGGTTTGCTGAGCCTGTTTCTGGTCAATTTCGACAAGCTGTTTCTGCTCAATCGCGGGACGATCCGCGAATACGGTTTCTATGCGCTCGCATTCACCACGTCGCGTCTGATCGGCGCGGTACAGGAATCGGCGTCGGTCGCGCTGTTCTCGCGATTTGCCGGCCGGGATGAACAAGCGCTGAGCCAGGCGGTCCGCACCACCTTCCGTGTGACGTTCATGCCGCTGATGGTGCTGGCCGCGCTTGGCGCCGCGCTGTCGCCATGGTTGCTCAATCTGGTGTATGGCAAATCGTTTGCCGCGATGACGATGCCGTTTGCCATTCTGTTGTTCGAATGCGTGATCGGCGGCGCCAGCTGGACGCTGGCGCAACGCTTCACCGCCGCCGGGCAGCCCGGGCTGGTGCTGGCGCGCCAGATCATCGCCGTGGTCCCGGTGCTCATCGCGATCCCGTTTCTGCCGCACGAAAATACCTATGTCTGGCTAGCGGGGCTGATGCTGGCGGGTGCGTGCCTGCGCCTGGTCACGACGATCATTCTCGGGGTGCGCCGGCTCAATGAGCCGATGCCCGATTTCATCCCGACCCGCAGCGACTTTGCCCTGTTGCGCCGGGTGCTGACGCGTGCCAAGTAACCGCATTTTGGGGAGTAGCCTTGAATAACCATCGTTTGATGATGCTGGATCTGCAAAACAAGCATGAGACCATTCATGATTTGCTCAAGGGCAGAGACTTTCATTACATCGATATTCCGATGCACGACAACATCGGAGATTTGTTGATCATGCAGGGCTCGCTGGCCTTCTTCAAGAAGAAGCGCCTGTCTCCCCGGACGATCTCGACGTCGTGGGCGTTCGATCCGTCATGGGTCAAGCCGGCCGACATCCTGGTGTTTCACGGTGGTGGCAATTTTGGCGACCTCTACGCGAACATCAACGAAATACGCGAAGAGATCATCACGCGCTTTCCGGATAATCGCATCGTGATGCTGCCGCAAACTGTGTTCTTCACGAGTACAGCGACGCGTGACCGGTCGGTTGCCGTGTTTCGCCGCCATGCCGATATCCACATCTTTGTTCGGGACAAGGCGTCGCAGCACATTGCGAACCTGTTTTCCGACAACGTGTATCTGGCGCCGGACATGGCGCACCACCTGTATCCGATCGCCAGCAGCGGCAACGGCGCCGGCGTGCTGCGAATCGAGCGCGTGGACACGGAAAAGCCGGTCGTGCCGGCGTCGCTCAAGGATGCGCAATTCGACACCCGTACCGACTGGGTCGAGGTCGTGGGCCAGGAAAAGCGACTGATCAACTTTGCCTGGCGCATTCAGGCTGCTTTCAACAAACGCGGCTGGCAAACCTGCAAGAAGCTGATCGGCCCGTGGTACTGGGTACCGGTCGCGCAGCGTTTTTCGTCCAGGGCCGTGGCGCTGTTCGCGCGCCATGACCATATCGTCACCGACCGCTTGCACGGCCATATTCTGTCGTGCCTGATGGACAAGCACCACACCGTGATCGATAACAGTTACGGCAAGAATTCCACGTACATCGACGAATGGACGGCGCACAGCGATCTGGTGCGACTGGTGAAGGTGTGACCGCATACCCGCTTTTTTCTAAGGATAGTGCCCCATGACCACCCCCGCCCAGACGGTCCTGATCGTCGACGATGAAGCCAAGAGCCGCGACCGGTTGGCCGACCTGCTGGCGCCCGGAGGCTATGAAACGACGAGCGCCGCCAGTGGCGCAGAAGCGCTGTCCTCGGTCGCTTGCGAGGCGCCCGACCTGATCCTGATCGCGCAGACGATGGTGGGTATCGACGGCTGCCAGGTCGCCACCATCCTCAAGGCCGATCCCGCCACCGAGAACATCCCGATCATCATGGTCACGGGAGACGAGGACATCGGCATGCGCCAGGAAGGACTGGCGGCGGGGGCCGAGGAATTCCTGAGCAAACCGGTCGATCCCACGGAACTCGGACTGCGGGTGCGTAATCTGCTGCGCCTGAAGGATATGGGCGACCTGGAAGACCAGGTCCTCGTGCTCCAGCAGAAAGTCGCCGCCCGGACCGCCGACCTGCTGCGCTTTCGCACCGCGATGAACGCGACGCCGGACGCCATCATGCTCGTCAGCCGCGACACGATGCGCTTCGTCGAAGTCAACGATACCACCTGCGCCATGCTGGGCTACACGCGCGCCGAGATGCTGGCCCTGGGGCCGGTGGCGCTGGGCGCGGCGACGCACGATGAACTCGAGGCGATGTTCGAGCCCGCGCCGGGTGGCCGCATCAAGCCCAGGCTGAGCGAGGTCACGCTGCATTGCAAGGATGGCGGATTGGTCGACGTTGAAATCCACCGCCAGGCGCTGTTGTCCGGGAATGACTGGATCATCGTCAGCGTGGTGCGCGACATCACCGAGCGCCGGATCGCGCAGCAAATCCTCCAATACCAGGCCAGCCACGACCTGCTCACCGGACTGCCCAACCGTGCCTGGTTCTACGAGGCGCTGCACAGCACCGTCCGGACGAGCCAGGACGCCAGTGCGCAGATTGCGGTGGTCTTTCTCGATCTCGATCGCTTCAAGAACGTCAACGACACGCTCGGGCATGCCATGGGCGACGAACTGCTGGTGCAGTTCAGCGCCCGCCTGGCCACATGTGTCGATGCGCGCGATACCGTCGCGCGCCTGGGCGGGGATGAATTCGGCCTGATCCTGATGCTTGACCAGGACCCGGCGCGCGCGGCCATCGTGGCCGGCCGGATCGCCGAGGTGCTGTATCCGCCGTTTAATCTGCGCGGCTTCGAGGTGATCGTCACGGCCAGCGTCGGCATCACGGTCCATCCCGAGGACGGCGGCGACCCCGAGGTGCTGATCAAGTACGCCGACACCGCCATGTACGAGGCCAAACTTGCCGGGCGCGACACTTATCGCTTCTTCACGGCGCAGATGAATGCCGATGCGCTGCAGCGCCAGGATCTGGAACACGCGCTGCGCAAAGCGGTCGAGAACGACGAGTTCGCGCTGTATTACCAGCCCAAATTGCTGCTCGGTACGGACACCATCGTCGGTGTCGAAGCGCTGCTGCGCTGGGACCGGCCCGGCCACGGCCTGGTGTCGCCAGGCCTGTTCGTGCCGGTGCTCGAAGAGACCGGGCTGATCGTGCGCGTTGGCCGCTGGGTGATCGATGTCGCCTGTCGCCAGATCAAGGCCTGGACGCTCGGCACGACGGGGCCGATGCAGGTGTCGGTCAATATCGCGGGGCGCCAGTTCGCCGAGGGCGACCTCGAAGGCGACGTGCTGCGCGCGCTGGCCGAGCATGGCGTGCCGCCCGCGCTGCTGGAACTGGAACTGACCGAGACGTCGCTGATGATCAACACCGAGCGTACGATGCAGTGCCTGAGCAACCTGCGTGCGCAGGGCATCCAGGTCTCGGTCGACGATTTCGGCACCGGCTATTCGAGCCTGGCCTACCTGCGTCGTTTCCCGATCGACAAGCTCAAGATCGACATCGCCTTCATTCGCGACGTGACCACCAATGCCGAAGACGCCGCCATCGTCAACGCGATCATCACGATGGCGCACAGCCTGAACGTCCAGGTCGTCGCCGAGGGCGTCGAGACGACCGCCCAGAAGGCCTTCCTGATTGCGCACGGGTGCGACCAGATCCAGGGCTATCTGGTCAGCCGCCCATTGCCGGCGCACCTCGTCACGTCGCTGATGGCGCTGCACGCCGCCAGCGAACAACCAGCGGCTGCCTGACGGGGCACAGCCGGGTGCGGTGAGAATTGTTGAGTAAGTAGCACCATCGCGCTGGCTATACTGGCCGACATGAACAGCGCCACTTCGCGTTACCGCTTTACCGCCCCCCGCAGCGCGGGCCTGGCGGCCACGCTGCTCGTGCATGGGCTGTTGATGCTGGCCTGGCAACTGGCGCGCCCCTTGCCAGCACAGGTTGCAGGTGACGATGCGGCGATGCTGTGGCTGCGCGTGCCGGTGCCTGTGCCGCGGACGGTCGTCGTCCCGCCCATCCAACGGGAGGCTGCGCCAGCCCCGAGAAGCAGCACGCCGCTGCGGCCGATGCCTGCGGCGCAGCGCCAGACGCCGGCGCAGGAACCAGCGCCGGCATTGTTGACCGCGCTGGCGCCGGATGCGCCGCCAGCGCCGGCCGAACCGGTGATCCCCAGTACGGCCGCCATCATGGACAGCGCGCGCCGCAGCATCGGCGACATCGACCGTGCACTGCGCAAGGAGCGCCAGCCGACGATCGTGCTGCCGCCGGACAGCCCGCAGATCCGCCTGCGCCGCGGCATCGAGCATGCGCGCGAGATGGCGCCGCCGCGTCTGTGGGAGGCGCCGCGGGTCGCCGAACTGGTCAACAACACGGGTGACGGCGCGCGGCGCACCCGCGTGATCACCGCAAACGGCACCTACTGCCTGACGGAGCGCGCGCCGACGACCGATGTCGAGATGTTCGAAAAGCACGGCAAGCAGCGCTACACGACCTGCCCGAAGGATGAGGAACCCGTCCGGCAGCAGGAATGGCGTACTGCGCGCGACTGAGCTGTTTACCGGAGACCTGGATGAGAACCATGCTATTTCTGGCCGCTGGCCTGACCTGCCTGGGGGCGACAGGCGGGCTGCGCGCCGCGCCAGTCGTCAGCCATTTTCCGCAACATGGTCTGGGTGTGTTCCTGGCCAGTCACTTCGATTTGGCCAGCATCCGCAGCGCCTTCGGACCGCGCCGGGACAGGCATGGGCAGCGCACGTTGGCCGACTTTGGCATGACCCCGACCACGGCGACGGACACTGACCTGATCTACGACGTTCCCGGGGACTGGTACGTCCGTCTGCAGGTGACGGGGCGCCGTGACGTGAATCGCGACGGCATCGAGGACCTTGAGGTCTGCTTTACCGACCTTGCGCAGAATGGTGGCACGTACCGCAGCGTGAAGGGGCTGGTGATCACACGCTACGCGAGCGACACGCATGCGCTGGCGCTGAGCTTTGGCACCAGCGACGAGGTCTGCGGTCGTGACCCAGGAAGTTAGCGTTCGTCCGCCCGGCGCAGCCACAAGCTGCTGGCCCAGCCTTCGACGTTCCTGCCATCGAGCGTGGCGCGCACTTGCCACCAGTCGCCATCGCGCCGGCCCGTGGCAATCACCCGCGCACCGCCCGGCACCACCAGCAGGCGCTCGGCGCTGATGCCGCCCGCCACGCGCAGGTTGAGCGCATCGCGCACCCGGTAAGGGGCGCCGGCCTCGGGCACGTCGGTCGCCGGTGGCGGCGACTCGGCCAGCTGGGCTGGCGGCGGCAGCGCGCCCGGCATGCCGAACAACGCCAGCAGCAGTGCGCCGCCGGCGGCGGTGCCAGCGGTCAGCACGCCCACTGCGCGGGCGTTGGGCCGGCGCCACCAGCTGCGTGGCGTCAACCATGCGCAGGCGCACAGCGTCAGCACGAGGGCCGCGCCGAACGCGCCGAGGTACGTAGCGAAATGCGCCGCGATGTGGGTCGAGAATGGCATGCGAGCCTCAGGCGTCGAAGCGCAGCACGTAGTGGCCGGCCACCAGGTGGTGGCCCGGTGGGATCAGGTATGGCGCATCCGGCGTGGCCGTGTCGATCTGCGCCACCAGGGCCAGCTCGGCGTCGAGGTGGTACAGCGCCTGGCTCGGCGACAGGCGCACCACGCGCAGGCCATCGCCCGATGCTTCCCAGCTGAAGGCGCTGCGCGACAGGCCGAGCCGGTCGGCGCTGGCGGCGGCGCCGTCGGCCTGGCGCACGAACTGCGGTGCATCGAGCACGCGCAGCGCCGCCAGCGACGGCATGCCGCGCCCGAATGTCAGGCGCGAGCCGGCTGCCGCCGGTTGCGACGGGCCTTGCGGCAGTACCAGCAGGGCGCTGTAGCGCTCCGTCATCGCCTGCGGCGCGGCCAGCAGGCCGATGCTGGCCCCGTCCATCGGTGAGAACTGCGACGGTACGGCGATCCGCTGGCGACCGGCCGGGGTGATCGCGTGCAGTTCGTCGGCGTCGTCGACGGCGAAGCGGATCACATTGTCCTTGCCCGGCGCCGCCGGTACCAGTTGCGCGTCGAGGCCCACTTCGATCGCCTGCGCACCCGTGTCGCGGTAGCGGCTTAGGCGCGGCAGGGCCAGCGCCGCCAGCGTGATGCGATGGCGCGCGACCGGCGCGTAGGTGGCGTCGGCTTCGGACGTCGGTGCCGGTGCTGCCGCGGATACCGGCGCCGGTGCGGCCAGCGGCATCGCGGTCAGGTCGGCCGGCGGCGTACTGCTGCGCGACTTCCACACGGCGGGGCTGCGCTGCGGCGCTGCAGCTGGCGTGGCAGGTGCAGCAGATACGGACACCGGCGGGCGCGCGGCGGCGCCGACCTGGCTGATCCTGAGCAGCAGGCGCTGGGCGCTCGCGCCCTTGCCGCGCAAGACGTAGTAGCCATTGGCGGCGTCGAAGACGCAGTCAAAACTGTCTTTCGGGCGCACCTGCAGTTCGAGCTGCGCTTCCGGCCCGTCGTTCACGAGGAGCAGGCCACCGTCGGGGCCGAACGGCCAGCCCGGCACGGCGAACGTCGCATTGGCATGGTCCATGCCCACCAGGGTGAGGCGCTGGTTCGGGTAGATCGCGCACACCGGCTGCCAGATCGCGCTGTCGCGCGAGGCGGTCACCGTGTACTGAACCTGTTCGCCCGGCGCCGGCAGGTAGACGGCGTGGCCGAACTTGACCTGCACTTCACCGGGCGCGATGCGCTCGTCCCCCGAAATGAAGTAGCGCACCTCATCGCCGCCGAGCAGGTCGCCAAAATCCTTCTGGTGCAGCGCGGCCAGCGACTGCGCCAGGTCGCGCACGCGCGCGCCGCGGGTCAGGTGACGGTCGTCGTCGACGTCGTCCTGCGGCAGCACCAGCGTCACGTGCGAGAAGCAGCGCGTTGCGGCGCGGCCGCGCAGTTCGCGCGGCGAGCGTTCGAGCAGGTCGCGCAGCAGCGCGCGACGCGAGAACAGCGACAGACCGGGCGCCTGCCACAGCGCGTCGGCATTGAACACGTCTTCTACCTTGCCCAGGACTTCGTGTTGGACATAGACCGGCATGATTGAATCTCCTCGTTGAATGGGGTGCTTGCCATGCCAAACGCTAGCAGGGGGCAGATGAAAAACAGCAGGTGCGAGCCGCCGGCTGACAAAAAGCTCATCGGCTGGCCCATGATCGGGAACATCGCCAGGTTGGTGCCCCACGACAGCAGCAGGTGGCCGGCGACGAACGCGGCGCCGCCGCATAGCGCGAAGCACTGGAAGCGCCCCAGCCAGGCGCGCCGGAAGTCGTTGGCTGCCAGCGCACGGCCCCAGGCACCGGCGGCGATTCGCACCAGCGCCACCAAAAACAGCGCCTGCAGCGTCCACAGCGCCAGACCGGCGGCCAGGCCGTGGCGCTGCAGCAGGAAGGCCGGCGCAAAGTCATCCTGGATCGCGGGGATCGCCAGCGCGTCGCCGGCCGCGCCGCCCAGCGCCGCGAGGCCGAATGCGTTGTCGGCACCCAGCCAGCCGCCCTCGGCGATGGCGCGCGCGCCGAGCAGCATTTGCTGGCCCGTGTGCGGGTGGACGGTTGGCGCGCTCCAGACCTGGAACCGTTCAGGATAAAAACCCAGCGCCCCGAGGAATGCGCCGCTGCTGCGCAGCGCTGCGCCGCCGGCCACCAGCAGGCAAATGGCCACAGCGGCCGTGACGAGGGCGGCGCGCCGGCCACGGCTCGCGCACCAGGCCAGCGCCATCGCGCTGCTCCAGACCAGCAGCAGCACCAGTGGCGAATAATCGTCGACCCGCACCAGCGCGACGCCCAGCAGGAACACGAACAGCAGTACGGGCGCGGCCATGCGCAACCAGAAGCGCCAGTTGCGCTGCTGGTGCGTCGCGCCACCCGCGACCAGCGCCAGGCAATGGGCGCTGAGCGCAGCCAGTGCGAACTTGGCGAACTCGAACGGCTGGATGTCGAACACGCCCGTCTCGCTGCCGAAGCAGACCTGCAGCAGCACGCCGACCAACGCCATCCCGGCCAGGGTCAAGAGCACGCGCTCGGTGACGGGGCGCGACAGGTTGTTGCGGCCGACGCAGTGCAACAGCAGCAGCGCGCCGGGCAAGCCCAGGCCCAGCAAGGCGGTGGAGTTCTGGAAGTGGCGCAGCCAGGCGGTGTCGCGTGCACCCAGCCCCATCTCGAGCTGGATCAGCAGGCCGGCGCCCAGCAGCAGCACGGCGACGGCGGGCAGCAAGCCGATGCGCGCCTGAAAACGCAGCGTCAGCCACAGCGTGGCCCAGGCCAGAAAAAGCGAGATGCCGACACCGGGCGCACCGCCGCTACGCTGGGAGACCAGCAGCAGGGTGGCCGTGGCCGCAACGAGCGCGGTCAGCAGCGGCAGGGCGATGCTTGCCCCTGCGGCGCGCCCGCGCAGCAGGGGCACTACGCTGAGCCCACCCAGCAGCAGCACGCCAAGCGCGGCGGCCCAGGCCAGCGGCGTGGGCGCGGGCAGCGTAAACGGGGTGCGTTGTTGCCACTGCCAGCGCACGGCCTCGGGCAGCTGCACCTGCGGCGCGTTCGACAGCGCGACCTGGCCCGATGGCGTCATGTGCAGCATGTCGCCATTTGGCGTCAGCGTGAAGATGGTGCGGCCAACGGCGAAGGCATCGGTGGCGGCCAGCGGCTGGTCGCGCCCGGCGGCGTCTTCCCAGCCATGTGCGGTCGAGACGAGCACCGGCTGATCGCCCCGTACCGACAACGCGATACGGCCATCTTGCAGGCGCGCCAGCGACGCAGTGCCTGCTTCGAGCGTGGTGCTGGCAATCCGGTTGCCGCAGTACAGCAGGCCGCCCAGGCTGACAGGCCGCGCCAGGCCAAGGGCGTGCGGCGTAACGCGGTTCCACAGCGCGAGCGCACGGCTGGCGAGGGGCGCGTCCAGGCAGGCCTGCTGCAGTGCGCCGTCCTGCAGCAGGGTGGCGCCGTCGTAGTGCCAAGTGCGCCCGCCGTTCGAGAGCGTCACACTGCCGGCATCCTGCGCGAGCACGGTAAAGCGCACGGCGCCGGCCTGAATCTGCTGGCCGCGCGCCAGCGGCACGTCGCTGCTGCGCGCGCGCGCGTCGCCACGGCGCAGCACGATCGGCTGGACTGGCGCCAGATTGCGCAGCCACCAGGAGCCGGCGATATCGCGCCGCAGAGTCAGCTGGCGCGCGGCGGCGCGCGGCGCGCCCAGTTCGGTGCGGCCCAGTACGATCGATTCGCCGGGCTGCAGGCGCACATCGATCTCACGCGGCAGCCAGGCAGCAGGCGCGCGGAGCACGGCCAGCAGCTGCACGGCGCACAGCAGCGCGAGCAGGATCGAGGCTGTCGCGGCGCCGAAGGAGATGCGCTGGCGACGGTGTTTCACGCTGCGCTCCTGACCTGCGGCGCGGCCAGCAGGCTGCTGGCTTGCCCGAGCAGGCGGCTGATTTCCAGCGCATGCTGCGCACGCTCGGCGGGTCGGTCGGCCAGCAGGCGGCGCAGCAGCGCCAGGCCAGGCACGGCCGCCTGGCCCAGGTGGCCGGCGAATAGCGTCGCTTCGTCAAGCTGCAGCACGGGCGGGCGCGCCTGGTGCGCGGCCAGCAGCGTGGCTGCGCCATCGCGGCCATGTGCCTGCCACGCCTGGCCGCAGGCGCTGCTGTAACGCAGCAGGCGGCCGCAGACGAGGTAATAGAAGAGGGCGCCCAGGGCGAAGTAGTCGGTGCGCGCTTCGGTGGCATAGCCGTCGGTGTCGGGAAAGAATTGCTCGGGCGCCTGCCAGTTGGCGGTGCCGGCATAGGTATGGGCGCGCAAGTCGTCCAGGCGCCGGTTGGTGCCGAAGTCGGCCAGCTTGAGGGTGTCGGCGGCACGGTCGAGCAGCAGGTTGCCCGGTTTCAGGTCGAGGTAGCGCCAGCCGTTGGCATGGACCTTGGCCAGCGCCTGGTTGACCTGGCCAATCCAGGCCAGGGCGCGGGCCGGGGCGACCGTGCAACCGGCAGCGGCTTGTTCCGCCAGGTAGGCGGCCAGATCGCCATCGAGCAGTTCCAGGGCGAGCGCCGGCAGGCCAAGGTGCTCGCCACTGTCGAGCAAACGCACGATGTGGCGGCCGTCCCAGGGCGCCAGGCTGCGCAGGAACGCGATCTCGGTGCTGGCGCTGTCCCGCCAGCGGGTACGCAGTGCGACCGGGGCGCGCGCCATCTGGTCGAGGTTGACGAGCTTGAGTGCAACAGCGCCGGTGGCATGCAGACTGTCGGCGCGCCAGACGACACCGTAGGCCGCGCCGGCCAGCGGTTCGCACAGGCGGTATTGGCCGCCGGTCAGCGAAATGACGGTGCCTGCGTCGTACATGATGTCCCCCGAGCATGGCGCAAGGCGCCGATGAACAAGCAGAGCGGAGGGAAGGAGAAAGGGCTGGAAAAGCGAAGATCAAAAAGCGAGGGTCAGGTCTGACATTCGGACACGATCTCAACCGTCGCGCAGTCGAGCCTGGCTGGCAAAGGGCCAGGCTAATACTGGGCAAGTCGCCGTTGGAAGTGGCTAAAGCTGAGGTCGTGTCCGAATGTCAGACCTGACCCCGGCTGTGGGCTGTGGACAAAGAAAAAGCCGCGCAGTGCGCGGCTGTTGAGGTTAGCGGCCGTAGCCGCGACGGTCATCGCGGTCCCAGCGGTCGTGGCGATCATGACGGTCGCGGCGGTCATGACGGTCCCAGCCACGGCCACCGTCACGGTATTCGACGTAGACCGGACGCGGTTGCACGTACACCGGACGCGATTCCACGTACACCGGGCGCGGCTGCACATACACCGGACGCTGCTGGACATACACAGGGCG
The DNA here is from genome assembly GCF_039123635.1 of Massilia sp. MP_M2. Classification (NCBI taxonomy): domain Bacteria; kingdom Pseudomonadati; phylum Pseudomonadota; class Betaproteobacteria; order Burkholderiales; family Oxalobacteraceae; genus Massilia; species Massilia sp. MP_M2. Next base: position 184,331 of record NZ_JBCHJF010000008.1, read on the forward strand.
CTGCTGGACGTAGGCCGGTTGCGACTGGTAATACCCGCCGCGATTGTCGTAATAGTTACCGCGATCGCCGTAGTGGCGACGGTCGTCGCGCGAATGGACGGCGTTGCCCACCGCCGCGCCGATCACGCCACCCGCCACGGCGCCGCCGGTGCCGCCCACAGTGTGGCCAACGACTGCACCGAGCACGGCGCCGATGGCCGTATTCGTACCACGATCGCCGGCCATTGCCGCCGGCGATACGGCGACGGCGGCCAGCAGCACAGCACCAAAGGTCTTCGATTTCAACATGGCATTTTCCTTTTTACCCCGGCGGAGATCGGAATGATGTTCTCGCTCACCGGGTAAGAATCACTATATTCTTGCTTCTAAATAGTTCCATCTGCTAATACAGATTTTTACAAGTCATGCTGGGTCTGTAACATCCCCGCTTGCATCTCGGCCCGGATGCCCCATGTAGCTTCTATTGCTTCTCATCTATTCTGCGCATGCGTCCAAGCCGAAGTTTTCTCATTGTTCTTTTCCTGATGCTCATGCTGCTGGTGTATATCGGCATGCGCCTGCTGCCCGACCTGGCCCTCGGCATGCTCGGTAACCTCATTGCCGGATTGCTGTTGTGCCTGCTGGGCATCCTGGTGCCTGTCGGTCTGATGTCGGCGTCGATGCGCCGGCGCCGCTGGTCCGATGCCGTCGCCTGGGTCGGCCTGCTGTCGATGGGCCTGTTCTCGTCGCTGCTGGTTGCGACCGTGCTGCGCGACCTGGTGCTGCTCGTCCTGATGGTCGTTGGCGCGGTGACCGTGCCGGTGCTGTACGTCAGCGCGCTGGCCGCACCTTTGCTGGCGCTGGCGGTAACGCTGATCGGCTACGCCAACGCGCGCCGGGTCGCGCGCATCGTGAAGGTAGATGTGCCGATCCGCGACTTGCCGCAAGCGCTGCACGGTTACACGATCGCGCAGATTTCCGACGTGCACGTGGGCCCGACCATCAAGCGTGCGTATCTGAATGCCATCGTCGATAAAGTCAATGCACTGGAAGCGGATGCGATTGCCGTGACGGGCGACCTGGTCGACGGCAGCGTGCAGCGCCTGGCGTCGCACACGCAACCGCTGGGCCGCCTGCGCGCGGGCGACGGCGTGTATTTCGTGACCGGCAACCATGAGTATTACTCGGGCGCGCTCGAGTGGATTGCCGAAGTGCGGCGCCTGGGTTTGCATGTGCTGATCAACCAGCACGTGATCGTGCACAAGGGCGACGCGCGCCTGATGATTGCGGGCGTGGCCGACTATCACGCCCACCATTTTCACCCCGAGCACAAGAGCGACCCGCAACGTGCCGCTGCCGGCGCGCCGGCCGGCATCGGTGCGCGCGTGCTGCTGGCGCACCAGCCGCGCAGCGCAACAGCGGCAGCGGCAGCAGGGTTCGATTTGCAACTGTCGGGCCACACGCACGGCGGCCAGTTCTTTCCGTGGAACCTGTTCGTGCCGCTGCAGCAGCCCTTTGTGGCTGGCCTGAACCGGGTGCGCGAGATGTGGGTGTACACCAGTCGTGGCACCGGCTACTGGGGGCCGCCGAAGCGCTTCGGGGCGCCGTCTGAAATCACGCTGGTGCGCCTGGTAGCCGCCTGAAAAAAAGGGGGGCTGGCCCCCTCGACCAGGAAAGTCGGGACGAAACCTTGCTCAATGCGCTATTGTTTGAATCCTTTCAATACCGCAAGGATTCCCGCATGAACTTCCCCGTTCGCCATCTTCGCCGCCTTTCCATATTGGTCGCCATCGCCGCTGTCGTCAACAGCGCCCCGGCCCTGGCCACCAGTCCCGGCAACGATCCTGCTGCACTGGTCAAGATCCGCGAAGCGGCAATGACGAGCGATTACGCCTGGCAACGCACGGAAGACATGACCGACCTGATCGGCCCGCGCCTGTCGGGTTCGCCTGGCGCGGCGGCGGCGGTGACGCAGGTTGCCGAGGCCATGCGCAAGCTCGGCGCGAAGGTGACGCTGCAGCCGGTGAAGGTGCCGCACTGGGTGCGCGGGATCGAGACGGGCGAATTGGTCGACTACACGGGCCGGCCGGCTGGCATCACGCAGCGCATCGTTCTGACTGCACTGGGCGGCTCGGGCGCCACGCCGGTCGAAGGCCTCGTCGCGCCAGTGCTGGTGCTAAATAGTTTCGAGGAACTCAAGACGCGGTCAGCCGAAGTGAAGGGCAAGATCGTGCTCTTCGACGTGGCCTTCGACCAGCACATGGCCGATCGTGGCCTGGCTGGCCAGGCCTATGGCGCGGGATCGAACTACCGCCGCAACGGCCCGCGCATGGCGGCCGAACTGGGCGCTCTCGGCGCGCTGGTGCGCTCGGTCGGTGGCGCCGCGTACCGGTTGCCGCATACGGGCTCGTCCGGCCTGTCTGACGACGCACGCATCCCGGCGGCTGCCGTGACGGCGGAAGACGCCATGCTGATGGCGCGCCTGGCCAAGCGTGGCCCGGTCAAGCTGAAGCTCGTCTTGACGCCAAAAAATCTGCCCGACGCCGACAGCTTCAATGTGATCGCCGACCTGCCGGGTGTGGAAAAGCCGGAAGAAATCGTCATCGTCTCGGGTCACCTCGACTCGTGGGATTTGTCGCCCGGCGCGCACGACGATGCCGCCGCCGTCGCCAGCGCGATGGCCGTGTTCGACATCCTGAAAAAACTCGATTTCCAGCCGCGCCGCACGATCCGCTTCATCGCCTGGATGAACGAAGAAAACGGCATGCGCGGCGCGAGCACCTATCTTGCTGCGGAACAAGCAAACGCCGCCAACCACTTCGGCGCCATCGAGAGCGACAACGGCGTGGGCCGCCCGTTTGGCCTGCGCGCGAGCGTCACGCCGCAGTCGGTCAAGCTGTTCGCGCCGCTGCAAGCGGCGCTGCAGCCGATCGGCGCCGGTGTGTTCCAGCGCCAGGATGTGCTGGCGACGGGCGACCTGGCCGGCCTGGAACGCGCTGGCGTGCCGAGCTTCGCGCCGATCGTCGACACGGCACGCTATTTCGACATCCACCACACGCCGGCCGATACGCTGGACAAGGTCGATCCCGACAGCCTGCGCCGCAACGTCGCATTGATGGCGGCGACGGCCTGGTATCTGGCCAATATGGCGCAGCCGATCGGCCGCTCCAGCGTGCCGGAACGTTGATGTCCGCGCGCTGACGGCGCCGTGCTCGCCAGCGCCGTGCGCCGTGTCAGGCCGCCGTACTGATCCGGCGTATCGCGCGTGCATGCCCGCGATACGGCCGGCCGTAGATGGTCTGGATACCGCTGGCGAAATTCTGGCCCCAGACCAGCTGGGCGCGCGTGGCGTGCGGCTCGCTGGACCAGTACCAGTCGCGCTCGAACGATTCGCGCAGGTTGGCAAACAGCAGCGCCAGTTCGCGCCGCGTGGGTAACGCGCCCCCCTGGCTGGCGGCCCAATCGGCGGCCGTGGGCCAGCTGACGTCCGCGCTGTCGCCTGGCAGCAAGACCAGATGGTAGTCGGGGTCGTCTTTGCCCAGGATGAGGCCTGCGTATTCTTCACCCTCTTGCAGCAGGCCCCGGATTTGCATGTATTCGCCCATGGATTCACCTCACGTGTGGTAGCAATCCATTAAGAGTGCCGAACCCGACGTTTGGTTGCATCCCCGGTTCGATCCAGATCAACCAAGTACCGGATTCAACGACAATCGTGCCGCCCGGCGGCGCGGGCGAGAAAGTCAGGCGTCGCTGTCGATCGGCTGCGCGATGTCGGCGCCGCCGGCGCCGGCGCGATTGACCTGCGTGCTCACTTCGTGCCAGGCGAATGCATCCGGGGGCAGGGCGGCCGAGCGGGCCAGCGCCAATGCCGCTTCGCTCGAGAGCGCCGGATCGAGCCAGCGCTCGGCATCCTGCGCGTCCAGCACCACCGGCCGCCGGTCGTGGATATCGAGCATGCCGCCCGAGGCATCGTCGGTCACGATGACGAAGCCTGCCTCGGCGCGGTTTTCGGTGAAACTGCCGAAATTGGCCAGTGCCAGCATGAATAGCGGCGCGCCGTCCTTGCGGTGAATGTGCCATGGCTGCTTGCTGCCTTTGTCGCCGGTCCATTCGTACCAGCCCGAGGCCGGCACCAATGCGCGCCCCGACTTGAGCAGGCCGCGCCAGTAGCGGTTGTCCAGCTTGTCCAGGCGCGCGTTGATCGTTACCGGCACCTTGCCCTTGGCCCAGCGCGCCTGGTAACTCCAGTACACGTCGTCCACGCGCCGTTCGCCGTCCTGCAGATGCAGCACGGGGCGATACGTGCCCGGCGGCACGTTGTAGGCCGGTTCGGATTGGCTGTCATACACGGCGTCGAGCCAGCCGATTACGCTGGCGTAGTAACGGGCCGTTTGGCTTTGGTCAAGTCGTCCACACATAGGCACGATGGTAGCGCAAGGCGGCCAGGCGCGGCGCACCGCGTTCTCGCGGTGCACGACGCGTGTGGCATTTGGCCGCAGCACGCCGCAATGGTATGCTCAGGAATACAACGAATGATGAGGAGCAGGTATGGCAGCAGGTTGGTGGACAGTACTAAGAACCGTTCCCTGGAGCGAAGTGATCAGCGCGGCGCCGCAGGTGGCAAATGGCGCGCGGCGCCTGTGGGATACGGTCAACCGCAACCGGCAAGGCATGCCCGATGCGCCAATGGGCACGGCGCCCGAGATGGCGGGGCAAGACGAAGACGTGTTCGATATCCTGATCCGCAGCGTCGAGCGCACCGATGCCGAGGTGACCGATCTGCGCAACCAGATGCGTTCGGCCTCCGAGATCATCGCCAATCTGGCCGACCAAAATGCGCAATTGATCGCCAAAATGGATGCCCAGCGCCAAAAGATGACGTGGATGGGCGTGACCGCAGCGCTGTCCGGCCTGTTGTCGGTGGTGGCGCTCGTGCTCGTCGCAGTGCGCACCTAGTCACGCAAAGGCCGTCATGAAAGTTGTCCTGATTTGCGCGACCTTGTTCATCTTCTTTTCGATGCTGATGAACAGCGCGCGCAAGCGCGGCAAGCTGGGCGAAAACGCCAACCGCGCCGTCACGGGCCTGGCCACGTCTATGCGCATCTTCGTCTACGGTCTGCTGTGCTGCGTCGTGATCGTCTGCTGCGCCATGGCCTGGCATATGCTCGGTCAGCAAGCTTGACGCAATGATTGCACCGCTGCACCGCTGCCCGAACCCGGCGCCGGATTCCTGTCCCGCGCGCTCGACCTTGTCGATTGCGGCGTGATGGTGCTCGACGCGCAAGCCTGCATCGTCCACTGGAACGCCTGGCTGGTGCCGCGCTGCGGCCGCGGTGCGGCGCGCGTCACCGGCCATCCGTTGATCGAGGTCTTTCCCGGCCTGCGCGGCTCGCGCGTCGAAGCCGCCGTGCAGGCAGCGCTGAGCGACGGGACGGCAACCTCCCCCGTGCCAGACGGCGGCAACCGCAACCCTTTCCCACTCCGGCCCGCGGGTAGTTTCGACGGCGAGCCGATCGACCAGTCAGTCGCAGTCACGCCCTTCGACGACGCCGGCCAGCGTTTCTGCCTCATTGAAATCCGTGACATCAGCGACACGGCAGAGCGCGAACGGCGCTTGCTGGAGCACGCCGAGGCCATGCGCGCGCGCTCGTTCATCGACGGCCTGACCGGCATCGCCAACCGCCGCCAGTTCGACGTCACGCTGGTGCGCGAACTGCGCCGTGCCCAACGGGCCGATGCACCGCTCTCGCTGCTCATGTTCGATATCGATACGTTCAAGGTCTACAACGACCATTTCGGCCATCAGGAAGGCGATGCTTGCCTGATCCGTGTGGCCCAGGAAATCGCGGGCATCCTCAAGCGCCCCGCCGACCTGGCTGCGCGCTACGGTGGCGAAGAATTCGCGGCGATCCTGCCCGACACCACGCTCGAGCAGGCGCGCGCGATGGCCGAACGCATCCGTGCCCATATCGCCGCTTTGAACCTGCCGCAAGCCCCGGATGCACACGACCGTCACGTGACGCTCAGCGTGGGTGTGGCCGCGTTTGACCGCGCCGGGCTGAACGACGAAGCCACGCTGATCGCGGCGGCGGACCGGGCACTGTACGCCGCCAAGGATGGCGGTCGCAACCGCGTCGTCGTGGATGGCGACGCGGGCTCTAGCCCGGCATAGGGCACTGGAGCGGCATAGGTCACTAGAGCGGCAGCGGCATCTTCTCGAGCAGCTTGTCGAGCGTGACCGGATACTCGCGCACCCGCACGCCAGTGGCGTTGTAGACCGCATTGGCAATCGCGGCCGCCACGCCGCACAGGCCCAGTTCACCCACGCCCTTGGCCTTCATCGGCGACGAATACTCGTCTTCTTCGTCGAGGAAAATCACGTCCTGGTGCGGAATGTCGGCATGCACCGGCACCTCGTAGGTCGCCATGTCGTGGTTCGCAAAGAAGCCCAAGCGCTTGTCGACCACCAGGTGCTCCATCAGCGCACCGCCCACGCCCATCGTCATCGAGCCGATTACCTGGCTGCGCGCCGCTTTCGGGTTCAGGATGCGACCCGCCGCGCAAACCGCCAGCATGCGCCGCACGCGCGTCTCGCCCGTGACCGAATCGACCGCGACTTCGACGAAATGCGCGCCGAAGGTGGACAGCTGGTTCTTTTTCGCGAGCTCGCCGAATTCGATGACGTCCTCGGCCACCAGTTCGCCACCCTCGGCGGCCCTGGCCAGTGGCTGGCTGGTGCTGCCAGCTCGCACGACGCCATCGGCGAACACCGGGTCCGTCATGCTCAACTTGGCCGCGATCTGGTCACGCAGCTTGACGCAGGCCGCGTACACGCCGGCCGTCGCGCTGTTGGCGCCGAACTGGCCGCCCGACCCGGCGGAGACGGGAAAGTCCGAGTCACCCAGCATCACCTTCACGCGCTCGAGCGGCAACCCCAGCATCTCGGCGGCCGTCTGCGCGATGATCGTGTAGCTGCCGGTGCCGATATCGGTCATGTCTGTTTCCACGGTCAGGATGCCGTCCGTGCCAAGGCGCACGCGGGCGGCCGACTTGACCACGGGGCTGTTGCGAAATGCCGCCGCGACGCCGTGGCCGATCAGCCACTGGCCCTCGCGCACCTGGGCCGGTTTGGCATGGCGATTCTTCCAGCCGAAGCGTTCGGCCCCGGTGCGCAGGCACTCCACAAAGCGCCGCTCGGAGAACGGGCGGCTCGGCTTTTCTGGGTCGACCTTCGTGTCGTTCAGGATGCGCAGCTGCACCGGGTCCATCCCGAGCTTCTCGGCCAGTTCGTCCATCGCGATTTCCAGGGCCATCAGGCCCGGCGCCTCGCCCGGTGCGCGCATTGAATTGCTCTCGGGAAGATCAAGCACGGCCAGGCGCGTCGTCGTCATCCGGTGCGCGCCCGCGTACAGCAGGCGCGTTTGCTGCGTGGCGACCTCGGGCCGGCCGCCCGCCAGGTTACCGTTCCACGTTTCATGGCCGATGGCCTGGATGCGGCCATCGCGACCCACGCCGATGCGCAGGCGCTGGATCGTTTTCGGCCGGTGCGTCGTGTTGTTGTAGATCTGGTGACGCTGCAAGGCCACCTTGACCGGGCGGCCGGCGGCGCGTGCGCCCAGCGCGGCCAGCACGGCGTCGGTGCGCAGGAACAGCTTGCCGCCGAAGCCGCCGCCGATATAGGGCGAGACGACGCGCACCTTGTCCTTGGCCATGCCCAGTGTCTTGGCCAGATCGGTGCGGCACCAGTCGACCATCTGGGTCGAGGTCCAGACCGTGAGCTTGTCGCCGTCCCAGCGCGCGGTGGTTGCAGGCGGCTCCATCATCGCGTGCGCCTGGTCGGGCGTCGTGTAGGTGGCGTCGAGCTTGACCGGGGCGCTGTCGAAGGTGCGCTCGAAGTCGCCGACGCGGGTGTCGGGCGGATAGTCGCGTTCGGGCTTGGGCGCAACGCCGCTGTCCTTCACGCTGGCCAGATCGAAGCTGCCCTTGGTCTCGCGGTAGCTGACCTTGACCAGGTGAGCAGCGGCACGCGCCTGTTCGAACGTGTCGGCCACCACCAGCGCGACGGCCTGATGGTAGTGCATGACCTCGGGCCCGCCCAGGAGCAGGGCCGTGTTCTTCTGGCCCTTGCCCAGCTTGCCGGCGTTGGCCGCGGTGACGACCGCCAGCACGCCGGGGGCGCGCCGCGCTGCCGTGTCGTCAAGCGCCAGGATCGTGCCCTTGGCGATCGTGGCGCCGACCATCACACCATGGGCGGCGTCCGGTACGGCGGCGTGGTGTTCATAGGCATACTGTGCCTGGCCCGTGCACTTGAGCGGGCCATCGACACGGTCGTACGGCTTGCCGACATGGCGCAGCGTGTCGATGGGATTGGTGGTGGCGGGGGTATTGAATTTCATGGGCTCGGCCTTTGTTCGCATCCGCATGGCGCGGGGGAGGGGTTCGGTGCACCGGAAAAAAAGAGGAGCGCCTCGTGCCCGCCAGAGAGGCGGTCACGAGGGCAGGGGGACATCTTGGCAATCGGCCTGTTGCCGCTGCCACTGGCACGTCAATCGAGCATCAAACCGACAGCGGCATCTTTTCGATCAGCTTCTCGAGCGTGATGGGATACTCGCGCACGCGCACGCCGGTCGCGTTGTAGATTGCATTGGCGACCGCCGCAGCAACACCGCACAGACCCAGTTCGCCAATGCCCTTGGCTTTCATCGGCGATGAGATTTCGTCTTCTTCCTTGATGAAGATGACTTCCTGGTGCGGCACGTCGGCGTGCACCGGCACCTCGTAGGTGGCCATGTCGTGGTTGGCGAAGAAGCCCAGGCGCTTGTCGACCACCAGGTGCTCCATCAGCGCGCCGCCGATACCCATCGTCATGCCGCCGATGACCTGGCTGCGTGCCTGCATCGGGTTCAGGATACGGCCTGCCGCGCACACGGCCAGCATGCGGCGCACGCGCGTCTCGCCCGTGATCGAATCGACCGCGACTTCGACGAAGTGCGCGCCGAAGCTCGACAGCTGGTTTTTCTTGTCCAGGCCACCGGTAAATTCGATCGTGTCCTCGCCGACCAGTTCACCGCCCGCCGCTGCTTTGGTCAATGGCTGGCTGTTGCTGCCCACGCGCACGGTGCCGTCGACGAATTCGGCGTCGGCTTCGTTCACGCCCAGCTTGGCGGCAACCTGCTCGCGCAGCTTGACGCAGGCCGCGTACACGCCCGACGTCGCGCTGTTGGCGCCCCACTGGCCACCCGAACCGGCCGATGCCGGGAAGTCCGAGTCGCCCAGGCGCACATCGATGCGGTCGAGCGGCACGCCCAGCATTTCGGCCGCGGTCTGCGCGATGATCGTGTAGCTGCCGGTACCGATATCGGTCATGTCGGTCTCCACCGTCACGCGGCCATCGGTGCCCAGCTTGACGCGGGCGCCGGATTTCATCACCGGGCTGTTACGGAAGGCGGACGCCACGCCGTGGCCGATCAGCCAGCGGCCTTCGCGGACCTGGCCTGGCTTCGGATTGCGCTTGGCCCAGCCGAACTTGTCGGCGCCCATGCGCATGCACTCGATGAAGCGGCGTTCCGAGAACTTGCGGATCGGCTTTTCGGGGTCGACCTTGGTGTCGTTCAGGATGCGGAACTGGACCGGGTCCATGTTCAGCTTTTCGGCCATCTCGTCCATCGCCACTTCAAGCGCCATCATGCCCGGCGCCTCGCCTGGCGCGCGCATCGCATTGCCTTCCGGCAGATCGAGCTCGGCCACGCGGGTGGTGGTCATGCGATCCGGACCGGCATACAGCAGGCGCGTTTGCGCGGTTGCCACTTCGGCGCTGCCTTTCGGCAGGTTGCCGTTCCAGGTTTCGTGACCGATGGCCATGATGCGGCCGTCACGGCCGGCGCCGATACGGATGCGCTGGATCGTCGCCGGACGGTGCGTGGTGTTGTTGAAGATCAGGTGACGGTGCAGGGAGACCTTGACGGCGCGCTTGGCCGCGCGCGCGCCCAGGGCTGCCAGCAGCGCATCGGCGCGCAGGAACAGTTTCGAGCCGAAGCCGCCACCGACGTAGGGCGAGATCACGCGCACTTTTTCTTTCGGGATGGCCAGCGTCTTGGCCAGGTCGCTGCGGCACCAGGCGATCATCTGGTTCGACGTGTAGACCGTGACCTTGTCGCCTTCCCAGAAGGCGGTCGAGGCATGCGGCTCCATCATCGCGTGCGACTGGTCGGGCGTATGGTAGGTGGCATCGAGCTTGACGGGCGACGTGTCGAAACCACGCGTGAAGTTGCCCGCCTTGGTGTCTGGCGGATCCTGTTCGCCGGTTGGCTTGATGGCATTGCCTTTTTCAGCCTTCAGGTCGTAACGGCCCTTTTGCACCGTGTAGTTGACCTTGACCAGTGCTGCGGCGGCGCGTGCCTGCTCGAACGTCTCGGCCACCACCAGCGCGACGGCCTGGTGATAGTGCTGGATGTTCGGGCCGGCCAGCAGGTGGGCGGTATTCATGTCGCCCTTGCCCAGCTTTCCGGCATTCTCGGCTGTGACGACGGCCAGCACACCTGGCGCGCGGCGCGCGGCCTCGATATCGATCGACGCGATGCGGCCCTTGGCGATGCCCGAGCCGATGACGAAGCCGTGCGCGGCGTTCGGCACTTCCTTGTGATGCTCGTAGGCGTACGGCGCGGTACCGGTAGTCTTGAGCTTGCCGTCGATGCGGTTGGTTGGCTGACCGACATAGCGCATGCGGTCAATCGGATTGGTTGTTGCTGGAGTCAGGAATTTCATGGCTTAGGCTTTCTTTGCGTCTTGCATTGCTGCGGCCAAAATACGGTGTACCAAAGGCACCTTGAAGGCATTTTCTTCGGTGGTCTTCGCGCCGGCCATCAGGCGATCGGCCACGGCCTTGGCGCCGGCGCCCATCTGCTGCTCGGCGGCTTCGACGCGCCATGGCTTGTGGGCCACGCCGCCGACCGCCACGCGACCGCTGCCGTCCGGCAGGATCACGGTGGCGACCGACAAGAGCGCGAACGCATACGACGCGCGGTCACGCACTTTCTTGTACGCGTGCACGCCGCCCAGTGGCTTTGGCAGCGTGACATACGTGATCAGTTCACCTGGCTCGAGGGTCGTCTCGATGTGCGGCGTGTTGCCCGGCAGGCGGTGGAAGTCGGCGATCGGGATCGTGCGCTTGCTGCCATCGGCGCGCACGGTCTCGACTTCGGCGTCCAGCAGGCGCATCGCGACCGCCATGTCACTCGGGTGCGTGGCGATGCAGGCGTCGCTGGCACCGACCACGGCGAGGTTGCGCGTGAAGCCGCCGATCGCGGCGCAACCGCTGCCCGGCTGACGCTTGTTGCACTTTTGCGCGGTGTCGTAGAAATACGCGCAGCGGGTGCGCTGCAGCAGATTGCCCGACGTGGTTGCCTTGTTGCGCAACTGGGTCGAGGCGCCCGACAGCAGGGCGCGCGACAGCACGGCGTAGTCCTTGCGCACGCGTGGGTCGGATGCCAGATCGGTATTGCGCACGAAGGCGCCGATGCGCAGGCCGCCATTGGCGGTTGGCTCGATCTTGTCGAAACCCAGGCCGTTGATGTCGATCAGCGCGCCCGGCGTTTCGATCTCGAGCTTCATCAGGTCGAGCAGGTTGGTGCCGCCGGCGATGAAACGCGCGCCTGGCGTGCGGGCCACGAGTTGTGCTGCCTGTGCCGGCGTGGTGGCACGTTGGTAAGTAAAGACCTTCATGCTTTGACCCCTCCCACTTCCTTGATGGCATCGATGATGTTGGAGTAGGCGCCACATCGGCAGATATTGCCGCTCATGCGCTCACGGATTTCTTCCACGGTCATTTGTGGCTTGGCATTGAGGTCGGCGGTGACGTGGCTTGGCATGCCGGCGCGAATTTCTTCGATCACCGACACGCTGGCACAGATCTGGCCCGGGGTACAGTACCCGCACTGGTAGCCGTCGTGCTTGATGAAGGCAGCCTGCATCGGGTGCAGTTTGTCCGGCGTGCCGAGGCCTTCGATCGTCGTGATCTTGGCGCCGTCGTGCATGATGGCCAGCGAGAGGCAGGAATTGATGCGGCGGCCATCCATGATGATGGTGCAGGCGCCGCACTGGCCCTGGTCGCAGCCTTTTTTCGAGCCGGTCAGGTGCAGGTGCTCGCGCAGTGCGTCGAGCAGCGTGGTGCGCGTGTCGAGTTCGAGCGTGACATCCTTGCCGTTGACATTGAACGAGACGCCGACCTTGACCGGCTCTGGATTGGCGACCGGTGCATTGGCGGCTGGCTGCGCGCTCGCGCCAGGCATTGCCACGGCCGAAGCCGAGACCGCGCCGGCGATCAAGACATCGCGCCGGGACAGCTTGATTTCCCTGAATTGTTCCATGTTTGGAAGTTCCTTCTATACAGTACGTGGTTCGCCGTGATGCCCGCGTCGATACGATGGCGCCGGCCAGGCGAAAAGAAATGACAAGATAATGCGTTGATTTTATGTCAGCTCGCATTAAGGCCGCGCTCCCTTGAAACCTGAACGAATTTGCCTGAATAGCCATGTCGACAGTGGGTGTTTACATTGGGTGGGCCGGTGAAGCGCATGTGGCCATTGGCAGCTCAGCCACTAACACCCGAGTTGCTCCACGTAGTACAATCCGGGCGGCGCGGGCATGGCGAAATTGGTAGACGCATCAGACTTAAAATCTGCCGCCGTGAGGCGTGCCGGTTCGATTCCGGCTGCCCGCACCACGAATTATCCTGGCTTTCCACGCCGACCTCGCGCGTGGGCGCCGATGCACACGCCCTGGCGCGCGACCGCCCATACATTCCGTTATGGCAAGCGCAACCCAGCGGCCTTGTCCGGATCGTGTAGCATGCCATCGGGCACCTCAACGATGCTGCCGCACCACGACATCCCCCGTACGACACGCAAGGACCCGAATTGAATATCACGATCAACGACGAACTGCGCTCTTTCGTCGACCCACTCAGCCCGATCGAACAAGCGGCGCTCGAGCGCAGTCTGCTCGCCGAAGGTTGCCGCGACGCATTGGTGCTCTGGCGCGACACGCTGATCGACGGCCACAACCGTTATGAACTCTGCCAGAAGCACGGCATCCCGTTTCGCACCGTCCACAACAACAGCTTCGAGTCGATCGAGGACGTCATGCTGTGGATGATCGACAACCACCTGGCGCGCCGCAGCGTGTCGGACTTCCAGCGCGGCGTGCTGGCGCTGAAGAAAAAAGAGATCGTCTCGGCGCGCGTGGCCGAGCGCCCGGCCGACGAGGACAGCGCCGCCGACGCGGCGCCGGATGCGGCTTCGCCGCCATGGAACACGCGCGAAGACGTCGCGCGCGCGGCGCGCGTGTCGAGCAATACGATCAGCCAGATCGAACGCATCCAGAAAGCGGCCACGCCCGAGCTGCGCGAAGCCGTGCGCGCCGGCACCATCTCGATCAATGCCGCCGCCAATGTGGCGCAGCTGTCCGAGTCGGCGCAGCTCGCCGCGGTCGCGGGCGGGCGCAAGGAATTGCAGCAGGCCGCGCGTCAGGTGCGCGAGCAGAAAAGCGCGGCCCGCCCGCGCAAAGAGAAAGAACCGGTCGACCCGGCCGACGAGCTGGCCACGCTGCGCAGCGAACGCGCAGCGATGAAAGACCGCCTGGCCACGCTGCTGACCGAAAACGAACGTCTCAAGCAACGCCTCGTCAACGCCGGCCTCGGCGCCGACTGAACCGCAACACGCCCTCAAGGAGCCAGCCCAAGATGCCCACGTCACCTTCGTTCACGCCGGCATTGCTCGGCTTGCTCCTGATCGGCGCCGCCGCACCGGCGTTTGCCGTCGCGCCCACGAAGACACCGATCACGGCCGCCAGCGCGCAGACTGCGCCCAGCGCGGCCACGGTCGCGCGCTGGAAAGCCACGGCCGAGCGCGTGACGATCTTGCGCGACAAGTGGGGCATTCCACACGTGTTCGGGCGCACCGATGCCGACACCGTATTCGGCACGCTGTACGCGCAGGCCGAGGACGACTTCAATCGCATCGAACTGAACTACATCAATGCGATGGGGCGTCTGGCCGAAGTCGAGGGCGAGGCCGAGATCTGGCGCGATCTGCGCATGAAGCTGTACGTCCAGCCGGCCGCCATGCAGGCCCAATATGCCGCTAGTCCCGCCTGGCTGCAGAACCTGATGAAGGCGTTTGCCGATGGCCTGAACTATTACCTGTACACGCATCCCGAGGTCAAGCCGAAGCTCTTGACCCACTTCGAGCCGTGGATGGCGCTTACCTTCAGTGAGGGCAGCATCGGCGGCGACATCGAGTCGATCGAGCTGGACGAGCTGGCGGCGTTCTATGGCAAGCGCCCCGCAGTGGCGCAACTGGGCGCGCAACCAGGCACGCCATTGAGCGCACCGCGCCAAGACCCGCGCGGCTTCGCGCCGGAGCCGCGCGGCTCGAACGGGTTTGCCATCGCACCGAAACTGAGCGCCAATGGCCGTGCGCTGTTGATGATCAATCCGCACACGTCGTTCTACTTCCGCCCCGAAGTGCACATGGTCAGTGAAGAGGGCCTGAATGCCTATGGCGCGGTGACCTGGGGGCAGTTCTTCATCTACCAGGGCTTCAACGACAAGCTGGGCTGGATGCACACGTCCGGCGGCGGCGACGTCATCGACGAATACCTGGAAACGGTCGTCGACCGCAACGGCGAGTTCTTCTACAAGTACGGCAAGCACGAGGCGCCGATGCGCAAGGTTGCGATCGCGCTGCCGTACAAGATGCCCGACGGCGCCATGGCCAGCCGCAGCGTCACTGCCTACTTCACGCACCATGGCCCGGTCGTGCGCGCAGAAGGCGGCAAGTGGGTGTCGGTCAAGCTGATGGACGACCCGCTCAACGCGCTGACCCAATCGTACACGCGCACCAAGGCGCGCGACTACAGCGCGTTCTACAAGGCCATGGAGCTGCGCACCAATGCGTCCAACAACACGGTGTACGCCGATGCGAAGGGCAATATCGCTTACTTCCACGGCAACTTCATCCCGAAGCGCGACCCGCGCGTGGACTGGACCCGGCCGGTCGATGGCAGCAATCCCGCCAACGAATGGCAGCGCCTGCACGAGGTCGACGAGACGATCACGCTGCTCAACCCGGCCAGCGGCTACATCTTCAACACCAACAACTGGCCCTGCACGGCGGCCGGCGTGAGCAGCCCCAAGTGTGCGAACTACCCGTCATATATGTGGTCGTTGCCCGAGAACGCGCGCGGGCGCAATGCCGCGCGCGTGTTCAAGGATGCCAAGGGGCTCGATATCGACGGCCTGATCGCAGCCTCGTACGACACGCGCCTGCAGGCGTTCGAGCCACTCGTGCCCGCTGTGATTGCCGACTACGACGCCTTGCCGCCGGAAGACCCGCGCAAGGCGGCGCTGGCCGAACAGATCGACGCGCTGCGTGGCTGGAACATGCGCTACGCGATCGACTCGGTCCCTACGTCGCTGGCCGTCTACTGGGGCCAGGACCTGGTAGCGCAGCATGGCGCGCGCGCCAAAGGCGAGATGATTCCGCCGGTCGACTATATCGCCCAGCGCTTGAACCCGGCCGACCGGCTCGACGGACTGCTGCGCGCGTCGGACAAACTGACGGCCGACTTCGGCGACTGGCGCACGCCGTGGGGCGAGATCAACCGCTTCCAGCGCCTGTCCGGCGCAATCGACCAGCAATACGACGACAGCAAGCCCAGCATTCCCGTGCCGTTCACGTCGGCCAACTGGGGCTCGCTGGCATCGTTCGGCATGTCGGCCAAACAAACCACGAAGCGCATCTATGGCGATCGCGGCAACAGCTTCGTTGCTGCCGTCGAGTTCGGTCCAAAAGTGCGCGCCAAGAGCATCCTGGCCGGCGGCCAGAGCAGCGATCCCCGTTCGCCGCACTTCACCGACCAGGCGGCGATGTATGCGCGCGGCGAGTTCAAGGACGTGCTGTTCTACAAAGAAGATATCGAGCGTCATCTCGAGCGGAAATACCATCCGGGCAAGTGACGGACAAGCGGCGATGGGCTGATGATCGGCTGGCGGTTCAGGTTGCCGGCACGCTATAATCGCGGCCTTCGTCGCATCGGACAGACAGGCAGGACAGGGCAGTGGCCAAACTTTATTTCAGGTACTCGGCGATGAACGCCGGCAAATCGACGGCCCTGTTGCAGGTCGCGCACAACTACGAAGAGCAGGGCCAGCAGGTCAAGCTCTACACGGCGGCAATCGACAACCGCTATGGCGTCGGCGTGATCACGTCGCGCCTCGGGGCGCAGCGTTCAGCCGAAGTGTTTCACGCAGACACGAACTTCCTCGACCAGGTCGAGAACGTGGCCTGCCTGCTGGTGGACGAATCGCAATTCCTGACGGCGGCCCAGGTCAGCCAGCTGCACCAGCTGGCCCAGCTGCGCGGCGTGCCCGTCATCTGCTATGGCCTGCGCAGCGACTTTCGCGGCGAGCCGTTCCCCGGCTCGGCCTATCTGCTGGCGCTGGCCGACGATATCGAGGAAATCAAGAACATCTGCACCTGCGGCAAGAAGGCCACGATGAATATCCGCGTCGACGAGCAGGGGCGCCGGATCCGCGAAGGCGAGCAGGTCAGCATCGGCGGCAACGAAAGCTACCGCCAGGCGTGCGGGCGCTGCTTCTACGCACGCTGACACCATGGCCGGCGGCTGCAGCGCCTGGCTTCCCGCCGCCGCCTGCGCCGTGGCAGCGCCATCGCTCGACATCCTGATCTACCTGATTCCGTCAGTTGCGCTGGCCTTCCTGCTGTGGATCGCTGCGGCCGCGCACCCGGTCTTTTTCGTCTTCACCGCCGCTGGCACGCTGTGCCACGAGCTGGCGCATTTCTCGGTGGGCCTGCTCACCAATGCCGAGCCAGTCGGGATGAGCGTCCTGCCGCGCCGCATCAAGCGGGCCAGGGGCAGCAAGGCCCGTGGGCACAACTGGGAACTCGGCTCGGTCACCTTTGCCAACCTGCGCTGGTACAACGCGGCCCCGGCCGCGCTGGCGCCGCTCCTGGTGCTGTTCGTGCCGCTGGGCGTGGCCTGGTGGCGCACGCGCCACGGTCTGGCGTTCGAGCCGGTCGATCTGGCGCTGATGGTATTTCTGGCGCCACAGTTTTTGTCGTTCTGGCCATCGCCCGTCGACTGGAAGCTTGCCGCCCGCTCGTGGCCGTGGGCGCCGCTGCTGGTCTTGCTCGCTCTGCTCTGGTATTACAGCGATGCGCTGGCGGGGCTTGTCAAAGGGTAAATACAGAGGCCAGGACAGGCTTACGGCAACCTTAATTGATTGCATTTGCGGCGCCGCACGCGGGTCAGGCTGCCGCTGGCGCGCCGTTCTACCTGTAGAATGGACCGAAAAGCGCGGTATGGCAGGTTTGCCTTGCGCCATGCCGCAACCGCAACAGGAATCCCGTTCGGAGAATCGCAGAATGAAGAAGCACGTGCTCCTCGCCGCCATGGCGTTTGCCATGTCCGCCCATGTGGTGACCGCGCAGCCCGAGAAATCTGCTGCCGTCGCAACGCCACCGGCTCCGGCCAAGCCCGCCGATTCGGCGAAGTCTGCAGCCAAGCCCGCCGGCAAATCCGCCACCCCCGCCATTCGCGGCGACATGAAGCCAATCGCCGCCCAGACCCAAGCCGCCCTGTGGGCCTCGCGCGTGCTGGGCCGCTATCACTACAGCCCGGTGCCGCTCGACGACGCCATGTCGGCCAAGATCTTCGATAAGTACTTCGAAGGTCTCGACGGCGAAAAGCTGTATTTCGTCCAGGCAGACCTCGACGGCTTCGGCGCCCTGCGCACGAAGATGGACGACGCCATCAACAACGAAGACCTGAGCGCGCCATTTTCGATCTACAACCTGTACCAGAAGCGCTTTGGCGAACGCATGGCGTACGCCCGTGGCCTGCTCAAGGGCACGTTCGACTTCGCGAGCGAAGAAACGATGCAGCTGGACCGCGAAAAAGCATCGTGGGCCAAGAGCGAAGACGAAATCCAGGATCTGTGGCGCAAGCGCGTCAAGAACGACTGGCTGCGTCTGAAGCTCGCCGGCAAGGACGATAAATCGATCCGCGAAACGCTGGACAAACGTTATGAGAACTACGTCAACCGCATCGGCAAGCTGAACAACGAAGACGTGTTCCAGATGTTCATGAACGCGTATGCCACCGCCATCGAGCCGCACACCAATTACCTTGGTCCGCGCTCGGCCGACAACTTCGATATCGCGATGCGCCTGTCGCTCGAAGGCATCGGCTGCGTGCTGCAGTCGCGCGACGACTACACGGTCATCCGCGAAGTCGTGCCTGGCAGCCCGGCCGAAAAGTCCGGCAAGCTCAAGGTTGGTGACCGTATCGTCGGCGTCGCGCAGGGCAATGCACCGTTCACCGACGTGCTCGGCTGGCGCCTGGATGATGTGGTCGCGCTGGTGCGCGGCGAGAAGGGCACGACAGTGCGCCTGGACGTGATCCCGGGCGACGGCGGCGTCGATGCCAAGCACGTGAGCGTGTCGATGGTCCGCAACAAGATCAGCATGGAAGAGCAGGCTGCCAAGAAGTCGATCATCAAGGTCAAGGAAAACGGTGTCGAGCGCCGCATCGGTGTGATCGCGCTGCCGACCTTCTATCAAGACTTCGAAGGCCGTCGCAAGGGTGAAAAAGACTTCCGCAGCGCCACGCGCGACGTCGAGCGCATCCTGGTCGAACTCAAGAAAGACAAGGTCGACAATGTCCTGATCGACTTGCGCAATAACGGCGGCGGTTCGCTGACCGAGGCCGTCGAACTGACGGGTCTGTTCATCGACAAGGGCCCGGTCGTCATGCAGCGCACGGCGGAAGGCCGCGTCGAAGTCGAAAGCGACGTCAAGGCCGGCCTGGCGTGGGATGGCCCGATGGGCGTGCTGATCAACCGTGGCTCGGCCTCGGCGTCCGAGATTTTCGCGGCGGCGATCCAGGATTACGGTCGCGGCCTCGTCATCGGCGAGCCGAGCTTCGGCAAGGGCACGGTCCAGACGCTGATCGATCTCGACCGTTTCGCGCCGGGTGAAAAAGCCCGCTACGGCGAGCTCAAGATGACGATCGCCCAGTTCTTCCGCATCAATGGTGGCACCACGCAGTTGCGCGGCGTGACGCCGGACATCAAGCTGCCCGTCATGACTGACCTCGACAGCTTTGGCGAATCGTCGTACGACAACGCGCTGCCATGGGTGGCGATCAAGCCTGCTACCTACATGCCGGCCGGCGACCTGAAAGAACTGGTGGCGCCGCTGCAGCAACGTCATGAAGCGCGCATCGCCAAGGACAAGGACTTCCAGTTCCTGCAGGAAGACATCGCCGAAGTGCTCAAGCTGCGCAAGGAAAACGTGATTTCGCTGAATGAAACCGTGCGCCGCAAGGAGCGCGATACGCAGGATGCCCGTTCGAAGCTGCGTGAAGCCCGCCTGGGCGGCACGTCGGTGACGCCGGACGAACCTGCCAGCGGTCCGGGCAGCAAGGAAAAGCGCGCCGAAGCGCCGGATCCGACCAAGGCCAAGAAAACAGTGGTCGCCGTGCGCGGTGCGCCGCGTCAGGATGACGGCCTGCAGGCGGACGAGCGCAATCTGCAGTCTGAACTGGCAGCCGAAAAAGCGGCCAAGGATGCCAAGGACGTCATGCTGCAAGAGGCGGCCAATATCCTCGCTGATGAGGTAGAGATGCTCAAGACGGATGCACGGATGGCCTCACGCGTCATGCCGTATATGGTCGTGGTCACTCCTGCCGGCGGCGCCGCCAGCGCCAGCGTCAAGTAAGCATCACGTTCCTGGCGCGACAGTGTCGTGCCAGTCAAACCAAGGCTGCATCCGTCGGGATGCAGCCTTTTTTCATTTGCACCACAGTGGCGAAGGTTGGTGGTGACAAAATAATACTAGAATTGTCATTAAAGAATCGAAGTTGCAAATATGGCAGCGGCCGGCTTTATTTTCAGTATTGCGAAAAAAATTGGTTTGCGGCCTACGTTATTTAAATAAATAGGCAAAATCAACTAAATACTTCCGGAAAGTGGGGCGCACGGTTTGTTTGGTGGAAGCAGTTGCCTTTCGATAAGGCATGCTAGGATGACTTCGTGCTTGCAAAAATAATAATTTTTACTTTCCCAGGAGTTACTTTCATGTCAATTCGCCACCTTGTTGTTGCTTCGCTTCTGATCTCCGCCGGCGCAGCCCAGGCTGATGTCGTCTCTTCAGCCTCGCAGCCTGCGTTTCAGAGCGGCTGGACTGCAGGCAATGGTTCCAGTGTCATCGGCTCCGGTGTATTCGGTAGCGGTGTCAGCTTGGTCGGCGGCATTGCACATAGTGCCAATACGGACCTGACGTCGGTTCTCGTCGGCAAAGCCAGCGCCAGCCTCTCGCAGTCGGATGCACAAAAACTGTTCGTCCAGCAAGGCATCGATGCCAGCTATGTGCTCAGCGCCGGTAACGGCCTGCTGGCGGCACGCTTTGGCAACTCGGTCGCGGTCATCAATGATGGCGACGGCGTCAAGATCGTGCAGGGGCAAACAGGCCAGAGCGGCAGCGGCGCGACGTCGCCTGCGGCTGGCGGTACTGCCGGCGGCGGCGCCGCAGTCGGTGGCGGTAGCGCCTCGGGCGGTGGCTCGACGGCTGGTGGCTCGGCAGGTGGTGGGTCGGCGGTTGGTGGCTCGGCAGGCGGCGGCTCGACCGGCAGTGGCGCCGGCGACGGTGGCACACCAACTGCCGGTGGCAGTGGCAACGTCGATGTCAGTTTGCCCCCTGGCACGGGCGAGACGGGCGGTGGCGATGCGACCCAGCCAGTGACGGAGCCGGTCGCGGCCGTGCCTGGCGTCGATCCGGCCCAGGTCCTGCCAGACGAGATCAACGAAGTGCCTGAGCCGGGCACGATCGCACTGATGCTGGCCGGCCTGGCTGGCGTGGGCATGATCGGTCGTCGTCGCAAGGCCAAGTAAGCGTTCCTGACAGGCAGTGCGGGGCAGTATCGATGCCCGCGCGACAAAGCATGGCGCCAGCCTCGTCTGGCGCCATGTGCATTTGGGGCGCCGTTGGCGTGGCGCCGGGTTTGTCAGTCTGGAATGCGTGGATTGCGCGGTTTGATGTCGTTTCGCCATCGATCGTAAGCAACACTGACGCCAAAAGCCGACACATTTTAATTCCTTGAGTCAATTTATATTCTTTCTGGCATAGAATCAACGCTGCAAGAATTTGACCAAGGAACGGTATGGCAAGGCCAGAGAAAGTGCGTCTCGGCGAAGTATTGATGCAGCAAAAGCTGTTGAGTGAAGAACAACTCCAACAGGCCCTTGCCGACCAGAAGCGTACCGGTCGCAAGCTCGGGCGCGTTTTCGTTGAAAGCGGCTTTGTCACCGAGGACCAGATTTCCGGCGCACTGGCGCGCCAGCTCGACATCCCGTACATCAATCTCAAGTTCTATAACATCAATGCCGATCTGGTGCGGCTGTTGCCGGAGACGGCCGCGCGCCGTTTTCGCGCGCTGGTGCTGGAAGACCGGGGCGAGGCCATGCTGGTGGGCGTGTCCGATCCGACCGACCTGTTCGCCTATGACGAAATCGCGCGCCTGATCAAAAAGGGCGTCGAGCTGGCCGTGGTCAACGAGACCGAGGTGCTGGGCGCGATCGATCGCATCTACCGCCGCACCGGCGAGATCACCGGTTTGGCGCGCGAGGTCGAGGCCGACCTGAGCGACGTGTCGATCGACTTTGGCGCCCTGGCCGCCAATCCGGGCCTCGAAGAAGCGCCGATCGTCAAGTTGCTGCAATCGGTGTTCGATGACGCCGCCCAGGTGCGCGCGTCGGACATCCACATCGAGCCGCAGGACGGGCGCCTGCAGATCCGCTTCCGTATCGACGGCCTGCTGCATCTGCAAACCGAGGCCGATCTGAAAGTGGCCACGCCGCTGGCGCTGCGCCTCAAGCTGATGGCCGACCTGGACATTTCCGAAAAACGCCTGCCGCAGGATGGGCGCTTTGCCGTCAAGGTGCGCAACCAGCGCATCGATGTGCGTATCTCGACGATGCCGACGCAGTACGGCGAATCGGTCGTCATGCGTCTGCTGAACCAGGGCGGCACCACGCTGCGCCTGGACGCCATCGGCATGCCGGCGCGCCTGGTCGAGCGCTTTCGCGCGATTGTCGCGCGCCCCAACGGACTGGTGCTGGTCACCGGGCCGACGGGTAGCGGCAAGACGACGACGCTCTACAGCGCGCTGGCCGAATTGAACTCGGTCGAGAAAAAACTGATCACGGTCGAGGACCCGGTCGAGTACCGTCTCTCGGGTATCAATCAGGTGCAGGTCAACGACAAGATCGAACTGTCCTTTGCGCGCGTGCTGCGCTCGGCGCTGCGGCAAGACCCGGACATCGTGCTGGTGGGCGAGATGCGTGACCAGGAAACCGCGCAGATCGGCCTGCGCGCCGCCATGACGGGTCACCTGGTGCTCTCGACGCTGCACACGAACGACGCCGCCAGCACGCCGCTGCGCCTGATGGACATGGGCGTGCCGCGCTACATGGTCGGCGGCTCGCTGCAGGCCGTGCTGGCCCAGCGCCTGGTGCGCGTGATCTGCGAGAGCTGCACGGTGGACTACCAGCCGGCCGCGAACGAAGTCGAGTGGCTGCGCTCGGAACTGAAGGAGCTGGCGGCGACGACACGCTTCTTCCACGGCAAGGGTTGCTCGCATTGCAATGGCACCGGCTACCGGGGCCGCACCGGCGTCTACGAATTGCTGGAAATGACGCGCGCCGTGACCGAGGCCGTCAACCATCCCGATCCCGGGCATTTCCTGAAAGTGGCCCAGGCCGAAATGCGTGGCGACACGCTGCGCCGCCATGCGGTGAGCCTGGCCGTGCAGGGGCGCTCGACGATCGCCGAGGCGATGCGGGTCAGTAACCAGTTCGACGATTGAGTCGAGGGCCGATAAACCATGCCATTTTTTGCCTATAAAGGCCGCGACGGACGCGGCGAGTTGCTGCAGGGCGTGCTCGAAGGCGTCGACAGCGGCGCCGTCGCCGACCAGCTGTTCGGCAGCGGCGTGACGCCGCTCGAGATCAGCGTGACCAACAAGCGTGTGACGGGCAGCGGCAGCGGCGCCGGCTGGCGCGAGCGCCTGTTCGAAAAAAAGGTCACGTCGATGGACGTGCAGCTGTTCAGCAGGCAGATCTACACGCTGCTCAAATCCGGCGTGCCGATCATGCGCGGCCTGGCCGGGCTGCAGGAATCGGCCATCAGCACGTCGTTCGCGCGCATCATCAAGGATCTGCGCGAATCGCTCGACGCCGGCCGCGAGCTGTCCATCGCGATGGGGCGCCATCCCACCGTGTTCACACCGTTCTACCTGTCGATGGTCAAGGTCGGCGAGATGACGGGGCGCCTGGAGGAGGTTTTCCTGCGCCTGTTCGATCACCTCGAGTTCGATCGCGACATGCGCGACCGCGTCAAGACGGCGCTGCGCTATCCGACCTTTGTCGTGATTGCGATGGTGCTGGCGATGGTTGTCGTCAACGTGTTTGTCATTCCCAAATTTGCGGCCGTGTTCAAGTCGTTTGGCGCCGAGCTGCCATTGATGACGCGGGTGCTGCTTTCCAGCTCCGAATTCACCGTGGCCTGGTGGCCGATGCTGCTGGGCGCCACGGTGGCGGCCTTCTTCGGCTTTCGGGCATGGTCACGCTCGCCGAAGGGGCGCCTGACCTGGGACCGGTATAAATTGCGCTTGCCGATCGCCGGCAAGATCATCCACAAGGCGACCATGGCCCGCTTTGCGCGCAGCTTCGCGCTGTCGATGCGCAGCGGCGTGCCGATCGTGCAGGCACTGACCGTGGTCTCGCAGACTGCCGACAACGCTTACCTGAGTTCACGGATCGAGCAGATGCGTGACGGCGTCGAGCGCGGTGAAAGCATCCTGCGCACCTCGACTGCCGCCAATGTATTCACGCCGATCGTGCTGCAAATGGTTGCGGTGGGCGAAGAAACCGGGTCGCTCGACGACTTGATGGACGAGATCGCGCAGATGTACGAGCGCGAAGTCGATTACGAACTCAAGACGCTGTCGAGCCAGATCGAGCCAATCCTGATTTCCTTCCTTGGGGCGATGGTCCTCGTCCTGGCGCTGGGTATTTTCCTGCCAATCTGGGATCTCGGAAATGCCGCCTTGCATAACAAATGAGCGACGCCGGCGGACGGGCCGTTGTCGCTGTTGGCGGTTTGTGTTGTAGGCATGCAGCAAAGCATTATTTCTTTGCATTCATTGGAAAGTTTTGCTGCACGGACATAGGAAATTCACCAGTTCACGGTAGAATTGCGACATATATTTCCTTGCGCCAATAATGGTGTGGGGAATTAAAGTGACTTGAATCCGCATGCGCGCCGCCACGGTGCAAGCAGCTCAGCGTGAGCACTGGACGCTCGAACGTCCGCCCAATATCTTCGGAGAGAACTGATGAACAAAGGTTTCAACAAGGCAGCTCAAGCAGGTTTCACGCTGATCGAACTGATCGTCGTGATCGTCATCCTCGGCATCCTGGCCGCTACCGCCTTGCCGAAATTTACCGGTTTGAGCGGCGACGCCCGCAAGGCGTCGCTGCAGGCAGCACGTGGCGCGCTGAGCGCATCGTCGGCAATGCTGCATGGCCGCGCGCTGGTGGCGCCGAATGAAACGGCGTTCACCGTCGAGGGCGGCACCTCGGTCGGCATCACCAACGGCTATCCAGCGGCGACGGAGGCTTTCGCTACTGCCGCTGGCCTGGGCGACGATTACAAGGCAACCGCGACGGGCGGCGTACTGAAAATCGAGCCAAAAAACATTCCTACGTCGATGACCAATTGCTTCATCACCTACACGCCACCTTCCGGCGCTGGTGGCGTGCCGACCTTGTCAACCTTGCAAGGCGTGACCTGCGATTGAGCGGTTGCGTGATCAAACGGCACCGCGTCGAATGAACTAGGCGCTGCGCGAGCAGCGCCTATTTTCTTTTTCGGCGCATCTGCGCCACAGTGCGCGCGCTTCTTTGCCGCTACGGCGACATTTTGTGATTCTTTGCGGCACTCTTGTCTATAATCAAGACTTCCGTCGGTATCGACTTACTCTGCGATCAACACTGGCTGTTTGCATGCGTCTGTTTAAAAGAGCGAAGAAAAAGGATGGCTGGCTTGCTGTCGCCATTGGGCGCGACGGCGTCGCGATCACGAGCATCCAGCGTGCGCCCGACGCCAAGCCACTGGTGCGTTTCGCACAATTTTTGCCAGGCAATTCCGGTGTCGAAACCATCGAAAAAGCGGGTCGCGACGGCCAGGCGGGTGTGCGTCACTGCACGACGTTACTGCGTGGCGGTGATTACCAGATTCTCAACGTCGAAGCCCCGAACGTGCCGCGCGATGAAATGAAAACGGCCGTGCGCTGGCGTCTGAAAGATATTCTGGACTTTCCTGCCGCCGAAGCCACCATCGACGTGCTCGATATCGCGCTGGACGCCAACTCGCGCGCGCAGCAATCGGTGTTCGTCATCGCGGCGAAAAACAGCATCATCGCGCCGCGCCAGAAACTGTTTTTGGACGCCAAGGTCGAACTGACCGCGATCGATATCCCTGAAATGGCCCAGCGCAATGTGTCGGCCATGCTGGAGCCGGAAGGCCGCGGCATCGCCATGCTGTCGTTCGGTGACGACGGTGGCCTGTTGACGGTGTCGTACCGCGGCGAGCTGTACCTGTCGCGCCGCTTCGAGGTCACGCTGGCGCAGCTGCTCGAGCCCGACCACGACCGCAAGCACGCGAGCTTCGACAAGATCACGCTCGAACTGCAACGCTCGCTCGACCATTTCGAGCGCCAGTATTCGTTCATCAGCGTCGCCAAGCTCATCCTGGGACCATCGCCCGTAGTCGGGCTGGACGAATACCTGTCGAGCAACCTCTACACCCCGGTCGAAACGCTGAATCTGGCAAGCCTGTTCGACCTCGCGCGCACGCCCGAGCTGGCCGATCTGGGGCAGCAGCAGCGCTTCTTCCTGGCGCTTGGCGCCGCGCTGCGCGACGGGGAGGGCGCATGAGCCAGCAAATCAATCTGTTCAACCCCGCATTCCAGCCGCAAAAACACGTGCTGTCAGCGGCGCAGCTGGCGCTGGCCGCCGGCGTGGTCGTTGTTGGCATCGCAGGGTTGGCGCTGTTGGGGAGCCTGCAGACCGGGCAATTGCAGCAGCAGGCCGATGCCGGTCTGCGTCAACTGGAAGCGCGCCAGGCGCGCGTGGCCGCCGTCAACGCTGAATTTGCGCCGCGCGTGAAGGACGCCACGATGGATGGGCAACTGATCGACGCTGACCGCAAGCTGGTGGCCATGCGCCACATGTCGGGCGCGCTTGCACGGGGCGAACTGGGTGACACGAACGGCTTTGCCGGCTACTTCAAGGCACTCGCGCGTCAGAGCATGCAGGGTTTGTGGCTGACCGGCGTGACGGTCGATGCGGGCGGCGCGCAGATCGGCATTCGCGGGCGCGCGCTCGATCCGGCGCTGGTGCCGGGCTACCTGAATCGCTTGACGAGCGAGCCTTTGATGCAGGGTAAGTCGTTCGCCAGCCTGCAGATCGGCGAAGCGGCGCCGCTGGCGCTGCCGGCAGCGGCGCCCGGCGCGGACGGCCAGGCCGCGACCCGCGCTGCCCCGTATATCGAATTCAGCCTGCAGTCGGTCGCCGCGGAGCCACAGCCATGAGCGCATCGATCAAGCAGCGCGCGCGGCAACTGGCAGCGCGCATGGATGCGCTGTCGCTGCGCGAACGGGGCATGGTGTTCGGCGCCACCGTCGCGGTGCTGGTGTTTGCCGGGCACACCTTGGTGCTGGCGCCGCAGGACGCGCAGCAGGCGGCGCTGCGCACGCAGATCGATCAGCAGCAGGCGGCCATCGCCGCCATCGATGGCGAGATCACGGCCCGCGTGGAGGGTTCGCGGATCGACCCGGACGCCCAGTCACGCTCGCGCCTGAACACGATGCAGCAAGAGATGGGGCAGTTGAGCAGCCAGTTGCTGGCGCTCGAACACGGCCTGGTGCCGCCCGAGCGCATGGCACCACTGGTCGAAGGCATCCTGCGCGCCAACGGCCGCCTCAAGCTCGTCTCGATGCGCACGTTGCCGGCCGAACCGCTGGCCGCGCCTGGCGCTGCGCCAGCGCCTGCAGCCCCGGCCGCCATGGCAGCCGCCGCGACCGCCGCCGGGGCGGGTGTTGCACCTGCAGCGGGCGGCGACATCCCCTTGCTGTACCGGCATGGCGTCGAAGTCACGGTGCGCGGCAATTATCTTGACATGGTCGACTACATGAGCACACTGGATGCGATGCCGACGCGGATGTTCTGGGGCCGTGCCCGGCTCGACGTGGAAACCTACCCGAGCGCGCGCCTGACGCTCACGCTGCATACGCTCAGCCTGGACCGACAATGGATGAAGCTGTGAAACACCTGACCAAGGCATTGCTGGCCTGCCTCGCACTGTGCGCTCTGCCGGCCCTTGCGCAGCCATTGCAGGACCCGACCCGCCCGCCCGCCGGCATGGACCGGATCGCGCTCGATCCGGCAGTGCAAAGCAACGTCCCGCGCCTGCAATCGGTGCTGATCGCGCCGCATGCGGGCGGGCGCCACGTGGCCGTCATCGACGGCGAGACGCTGCGCCTGGGCGAGCGTTACAAGGGCGCACGCATCACCAGCATCAAGCCCGGCGAGGTGGTCCTTGTACGCGGCAACGCGCGCCAGGTGCTGCGCATGGATGCACCGCTGTCCGGCATGACGCCGGTTGCCCGCTAACCGATGAAGTACGTACCCACCATGACACCCAAGTTTGTAATGGCGCCGCGCGCGCTGGCCGTGGCGCTTGCCGTCACCGTGCTCCTTGGCGGCTGCCAGAGCGCGCCGCAGAACACCACCTACGACGCGATCGCGAAAGAGCTGACGAAAGCCGGCACCCAGCAGGGCGCCCGTCCTGCGGTGGACGACGCGGTGGCCAATGCGTTGCTGCCGCCGGCCGCGACGCTGGCCAGCCAGTTGCCGAAAGCCAGGGCCGCGCTGGAAGAGCGCTTCAACGTCGCCTTCAACAACGTGCCGGCGCAGCAGTTCTTCCGCTCGATCGTGGCCGGCACCCGCTACAACATGCTGGTGCACCCCGAGGTGACGGGCAATATCAGCGCCAACCTGAAGGACGTGACGCTGGTCGAAACGCTGGAAGCGGTGCGCGACATGTACGGCTACGATTACAAGATCGACGGCGCCCGCATCGCGATCCGCCCGCTGACGATGCAGACCCGCATGTTCCATGTGAATTACCTGACGGCGCAGCGCAGCGGCACGTCCAACCTGCGCGTGTCGTCGACGTCGGTGGCCGACGCCGGCAATGGCAACAACAATAACAACAACAACAACAGCGGCGGCGGCAACAACGGCGGCCAGAACAACGGCAACCAGAACGGCAACAATAACAATAACAATAATAATAACAACAGCAACGGCCAGACCCAGACCAACAGCACCGACGTGCGTACGCGCTCGGACAACGATTTCTGGGGCGATTTGAAACTGTCGATCGCCGCCATCGTCGGTTCGACCGAAGGCGGCCGCAGCGTCGTCGTCAGTCCGCAATCGGGCGTGCTCGTGATCCGCGCGATGCCGGACGAATTGCGCAACGTCGACGCCTACCTGAAGGCCACCCAGCTGTCGGTCGACCGCCAGGTGATCCTGGAAGCCAAGATCCTCGAGGTGGAACTGAACGACAGCTTCCAGAGCGGCATCAACTGGGCCTCGTTCGCGTCGTTCCGGGGCGCGCACGCCAACCGCGTCTCGGGCGGCATCATCTCGCCCGGCACCAATCTGGCGCCGCTGCCGTACACGGGCGGTCAGCCGGCCCTCATCAGCAACGGCCAGGGCCTCGCGGCCAGCACCGGCTTTTCGTTGTCGAATGCCGCGACGGCGGCCGGTTCGCTGTTTGGGTTTGCGTTCCAGACGAATAACTTCGCGGCGCTGATCACGTTCCTCGAATCGCAAGGCAGCGTGCACGTGCTCTCGAGCCCCCGCATCGCCGCCGTGAACAACCAGAAGGCCGTGCTCAAGATCGGTACCGATGAATTCTTCGTCACCGGCGTGACCAACAACATCACGACCGGCGACAACGGCAGCATCGTCAGCCCGAGCGTCACGGTGCAGCCGTTCTTTTCGGGCGTCGTGCTCGACGTGACGCCGCAGATCGACGCCAACGGCAATATCCTGCTGCACGTGCACCCGTCGGTCAGCCAGGTCACGACCGTCAACAAGGATGTCGACCTGGGTTCGGGCGGCACGCTGCGCCTGCCGCTGGCGGCATCGAGCACGTCGGAACTCGACAGCATCGTGCGCGGCCGCAATGGGCAAGTCGTTGCGATCGGCGGCTTGATGCGCCAGGCGTCCACCGGCGACACCGACCAGCTGCCGGGCGCCGACAAGATTCCGCTCCTGGGTAACCTGTTTCGCAACAAGAACCGGACCAACCAGAAGCGCGAACTGGTGGTCTTGATCAAGCCGACCATCGTCGAAGGCGCCAGCGACTGGAGCGAAGACATGATGGACGCGAGCCGCCGCATCGAGCAGCTCGATCCGCGTAGCCGTGCATCCGGCCGGGGCGGTGACTGATGTACGCGGCGCATTTCGGCCTGCGCGAGCTGCCGTTCGGGATCACGCCGGACACCAGCTTCTTCTTCGGCAGCCCGCGCTCGCAGGAGGCCCTCAACACGCTTCTGGTCGCGGCGCGCAGCGGCGAAGGCTTCATCAAGATCACGGGCGAAGTCGGCACCGGCAAGACGCTCCTGTGCCGCAAGTTCATGGCGACGCTGGGTGAGGGGTTCGTCACGGCCTACATCCCGAACCCGTATCTCGAACCGCGCACCTTGATGCTGGCGCTGGCCGACGAACTGGAGATCGAGCTCGAGCGCGACGTCGACCAGCACCAGCTGCTCAAGGCGATCAATCTGCGCCTGCTGGCGCTGGCCGCGCAGGACCTGCGCGTGGTGCTGTGCCTGGACGAAGCGCAGGCCATCCCCGTCGACAGCCTGGAAGCCCTGCGGCTGCTGACGAACCTCGAAACCGAAAAACGCAAGCTGCTGCAGATTGTCCTGTTCGGGCAGCCCGAACTCAATCGCAAGCTCCAGCTCGATTCGATCCGCCAGCTGGCCCAGCGCATCACGTTCCATTACCACCTGGGCCCGTTGAATCGCGACGATATCGATTTCTACGTGGCGCACCGGCTGCGCGTGGCCGGCTTCACGGGCGCGCGGCTGTTTTCCAGCGCCGCGATCCGCAGCCTGTACAAGGCCAGCGGCGGCGTGCCGCGCCTGGTCAACATCATGGCGCACAAGGCGATGATGCTCAGTTATGGCCAGGGCAAGCAGCAGGTCGCGGGCGGGCACGTCGCGATTGCCGCCCGCGATACCGTGGGCGTGGGCCGCGCGATCCGCCAGTGGCTCACGGGCGGCGCGGTCGTCATTGGCGCCCTCGGTGTGTTTGCCTGGGTAGTGGCGCCATGAGCCTGATTAACAAGATGCTCAAGGACCTCGATGCGCGCGCCGGCCAGCCCGGCGCGGCGCCGCTGCCGGCGGATGTGCGACCGGTAGCTGCACCGGAGCGCCGGGGACCGGTGCTGCGCGCGGCGCTCGTCGGCGGCGCGCTGCTGGCGCTCGGCGCCGGTGTGGTCGGTTGGAAGATGCTGCAGACGCCGCCGACGCCAGCGCCCGCCGTGCTGGCCGCTGCGCCAGTCGCGGCGCGCACGGCGGTATTGGTCGACATGCCGGCGGCAGCGCCGGTGCAGGTTGTTGATGTGGCGCCGGCGGCGCTGGTGCCAAAGCAGATGCCGGCGCCAGAACCGGAGCCGGAGCCGACACCGGCACCGCCGCCGGAGCCGACAACAGCACCGGCCCAAGCAGCCAGGCGTACCGCCCCGGTCGCAACGCCACCAAGCACCAGGCCCGCGCCACGCACGGTGTCCGTGGCCAAGAATGTACCGGCTGCGCCAGCTGCCGGTCGCACCGACACGCCGGCGCAACGGGCCGAAAACGCCTACCGGCGTGCGCTCGGCGTGCTGGAAGACGGCCGCGTGACCGAGGCCATCGCCACGCTGCAGGCGGCTCTGCAGATCGATCCACGCCACGAAGCAGCGCGCCAGACGCTGGTGGGCCTGCTGATCGAAGCGGGCCGTCCGGACGATGCGATGCGCCAGTTGCAGGCGGCGCTCGCGCTCGACGCGCGTCAGCCGGCACTGGCGATGCTGCTGGCACGCCTGCAGCTCGAACGGGGCGGGCCCGCCATCGATACCTTGACGCGCACGCTGCCCTATGCCGCCGGCAATGGCGAGTACCACGCATTTCTGGCCGGCGTGCTGCAGCGCGAAGGACGCACACGTGAAGCGGCCGAACATTACCAGGCCGCGCTCAAGCGCTCGCCTGGCAATGGCGTCTGGTGGATGGGCCTGGGCATCGCGCTGCAGGCCGACAAGCGCGATGCCGAAAGCCGCGCCGCGTTTGCGCAGGCCGAGGCCAGCGGCACGCTCTCGCCGGAACTCCAGGCCTTTGTGGCGCGCCGGTTGGGACAACTCGGTCGTTGAGGACGCCGCCGGGGAGGGCGGGCATGGTAAAGTGTCATGCCTGCGCGGGTACCCCTGCGCAGTTCCCCGGTCAACGAGCGTGACCCAATAACAGTACCCCGGGTGTCCCATGAACTTGTTCGAACATTTGGCCTTGCTGGCCGTGCTGGTGCTTGCGGCGGGCTTCCTGTCGCTCACCGAAATCTCGCTGGCAGGCGCCCGCAAAATCAAACTCAAATTGCTGGCCGAGGCGGGCGACGACCGTGCCCGCAAGGTCATGGCGCTGCAGGCGCATTCGGCCGACTTCTTCGCCGCCTCGCAGCTTGGCCTGAACGCCATTGCCATCCTTGGCGGTATTCTGGGCGAAGGCGCATTGCGTCCGTTCTTCCTCGAGTGGCTGTCCATGTTCTACGCGGGCCCGGGTCGCGACAACATCGCCTTCACGCTGTCGTTCGTGTTCGTCACCACGTTGTTCGTGCTGTTTTCGGACCTGATGCCCAAGCGCCTGGCCTTGATTTCGCCCGAGACGACGGCGATGGCGGTGATCCGCCCGGTGCTGTTCGTCATTCGCCTGTTCAAGCCGTTTTCGTGGACGCTCAACGTGATCGCCAACGGCTTGTTCAAGCTCTTTGGCATCAACATGACGCGCGAAGACCGCATCACGTTCGATGAAATTTCGGCCGTCGTGGAAGCGGGCGCGCAGGCGGGCGTGCTGCAAAAGCAGGAGCAGCACTTCATCGAGAACGTGTTCGAACTCGAGTCGCGCGCCGTGACGTCGACGATGACGACGCGCGAGAATATCGTGTTCTTCGACCTGACCGAACCCGAAGAAAGCGTGCGCCAGAAGATCGCTGCGCATTCGCTGTCGAAATTCCCCGTCTGCGACGGCGTGATCGACCGCGTGGTCGGCTATGTCGACACGCGCGACATCCTGGTGCGCCTCTTGAACAACCAGTCGCACTTTCACCTGAGCGAATCGACCATCCGCACGGTGCTGATCATCCCCGACAGCCTGACGCTGTCCGAGCTGCTCGATCGTTTCCGGTCCAGCAAGGAGACCTTCGCGGTCGTCATCAACGAATATGCGTTCGTCGTCGGCGTGATCACGCTGTCGGACATCATGGTGACCGTCATGGGGCGTTGGGGCAGCCCGCTGGAAGCCGACCAGCAAACGATGCAGCGCGAAGACGGTTCGTGGCTGATTGACGGTAGTACCCCGGTGGCTGAAATGAAGCGCGTGATCGACCTGCAGTCACTGCCCGAAGAAGAGCGCTACGAAACGGCGGCCGGCTTCATGATGTTCATGCTGCGCAAGGTGCCCAAGCAGACCGACAGCGTCGAGTACGAAGGCATGCGCTTCGAGGTGCTCGACGTCGACCATCACCGGATCGACCAGATACTGGTCAAGCGCCTGGACCCTGACCAGAAGGCGCTCGGGGCGGCGACGCCTGCCGCCCACTAGGTACCGATGACACTGCGCTGACAACTGAGCTTACAAGCGCGCGAGACGCTCCAGCGCAAGCTGCAGCGTCTCGTCTTTTTTCGCAAAGCAGAAACGCACCACGTGCGACTCCTTCGGCTGGCTGTAGAACGCCGAGACGGGAATGGCGGCCACCTTGATCTCGCGGGTCAGCCATTCGGCGAAGTCCGCTTCGCCCAAGTCCGAGATCGCGTCGTAGCGCACGCACTGGAAGTAGGTGCCGTCCGACGGCAAGAGCGTAAAGCGTGAGTTGGCCAGGCTCGAGCGAAACAGGTCGCGCTTGGCCTGGTAGAACGCCGGCAGGTCGCGCCACGGGGCCGGGTCCTGCAGGTAGGCGGCAATCGCATGCTGCATCGGCGCGTTGACGCAAAAGACGTTGTACTGGTGGACCTTGCGAAACTCGACCATCAAGGCGGCCGGCGCGGCCACGTAGCCGATCTTCCAGCCGGTGACGTGGAAGGTCTTGCCAAAGCTCGATACGACGAATGCGCGTTCGGCCAGGGCCGGATGGCGCGCCACCGACGCATGCGGCTCGCCGTCGAACACCATGTGTTCGTAGACTTCGTCCGACAGCACCAGGATCTGCGTGTCCTGCACGATTGTCACCAGGGCGTCGAGATCGGCCTGGCGCAGGATGGTGCCGGTGGGGTTGTGCGGGGTGTTGATGACGACCATGCGCGTGCGCGGCGTGACCGCTGCCCGCACGTCGTCCCACGCCACGCGGTAGCCATCGGCGTCCAGCCGCATCGTCACCGGCACCACGACGCCGCCTGCCAGCGCAATGGCCGGCGCATAGCAGTCGTAGGCCGGCTCGATGACGATGACCTCGTCGCCCGGATGCACGACGGCCAGGATCGCCGACTGGATGGCCTGGCTGGCGCCGGCGGTGACGGTGATTTCGGCATTCGCATCGTAGCGATGGCCGTAGGTGGTTTCGATCTTGGCCGCGATCGCCCCGCGCAGCGCTGGCAGGCCGGTCATCGGCGGATACTGGTTATGCCCGGCGCGCATGGCGTCGGTCACCAGGTCGACCAGCGCCGGGTCGCACGCAAAATCGGGGAAGCCCTGGCCCAGGTTGACGGCGCCATGGTCAATGGCCAGCTGCGACATGCGGGTAAACACGGTGGTGCCGACGTGCGGCAGGCGGGAGACCAGCGGTGAAAGGCTCATGAATGCATCCTGATCGACAGCAAGTGGGGTAAAGCCTTATTTTAGCGCGCCTTCGGCCCTGGTCTGGCGCCACGTGGCGATCCACGCTTCGGGCAGCATGATGCGAAACAGGCCCGCCTGCGCCGTCTTGCGTCCGAGCTTGAGCAGCGCCTTGTCCTTGCTGATCAACATTGACGCGCCGGCGTCGCGCGCGAGTTCCAGGAATTTCTGGTCGTCGCGGTCGGTGCACACGGGAAGGCGGATCGCTTTCGAATCGACGGCAACCACGCGCAGCAGGGCGTCGAAGCGCGCGGCCGCTGCCAGGCGGCTGTCGTCGTCCAGCGGCAGGTGCTTGTAGTGCAGCACCGCCAGGTATTCGTCGCGGCAGTCGGCGCGCGTGATGGCGTCGATTGCGCGCGCCTCGATGGCGGCAAGCAGGTCGGCCCAGCGCGGATCGTGGAACACGAACAGGTCGAGCAGCACATTGGTGTCGATGACGATGGGTTGGGCTGGAGCGGTTATCATGTCGGTTGTCTATTGATGAAAAAGTTTCGTACGGCCATGCTGATTGTCCTGTCTCCCGCCAAGTCCCTCGATCTCGAATCGCCCTTGACCACGCCGCACCAGTCCACGCCCGACTTCATTGCCCACGCGGGCGAACTGATCGAGGTTTTGCGTGGCCATTCGCCCGCATCGATCAGCGAATTGATGGACCTGTCCGATGCGCTGTCGATGCTCAACGTCGTGCGTTATGCCCACTGGGACGCCGATCATGCCGAAGCGCGACCGGCCATCATGTCGTT
This sequence comes from Massilia sp. MP_M2, assembly GCF_039123635.1. Taxonomy (NCBI): domain Bacteria; kingdom Pseudomonadati; phylum Pseudomonadota; class Betaproteobacteria; order Burkholderiales; family Oxalobacteraceae; genus Massilia; species Massilia sp. MP_M2. Next base: position 219,349 of record NZ_JBCHJF010000008.1, read on the forward strand.
CAATGGCGACGTCTACACCGGGTTCGACGCGCGCACGCTGACGGCCGATGCGCTGACCTTCGCCCAGCGCCACGTGCGCATCCTGTCGGGCCTGTACGGCGTGCTGCGCCCGCTCGACCAGATGCATCCGTATCGACTGGAAATGGGCACCCGGCTGGCCACCCCGCGCGGCAAGGACCTGTATGCGTTCTGGGGCGAGACGATCACCAGGGCCCTGAACCGGCAACTGGCCGAGACCGGCTCGACGGCGCTGGTGAATCTGGCCTCGACCGAGTACTTCAAGTCGGTCAAGCCCAAGCTGCTGAGCGCGCCCGTCATCGAACCCGTGTTCCAGGACTGGAAGAACGGCAACTACAAGATCATCTCGTTCTACGCCAAGCGGGCGCGCGGAATGATGGCGCGCTACGCCACCGAGAACGGCGTCACCGATCCCGAGGGGCTCAAGGCCTTCGATGTCGACGGCTACGCGTTCGAGCCGGCAGCATCGAGCGAGCGATCGTGGGTATTCCGGCGCCGCATCGCCGACGCTATCGGGTAAACGTCGTAGGGTGGGCGGGTATCCCGCCCACGCGTTCAAATCGCCTTTGCCTATTCCGGGCCGAGGTTTGAACGCGTGGACGGCATAGCCGTCCACCCTACGTGCTTGTTGCTGCTTACTGCACCGCATCCTTCGGCGACGCCTTGGCGCCACCTTTGGACCAGAACTTCCACCACGGCGCATCGCCGCGTGCGTTCGGATTCAGGAAGTAGCTGTCGGGATAGTTCAGCGCGAATACACGCTGCGTATCGTCGCGCAGCAGCGGCATGCCGAGCTTGTCGTACGAGCGGATCATGATGAACAGCGCTTCTTCGCGCGCCGGGGCATCGGTGTAGTTGGTCACCGCATCCTGGGCACGATTGAGCGCCGCCAGGTACGAGCCGCGGCGGTAGTAGTAATTCGCCACGTGCACTTCGTACTGGGCCATCGCATTGATCAGATAGCTCATGCGCTCGGTGGCGTCAGCCGCGTACTTGCTGTTCGGGTACTTGTCGACCAGCGCCTTGAACGCGGCGAACGCTTCACGCGTTGCACGCGGATCGCGCTCGGTCGGATCCTGCGAGTACACGAAGCTGAAGAACCCGAGCTGATCGTTGAAATTGATCAGGCCACGCAGGTAGTACATGTAGTCGACCTGGGGGTGGTTCGGGTGCAGCTTGATGAAGCGCTCGACCGCTGCCAGCGCTTGCGCCTGGTCAGCCGACTTGTAGTGGGCATACGCCACTTCCATCTGCGCTTGTGTTGCGTAGACGCCGAATGGGAAGTTGGTTTCGAGCCGCTGGAACAACGGGATTGCGGCTTCATAGTGCCCACCTGCCATCTCTTCGCGCGCCTCAGCGTATAATTTCTCCGCCGACCAGTTTTTGGACTCGTCCTTGGCCTTTGGCAGCATACTGCATGCCGACAGACCGACGAGGGCGCAAGTAGCGACCAACACAGACAATTTTTTTTGCATAGCTTTTTGCAAGAAATGTTTTACCTAGATTCAACGAACGGCTGATTATAGCCGATGGGACTCACGTGATATTAACTCCTGCGCCGAATCCGGCGGATTTACCGATTGACCCTGATTTTGACGATGAACTGGAGATCGGGTTCGTCCCGTTGCCAGGCACCGATCTGTCGCCCATTACCCTTGCGCTGCAAGAGGAACACTGCGGCCAGCGCCTCGACAAGGTCGTGGCTGGCCTCGTGCCCCAGTTCTCGCGCAGCCGCCTGCAGCAATGGTTCGACAGCGGCCACATCACGGTTGACGGCAAACCGGCCCGGGGCAAGGACACGGCCTATGGCGACGAAGCCATTGTAGTCGTGCCACAAGCTGCGCCTGAAGACACGGCGTTCGCGCCGGAAGCGATGGAACTGACCATCGTGTATGAAGACGACGACATCATGGTCGTCAACAAGCCGGCTGGCCTCGTCGTGCACCCGGGTTCGGGCAACTGGACCGGCACGCTGCTCAACGGCCTGCTGCATCATTGCCCGCAACTGGTCGGCGTGCCGCGCGCCGGCATCGTCCACCGTCTCGACAAGGATACCAGTGGCCTGATGGTGGTCGGCAAAACGCTCGCCGCGCAGACCGACCTCGTGCGCCAACTGCAGGCGCGCACCGTCAAGCGCGAATACTTCGCGCTGGTGTGGGGTACACCACGCCTGTCGGGCACGATCGACAGCCCGATGGGGCGCGATGCAAAAGACCGCGTCAAGATGGCGGTCTCGAGCAGCCCGTTCGCCAAGCCGGCGATCACCCATTACGAGCGCGTCATTTCGGGCGAGCTCGATCGGCGTCCGGTCACGCTGGTGCGCTGCCGTCTTGAAACGGGCCGCACCCACCAGATTCGCGTGCACATGCAGTCGCTGGGCTTCTCGCTCGTCGGCGACGCCGTCTACGGCAAGCGTCACCTGACGCCGGTGTTCCCACGCCAGGCGCTGCAGGCGCGCCGCTTGGGACTCGTGCATCCCGCGACCGGCGAGCAATGCGAATGGACGGTGCCGCTGGCCGACGATTTCGCCGAGCTGATCGCACGCGCGGGTATCGAAGAGCCGGAGCTGGGCGAGTTCGGCACGGCGATCGAGGCCGCGCCAGACGACGACCACGGCGTCGTCACTTACCGCGTATGAGCGCGTTGCCGCGGTCGGCGCTGGTCTGGCCCGAGTGGCCGGATTTGCCGGCAACCGTCGGCGCGCTGGCGACCAGCCGTGAAGGCGGCGTCTCCGTTGGTCCTTACGACGACGGCAAGGGTGGCGGGGGCCTGAATCTGGGCTCGCACGTCAGCGACAAGCCAGACGCCGTCGCCGCCAACCGCGCCTTGTTGCAAGGCTGGTTGCCGGGCCGCCCGGCCTGGATCGCCCAGGTGCACGGTGCCGACGTCGTCGATGCCGGCACCGTGGGCCCCGACCAGCCGGTGCGCACGGGCGACGCCAGCATCGCCACGACCCCTGGCATCGTGTGCGCCATCCTCACTGCCGATTGTCTGCCGGTGCTGTTTGCCGACTTGGACGGCAAGGTGGTGGGCGCGGCGCACGCCGGCTGGCGCGGCCTGGCCGGCGGCGTGTTGGGCGCCACTGTGCGCGCGATGCGCGCGGCCGGCGCAGGCGAGATCACCGCGTGGCTGGGGCCGGCAATCGGTCCCGCCGCGTTCGAGGTCGGCGACGACGTGGTGGCTGCATTTGCCGCGGCGCTGCCGGGCGACGCAACACGTGCCTGCTTTTCTGCCTATCCGGGGCGCTCCGGCAAATACCTGGCCGATATGTTCATGCTGGCCCGCTTGACACTCGCGCGCGACGGGGTCGAACGCGTGCATGGTGGCGGACTCTGTACAGCCAGTGCGCCCGAGCGCTTGTATTCCTATCGCCGCGATGGCGTGACGGGCCGCCAGGCCAGCGTTATCTGGCGCAAATAGACCCGGCGCACGATGCGGTACGGCTCAGTCGCCGTCACCGCCCCCGTCGTCCATGTCTTGTGCGGGCGACTCGCGCCGTGCATCCGCGTTCTTGCGCGGCGGCGGCGTTTGGCTGCGCCGCCGGCGCCGTTTTGCGCCAGTGATATAAAAAAGTATGGATAATGGCAGTGCGCAATAAAACACGAACGTCATGATGCCGGCCACGACGGTCGGTTCGGTCGCTGCCATGAGCACGACCACGTATATCCAGGCGATGGCAACGATCCACATGCTGTAGTTCCTGGTTGTAGTTCCTGGTTGAAGAGACGCGATTCTAACAACGGATGCCCACATGAACATGCCTGATCCACAAGCGCTTGCCGCCGCCTGGTTGTCCCAATGGTCCGATCCCGCCGCCTGGCAACCCTGGATGACGATGATGTCCACCATGCCAGCGGTGCCCCCGATGCCAGCCCCGGGCGGCGCCGGTGGGCTGGCCGGCTTCCTGAAAGATGCCGGCGCCAGCATCGACACGGCGCGCATGGAAGCGATCCGCGACGATTATCTCAAGAAAGCAACTCAGCTGTGGCAAGACGTGATGCTGGGCAAGACGCCCGAGCTGAGCGACCGGCGCTTTGCGGCCGCTGAATGGCGCGGCAATCCGCTGTCGGCATTCTCGGCCGCGTCGTACCTGCTCAACGCCGAATGCATGATGGCCATGGCCGATGCGGTCGAGGTCGGCCCGCGCGAGCGCCAGAAGCTGCGCTTTTCGGTGCAGCAAATGATCGACGCCATGTCGCCGGCCAACTTCCTGGCGACCAATCCGGAAGCGCAGCAGCAGATGATCGAGACCCAGGGCGAAAGCCTGACCAAGGGCTTGACCAATATGCTGACCGACCTGCAGAAGGGCCGTATTTCGCAATCGGACGAAACGGCCTTCGAAGTTGGCCGCAATGTCGGCAACACGGCCGGTCAGGTCGTGTTCGAAAACGCGCTGTTCCAGCTGATCCAGTACACGCCCGTTACGCCGAACGTGCACAGCGTGCCGCTGGTGATGATCCCGCCGTGCATCAACAAGTTCTACATCCTTGACCTGCAACCCGAAAATTCGCTGGTGCGCTACGTGGTGGCGCAGGGCCATACCGTCTTCATGGTGTCCTGGCGTAATCCGGACCGCAGCCAGTCGCATCTACGCTGGGACGATTACGTCGAAGACGGCGCGATCCGCGCGCTCGATGTCGTGGCCGAGATCAGCGGGCAAGAAAAAGCGCACGTGTTCGGCTTTTGCGTTGGCGGCACCATCGCTGCCACGGCGCTGGCCGTGCTGGCCGCGCGCGGGCGCCAGCCGGCTGCCAGCCTGTCGCTGCTGACCACGCTGCTGGACTTTTCCGACGCTGGCGTGCTCGAGGTGTTCATCGACGAAACCCAGGTGGCGCTGCGCGAGCAGAAGCTCGCTGCTGGCGGCCTGATGCCGGGCCGCGACCTGGCCACAACGTTCTCGTCGCTGCGTCCTAACGACCTGGTCTGGAACTATGTCCAGCAGAACTACCTGAAGGGCAAGGAGCCGCCGGCGTTCGATTTGCTGTACTGGAACGCCGACAGCACCAATCTGCCAGGCCCGATGTTCTGCTGGTACTTGCGCAATATGTACCTTGAGAACAAGCTGAAGCAGCCGGGCGCGCTGACGGTGTGCGGCGTACCGGTCGACCTGGGCGCCATCGACGCGCCGGTGTTCGTCTACGGCTCGAAGGAGGACCATATCGTGCCGTGGACGGCAGCATTTGCCTCGATGCAGCTGCTCAATCCCCGCAACCCGAAAGCGAACCGCTTCGTGCTGGGCGCCTCGGGCCACATCGCCGGCGTCATCAATCCGGCCTCGAAAAACAAGCGCAGTCACTGGATCAACGACAAGGGCGGCAAGTCGCGCCCGAAGACGGATAGCGCCTGGCTCGAGAGTGCTGCGGAGCACAAAGGCAGCTGGTGGCCGGCGTGGGCCAACTTCCTGGCCGAGCACGGCGGCGCGCAGGTGCCGGCCCCTGGCGCCGCCGGCAGCAGCGACTTTCCACCATCCGAGCCAGCGCCAGGGCGCTATGTGCAGGTCAGGGGCGACTAGCCGACAACCGCATGTATTGACAGAAAAGCCATACTTGTGATGCATCTGGTAATTGCTGCAACTGCCACAATTGCGTGGTAAGGTGTCTGGCGTCCCCCACGGTCGATTTGGCCGTGGCAAGGGCGGAGACGAGCCGGCCACGCCGGGCAAAATAATCATAAAGTGCGCGGCTCTCGAAGCGGCGACGCAAACCATGGAAACAGAGATGAGCAGTGTGAAGAAGAGTGCAGAACGCCTGATCAAGAAATACCCGAACCGTCGCCTGTACGACACGCAGACCAGTTCCTACATCACGTTGTCTGACGTGAAACAGCTGGTGCTCGACGCCGACGACTTCACGGTGGTCGACGCCAAAAGCAGCGAAGACCTGACTCGCGCGATCCTGCTCCAGATCATCCTTGAAGAAGAAGCGAACGGCGCGCCGATGTTCTCGAGCTCGGTGCTGGCGCAAATCATCCGCTACTACGGCCACGCGATGCAGGGCATGATGGGGTCGTACCTGGAAAAGAACGTCCAGGCTTTTACCGACATCCAGCACAAATTCACCAGCAACGCCACCGGCGCGGTCGAGGGCAAGCCATTCAGCCCCGAGATGTGGACGCAATTCATGAACGTCCAGGGCCCGATGATGCAGGGCATGATGAACAACTACATCGACCAGAGCAAGAACCTGTTCATCCAGATGCAGGAGCAGATGCAGAGCCAGAGCAAGGCCATGTTCGGCGTGTTCCCATTCCCGGGCATCACCCCGCCGCCGACCGACAAGAAATAAGTCAGCCACTATTCGGGGGGCAGGGCCTCACCTACGAGGCCCGGTTCAGGTACAATCGCGGATTGCCCAAACACTTTGCCGCCCGCCCATGTCTGAACTCCGTCGTACTCCTTCCGCCAACTCGAGCAGCCTGGCTGCTGCAGCCAAGGCACCCGCCGTCATCATTCCGGCGCCGATGCCCGGTGTGATCGCGCCGAAGGTCGGCTTTGTCTCGCTTGGCTGCCCCAAGGCGCTGGTCGATTCTGAACAGATCCTGACCCAGTTGCGCGCCGAAGGCTACCAGACTGCCAACACGTACGACGGGGCGGACCTGGTGATCGTCAACACCTGCGGTTTCATCGACGCCGCCGTGCAGGAGTCGCTCGACGCCATCGGCGAAGCGCTGGCCGAAAACGGCAAGGTCATCGTCACCGGCTGCCTGGGCGCCAAGAAGGATGCCGCGGGCGACGACATCATCACCAAGGTGCACCCGAAGGTGCTGGCCGTGACCGGCCCGCACGCGCTGGCCGAGGTGATGGACTCAGTCCACCTGCACTTGCCGAAGCCGCACGATCCATTCATCGACCTGGTCCCGAACCACGGCGTGAAGCTCACGCCGAAGCACTACGCCTACCTGAAGATTTCCGAAGGCTGCAACCACCGCTGCAGCTTCTGCATCATTCCGTCGATGCGCGGTGATCTGGTCTCGCGCCGCATCGACGAAGTGCTGGTCGAAGCCGAGAACCTGTTCAAGGCGGGCGTCAAGGAACTGCTCGTGATCTCGCAGGACACCAGCGCCTACGGCGTGGACGTCAAGTTCCGCACCGGCTTCTGGAATGGCCGTCCGATCAAGACGCACATGACGCAGCTGGTCGAAGCACTGGGCCAGCTCGCGCGCCAGTACGACGCCTGGGTGCGTCTGCACTACGTCTATCCTTACCCGCACGTCGACCATGCGATCCCGTTCATGGCCGATGGCCACGTGCTGCCGTACCTCGACATCCCGATGCAGCATGCGCACCCGGACGTGCTCAAGCGCATGAAGCGCCCGGCCAGCGGCGAGAAAAACCTCGAGCGCATCCTGAAATGGCGTTCGATGAACCCTGACCTGACGATCCGCTCGACCTTCATCGCGGGTTTCCCGGGTGAGACCGAGGCCGAATTCGAGTACCTGCTCGACTTCCTGAAAGAAGCGCAGATCGACCGCCTGGGATGCTTCGCCTATTCGCCAGTCGACGGCGCGACCGCGAACCTGCTCGAGAACCCGGTGCCCGAAGAAGTGCGTGAAGAGCGCCGCGCGCGCGTCATGCTGCTGCAAGAAGAGATCTCGGCCAAGCGCCTGCAGGCCAAGGTCGGCAAGACGCTGCGCGTCCTGATCGATGAAGTCGGCGCGCGTGAAGCGATCGGCCGCTCGAGCGCCGATGCACCCGAAATCGACGGCGTCGTGCACATCAAGCGGCCGCTCGTGCCAGGCAAGAGCAAACTGGTCGTCGGCCAGTTCGCCGACGTCGTCATCACGAAGGCCGATGCGCACGACTTGTGGGCCAATCCCGTCTAAGCCACTGACTTCATGAGCGCCAAGTCGATCCAGACCACGCTGGTTCATAGCGACTATGTGGCACCGGCGGGGTTCGATGCTTTCCCGCCGGCGACGCACCGAGCGTCGACGGTGCTATTTGCAAACACGGCGGCGATGCGTGCGAGCCAGTGGACAGACAAGACCGCCTATACCTACGGCTTGCACGGCACGCCGACCACGTTCACGCTCGAAGGCAAGCTGGCCGAGATCGAGGGCGGCAACCACTGCCTGCTCACGCCATCGGGCCTGTCTGCGATCGCGATGGTTGACTTCGCGCTGCTCAAAAGCGGCGACGACGTGCTGTTGCCCGAGAATGTCTACAACCCGAACCGCGAACTGGGCCGCTGGCTGTGCGCCGATTTCGGCGTGACTGCGCGCTACTACGATCCGATGATCGGCGCCGGCATTGGCGCGATGATCCAAGCAAACACGAAGCTGCTGTGGACCGAGGCGCCGGGCTCGGTGTCGATGGAAGTGCCCGATCTGCCCGCGCTGTGCCACGCCGCGCACGCGCGGGGCGTGCTCGTCGCGCTCGACAACACGTGGTCGGCGGGGCTGGCCCTGCGCGGTTTTGAGATGGGCGCCGACATTGTCATGCACGCGCTGACCAAGTACCAGTCGGGCGGCGCGGACCTGTTGATGGGCGCCGTGATCACGCGCGACCGGGCGCTGAACGATCGTCTGGCGCTGGCGCACATGCGCCTGGGGCTGGGCGTGAGCCCCGACGATGCCTATCTGGTGCAGCGCGGCTTGCCGACCATGAAGATGCGCTTTGAACGGCATGACGCCAGCGCACGCGAGATTGCCGCCTGGTTCAAGGCGCGGCCCGAAGTTGCCAAGGTGCTGCATCCGGCATTCGAAGATTGCCCGGGCCATGCGTTCTGGCAGCGTGACTTCAAGGGGGCGGGCGGCTTGTTCTCGGTGGTGTTCGACGCGTGCTTTGGCGAAGCGCAGGTCGATCGCATGGTCGATGCGCTGACGCTATTTGGCATCGGCTACAGCTGGGGCGGGCCTAACAGTCTCGTGATGCCGTACCGGGTCAAGAGCTTGCGTGACCGGTGGGACGGCGGGGTGCTGGTGCGCTTCAATGTCGGCCTGGAAGACCCGGCCGACCTGATCGCCGATCTGGCTCAGGCCTTCAGCGCGTTATGAGATGAAAAATGGGGCCGCGGGCCCCATTTCTTTACACCGGCATTGCGCGGTTGTTGTTCAGATCGATGAAGCCGCGGATCAGCCGATAGGCTTTCCAGACCCACACGACGAACCACACCACCCACGCGCCAGGGATGCCGATGATGGTGGCAAACAGCACCGCGCCAACCGCCATCCATACCACGTACCACCAGAATGAGCGGATCATCCACGTGTGATGGCTGTGCACCAGCGTGCCGACCGTGTCTGGGCGCTTCATGTAGTTGACGATCACCGGCACGATCGACAGCATGCCTAGCGAAAAGAAGAACGTCAGCGCATGGATCACATACAGGATGCGTGCCCAGTGCTTGCCGTCTTCGACACTTCGTTCCAGAATCAGTTCTTGCGACATCCCGTCTCCTGTAGCGGGGACCACCCCCTTTGTTGCCATTGTAGCAGCACTATCTGTGGATTTGCCTGCCTTCTCGCGCTACCTAGCCGATGTGCTGGCGCACCCACGCGGACAGGCGCACCGCATCCATCGCGCCGGACTGGCGCGCGACTTCGCGACCGCCCTTGAACAGCGCCAGCGTCGGGATGCTGCGGATCGCAAAGCGCGCCGACAGATCCTGGGCACGCTCGGTATCCACTTTCAGCAGTCGCACTGCCGGCTCGAGTTGGCCGGCCGCCTGCGCATATGCCGGCGCCATCATCTTGCACGGGCCGCACCATTCGGCCCAGAAGTCCACCAGCACAGGGATATCATTGCGGCCGATATGGCGCTCGAAGCGCGCGCTGTCGACGTCCAGCGGACGCCCCGTGAACAGGGGCTGCGTGCATTTGCCGCAGGTCGGCGCGTCCGCGAGGCGCGAGTGCGGCATGCGGTTGACGGCGTCGCAGTGCGGGCAAACGATGTGGGTTGGTTCGGTCATGCTGGCTTCCTTTGGTCGATACGATGTTGTTATTGTAAGCGGCGCCCGGTCTGCACGTCGCCAGCGCTGGCATGCGCCGCGCGCTGCCTTCGCTCGCTGGAATGGCTGCAAAAATACAAATGAGACGATCGTATGCCTGAGCAGAACATGCCCGGCAGCCTGCTGGTCGGCTGCGCCGGCTGGAGCCTTGCAAAAAAGGACTTCGCGGCGTTTCCGGCCGGCGGTAGCCATCTCGAACGCTACGCCGCCGTGTTGCCAGCAGTGGAAATCAATTCGTCGTTCTACCGGCCGCACAAGCCCGATACGTACGCACGCTGGGCTGCCAGCGTGCCCGGGCACTTCCGCTTCTCGGTCAAGGTCCCGCGCGCGATCACGCACGACGCCCGGTTGCGGGATGTCGCCGGGTTGTTGGACCGTTTCCATGACGAAGCCGGCATGCTGGGCGACAAGCTCGGCTGCCTGCTGGTTCAGCTGCCGCCGCGCTTCGGTGTCGATGACGTTCTGGCCCATGCGTTCTTCGGGCAAGTGCGTGAACGATTCGGCTGCAGCATCGCGTTCGAAGCGCGCCACGCGAGCTGGTTTTCCGACGTTGCCACCGCGACGCTGCGCGAGTGCGGCGTGATCCGCGTGATTGCCGACCCTGCCGCCGGCCAGCCGGGGGAACACGTCCCGACGAGCGATGCCGACGTCTATCTGCGCCTGCACGGCGCCCCACGCATCTATTATTCGCGGTATCCGGTTGAAGAGATCGGCCACTGGCGCAGCCGTATCGATCGCGATCGCGCCGCCGGTCGTAACGTGTGGTGCATCTGCGATAACACCGTCGGGGGCGAGGCCATGCCCAATGCGCTTGAACTGATGGGGCAGGATGGTGATGCGCCAGGTATCCGGGGCAGGGTAGAATCAGCAGGTCTCAACGTCAAGGCGCCACCCGCGTGAACTCCCCCATTGCCGGCCAGTCAGCGCCGGCCCCGATTACAGGTCCGCAGCCTGTCGCCGTGCCCCTGCGGGTCGAGTGCCCGCCGGGTGCCTGCGTCTGCGATCGCGCGCGCGTTCTGGCCGACCCGCATCTGGATCAGCGCCCGTTGACGATCACGCGCCAGCATGAACAGAAGCTGATCGAGCGCATCGAGCGCATCGACAGTCACGCCGACCTGCAGCACGTGCAGCAATTGATCCAGAAGAACATCGGCGCGACGCTGCACATCGCGCCAGGGCCGAACGAAGTGCGCAGTGTTCGCGGCATCGTGATCGTGCTCGAAGACCGGCCCGGTCTGTGCAAGAAGGTGCGGCAATCCGTACCGGCGGCAGTGCGGCGCTGCTTGAGCATGCGGCCCGAAATCGCTTGGGCGATTCTCGATGCGCACGATCTGTTTGGCAGTTGAGCGGGAGGCAACGTTCGCAATCAGCGTTAAAATTTATTGGTGAATGGTCTACACTCACGCCCTCAAGGTACCGCTCCAATACATTGCTCACGCTACTCGGTACAAGTGGTCGATGAGCAAATGGAGAGGAATCCATGAATGCGATTTTCATGGCCTGGATCGTTCTGGGCATCAGTGTTATTTCAGAAGTTGCTGGCACGATTGCGCTCAGGCAATCGGCTGGCTTCACCAAGATCGGGCCAGCGCTTCTGGCAGGCTTGTTCTATATCGCAGCGGTCTGGCTCATGGCGATTGCCTTGCGCCAGTTGGAAATGGGTGTAACGTATGCGGTGTGGGCCGCCAGTGGCACTGCCATCACCGCGCTCGTTGGCATCGCGGTCTTTCAAGAGCAGGCTTCGCTCCAGAAGCTGACCGGCATAGCAATCATTCTTGTCGGCGTTCTTGTTCTCAGTATTGAAAGAACTGGCGACGCCTGATCCTTCGGCGAGAGCCGGTGCCCGGCTTACGGGTCCAGTGCTTTGGAGCGAAGCCGCGGCATAGTATGAAAGAGAGTTTATATGTTTGACGAATGCACCTGGCTTCACACGCCACCCGAATCTCAGATCGACCATGACACATTAAAAGTCATCATAGGCGAAAAGACGGATTTCTGGCGCATCACCCAATACGATTTTATTCATGATAACGGGCATTTCTTCGGCAAGCCTGTCGACCATGCATTTACCGCCCAACTGCATGTACGCGCAAACTTTCAGGCGTTGTATGACCAGGCGGGGTTGATGGTGAGGATCGACGAGGCCCACTGGATCAAGATCGGTGCGGAGTTCTCGGACGATCAGCTGATGTTCAGCACCGTGCTGACGGATGAAAAGTCCGACTGGGCCGTAATGCCCGCGTCCTCCGTCAGCGATGGCTTCTGGATTCGCGTGACCATTGCTGCCGGCACTGTCAGGGCGCAGTATTCAGTCGATGGCATCGTGTGGCCCTTGCTACGCCTTGCACCGTTTCCCGTCGCAGATCGCTACCTGGTCGGCCCTATGTGCTGCACGCCGCAACGTAGCGGCCTGGAAGTATTCTTCAGCAAGTTCTCGGTCCAGCCAGCACTGCAGAAAGATCTGCAGGATTTGTCGTAAGCGCAAGGCCGTGGTACAGCCGGGGTCAGGTCTGACATTCGGACACGACCTCAGCGTTAGGCATGTCCAACGGCGTCTTGACCGGTATGAGCATGGGCCGGTACCAGCTGGTTCCGCCCCCCCAATTGTCGAGACCGTGTCCGAATGTCAGACCTGACCCCGGCTTTTCTGCAAAAAAAAGCCGGCATTGGCCGGCTGGTGGTGCGTATTACCTGCGGTACGGGAAGTGCGTTCCAATGCCGCCGCCCCAGCCTCGGCCACGATGGCCGCGCCAGCTGCTGCGGCCGAAGTCGAAGCCCAGTCCGATCGAGATTGGCGGGTACCAGTAGTTCGGCTGTTCGACATACACTGGCTGCGGCACGTAGACCGGTTGCTGCTGGATATACACGGGCTGCTGCTGCACGTACACCGGCTGCTGCGGCGTGTAGTAGGGCGTCGAATAGCTTGTCGCAGGCACTGGGGTCGAGGTCACCGTACTGCCACCTGACGATGCCACGCGCGCGCCTGTGCCGATTGGCACGGGCGTCACGGACACGACACGCCACTGGCTCGGATCTGCCGCTTGGACATAGCCTTGATTGCTGTAATAGGGGCCCGGCGCGGCGCAACCGGCCAGCGCGCCCAGAGACACAATAACGATCGCAAGATTTTTCATGGCGCTCCTCCTGATCACCCCATCATACGAGCTTGCGGGCAAGGGGGAGCACGGTTTTACAAGGTGTTACAGCGGCGCAGCAGACCGGTCTACCTGCGTGAGCGCTCATCAGCCTAGAATTGTCAGCAACCCATCCAGGCCGGAGAAGTTCAGCGCCACATCGGCCTGCGCCCGCACGACCGGTTTGGCGCGAAACGCCACCGACAGCCCGGCAATGCCCATCATCCTGAGGTCGTTGGCGCCATCGCCCATCACGACCGCGTGCGACGGCGAGATGCCCAGTTCAGCACACACGCGCTCGACGGTGCGTTTCTTTTCCTCGGCATCGACGATCCCGCCCACGACGCGACCGGTCAGCTTGCCGTTTTCGACCTCGAGCACGTTCGCGTGCGTGTAGTCCAGGCCCAGGCGCGCGCCGAGACGCTCGGTAAAGAACGTGAAGCCGCCCGACACCAGCAGCGTCTTGATGCCGGCCGCCTGTACGGCCTGCAGCATCGCTTCGCCACCCGGCGAGATGCGCAGGCGCTCGTCATAGACGCGCTGCAGGGCGCCTGCGTCCAGGCCTGCCAGCAGGGCCACGCGGCGCCTGAGGCTCTCCGAGAAATCGAGTTCGCCCCGCATCGCCGCCTCGGTGATTTCGGACACCTGCGGCTTGAGGCCCTGCATGTCGGCGATTTCATCGATGCACTCGATCGTAATCAGCGTCGAATCCATGTCCATCGCCACCAGGCCTACGTCGGCCAGCGAGCGGCCGGGGGCGATGAAGGTGGCGTCCACGCCAGCCTCGAACGCGGCGGCGGCGATGCGCTCTTTCAAGTCGGCGTCGAACGTCACGCTCTCACAGCGTAGTGAATGTGCGCCCAGCTGCGTGGTGCGCTGGGGATTGGCCAGTTGCGCCAGGCGCATCAGTGTGGCGGGATCGGCCTGCGGGCCTTGGAGCACCAGATTCATCGTCATGATTATGCGAGCAGTTGTTTGATGGTCTGTTTGATCTGATTCACGCGCGCCGACAGGTCGGGCATGCTGGCCGTGATGCGCAGCTTGTCCTGGCCCGCCAGTTTGACGTGGCGGTTCTTCTGGATCAGCGTGATGATCTTGATCGGATCGATCGGCGGCTTTTCCATGAACTGCAGGCTGGCCGCCTCGCCGTGTGCATCGATCTTGACGATGCCCACCGCTTTGGCGGCGATGCGCAGCCGGTGCGTTTCGACCAGCGCCTTCACCGGCTCGGGCAGTTTGCCGAAGCGGTCGATCAGCTCCTCCTGCATGCTGTCGATGCGATCAAGCGTTTCGCAATTGGCCAGGCGCTTGTAGATCGACAGGCGCTCGTGCACATCGCCACAGTAGTCGGCCGGCAGCAGCGCCGGTACGTGCAGATTGATTTCGGTGGTCGATGACAGCGGCGCCGCCAGATCGGGCTCCTTGCCGGCCTTGAGCGAGCGTACCGCTTCGTTGAGCATGTCCGAATACAGCTGGAAGCCGATCTCCAGCATCTCGCCCGACTGGTTCTCGCCCAGCACCTCGCCCGCGCCCCGGATTTCCAGGTCATGCATCGCCAGGTAAAAGCCGCTGCCCAGTTCTTCCATCTGCTGGATGGCGTCCAGGCGGCGCTGCGATTGCTTGGTCAGGTTCTGCACGTCGCTCACCAACAGATAGGCATACGCCTGGTGGTGCGAGCGGCCCACGCGCCCGCGCAGCTGGTGCAGCTGCGCCAGGCCGAACTTGTCGGCGCGGTGCATGATGATCGTGTTTGCGGTCGGCACGTCGATGCCGGTCTCGATGATGGTCGTGCACAGCAGGATATTGAAGCGCTGCGCCACGAAGTCGCGCATGACTTTTTCAAGGTCGCGCTCGTGCATCTGGCCGTGGGCCACGCCGATGCGGGCTTCCGGCAGCAGCTCTTCGAGCATCGCACGGCGGTTTTCGATGGTGTCGACTTCGTTGTGCAGGAAGTAGATCTGGCCGCCGCGCTTGAGTTCACGCAGGCACGCCTCGCGGATGATCGAGCCGTCTTCGCTGCGTACGAAGGTTTTGATCGCCAGGCGCTTTTGCGGCGCGGTGGCGATGATCGAAAAATCGCGCAAGCCTTCCAGCGCCATGCCCAGCGTGCGCGGGATCGGCGTGGCGGTGAGGGTCAGCACGTCAACTTCGGCGCGCAGCGATTTCAACGCTTCCTTCTGGCGTACGCCAAAGCGGTGTTCTTCGTCGATGATCACGAGGCCCAGGCGCGTGAACTTCACGTCGGGCGAGAGCAGCTTGTGGGTGCCGATGACGATGTCGAGCGTGCCATCGGCCATGCCCTTGATCGCATTGTTGATCTCCTTGCCAGTGCGAAAGCGCGACAGCTCGGCGATCTTCACGGGCCAGTCGGCGAAGCGGTCGGCGAAGGTCTGCGCGTGCTGCTCGGCCAGCAGCGTCGTCGGCGCCAGGATCGCGACCTGCTTGCCGCCCATGACCGCGATGAAGGCTGCGCGCAGCGCGACTTCGGTCTTGCCGAAGCCGACATCGCCGCACACCAGCCGGTCCATCGGGCGGCCCGACGTCATATCCTTGATGACGTTGTGGATCGCCTCGGCCTGGTCGGGCGTCTCTTCGAAGCCGAAGCTCTGCGAGAAGTTTTCGTAGTCGACGTTCGAATACTCGAACGCGTGGCCCTGGCGCAGCGCGCGCCGCGCGTACAGGTTCAGCAGTTCAGCGGCCGTGTCGCGCACCTGCTCGGCGGCCTTGCGCTTGGCTTTTTCCCACTGGCCCGAGCCGAGCGAATGCAGCGGCGCGTCTTCGGCGGCCGTGCCCGAGTAGCGCGCGATCACATGCAGCTGCGACACCGGCACGTACAGCTTCGTGTCTTTCGCGTATTCAAGGTGCAGGAATTCGGTCTCGCCTTCGCCCAGGTCCATGCTGGTCAGGCCCATGTAGCGCCCGATGCCATGGTTGATGTGCACGACCGGGTCGCCGATCTTGAGTTCGGACAGGTCGCGCACCATCGACTCGACCTGGCTCGTCGCTTCCTGCTTTTTCTTGCCGGCGCGCCGGCCCGAACCCGCATACAGCTCGGTCTCGGTGATGAACACCAGGTGGCCGGCGCCCGCATCGAGCAGCTCGAAGCCGGCCTGCAGCGGCGCGACGCCCAGCGCCAGGCGTGCGTCGCTCGCGCGGAAGCCCTCGAAGCCTTCGACCGGCGCCAGCTCGAGCTTGTATTCACTGAAGTACTGCTGCAGCGTTTCGCGCCGGCCGGCCGAGTCGGCGCAGATCATCACGCGCGTGTCGCTGCGCTCCAGGTAGGTGCGCAGGCTGACGAGCGGATCATCCAGGCGGCGGTTGACGGCGACATCGGGAATCGGCGCCGACAATTCGGACGCGGGTGCGAGCGGGTCGCGCGCGATGTTCCAGCGACCGTGCGGCTTGATGCAGGTGAAGAACTGCTCGGCGCTAAGGAATAGTTCGGTCGGCTCCAGGATCGGGCGTTCACGGTCGCTTTTCAGGAAACGGTAGCGCGACTCGGTGTCCATCCAGAAGCGCCCGATGGCGCCTTCGATATCGCCAATCAGCGCCAGCGGCGTGCCATCGGGCAGGTAATCCAGCAGCGTCGAGGTCGCGTCGAAGAACAGCGGCAGGTAATACTCGATACCGGCCGAGGCGATGCCGCTGCCGATGTCGCGGTAAACCGGCGAGCGCGACGGATCGCCTTCGAAGCGTTCGCGCCAGCGGCCGCGAAAACCCGTCCTTGCCGCTTCGTCCATCGGGAATTCGCGGCCCGGCAGCAGGCGCACTTCGCGCACCGGATACAGCGAGCGCTGGGTGTCGGCGTCAAACGTGCGGATCGATTCGATCTCGTCGCCAAACAGATCGAGGCGGTAGGGCAGGACGGAGCCCATCGGGAACAGGTCGATCAGGCCGCCGCGCACCGAGTACTCGCCCGGCGACATCACCTGCGACACGTGCGTGTAGCCGGCCAGCGTCAGCTGCGCCTTGAGGCGTGCTTCGTCGAGGCGTTCGCCCTGGCGGAAGAAAAACGTGTACGCCGCGAGGAACGACGGCGGCGCCAGGCGCACCAGCGCCGTGGTGGCCGGCACCATCAGTACGTCGCACTGGCCGTTGCGGATCTCGTGTAGCGTCGCCAGACGTTCGGATACCAGGTCCTGGTGCGGCGAGAACGCATCGTACGGCAGCGTTTCCCAATCGGGCAGCAGGTGGCAGGCGAGCTTGCCATCGGCAAACCACGGGATTTCGTCGAGCAGCCGCTGGCCGTCGCTGGCATTGGCCACGACGACGGTGAGCATCTGGCCCTGGGCCTTGAGTGCGAGGGCGGCAACCGCCAGCGCGTAGGCGTCGGACGAACCGTGAAGGAGCGGCAGGACGAAACGATGGCCTGCTTTGGGGAGGTGTTTCTCGAGGTCGAAAGGCATGCCGCGTGCTTGAGGTATCCGTGAAAAATGCGCTGGAAAGTGGACGTCAATTATAGTCGAACGCGCATCGCGCCGCCGCGCACCCTCGGGATCGATGTTGCATCTCCTGCCATTACGTCATCTTCGGCGTCACGCACGTTCAATGCCTGATTTAATGCCAGGGGGAACCATCATGTCTTTTTCAGAAGCAGCAGCAATCGCGAACGACGCCGGGTTCGATGACATCGAGGTGTTCGAGGCGGGCGGCGCGTTTCGCGGCTGGATATGTCGAGCCTGAGGCGATTGCGGGGCCACTGAAAGTCGCGCATGATAGCGTTCCCATCCCATCATGACGGAGAACCCATGCGCCCTGGACTGGCCAGCTTGTCAATACTGTGTTCGTCGTTGCTGTGCGCCGCCGCCAGCGCGGCGCCGCCGGCAGCGGTGGTGTTGTTTGACGACGTGGCGCAGCCCGGCGTCGAGATCCTGGCGCTGGCGCCCGATACCACGCACCTGCTCCAGGGTGATATGGCCACTGCCCACGCGGCGCTGCGCGCGACTTTTCCGGGCAGCGCCATCGAGCTTGCGCGCAGCAAGCGGGCCGATGGTGGCGCCGCTCTCACGCTGCAGTGGCGCCAGATCTGGAAAAGCGGCGTGGCGCTGCAGAGCGCGCCGCAGGACCTGCGGCCATTTCTCGCGCAGGGCACGCTGGCATTCGACCTGAAAGTCGACACGCTCGCTGCGGGTGGCCTCGCGGTCAAGGTCGGGTGCGGGGATGGATGTGAGCGCGAGGTGCCGTATGTGCTCGCCGGCCGCGCCGCCCAGGGCAAGGGCTGGCAGCGGGTGGTGCTGGCGCTGTCGTGCTTCGCCCGCGATGGCGACGATTTCTCGCAGGTGGCCAGGCCGTTTGCGCTGGAGGGCACGGGTAGCGGCCAGGTCAGCATCGCCAACGTGGCCATCTCGCCAGGCGGCGCGCCGAACACGGCGTGCGCGGACTGGCGCACGGTGGCGGTCACGCCGGCCAGACTCGACGAAGCCTGGTCGATCGACTGGTGGCTGCCGCGTCATCGCCAGAAACTGGACGAGGCGCAGCGGATGGTGCGCGAGGGCCGCAGCCCGCAACTGGTGTTCATCGGCGACTCGATCACGCAGGGCTGGGAAAAAGAAGGGGCGCGCGTCTGGCAGGCCCACTATGCGAGGTTCGATGCGCTGGAACTCGGGTTTGGTGGCGACCGTACCGAGAATGTGTTGTGGCGCTTGCAGAATGGCGCCGTCGATGGCCTCGATCCGAAGGTGGCGGTGCTGATGATCGGTACGAACAACACGGGCTTGCGGGGCGATTTCCCGGCCAGCACACTGGCGGGCATCCGTCGCAATCTCGACGAGCTCCGGCAGCGCCTGCCGCGCACGCGCATCCTGCTGGTGGCGATTTTCCCACGCGATGCGACGCCCGAGAGCCCGCGCCGGCGCATGAACGACGCGATCAATGCGCAATTGCCGGCGCTGGCCGATGGCGACCGGATCGTGTTGCTGGACGTGAACCGCGCGTTGCTGACGCCGGACGGCACGTTGAGCAAAACGGTCATGCCCGACTTGCTGCATCCGAACGAAGCGGGCTACGCGATCTGGGCCAAGGCGATGCAGCCTGAGCTCGAGCGCCTCATCGCCCTGCCGCGTCTCTAGGAGCCCTCGACGATGCGCCGGTTGGCGACGCCAAACGGCACGTGCACCATCGGGATCGTGCCGCCAGGGCCGGACTTGAGGTGCGTGAGCTGGTCGTCGAAGAAGATGTGCGGCTTGAACACCGACAGCACGCGCGCCTTGTCCATCCCGCCCAGGAAGAACGTCTCGTCGGCCGAGACGCCCCAGCTGCCCAGCGTGGTCACGACGCGCTCGTGCGCCGGTGCGCTGCGCGCCGTGATGATGGCAATGCGCACGATGCGGCGGTAATCCGGGTCGGCCTGCTCGGCGTTGTGTTCCAGCTGCTGCAACATGGCCAGTTTGCGAAACATCCCGGCCAGCGGGCCTGGCTGGTGCGGGCGCGCCATGTGCAGGGTTTCATGGGCGTGGAACTCGCTCAGGTCGTTGTTGCGCTTGTAGACCGTTTCGGATTCGTCATCGGCGATGACGCCGTCGAAGTCGAAGGCCACGCGCAGCTCGATGTCGTCGTCTTCGTCGGCGATGGCGGACGGCAGCACGAGGCCAGCCGGATAATCGACCGCGATCGCGCTCTTGACGTCTTCTTCGTTTGCCGAGAGGAACAGGGCCGTGTTGAATGCGGGCAGATACGGATACGGCGATTTGCCGCTCATGAACACGGCGCGCGAGATGTCCAGGCCGTAGTGGGCGATCGAGCGCATGACGCGCAAGCCCGTCTCAGGCGAATTGCGCGAGAACAGCACCACTTCGACGGGCGCCTGCTGCGGAAAACACCTGTTGATGCTAAGAAAGCGCCGGATGAACGGAAACGCCACGCCGCGCGCCAGGATCACGTCGCGCTGGCGCGCCTGGTGGCTGCGGTAGGCTTCCGCGCCCTCGTCCAGATAGACCTGGTGTGAGTCGGACAGGTCGAACAGTGCGCTGGAGGCGACACCGATCACGAGTTTTTCTTCGATGGGAAAGGGCATTCAGGCGTCCTGCTGGCCGGCATTGTCGGCGTCGTTGAAGGTGTCGTAGACCTGGCGCAGGCCTGCGGGCAAGGCTGCCACGGCGCTCACGAATGCCGGCTGGCCACCGCCGGCCAGCATGTGCAGCTTGGCCAGGCGGTCGGCTTCGCCCAGCGCGGCAGGCAGATGGGTGGACAGGGTCGCCGCGTTGCCCACATGGGCAATGGCGTGGCCGATGGCCGGTGGCAGTTCCCACTGGCCGGCAATCCCGGCCGAGATCAGGCGCGCGGCGTGCACCAGGCGCAGGCCGAAGGCATCGCTGTCGGGCAGGCCGCCGGTCGGCAGCAGGCCATCGATCACGCGCAAGGCCACGATCAGGCCGACATTGTGCATCAGGCCCGCCAGATACGCTTCGAACGGATCAGCGCCATGGCTGTGCGCCAGCAGGCTGGCTGCCTGCGCGCATTTCTCTGACTGGTTCCATAACTGCGGCGCGACCAGGCGCGCCAGGCGGCTGGTCTGCAGGCTGATAATCCGGCGAAACGCCACGCGTGCCAGCAGCATGCGCAAGCCGTTCTGGCCAAGCAGCAGCAGCGCGCCTTCCAGGTTGCGCACCGGCGTGCCGGGCTGGTAATACGGGCTGTTGACTTCGCGGATCACTTCGGCGACAAGCACCGTGTCCTGCGCCACCTGGCGCGCCAGATCGGCCGATGAGGCGGACTCGCTGCGCAGGCTGCGCAGCACTTGGGGGATTACGGCCGGCACCCGGGGTACAAGGCTGCTGGCCGCCTGCGGATCGCGCACGAGGCGCGTCAGTTCGTCGAGCACCACGGTTTCATCGCCCCCTGCACCGGTAACGTGCGGCGCGGCCAGCCAGTGAAAGAACGCGAGGTCCAGGTCGAGCGCGGGCTGGTCATTGACCATTGGCATGGGCACCGCTTCGCACGGCGGCACGAAAGACGAGGAAGGTGGCTGATCGGCAGCCCTCGTGGGCGCGGCGCCAAACAGGCGTGCGAGCCAGCGTTTCATGGGGAGGATGTCACGAGAGGGGTGGGCATGGCGTGATTCTACCGCGCCAGCCCCGACGCACGACCGGGAATCCGGTCATGCGTACATCGGATTACTGCTTGCTTACTGCTTGCTGTCCGAGCCCGTCGTCGTGTGACTGGTGTTGGTTGGCGTGCTGGCAGTGCCGGTAGCAGGGGTGGAGCCGGTGTTGGCGCCAGCCGTCGGCGTGATGCCCATCTGCGCATCGACCGTCGCATTGCCGGTGGAGCCAGCTGCTGTGGTGCCCATCGAGGACGAACCGCTGCTGCTGGTGCCCATGGTGTCGGTAGTGTTGCAGCCTGCCAGGGCGAAGGCCATGAGGACGCCAATGAGTGCAGTGTGAAGTGTTTTCATAGCTATGCTCCTTGAGAAGGAAATGACATGATCAGTCGGTCACCCTTGGGTAACCGACGGACCACCCACGCGCGCGATATGGCGCTGTGGGCTGTTGCTCCTGCCTGTGGATCAGCGGCCGGTAGCCGAGTTGGTCACTGGCTCATTGTTGCTGGTGGTGCCCGATGCGCTGTTGACGCCGGTTGCGCCGGTCGCGCCCGAATTCCAGCTACCCTGGCCTGCGGTCGTGCTTGGGGTTTGCACCGAGCCGGTCGTCGACATCGTGCTGCTCGAGCCGCTCATCGTGTCGGTGGTCTTGCTTGGGGTATCACATGCGGCCAGGCCCAGTGCCATCATGCCTGCGATCAGTGCGGTTCCGAGGGTGCGTGTCATGGTAGTCTCCGTGATGATTAAGTTGTCTTATCATCAAGCAGCCATGGGTTCAAGCGAATAGGAACACAGAGTCCAATCTTGTAGGACGACACGCCCAGCGCACGTCAGCGCAGGCGTCAGTGGATGGCGGCCTCGTAACTTGCCAGCCAGGACAGCAGTTCGGCGGCAGGCAGAGGCCTGCTATAGAAATAGCCCTGCACCTTGTCGCACAACTGGCTGCGCACCACGTCAAGCTGCGACTGGGTTTCGACGCCCTCGGCCACGGTCGTCATCCCCAGGCTGCGCGCAACCTTGACGGTGGCTTCAATGAGTACGCGGTGGTGCGCACTGGTATCGGCCTGGCACACGAACGAGCGGTCGATCTTGACTGTGTCTACCGGCAGCAGGTGCAGGCTCGACAGCGACGAATAGCCGGTGCCGAAATCGTCCAGCGCCAGCTGGATGCCCAGGGCCTTGAGGTCATGCAGGCGCTGCTGGATATCCTGGTCCTGCGCCGCCAGGCTTTCGGTGACCTCGAGTTGCAGGCAGCCCGGCGGCATCCCGGTGTCGTGCAGAATGCGCCGCACGCCGTCGATCCAGCCCGGCTGTGCCAGCTGCGCGCGCGACAGGTTCACCGCCATCAGGCCGGGTGCGCGCTCGCCCAGGCGCGCGCGCCAATCGAGGAAATCGCGGCTGGCGCGTTCGAGAACGAAGTCGCCCAGGAGACCGATCAGGCCGCATTCTTCGGCCACCTCGATGAAGTCGATCGGCGGCACGATGCCGCGCACCGGATGGCGCCAGCGCACCAGCGCCTCGACCCCGGCGGCGTAATCGACGCCGCCACAGGGCAACAGGCGCACGACTGGCTGGTAGACGACGAACAGCTGTTCTTCGACCAGTGCCTGGCGCAGTTCGGCTTCGATGCCGGCGCGGCGCGCGGCGCGTTCACGCATGCTCGGCGCGAACACCACGTGGCGGTTGCCGCCGGTCCGCTTGGCCTCGACCATCGCGATACCGGCGTCGCGCAGCACGTCGTCGGGGTCGCGCAGGGCGATCTCAGGATCGTCCAGGCTCCAGGCCAGGCCGACGCTGGCGCCGCAGACGATGTCGTGGCCATCGACCAGATAAGGGTGGGCCAGCGCGTCGAGCAGGCGCAGCGCAATGCGCTCGGCGTCGGCGCGGCCGCGCAGGCCATCGAGGAGGACGACGAATTCGTCACCCCCGGTGCGCGCGGCAAGTTGCCCGCTCTGCATGCCCGGTTCGATCCGGCCGAGCGACGGGCGCAGCGCGCCGCGCAGGCGGTCGGCCATGTGCATCAGCAGATGGTCGCCGACGCCCTGGCCCAGGCTGTCATTGATCTGGCGGAAGCGGTCGCAATTCAAGGTCAGCACCGCAAAGCCGATGTCGGACACCGGCTGCGCCAGCAGGTGCTGCAGGGCGTCGCGCACGGCTTCGCGGTTGGGCATGCGGGTGAGGGCATCGGTGCGCGCGGCATTGCGCAGGCGGCGCGACAGCATCTCTTGCTCGCGCTGCACTTCGAACGTGGCGTCAGCCACGGTGGCCATCAGGCGTTCGGGGTCGAGCTTCATCAGGTTCAGCGCCAGCACCTGCAGGCTGCCGCTGGCGGGATGGGGGACGCCCACCGGCAGGCGCAGGCCTTCGCAGATCATGCCGGACGGTTCGATGAACGCCTCGACCATGGCCGCCAGGTGCGGCGCCACCGGCGTCAGTACGTCGAACAGATTGTCCAGGCCCTGCGCGGTGGCCAACGGCATCAAGAGCCGCGACGCCATCGGGTTGAGCAGGTCGACCGTGCCGTCGAGCGAGGTCTGGGCCAGGCCGATCGGCGCCCGGTACAGGAACTGCACCAGCGCTTCATAGGCGTCGACCGCGTCGTGTTGTACCTTAGGCTCCATCGAGCGCCTCCTGGGTAGCGGCAGGTATGGCCTCGGGCTGCCAGGTCAGGGCGCGGTTGCGTCCGGCGCGCTTGGCCGCGTACAGGGCCTGATCGGCTTGCTTGATGAGCAGGTCGACGCCGCCATGGCCGTCGACCGCCACCGCCACGCCGGCGCTGATCGTGCAGACGATCGCCTGGCCGTCGAAGCTCTTGGCGTCCAGCGCGACGCGCGCGCACAGGCGCTCGGCCAGTTCCAGCGCACGCGCCAGGTCGGTCGAGGGCAGCAGCACCGCGAATTCCTCGCCGCCGATGCGCGCGACGACGTCGACTTCGCGGAAGAAGTCGAGCAGGATCGCCGCCAGGTGCTGCAGCACGGCGTCGCCGCCCGGATGGCCGTAGCGGTCGTTGACGGCCTTGAAGTGGTCGGCGTCGAGGATGATCATGGCAGTCGGACGCGGCGCGGCGCGGCTGCGTTCCAATTCCTGGCTGGTGGCGTCGAACAGCGCGCGGCGGTTGGCCAGGCCAGTGAGGTAGTCGCTGAACGCCTCGCGCCGACGCCGTTCGGCGATATCGCGCTTGTCGCTCACGTCGCGCAGGATCAGACAATACGCGGCCCCCGCTTCGCAGGGCAGGCACGGGGTGCCATCTGCGGTTTCGCGGTCGGCTTCCGGCAGCGGCGCGATCATCACGCTGCCCCAGAATGCGCTGCCGTCGGCGCGCAGCAGGCGGCTTTCGTCCAGTGCCCAGCCATCGGCATCGGCTTCGCGCAAGCGGTCCAGCGCGTGCTCGGGCGTAATGGCATCGGCCGGATAAAACATCGTATAGCTCTGCCCCTCGGCATCCTGGCCGAAACCGGTCACGCGGCCGATGCTTGGGTTCCATTCGCATAGCCGGCCTTGCGCATCCAGGCTGGCCAGCGCGTAATCGGCGATGCCCGTCAGGACCGCATTGAGCCAGGCATCGTTCTGGCGCTGGCGGCATTCGCGCCGCACCTGCTCGGTGATGTCGTCGATGACGGCCATGATGCGGCTGGCATCGAGCCTGAGCAGCGTGATCGACAGGATCTGCGGCATGCGCTTGCCCGAGCCGCTGCCGGCATGCAGGTGCACGTGCATGCCGTCGCAGATCTTGCCGCTCTGGATGGTGCTCTGCTGGCACAGATTGCGCAGGTCGGGCGCGATGTCCTCGAGCGCGACGAACAGGTTGTCGAGCCCGCCGTTGCGCGAGTGCGGCATCAAGAGCTGTGCCGCGATCGGGTTGATCATGGCGATCTC
The DNA here is from genome assembly GCF_039123635.1 of Massilia sp. MP_M2. NCBI lineage: Bacteria > Pseudomonadati > Pseudomonadota > Betaproteobacteria > Burkholderiales > Oxalobacteraceae > Massilia > Massilia sp. MP_M2. The sequence goes on from NZ_JBCHJF010000008.1 coordinate 244,362, forward strand.
ACCATCGGCGTCGAGCTGTACCAGCCCAACCGGGGCAAGATACAGGAACTGGATCAGCGCCTCGTATTCCGTGCTGAGCTGGGCGAGGGCGTCACTCACTTTGGTTGCCGCTTGACGAGTACGTAGCGGGTGGCGCTACCGGGGGTGGATAACAGGCGCAGGACAACTTTCACCGGGCGCATGCGCAGCGTCAGCACGTAATCGATGGTTTCGTCGAGCGCAATGTTCTGTTCCAGCGCGTCATCGAAACGCTGCGCGACCATGAAGTTGTTCATGCAGGCTGCCACGTTCGTAAACAGTGGCTGGCCCAGGACGCGCTGCGGCGACAGGCCGGCAGCTTGCGACTCGAATACGTTGTAGCGGCTGACCTCGGTATTCGCGTCGAAACCGATGACGCCGAAATCGAGTTGGTCCAGTTCGTCGGCAGAACACGCGTCGAGTCGGGCGGCCAGCTCGGGAAAATCAAAGGCAAGAGTCATGAAATGGGTGCCGACGCGCGGCCAAAGGATATTGGTTACGATGGTGCCATGTGCAATAAAGACGTGTCAATTGCCCGTCCGCAACAATTCACTATTTAATTGCGAGAATGTGTCTTTCGCCACAGTCACCACCAAATTGACAGCCTTCTGATTCAACGTCACCATGCGTTCCACTTTATATTCTCACATTTCATGACACACAAACCGAACGATGCAGACCGCTGGTGGCGCGACGGAGCAGGCTTGCAACGGATGGTCGCCGACCTGCTGGGCGCGGAACTGGCGGCGCTGCGACCCGGCAGGCAGACGCTGGCGGCGCCCTGGCCCGCAGCGCTCGACCTGCGCCGTGATCTGGGCACCGATTCGCTCGAGCTGATGGGACTGGCGTCGGCGCTGGAAACCCAGTTGCATCTGCACGAAGCGGCCGGCGCGCCACTGCTGGCGCGCACGGGTCTGCAAGATTGGCTGGATGCGGCGCACGCCGGGCTCGACGCTGACGGGAGCGCGCTGACGTTTCGCACCTCTGGCAGCAGTGGTGCGCCCAAGCCATGTACGCATCCGCTTGCGTTGCTGTTGCAAGAGGTCGACGCACTTGCCCGCTTGCTGCCGGAGCGGCGGCGCATTGTCAGTGTGGTGCCGGCGCATCATATCTACGGTTTCTTGTTTACGGTCTTGCTGCCACGCCGTCTTGGCATCGAGGCCGTGTGCGATCTGCGCGGCCATGCACCGGCCGCGCTGGCGGCCCAGCTGACAGCGGGCGACCTTGTCATCGGGTTTCCCGATTTCTGGCGTGCATTCGGCCAGGCCGCCGGCGCGCTGGTGCCGGACGTCGTCGGCGTCACGTCGACGGCGCCGTGCCCGCCCGAGGTTGCCCACGCGGCGCTGGCAACAGGATTGGCGCGGCTGGTGCAGGTGTATGGCAGCTCGGAAACCGCCGGCGTCGGCTGGCGTGATGAGCCCGAGGGCGGGTACACGCTGTTCCCGTATTGGTCGCGCGCTGTGCCGGGTGATGTGAAGACCTGTGCGCCGACCTGTGCGCAGACCGACACGCAGACCGACATGCAGACCGATGGCCAGTGCGCTGGCCTGGTGCGCCAGTGCCCGGATGGCACGCGCCAGCAGGCAGCGTTGCAGGACCGGCTGGCATGGCGGGACGACGGGCGTTTTCAGCCCGACGGGCGCATTGACCAGGCGGTGCAGGTGGGCGGCGTCAATGTGTTTCCGGGCTATGTGGCCGATGTGTTGCGGCTGCATCCTGCCGTGCTGGACGCGAGCGTGCGCCGCATGCGCCCCGACGAAGGCGAGCGGCTCAAGGCCTTCGTGGTGGTGCGTGCCGGCGCCACGGCCGATGTCGCTCTGCAGGCGGGCTTGCATGCCTGGCTGAGCGAACGCCTGACGGCGCCAGAATGCCCGGCCGCCTATTCCTTCGGGCCGCGCCTGCCGCGTGGAGCAAGCGGCAAGCTGGCCGACTGGATCATCGATAGCGACGGCTAGCGGTACGCGCGCAATTACAGCGCCACGAAGTGCTCGAAGCCGCCAAAGAACATGCGCTTGACGTCGAACGGCACGCCGCCCGGCTGCATCATGGGGGCCAGGCGCGGATCGTTCATGACTTTTGCGTTGACCTCGTCGCGATGCGCGCGCGACTCGTAGACGGCCCAGGCGAGGATCACCGTTTCGCCTTCTTCGAGTTGCACGCTTTGCGGGAACGACGTGCGTTCGCCGGACGGGACGTCGTCGGCGATCCATTCGCGGTATTCCAGCGCGCCATGCTCGCGCCAGACGGCCCCTGCCAGCTGCGCTTGCGCGCGGTATGCTTCGATGTGGGACTTGGGAAGCGGAAGGACAAAACCATCGACATATGCCATGTGGATCTCCCTGGATAGTTGGACGCGCGCAGCGCGCCTGTGACCCACCAGTACGCGGCCCGCGAGGTTCCCGACAGCGTTGTCGGAAACCTCAGGCTACCACACGCTGTTGTCGGGCGGTGGCGCTTGCGGGGGCTGTTGCGCGGGCAGCAACGGCGGCTGCTGCGGTGGAGGCGTATTCGACGGCGGTGACTGCTGCAGCGGCTGCGCAGGCGGTGGCGCCACGTGGGGCAGGGCCTCCAGTGGCGATGGTCCTTCGGGCGCCGCCTCGTCGAACGGCTGCTGGAATTCGTCGACGGGCGCCGCTGGCGGCGCGAGCGCGATGTCGATCGTGCGTGTCTCGGCCGCATCGGCATATTCAGGATAGATCCAGTCGCGGCCATCATTGACCAGGTCTTCCGGCGGCGTGCGCTCGTGCGGCGCGACCTTGGCCAGCGCCACGCGCATGTAGTCGATCCAGATCGGCATTGCCAGCGTCGAGCCAAATTCGCGGCCGCCGAGCGACCGGGGTTCGTCGTAGCCCATCCACGATACCGCCACCACCTTGCCCGCGTAGCCGGCGAACCAGCCATCGATCGCATCGTTCGTGGTGCCGGTCTTGCCGGCCAGGTCGGTGCGGCCCAGCTGCTTGGCCGAGCCCGCGGCGGTGCCAAAGCGGGCCACGTCGCGCAGCATGCTGTCGACGACGAAGGCATTTCTCGCCGTGATGACACGATCGGCTTCCTGCGGGCCCTGGGACGGGGGCACGTCGGCAATCACGCTGCCATTGCCGTCGACAATGCGCGCGATCAGGTAGGGCTTGACGCGGTAGCCGCCGTTGGCGAACACCGAGTAGGCGCCGGCCAGCTGCAGCGGCGTGACCGCGCCCGTGCCCAGTGCCATCGTGTAGTTGCGTGGATGGCGCGCCAGGTCGAAGCCGAAGTGCTCGAGGTACTGGTGCGCGAAATCGACCGACACCGCGCGCAGCACGCGCACTGTTGGCACGTTCTTCGACTTGACGAGCGCCTGGCGCAGCGTGACTTCGCCGTCGAACACGCCGTCATCGTTCTGCGGCCGCCAGGGTGTGTCTTCGCTGGCTCCGGGCAGTTCGAGCGGCGCATCGAGAATGCGGGTGGTGGGCGAATAACCCTTTTCGAGCGCGGCCGAATACACGAATGGCTTGATGCTCGATCCCGGCTGGCGCCATGCCTGCGTGACGTGGTTGAACTTTTGCAGGTTGTAATCGAAACCGCCGACCAGCGCGTGGTAGGCGCCGGTGTCGGCATCGATCGCCACGAACGCCGCCTCGACCTGCGGCACCTGCACGATCGACCAGTCGCCGGCCTTGTCCTTCGTGAGGCGGATGAGGGCGCCCGGCGTGATCCGCAGCGCCTCGCGCGCGCCCGGCTGCAAGCCCGGGCTGGCGAACTTCAGGCCGGCGCCCTTGATGACGACGTCTTCGCCGGACAGCAGGGTTGCCCGCACCTGGCCGGTGCTGGCCGCGAGCACGACGCCGGCCAGCAAGCCGTCGCTGGAACGGCGCGCCTGCAGCGCGTCGGCGATGGCCTCGTCGCGCTGTTCGGGGTCAAGCGGCAGCTCGACGCGTGCCTCGGGACCACGGTAGCCATGGCGGCTGTCGTAGGCGAGCACGTTGCGCCGCACCGATTCATACGCTGCCTTTTGCTCGGCAGCGCGGATCGTCGTCGTGACCACGATGCCGCGCGTGTAGGCTTCTTCGCCGAACTGCGCGTAGACCGCCTGGCGCGCCAGCTCCGCGACATACTGGGCCGGCGTGTCGAATGTCTGGCCAGCGTCGCGCTTGACGCGCAGCGGTTCGGCCAGTGCGGCGGTGTATTGCGCCTCGGTGATCGTGCCCAGTTCCAGCAGGCGCTTGAGGATGGCGTGCTGGCGGGCTGCTGCACGTTTCGGGTTCGACACGGGATTGGTGCGCGCCGGGTTTTGCGGCAAACCCGCAAGCATCGCCGTCTCGGCGAGCGACAACTGATCGAGCGTCTTGCCGAAATAGCTGCGCGCAGCGCTCGAAAAACCGTAGGAGCGCTGGCCCAGATAGATCTGGTTCATGTACAGCTCGAGGATCTGGTCCTTGGACAGCGAGCCTTCGATCTTGTAGGCCAGCGCGACTTCGGTCAGCTTGCGCGAGAGCGTCTTTTCGTTGGTGAGGAAGAAGTTGCGCGCGACCTGCATCGTGATGGTCGACGCGCCCTGGCGAAAGCCGCCGCGCAGGTTGGCGCGGGCCGCGCCCATCGCGCGGATGAAGTCGATGCCGCCGTGTTCATAAAAGCGCGTGTCTTCAATGGCCAGCACGGCGCTTTTCATCATCACGGGGATCTTCGCGATTGGTACAAAATCGCGGTGCTCGACGCCGAACTGGCCGATCAGCACATTGTCTTGCGTGTAGATACGCAGCGGGATCTTGGGGCGGTAGTCGGTGACGGCGTCGATCGGCGGCACCTTGGCGCTGATCGCGCTCCACACGCCGATCGCCAGGCCACCCGCGATCAGCACCAGTGCAGCGAAAAAGATCAGCACGTACGCATACGCGCGCTTCATGCCCAGCAGGGTTGTTGCGGACTGTTGGTTGGTCGCTTTCAATGCCGAACTCTCACTGTAGAACGTTACTGTCGGCCACGTGGCGGGCCAGGATCGGGCGATTATAGTCCGCTTTCAGCCGGCGCTTTCTTTCCATTCGTGCATGTGCGATATTCCTGCTTTCGGTTCGTCCGCAGCGGCGAGCTACGCCCGCAACCAAGGACACCATGCCTCCCGATTCAAGCTTCAAACCGTATATTCCCGCGCATGCCCAACTGGCTGAAATGACGCCGCGCGCCCTGATCATGGGCGTTATCCTCGGCATGATCTTCGGCGCCTCGTCGCTGTATCTGGTACTCAAGGTCGGCCTGACCGTCAGCGCCTCGATCCCGGTGGCGGTCATCGCCATCACGCTGTTCGGCGTGGCGAAACAGCTCGGCGCGCGCGAATCGACGATCCTTGAAAACAGCATTGCGCAAACGGCGGGTTCGGCCGGCGAATCGCTCGCCTTCGGTCTGGGCGTGACGATGCCGGCGATCCTGATCCTTGGCTTTGACCTGGAAATCTCGCGCGTGCTGCTGGTGGGCGTGCTCGGTGGCCTGCTCGGCATCCTGATGATGATTCCACTGCGCCGCACGCTGATCGTCGACCAGCACCGCGAACTGAAATACCCGGAAGGCACGGCCTGCGCCGAGGTGCTCAAGGCCGCGGCCACCGACGTCTCGCGCGACGCGGCGGGCGAAGTGCGCATCGCCGGCAGCGACGCGGCCCGCATCGCCAAGCGGCGCGCGCTGCTGATCTTCGGGGGCTTCGGCATCGGCATCCTGTACAAGACACTCAGTGTGTCGTTCAAGGGCTGGCGCGACACCGTCAACTTCGAGTTCGGTGCACCCCTGAAGACCGGCAGCATCGGTGCCGAGATCTCGCCCGAGCTGGTGGGCGTGGGCTACATCATCGGGCCGCGCATCGCCTTCACGATGGCCGCCGGTGGCGTGCTGGCGTCGCTGATGCTGGTCCCGATGATCAAGTTCTTCGGCGAGCTGGCCAGCACGCCGCTCTCGCCCGGCACGATCCCGATCCGCGACATGACGGGCGACGATATCCGCAGCGCCTACATTCTCTACATCGGCGCCGGCGCCGTGGCCACGGGCGGCCTGATCTCGCTGGCGCGCTCGCTGCCGACAATCTGGAACGGCTTGCGCGGCGGCCTGGCCGGCATGAAGAACGGCAGCAGCGCCGACGCGTCGTTGCGTACCGACCGCGACATCCCGATGAAGTGGGTCGTCATCGGCTGCCTGGCGATCGTCGCCGTGATTTCGCTGGCCACGCCGCTGCACATGAACGTGCTCGGCGCGGTGCTGATCCTGGTGTTCGGCTTTCTGTTTGCGACGGTATCGTCACGGCTCGTGGGCGAGATCGGTTCGTCGTCGAATCCGATCTCGGGGATGGCCGTGGCCACGCTCTTGTTTACCTGCCTGATCTTTCTGCTGATGGGCTGGACGGGCGGCCAGTACTACGTGACCGCGCTGTCGGTCGGCGCGATCGTCTGCATCGCCGCCAGCAATGCGGGCACCACGTCGCAGGATCTGAAGACCGGCTACCTGGTCGGCTCCACGCCGCGCATGCAGCAATACGCGATCCTGTGCGGCGCATTTGCGTCGGCGCTGATCCTGGGGCCGGTGCTGCTCAAGCTGAACGACGCGGGCACCGTGTACGTGCCGGCGGCCCAGGTGGCGCCTGGCCTGACGGTCGATGCATCCCGCTTGACCGACACCGGCGCGCTGCACGGCCCGCAGGCCGAGACGGACAAGAACACCTATAAAGTCTGGCACAAGACCGACACGGTCGGCGGCCCGGCCGGCAAGTACTTCGTCGACAACGCGGGCAAGGCGGTGTATCTGGTCGACCCGGGCATCAACGGCCACCACAAGACACGCCCGGACGGCACCGAAGTGAAAAAGTACGATGCGCCCAAAGCGGTGCTGATGTCGTACATCATCAAGGGCATCCTGGACCGTGAGCTGCCGTGGACGCTGGTGCTGTTTGGCGTGATGATCGCGATCGTGCTGGAAATGGCGGGGATCGCGTCGCTGGCGTTTTCGGTGGGCGTCTACCTGCCGCTGGTGGCGACGCTGCCGATCGCGATCGGCGGCACGGTACGCTGGCTGGCGGACCGCCGCAATAACAAGCTGCCGCAGAACGTGGGCCTGAACGAAGAAGAGCGCCAGGCGGCAAATGACCGCAGCTCGGGCGTGCTGCTGGCGTCGGGCTATATCGCCGGCGGCGCGCTGGCAGGGATCATCATCGCCATCACGGCCGGCGTGCTGACCGACTTCGACGCTGCGGCCGCGCGCTGGGCCGAGGCGTACAACCCGTTCTTTGCGGGCGACAGCGCGAACGTGCTGAGCATGCTGCCGTACGCGGTGATCGTGGCGCTGCTGTTCTGGGTAGCGCGTGAAAAGGCGGTGAAGACATAGGGTGAACCAGGATGCACAGTCGGCTATGCCGTTCACCCTGCATCACCAACAAACAACAGCCGGGGTCAGGTCTGACATTTAGACACGACCTCAGCCGTAGCCACTTCCAACGCTGCGTTGCCGGTATTGGCATGGCTCTGCGCCAGCTAGTTCCTCTTCCCCGACTGTCGAGATCGTGTCCGAATGTCAGACCTGACCCCGGCTTTTGCTGAAACAAAAACGGCGGCCCGCAGGCCGCCGTTTTTATTGGTGCGTAGGGCGCTTACTTCACGCCGTGCATCAGCTTCTGGATCACCGGTGCCAGCAGCACCAGCAGAATGCCGCCGCCCAGCAGCGACAGCAGGCCGAAGTTGTAGCCATCGAGCGCCGATGCGACCGTCATGCCGGTTTCACCCGAGACGTGCGAGGCGAAGATGCCCGACAGGTTGTTGCCGATACCGGTCGACAGGAACCAGCCGCCCATGCCCAGGCCGACGAGGCGGGTAGGGGCCAGCTTGGTGACCATCGACAGGCCGATTGGCGACAGGCACAGCTCACCGACCGACTGGATCACGTAGACCGCGAACAGCGTCCAGAACGGGATCTTGCCGTTACCGTCGATCAGCTGCGACAGGGCGTACACCAGCAGGCCGAACGCGATGCCGTTGAAGATCAGGCCCAGGCCGAACTTACGCGGGATCGATGGGTTGGCGTTGCGCTTGCCCAGCCAGACCCAGACTGCGGCGATGATCGGCGCGAAGACGATGATGGCCACCGAGTTCACCGACTGGAACCAGGCGACAGGGAAGGTCCAGCCGTTCAGGTTGCGGTCGACGATGTTATCGGCCAGGAAGGTAAACGAGCTGCCGGCCTGCTCGAAGAAGCACCAGAACAACACGTTGAAGAAGAAGATGATCATCATCGCCCAGGTCTTGTCGCGGGCGACTTTGCCTTCGCGAATACCTTCGATGATCAGCATCGCGGCCAGGCCGATGAACAGGACCGTCAGCAGGATCTGCAGGTTGGCGGCGCCGGCTTGCAGCAGCAGGTAGACGATCGGGATCACGATCAGCGAACCGACGATGACCACCGCCAGGCGCTTTGGGCTGGCCAGTTCGCCGACCGGTGCGCCGATGCCCTGGAGCGTCTTGCGGCCGATGTAGAACCAGACCAGCGAGATCAGCATGCCGATGCCCGAGGCCAGGAACACGATCTTGTACGATGGCATGGCGGCAGTACCGAAGACTTTCTCGGCCAGCAGCTGGGTCAGGATCGGTGCGAAGAATGCGCCGACGTTGATGCCCATGTAGAAGATGGTGAAACCGGAATCGCGGCGGGTGTCGTTCAGCGCATACAGCTGGCCAACCATGGCCGAGATGTTCGGCTTGAACATGCCGTTACCGACGATGATGGTCGCCAGGCCCAGCTTGAACACGTCCTGGTTCGGAATCGAAATCATGAACAGGCCGGCCGCCATGAAGATCGCGCCAACCAGGATCGAGCGTTGATAACCGATGACGCGGTCGGCCACGTAGCCGCCGAACACGGCGCCGGCGTACACCAGCGCGAGGTAGGAACCGTAGGTCAGGTTGGCACTGGCCTGGCCAGCTGCGTCGCCCGCATAGAACTGGCCGACGATGTAAAGGACGAGTGCCCAACGAATGCCATAGAAAGCGAAGCGCTCCCAGAATTCCGTCATGAACAGCATCCACAGCGGTGCTGGATGGCCCATGATCTGCTTGAACTCTGGAAGAGGTCCCCGAGCTGGGGTAGTAGCTGCACCGCTCATGCGGTTCCTCCCGAAAATGTAATGACAAGGTAATTGTTATATGGCGCTATTCGACGGGCGAACGTTCCAATAGGCACGCATTCTAGTGCATATCCTGCATCATACGAAGCTTTTTTCCGGATGCGCCGACGGGGGCCGAACATAGTGCACTGCACCCCGTTTCGGGGCGCGCATGCGCCATCGGATTGGCGTATATTGCTGTACAGGATGGTCAGATTATTGGCAATCCGCACCACAGAATAGAACGAGGACATCAGATCATGACGCAAGCAGCAAGTGAATTACCCGTAGTAGATACAGCGCTGTCTCCCGAAAGCCGGCAGGTCGTCGACACGCAGATTTCGCCCGAAGGCCAGCTTGAAGTACTGTCCAAATCCGAGGTCAGCAAACTGCTTGATACCGGTCGCACGGGTCTGTATGACGTGTTTCGCAAATGTGCGCTCGCAGTACTCAATAGCGGCAGCGACATCGACGATGGCAAGGAACTGCTCGAGCGCTACGCGAGCTTCGACATCAGCATCCTGCAGCGCGAGCGCGGCATCAAGCTCGATATCCGCGGCGCGCCGGCCAGCGCGTTCGTCGATGGCAAGATGATCCGCGGGATCCACGAGCACCTGTTCGCCGTACTGCGCGACATCGTGTTCGTCAACTTCGACGTCACCGACAACCCCAAGTTCGACCTGACCCGCACTGACGGCATCACCGACGCCGTGTTTCACATCCTGCGCAACGCCAATGTGCTGCAGGCGCAGCGCAATCCCAATCTGGTCGTGTGCTGGGGCGGGCACTCGATTTCGCGCATCGAGTACAACTACACGAAGAAGGTCGGCTACGCGCTGGGCCTGCGCGAACTCGATATCTGCACCGGCTGCGGTCCGGGCGCGATGAAGGGGCCGATGAAGGGCGCCACGATCGGCCACTCGAAGCAGCGCCTGGCGGGCGGGCGTTATCTGGGCATCTCGGAGCCGGGCATCATCGCGGCCGAATCGCCGAACCCGATCGTCAACGACCTGGTGATCATGCCGGACATCGAAAAACGCCTCGAGGCTTTCGTGCGCACTGGCCACGGCATCGTCGTGTTCCCGGGCGGCGCCGGCACGGCCGAAGAAATCCTGTACATCCTTGGCATCCTGCTGCACCCCGATAACGCCGAGATCCCGTTCCCGCTGATCTTCACCGGCCCGGCGTCATCGCGCGACTACTTCACGCAGATCGACGCGTTCCTGGCGTTGACGCTGGGCGAAGCCGCACAGAAGCGCTACCAGATCATCATCGACGATCCGGATGCGGTGGCGGTCGCGATGGTCAAGGGCATCAGCGAAGTGCGGGCCTTCCGCAAGGCGCACAGCGATGCCTACTATTACAACTGGCGCCTGAAGATCGACCACGAATTCCAGAAGCCGTTCCGTCCGACCCATGAAAACATGCGCAACCTCGACCTGCACCGGGGCATCCCGACGCACCTGCTGGCGGCCAATCTGCGCCGCGCATTTTCGGGCGTGGTGGCCGGGAACGTGAAGGAAGAGGGGATTCGCGCGATCGAGCAATTCGGCAAGTACGAGATCCGTGGCGAGGCCGCGATCATGGGGCCGATGGATGCGCTGCTGGCGTCGTTCGTCGAACAGAGCCGCATGAAGTTGCCGGGCAAGGCCTACACGCCGTGCTACACCATCGTGCAGTAGACGCGTGGACGGCGTAGCCGTCCACCCTGCATCATCGTAGGGTGGACGGGTTTCCCGTCCACGCGGTGATCGTTATCATCACATCGCCCGGCACGATCGTAGAGACGCCGCCGAAAATAACAAAGGCCGCCCGAAGGCGGCCTTTTTCATTCAAGCGTCAACGCCCCGACACTCAGTCTTCCTTGCGCAAGTGCGGGAACAGCAGCACGTCGCGGATGTTCGGCGAATCGGTAATCAGCATCATCAGGCGATCGATGCCGATGCCGCAACCACCAGCCGGCGGCATGCCGTATTCGAGCGCGCGGATGTAGTCGGCGTCGTAGAACATCGCCTCTTCGTCGCCCGCATCCTTGGCTTCGACCTGCGCCAGGAAGCGCGCTGCCTGGTCTTCAGGATCGTTAAGCTCCGAAAAACCGTTGGCGATCTCGCGCCCGACCATGAACAGTTCGAAGCGCTCGGTCACGCCGGCGCGGGTGTCCGATGCGCGTGCCAGTGGCGAGACTTCGGCCGGGTAGTCGACGATGAAGGTCGGCTCCCACAGCTGCGCTTCAGCGGTTTCCTCGAACAGCGCCAGTTGCAGCGCGCCCAGGCCAGCGGTGGCGAATGGCTTGACGCCGAATTTCTTCAGTTCGGTCTTGATGAACTCGGCGTCGTTCAGCTGCTCCGGCGTGTAGCCCGGCGCGTACTTGTCGATTGCCTCGATGATCGTCAGGCGCTGGAACGGCTTGGACAGGTCGAGCTCACGGCCACCGTACGACAGCACGGCGCTGCCGTGGGCATCGACTGCGGCCTGGCGGATCACCTGCTCGGTGAAGTTCATGATCCACTTGTAATCGGTGTACGCCGCATAGAATTCCATCATCGTGAATTCAGGGTTGTGACGGACCGAAACGCCTTCGTTGCGGAAGTTGCGGTTCACTTCGAACACGCGGTCGAACCCGCCAACCACCAGGCGCTTGAGGTACAGCTCCGGTGCGATGCGCAGGTACATTTCCATGTCCAGCGCATTGTGGTGCGTGACGAACGGCTTGGCCGCGGCGCCGCCCGGGATCGGGTGCAGCATCGGCGTTTCGACTTCCATGAAGCCGTGCTCTTCCATGAAGCGGCGCATCGACGACATCGCGGCGGTGCGCGCCTTGAAGGTGCGGCGCGTGTCCTCGTTCATGATCAGGTCGACGTAGCGCTGGCGGTACTTGGTTTCCTGGTCGGCCAGGCCGTGGAATTTGTCCGGCAGCGGACGGATCGCCTTGGTGATCAGGCGCAGCTGGCTGACCTTGACCGTCAGTTCGTCGACCTTGGTTTTGAAGAGCGTGCCCTCCACGCCCAGAATGTCGCCCAGATCGTAGCTGCGCAATGCGTCCATCGCGGCTTCGCCAGCGCTGTCGAGCGTGATGTAGATCTGGATGCGGCCGCTGGCCGACGGGCCCGAGCTGTCCTGCAGCGTCGCGAACGCGGCTTTTTTGCCGGCTTCGCGGCGCAGCATCATGCGACCGGCCAGCACCACCGGAATCGGCTCGGCTTCGAGTTCTTCGCGCGTCTTCTCGCCGTAAGCCTGGACCAGGTCGGCCGCCTTGTGCTGCGGGACGAAGTCGTTCGGGAACGCGATGCCTTTTTCGCGGATGGCCGCCAGCTTGACGCGGCGCTCGGCCATGATCTTGTTTTCGTCGGCGCCTTGCAACGGTGCCTGTTCTTGGTTCTCGGTGGTCATAGTCGTTGTTGTTGATATTGGTTGAGCGTGCCTGCGATGCAGTCAGCAGTGGGCAGTGGTTAGGACAGCGAGAGCAGCGCTTCAACGTCCAGCTGCGTGAAGTCGTTGACAATCGCGATGACGTTCTCGAATTCGGCAAAGGCCTCGGCTGGCAGCGTGGTGGTGAGCACCACGGCGCGCATGCCGGCGCGGCGCGCCGCTTCCACGCCCAGCGGCGCGTCTTCGAACACGATGCACTGTGCCGGTACGACGGCGCAGCGCTCGGCGGCCTTGAGAAACACGTCCGGATGCGGTTTGCCGCGCGGGACGTCCACAGCGCCGACGACGACCGCATCGAATTTGCGCTGCAGGTCCATCTCGTCGAGGATGAAACTTGCGCTGCCTGACGAGGCCGACGTGGCCACCGCCAGGGCCCAGCCCTGTTCGCGTGCGCGGTCGATGAAGGCGTCGAAACCGTCGATCGTGCGCCGGTGCGGGCCGTACAGCGCGCGGTACAGCACTTCCTTTTCGTGGTTCAGCGTTGCCAGCGCATCATCGTCCAGGTCGGCGCCAAGATAGTGACGCAGGATTTCCTTGCCCTGACGGCCGGCCGTGTCGCGAAAGAACGCATCGGGCTCGATGGTTTGCCCCCGCTGCGCGAAGAACGTGATCCACGCACGGGTGTGGAAGTCCATATTGTCGACGATGGTGCCATCCATGTCGAAGATCAGCGCGCGGGCAGGGGGCGTCATGCGATGAAAGCCTTTAGACGTTTTGCTTCAGGGACGCCGAGATGAAATCATCGAGGTCGCCATCCAGGACGTTCTTGGTATTGCCGGTTTCAAAGCCGGTACGCAAATCCTTGATGCGCGACTGGTCCAGCACGTACGAGCGGATCTGATGGCCCCAGCCGACGTCGGTCTTGGAGTCTTCGAGCTTCTGCTGCTCGCTCATGCGGTTGCGCAGTTCGAGCTCGTACAGCTTGGCGCGCAGCATGTCCCAGGCTTCGGCCTTGTTGCGGTGCTGCGAGCGGTCGTTCTGGCACTGGACCACGATGCCCGACGGCCCGTGCGTCAGGCGCACTGCGGAGTCGGTCTTGTTGATGTGCTGACCACCTGCGCCCGAGGCGCGATAGGTATCGATGCGCACATCGGCCGGATTGATCTCGATCTCGATCGAATCATCGACTTCCGGATACACGAACAGCGACGTAAACGACGTGTGGCGGCCGTTGGCCGAATCGAACGGCGACTTGCGCACGAGGCGGTGCACGCCGGTTTCGGTGCGCAGGTGGCCATACGCGTATTCGCCATCGACCTTGATCGTGGCGGTCTTGATGCCCGCGACTTCACCGTCGGACTGCTCGAGGATCTCGGCCTTGAAGCCCTTGCGTTCACAATAACGCAGGTATTGACGCAGCAGCATCGAAGCCCAATCCTGCGCCTCGGTGCCGCCGGCGCCGGCCTGGATGTCGATGAAGCAGCTTGCGTGGTCCATCGCATTGGAGAACATCCGGCGGAACTCCATGGCCTCAATGATCTTCAGGATCGCATCGACGTCGCCCGCGACGGCTTCCATCGTGTCTTCGTCGCCTTCTTCGCGCGCCATCTGGAACAGGTCCAGCGCGTCGGCCAGGTCGGCCTTGGCTTTTTCGAGCGTCATCACGACGCCCTCGAGCGCCTTCTTCTCTTTGCCCATTTCCTGGGCGCGCTTCTGGTCGTTCCAGATGGCCGGGTCTTCCAGCTCCTGGTTGACCTGTTCTAGTTTCTCTGACTTCTTATCGAAGTCAAAGATACCTCCGAAGTTCGGCCTCACGACCCGTCAGGTCGTTCAGCAGGGCGGAAATGGCGTTGATGCGTTCGGCTTCCATGATATCGGCAGTCTCAATGTGGGTTGAATCGAACCGGGGATTATACCCGAGGAGTATGCTGCTGCGGCGCTACCGCTTGCCCAGCCGCGGGGCAAGCGGTACCATCGCGCGGTCTTGTTACCCGGATTGCCCATGAACCGCTCCCTGCGTCACCCAATCAGCACCGTGCTCGCCGCTGTACTGAGCACCACCTTCGGCCCATTGCTCTTGAATGCCTCGGCCCACGCTGCGGCCAGGACGCCGGTTGGCGCCACCGCCGTCCTGGCCGTGCTGGAGACGTCCGACCTGCATGCCAACGTCGTCGGCTATGACTACTACAAGCTGGCCGCCGAGCCGTCGATCGGCGTTGACCGCACCGCCACGCTGATCCGCCAGGCGCGCAAGGAATTCGCCAATACGCTGTTGCTCGACAACGGCGACACGATCCAGGGCACGGCGTTCGCCGACTACCAGGCGCTGGTCAAGCCGCCTGCGTGCAACGAGGTGCTGGGCATCTACAAGATCATGAATGCGCTGGGCTACGAAGGCGGCACGGTCGGCAACCACGAATTCAACTACGGCCTGCCGTTCCTGAGCCGGATCACGGGCAGCCAGTTCCAGGTGAAGGGCGTGGCCAAGGGCCCGCGCTGCGCGGGGCCCACGTTCCCGATCGTGCTGGCCAACGTGAACAGCCTGCGGACGAACGCGCCGCTGTTCGCGCCGTACCGCATCATCGACAAGAAGATCACGGCGCGCGGACCCGATGGCAAGCCGGTCGAGACGCTGGTGAAGGTCGGCATCATCGGCTTCACGCCGCCCGACATCATGGCCTGGGACAAGCGCTGGCTGGAAGGACGCGTGGTCACCGCCGGTGTGCGCGAAACGGCCGAAAAATACATTCCCGAGATGCGCCGGAAAGGCGCGCAGCTGATCGTGGCGCTGGCGCACGGTGGCCTGGACGACAGCCCGTATTCGCCGGCGATGGAAAACGCCAACTGGCATCTGGCCAAGGTGCCGGGCGTCGACGTCATGCTGATGGGGCATGCGCACCAGCTGTTCCCGAACGCCGAGAGCACGGTCCCGCAATTTAACCTGCCGGGCGTGGACAAGGTGCGCGGCCTGGTGCACGGCGTGCCGACCGTGATGCCGAGCCAGTGGGGCAAGCATCTGGGCGTGGTCCAGCTGCACCTGACCTACGACGGCAAGACCTGGTCGGTCGAGAAGGACAAGACCGTCGTGCAGGCACGCGCCACGCAAACGGGCGCCAAGACCTTCGTCGCGCCGGATCCCGACGTGACCGCCCTGGTGCGCGCCGAGCACGAAGCGACGATCGCCTACGTGAAAACGCCGGTGGGGCGCTCGGCGTTTCGCATGACGAGTTATTTCGCCGACGTGGGCGATCCGTCGGCGCTCGAAGTCGTCAACCGCGCGCAGGCCGAGTACGTGAGCAACTACGTCAAGACGAACTTGCCGCAGTACGCCGGGTTGCCGGTGCTGTCGGTGTCGGCGCCGTTCAAGGCGGGCTTTCCGGGCGTGACGGATTACACCGATGTGCCGGCCGGTAACCTGGCGCTGAACAATGCGGCCGACCTGTACCTGTTCCCGAACTCGCTGTATGCGGTGAAGGTCGATGGCGCGGGCTTGAAGGCGTGGCTGGAGACGGCGGCGCAGCGGTTCAACACGATCGACCCGGCGGTAGCCGCGCCGCAGGAACTGGTCAATACGCGCTTTCCGAGCTTTAACTTCGACACGATCACGTCGACCGATGTCGGCTACGAGATCGACGTGACGAAGAAGCCGGGCGAGCGCATCGTGAACCTGACGTATCTGGGCAAACCAGTGGCGCCGACGCAGGCATTCCTGGTCGCGACCAATAACTACCGCGCCAGTGGCGGTGGTGGCTTCCCGGGGCTCGACGGCAGCAATGTCGTCATCGCGTCGCCCGACAACAATCGCGACATCCTGATCGCGCACATCCGCACGGCGAAAGAACTGACGCGCGCATCGCATGGCGCGGCGCGCAGCTGGCGTTTTGCGCGGGTCGAGACCAGGGGACAGGTGGTATTCCATTCGGCGCCAGGCCTGGAGGCGCTGGCGCGCGAGGCGGGGCTGGGCAATGTCAGCCAGGTGAAGGCCGATGATGGCAGTGGCAAGGGAACGGCGTTGTACGCCGTCGATCTGTCGAAGTAAGCTGGTTTACCTCGGTGGATGCCGGCCCGCGGGCCGGCATTTTTTTTAATGCACCGGCTTCTTCTCGTCCTGCACCAGCACGAACGGGCTCACGACCGACACCCACAGCGTCGCATCCGTCTCCAGCCAGGCTTGCGCCTGCGCGTCGCTGACCTTGGCCACCTGGCCATCGCCCATCCAGCGCGTGATGCTGTCACGGTCGTCGTGCGCGATGCGCAGCGCGACGTCGATCAGGTCCAGCGTGCTTGACACCCACACCACGCTGCCGCTGGCAAAGTGGCGTTGCAGCTCGCTCCATGCGAGGCGGCCGGTCTCGCGGTTGATCTTGTCGTGCAATTCGGTGTCGTTCTCGGGTTTGGTCTTCATGTGCATGGTCATCTGGTCAAAGAATCTCGACCGCAGGCTGCGGCGAACCCGCCCATGTTAACCGATAGGTGTTCCCCTTGCGCACGTTGCCCACCAACGCCGGGCGGAAGCACGCCAGGCACGTGCCGCCGGGATGCCGCACGCTGGGGTAGATCACGCCAAGCGAACCGGCGCCCAGCAACGCGTTGGCCAGCGCCTGCGACGCGACATAGCTGGCCGGGTCGAGGCAGTCTTCATAGGCCGCGATGCCGCGCAGATCGTGGAAGCTCGCGCTGAAGTCGGCCAGCAGGCATTGGTAGCTGACGCTGTCGTCAAAGCGGTCGATCTCGGCGTACTCCACGGTCTTGTGGAAGATGACTTCGGCCAGCGACGTGGCGGCGTCGAAGCCGCAGTACCACGCGCCACGCTCGCCGTCGTTGAAGCGGCTGCCTTCCGGGCGCGCGTACGTGAATGCGGCGTTGATGATGCGAAAGTTCGGTACGCCGAACACCAGTTCGTCCATGCCGATGCCAGGGGTCTGGCCGGATTCGGCGCGCAGGCGCTCATTGGTGGCGTTATCGAGGTCGAACAGGTCGCGCAGCGCATCGTCGCTGTCGGCCAGGGGCGCGAGCACCGAGTCTTCGACATCGGCGAAGCGCGACGGGATCAGGCGACAGGTATCGAGCTGGCGCAGCAGCGTCAGCCGTGGTGTGACGTGCGAGCTCACAGGCCGCCGCGTCTGGCGTCGAGCAGCTTGCGCACGGTCTGCATCGCCAGCAGGCCGCCGGCCTGCATGAAGGCGAGCGGCGTGCGGCCGGCAAAAATCGGATTGGTGTTGGGCAGGCGCACCCATTCGTCGGCAAGCTTGTCGCCATACAGGATGTGCAGGCTTTTATAGATGCCGAGCAGGTACGAGATGCGCGTGATGCGGTCGACCTCGAGCACCCGGTCGGGGTTTTTCTTCCAGTCGTAGAACGACGACGATGACAGGCCGCCAAGCAGCTCGCGGGCATCGTCGTCGCGCAGGCCCCAGGCGGCGGCGAGCCGGAAAAAGCCGGTCAGGGCCGAGCGGGACAGGCGCTCGCGCTCGGTCTTTGAGGTCAGGTCGACCAGCGTTGCTGGCTCGAAACGGCTCTTGGGGTAGGCATAGGCCAGGCTCATGATTCCTCCGGTTTTGGAATATTTATACTCCAATTCTGGATTATTCGCAAGCCTGACACCGCAAGCATGCTGCCGGCTACCCGGCGCACGCTGTGTGGAATCAGTCGCCGCCTGCCGCGGTGACGACGGCGCCGGCACCAGCGCTGAGCATCCAGCCGGTCATGAGCAGATAGAACATCAGCAGCGTAAACAGCACCGAGACGCGGCGCGCGTCCAGGCCCGCGAACAGCGGCTTCTTGTCGTAGGCGACGCCGACGAAATAGGCGCCAAACACGGTGGCCAGATAGTGTACGGCGCCGAAGGTCTCGCCCAGTTCACCCTTGCGCGGATGGTCGATCAGCAGATGCGACAGGATCACCAGCAGCAGGTACGGAATCGAAGCGGCCAGCGGCGGCAGGTACAGGCCGAAGCGCTCGACGAAGGTGCGAATCGCTGGACGCTTGCGCGCCAGCAGCGGCAGGAACAGGTTGTGGATCAGGCCCGAAATCAGGATGACCTTGAGCAGCACGGCCTTGTGCAGGCTTTCTTCGCCAAAGCCCAGGTTGTGCAGATTGGTTTCGGCCTGGCGGTTATTCTGCAGGAAGAACTCGGGCGACTGGATCTGCAGGATGCGCTGGAACCAGCTGATTTCTTCCAGCGCAGCCCCCGCTACCAGGCCGGTCAGGCCAAGCAGTACCAGTACCTCGAGCCGCATGCCGCCATTCTTCCAGCGGTCGACAGCGACAAAGCCGAGCAAACCTGCCGTGAGCGAGAACGCCAGGAACTGCATCCATTCGACGATGCCATCCTCGACCAGGAGGCGCGAGAGTTCGTGCGGATTGCCCGACCATGCCAGCGCCAGCAGCAGGATGAAGGCGTTGATGATGCTGGCCGAAAGGACGACCGGATGTTTGTACCACGGATGATTGACCACAGACTGCTTGACCACTGAGTTATTGACCACCAACTTGCTCCTTCAGAGACGAAAAATGTTCAGCCGCGATTGGCTGGGGCATGGGGCCTGATGCGGGATCGGCATCGCTGCCCGTGCTGCGGTCGGCGACGCGGCGCCCCGTGCGGCGCAGTGCAGCAACCAGCAGCGTCACGATGGCCCAGCCAAACAGCAGCGGGTCGAGCAGGGCGTCCCACAGGTTCCCGCTTGGCAGGCGCAGCACCGAAAACAGGACGACGGCGCCCAGCACCGCCGCGGCAGTTCCGCGCGCATGACCCCGGACGATCGCCAGCACGCAGGCGCCGGCCATGATGACCGCAACGACCGGCGTCAGCGTGCCGCCGAAGCCGGCGTAGTAGTAACCGCTCGCGAGAAAGCCGACTGCATCGAGATACAGCAGGGTCCCGGCCACGGCGAGCACGCCGGCCAGCGCGGGCGGCATGGCCCCGCTGCGGCGATTGCCGCTCCAGCGCTCCGTCAGGCGCACCAGGCAGCAGCCCACCAGCAGGCCGCTCGGATACTGGAACGCCAGGCCCAGGTACCAGACGGGTGACAGGTTGCCGGGCAGCGTCATCAGGGCCATAGCGCCGGCCATGATGGCGGCCAGCCTGGGGCGGGAGAGTGGCGCCGCGCCGCGCCATAGCGCGCAGACCACGGTGGCGGCGACAATTGCCCAGCCAATGCGGCCGTACACGATCTGGCTTGCGAGATCCGGCAGTGTCATCAGTTCGTGTTTTCCGGTTGAATGCGGTAGCGATGGTGGGCGATCGCCTGGCGCTGCCAGGTGTAGGTAATATGCAGTTCGTTGCCGACCTGCTGCATCGATGGATACGAGAATTCGTCGCCGGCCGGCCCTTTGGCGATGTCGGCGATCGTGCGCCAGGTGCGCATGTCGTCCGAGATCGACAGGCGCAGGATGCTGCGCGCCGATGCGCCACCTTCGACGTGATTATGCAGCATCAGGAACTGGCCGCTGGCCAGCCGTATCGCGGCGACCGACGTGCTGTAGTTGGGCAGATCGAGCGCCGGCAGGTCGTGCCAGGTGGCGCCGCCGTCGCGGCTCGCTGCATGCTGGACCAGTTGCTGATCGCTATCGTCGCGCATCACGGCGCGCACCTCGTTTTTCGAGATGGCGACGAGTGCGGGCTGCAGGGTCGTGGTGCTGTTGCCGATGCGCGCCAGCGTGGTCGGGTTGCCGTCGGCGTCGAACGCCATCAGCATCGGGTACTTGTTGCCGATCTCGAAATACACGGGGAGCCACCAGCCGCCGTCGCTCAGCGCCAGGGGTGCAGTGCGCACCAGCGCACTGGTATTGAACAGGGGTGAAGTCGGCAGGATGCGGCGCACGTGGAAGGTTGCGCCCAGGTCGTTTGACACCAGGTGCGCGATGCGCGCGGCGGCCCAGCCGCCCAGGCCCGTGGCTACCACGTACAGGTGGATCTTGCCGGTGCGGTCGGTCCAGGCCACGGGATTGCCGATGCGGCGTACGCCAAATCCCAGTTCGGCCCCCAGCGTATCCCGGCTGGCGACCATTGCCGGGGTGCTCCACGCGCCATGGGCCCAGGTCGAGGAAAAGACTTTCACGTCCGGCCCGCTCTCGCGGCTGCCGGCCCACCAGAACGCGAGCATACGATTGCCCGGCAGGGCGGCGAGCGTGCTGGCGTGCGCCGATGGCATGCCGCGCGGCGCCGGGATGTGGGCCTGCGACAGCTCGGTAAGCTTCACGCGGCCCGGGCTTGTTGTGGTCACTGCGGGCAGAGTCGGCACGGCAGTTGTCATGGCGACGGTGCCAGACGCGCCGCGCCAGCGCAGTGCCTCCGCCGCGATCACGAGCACCAGCGCGGCAAGCAGCAGGGCGCCGAGGAGGATCGCATGATGTCTAGGCGGCCGGGTGATCGCGGACTTCTCCATTCGCTTCCAGTCGAAGAACCCGGCAAGTGCGTTGCGCACCGGGTTCGGGCATTGAGCATCCCGCCGATCAAGACCTGTCCATGTCGCGGGCCTTGGCCTGGCATCAAAACCGGGAAAGGCGCTATCGTACCGGAAAGCCGCGCAAAAGAACATTGGCCGCTTCCAAAAGAGCTGTCGGTACACGGCTGGGTGACCGTCCTGTCTGGCGTGCCCGCGCTGTCGTCAACCCGGCCTATACTGGCATTTTTGACCGCCCGGGTATTGCCGCATGCGCACCTCAATCGCCACCTTGCTGTCTGTCGTCGTCGTTGCATCCGCGCTGCTTGCAACCGGATGCGCACACCGCAATCCCTACTACGACGCCGCCAAAACCCATCACCGGGTGGAAGGCTTTGCGAACAATTATCCGGCCAACCCGGCCTACCAACGGCCGGCGCGCGGCTTCTTCGAGGGCTGGGCGGCGCGCGTCAAGAACTGGACCGAGGACGCCACCGTGCGTGCGCCGCTTGCGCCGATCGAGCCGGTGGCGCCCGATCTGGCCTTTGTCCATGCCAACCGCAGCGCGCCGGCGCTGACCTGGATCGGGCACGCGACGTTCCTGTTCCAAAGCGGAACCGGCGTCAATATCCTGACCGACCCGGTCTTCGACGAACGTGCCTCGCCGTTGCCGTTCGCAGGGCCCAAGCGCCATCAGGCGCCGGGCGTGGACCTTGCCGACCTGCCGCGCATCGACGTCATCCTGCTCAGTCACTCGCACTACGATCACCTGTCAAAGGCGTCGCTGCGCGCGCTGTACCGCCAGGCGGGCGGGCCGCCGCTGCTGGTGGCGCCGCTGGGTGTCGACATCTGGCTTGAAAAGAACGTGACGGGCGGCGACCGCTCGCGCATCGTCAAGCTCGATTGGTGGGAAAAGACCGTGTACCGCGGGCTCGAACTGCACCTGCTACCCGTGCATCACTGGTCGGCCCGCTCGCTCTGGGACCGCAATGCGACGCTATGGGGCGGTTTTGCCGTCACGCGCCCGGGCTTTGCGTTCTTCTTCTCGGGTGACCTGGGTTATTCGAAGGATATCGGCGACATCGCTGCGCGCTTCGGTGGCTTCGACCTGGCGGCGATTGGCATCGGGGCCTACCAGCCGCTGTGGTACCGTAACTCGCACGTCAGCCCCGACGAGGCGGTGCGGATCCATCGCGAGCTGCGCGTCAAGCGCAGCGTCGGCATGCATTGGGGAACGTACCCGATGGGGCAGGAGCGCCTTGACCAGGCGCCGCGCGACCTGGCGCTGGCGCGCGCAGCGCAGGGCGTGGCCGACGACGCGTTCTTCGTGATGCGGCACGGCCAGACGTACCAGCCACCCATCGCGCCGTAGGTGGCCGCGGGGCCGTCATGCGCATCCCTCAAGGCTGGGCGCGCAGGGTCAGCTTGAGAATCTCGCCCGGTTGCCAGAGCCGCATGCGCGGCCCCCAGCCACCGGCGCCGCGGCTGACCACCAATTGCATGTCGCCGATGCGGTACCAGCCCACCAGGTAGGGGAACTCGCGCTGGGCCAGGTAGGTGAATGGCCAGACCTGGCCGCCGTGGGTGTGCCCGGACAGCATCAGGGCGATGTCTTTTTGTGCGGCGCGCTCGATGAGTACCGGGTCGGGGATGTGCGACAGCAGGATCGTCGCGCCATCCAGCCGCCTGGGGAGCATGCGCTCGAGCCCGGCATTGATGTCGCGCCCACCGCGCCTGGCGCGCCCGATGTCGTCCAGGCCCGCCAAATGCAGGCCCGGTGCGATCTCGACGTGCTGGTCGCGCAGCCACTTGACGCCGCCGGCGGCAAACTCGTGGATCGTACCGCCAGCATCGCCGTAGTATTCATGGTTGCCGGTGATGGCCCAGACGCCCAGCGTGGGCCGCAGGCGCTTGAGGACAGGTGCGAGCAGGGCGTCGTTGATTGGCTCGTCTTCGACCTGGTCGCCCAGCATCACGACGGCATCGGGATCAAGCGCATTGATCTGGTCGACCCGCTCGCCGAGCCACTTTGCGCGGCGCTGGGCCCCGAGGTGCGTATCGCTGATCGCCACGAGCACGGTGCCATCGAGCGCCTTCGGCAGGCCAGGCAGCGTGAGTTCGTGCTCGACGATCGCCGGAGCGCGCACCGCCTGGAAAATCGCCAAGGCGCTGACCGAGACACCCGCAATCGCGCCGATTGCCAGAATGCGCGGCGCCCAGGTGCGCAGCCAGAAGCCGAAGCCGGTGATGATGTCGGCCAGGAGCAGATATTGCGTCATGCAGAACAGAATGCCAAGCCAGGTCATCGAAAACTGGCCCGGCCACCAGCGCCAGTCCAGCGCTGCATCCCCGAGCTGTACACCCCACAGATAAAACGCCCACAGCGCCACGGCGCCCACCCACCAGACCCGCGCCGGCACGCGCCCGCGCACGGCCCCGAGCGCATACAAGCGATGCGCCACGTAAAAATGCATCAGCGAGCCGAGAAAATTGATAATGATCGAAAACATGCATGCTCCCGCCGACTGCCAGTCAGCGCGTAGAAAGAAGGAAGGGGAACCAGCACAGCATGGCCGCCTGGCCCCTGGCGAAAACCGGCCAATCATAGCGAACACGCCAAGATCATGTCGCCTATCAGTATCCCGCGCGCATAAAGTTATCAAACAATTCGACTCTGACCCTAATTGTTACGTTTTCTGCGGAGCCCGCCTAATAAATAGGGTCAGAGTCGAATTATTGGGCAATTGCTCAGATTTTGACGACTTTTAAGTGGGGTCAGAGTCGAATTATTGGGCAATTGCTCCGGGGGCTGGCCTGAGCGGTCAGGCCGATTCGGCGTGTTCGACCAGGAGCTGGACTTTGGTGACGCCGTTGTATTCGTTGGCGTCGAGGCGGAAGGCGACGCGGGCGCGGTCGCTCAGGCTGTCGGTGTGGCCGAACCAGATGGCGTCGTAGCGGCGGCCGTTCTTTTCCAGCTGCAGTTTCAGATGGCGCTCTTTCAGGATGCGCTGGCTGACGACGCGGAATTCGTCGCAGAAGACCGGCGGCGCGAAGCCTTGGCCCCAGACCTGGCCATCCATCAATTCGATGAACTGGGTCGAGTAGAACTCGTCCTCGAGCGGGCCGTCGGTTTCGATGATGCGTTCAAGCTGCGCTTCGCTCAGCCACGCCTGGCCGACCGCTTCGAAGGCCTGGCAGAAGGTGTCGAAATTGTCGTGACGCAGAGAGAGGCCGGCGGCCATCGCGTGGCCACCGAACTTGTCGATCAGGCCTGGCACGCGCTTGGAAACCAGGTCCAGCGCGTCGCGCAGGTGAAAGCCCGGAATCGAGCGCCCCGAGCCCTTGATCATGCCGTCGCCGGCTGGTGCAAAGGTAAATGTCGGGCGGTAGAATTTCTCCTTCAGGCGCGAGGCGACGATGCCGATCACGCCCTGGTGCCAGCCTTCGTCGAACACGGTGATCGTGCTGGCGCCGGTCGGCTCGAACGTGTCCAGATGCAGCAGCGCGGTGTCCTGCATCTCGGCTTCGATCTCGCGGCGCTTGAGGTTGATCTCGTTGAGCTGCTGGGCGATGGCCCAGGCACGGCCTTCGTCGTCAGTGCTCAAGCATTCGATGCCGAGCGCCATGTCCTGCAGGCGACCGGCCGCGTTCAGGCGCGGGCCGACGGCAAAGCCCAGGTCGAACGGCGTGGCGCAGCGCGCTTCGCGGCCGGCCACCCGGAACAGCGCCGCCACGCCGGGATGCATGCGGCCTGCGCGCATGCGCTTCAAACCCTGCGCGACGAGGATGCGGTTGTTGGCATCGAGTTTGACGACGTCGGCCACCGTGCCCAGCGCGACCAGGTCGAGCAGGCTGTCGAGCTTGGGCTGCGTTTGCGCATCGAACACGCCGCGCCGGCGCAGTTCGGCGCGCAGGGCCAGCAGCACGTAGAACACCACGCCCACGCCGGCCAGGTTCTTGCTCGGGAAGCCGCACTCGGGCTGGTTCGGGTTGACGATCACGCGCGCCGCCGGCAGCACGTCACCCGGCAGGTGGTGGTCGGTAACGACGACGTCGATGCCCAACTTGTTCGCTGCCAGCACACCCTCGACGCTGGCGATGCCATTGTCGACCGTGACGATGATGTCGGGCGCCTTTTCGCGCGCGGTGAGTGCCACGATTTCGGGCGTGAGGCCGTAGCCGTATTCAAAGCGGTTCGGGACGATGTAGTCGACTTGCGCCCCCATCGCGCGCAAGCCGCGCAGCGCAACGGCGCAGGCAGTGGCGCCGTCGCAATCGTAGTCGGCGACGATCGTCATGCGCTTGCCGGCGCCGATGGCGTCAGCGAGAAACGCGGCGGCGGCGTCGATGTGCTTGAGCCCGGACGGCGGCGACAGGGCCGCCAGCTCGCTCGAGAGTTCACGCGCGTCGAGCAGGCCGCGTGACGCGTAGATGCGCGCCAGCACGGGGTGCACGCCATCCTGGCGCAGCAGTTCGGAAATGCGAAACGGGCAGGGGCGGGTGGAAAGTCGGGTCTTCAGGGTCAATGTCAATCTCGGTCGGGTGATGTACGGCAGTGCGCTTGCTGCAATGCGTTTATTTCAGTGCGTCCAGCGTCGGGCTGCGCCAGAACTTGCGCTGCGCCAGCGCGCTCGTCGTCGTCTCGAGCAGGCCTTCGCGGCTGCTCAGCACGAGCGTCAGCTTGCCCACGCGGCCAGCCTTGACGGCAGCCAGCAGCGGCGCGAACAGCGTCTCTTCGAGCTGCCCCATCACCTGTAGCCAGACGCCCCAGTCGGATGCCTGGGCCGCTTCAGCCAGCGGACCGACCACCAGCGTGCGGTCGGTCGACAGCAGATCGGCCAGCCCCTCGAGCGTCGCGAGCCGCTGCTCGCCAAGCGCGCCCAGCCAGCCCGGCACCGCGACACTGGCCAGTGGCTGGCTTGGCGCGGGCGCCGTCCGGCCCGCGCCCCAGACCCAGAACGCGTTCACGATCGGCACGCGCCGCGCTTCGCGCGCGGCGTTCACCGGATGCGCATGCCACGCCATCTGCACTTCGTTCTGCAGGCGCCGGTAGGCCAGCGCCGGCTGGCCCTTGGGCATGAAATCCGTCAGGTCCATATTCACCACCGTGTCGGGCGTGGCGGTCTCGAATCCGGTCCAGTCGTCGGCGCGCAGGAACCAGGTCTGCGCGTCGCCGTAGCGCAGCGCGTGGCCGATGTCTTCACAGAGCCCGGCAGCCGTTGCGAACAGCGCACGGCTGTCGTCATCGTTCAGTGGTACCTGCCGCGTATCGGCCATGGTCAGGTGGGTGCGTGCGATCTGGATATGGCCGGGACTGACGATGTACCAGACGCCGCCCTCGGGTTCCAGCCCGAAGCCGCGCATGGCGGCAACGGCCACGTCGACCCGGCCGGCAGCGCCCAGGCCCAGCGCGCGTGCCAGCCAGGTTTCATGGGGCAGGGCGTGGGTATGCTCGGCCGTGCGCGTGCGGCTGGCGCTCGAGGTGCGCGAGAGCAGCAGCGCCAGCGCCGGCGTGTTCAGCGCGCGGATCAGGTCGGGAGCGAATTCGGGAAGCGGCAGGGCGAACGGCAGGACGAGCGTAATATGAGCCATCCCGCTATTCTAGGGCAAATTGCCGCCGCCAGCGGATCGCCACCCCGATTCTCCGCCCGCATGCTCACTGGAATGAGCTAGTGAGTTTTTGATAATTGCGCCACAATCCTGGTTTGTCTGGCAAACTGCCGGGCTGATGCAGCCCGGCGCTGCGCCACCAATACAAGAACACAACAGAACACAGCGCAACACAGCGGATCGGTCGACACGGACAGCATGAGCATCACCCACAAACTCCCCTACGAATGGCAGATCGGCCTGCGCTACACGCGCGCCGGCAAGCGCAGCGGCCGCAACAGCTTCATCTCCTTCATTTCGATGGCATCGGTGGCCGGCATCGCCCTCGGCGTGGCCGCGCTGATCGTCGTGCTATCGGTGATGAACGGCTTCCAGAAGGAAGTCACCAACCGCATGCTGTCGATGCTGGCGCACGTCGAAATTTTTGATAGTCGCGGCGCATTGCCCGACTGGCGCGCCACCAGCCTGCAGGCGCTGCGCAACCCCGAGGTCAAGGCCGCCGCGCCGTTCATCGACGCACAATCGATGCTGCTGGTCGATGGCGTCATGAAGCCGGCGCTGCTGCGCGGCGTGGCGCCCGTCGAAGAAGCACTGGTATCGGACATCACGCGCCAGATGAAGGCCGGCAGTTTTGCGTCGCTGCGCACCGGCTCGTTCAACGTGGTGCTGGGCCGCGCGCTGGCCAAATCGCTTGGCGTCGAGGTGGGCGACCGCGTCACGCTGCTCGTGGCCAGCAGCGGCATCCTGGGCGGCGTCAGCACGCCGGGCGAGAACCCATTGCCGCGCACGCGCGCGCTGACCGTCTCCGGCATTTTCGAGGCCGGCCATTTCGAGTTCGATTCCACGCTCGCCCTGATCAATATCGACGACGCCCAGGTGGCCACGGGCGCCACCGCGCCGGCCGGCATCCGCCTGCGCCTGCAGGACCTGCACCAGGCCCCGCGCGTGGCCTACGAACTGCAGCGCTCGATGCCGGGTGAATTGATCATGCGCGACTGGACGAAGGTCAACACCGTCTGGTTCGCGGCCGTGCAATCGCAGAAAAACATGATGTTCATTATTCTGACGATGATCGTGGCGGTGGCCGCATTCAATCTTGTCTCGACGCTCGTCATGACCGTCAAGGACAAGCAGTCCGACATCGCCATCCTGCGTACCCTGGGCGCATCGCCGCGCGCGATCATGAAAATCTTCATGGTGCAGGGCACGTTGGTAGGCCTGCTGGGCGGTCTGCTGGGCGTGGGCCTGGGCGTGCTGGTGGCGCTCAATGTCGACGTCATCGTGCCGGCCATCGAGCGCGTCTCGGGCGTGCACTTCCTGTCGCAAGAGGTCTACCTGATCAGCGAAATGCCGTCCGAACTGCTGTGGGCCGACGTCGGCTGGATCGGCGGCGTGGCCGTGCTGCTGTCGTTCCTGGCCACCATCTACCCGAGCTGGGCGGCCTCGCGCGTGAAACCGGCAGAGGCACTGCGTTATGAGTAAGCGCGCCTGTGTCGTCCGCCCCGATTCCAATCTGAAGCACGAGAATTCATGAGCATCATCCACAAACTGCCGTACGAGTGGCAGGTCGGCCTGCGCTACACGCGCGCCGGCAAAAGCAGCGGGCGCAGCAGCTTCATTTCGTTCATTTCGCTCATTTCCGTGGCCGGCATCGCGCTGGGCGTGGCGGCCCTGATCATCGTGCTGTCGGTGATGAACGGCTTCCAGAAGCAGGTCACCGACCGCATGTTGTCGGTGCTGGCCCACATCGAGGTGTTCGATGCCTCTGGCAGCATGCCAGACTGGCAGGCCAGGGCAAAGGAAGCGGCGCAGAATCCGGCCGTGCTTGGCGCGGCCCCATTCGTCGAGACCCAGGGCCTCTTGGTGCGTGACGGGATCATGCGCCCGTCGATCGTGCGCGGCGTGCTGCCTGGCGTCGAAGACAATGTGTCGACGGTGGCGCAGCAGATCCGCGCCGGCAGTTTCGATGCCTTGAAACCCGGCAGCTTCAACATCGTGCTCGGTTATGCGCTGGCGCGCGCGCTGGGCGTGGGCATGGGCGACAAGGTCACCATGGTGCTGGCCCAGGGCCAGGTCACGCCGGCCGGCATGGTGCCGCGCACGCGCAGCTTCACGGTGGCTGGCATCTTCGAGGCCGGGCACTTCGACTTCGATGCGGCGCTGTCGTTCGTCCACATCGAGGACGCGCAGCGGCTTGAACGCCAGCAGGCGCCATCGGGCCTGCGCCTGCGCATCGCGAACATGCGCGAAGCGCCGCAAGTGGCCGAGGCATTGAAGCGCTCCATGAAGGGCGATCTGGTCATGCGCGACTGGCCCAAGCTCAACGCGAACTGGTACGCTGCGGTGCAGACCGAAAAGAAGATGATGTTCATTATCCTGACGCTGATCATCGCGGTGGCCGCATTCAACCTGGTTTCGAGCCTGGTGATGACGGTGACCGAGAAGCAGGCCGACATCGCGATCCTGCGCACGCTGGGCGCCTCGCCCGGCTCGATCATGAAAATCTTCATGGTGCAGGGTGCAGTTGTCGGTGTGCTTGGCACGCTCGCGGGCGTGGCCATGGGCGTGGGCGTGAGCAGGAACATCGGTGTCATCGTCCCGTTCATCGAACGCTTGCTGGGCGTGGAGTTCTTGTCCAAGGATATATATTTGATCAGTACCGTGCCGTCCGAGCTGTACACGCCGGACGTGGTCACCATCGGCATCGTGTCGGTGGTGCTGGCCTTTGCGGCCACGATTTACCCAAGCTGGGCCGCCTCGCGCGTGAAGCCGGCAGAGGCGCTGCGCTATGAATGATCTGATGAGTAATGGAATAAACGCTGCGATGAACGACGTGAACAAGACCAACGACGTACCCGTGCTGGCCTGCCGTGGCCTGGGCAAGACTTTTAACCAGGGCGACGCTATCGTGCGCGTCATCGATGGCATCGACTTTGCCGTGTATCGCGGCGAGCGCGTGGCGATTGTCGGTGCGTCCGGCTCGGGCAAATCGACGCTGCTGCATCTGCTCGGTGGCCTGGATACGCCCAGCAGCGGCACGGTGAGCCTGCGCGGCGAGGATTTCGCAAGCCTGTCCGAATCGCGCCGCGGCGAACTGCGCAACACGGCGCTGGGCTTCGTGTACCAGTTCCACCACCTGCTGCCCGAATTCACGGCGCTCGACAACGTCATGATGCCGCTCCTGATTCGCCGCATGCCGCGCGCCGATGCGCTGGCGCTGGCGCAGGCGATCCTCGAGCGCGTGGGCCTGGGCAAACGCGTCATGCACCGCCCCGGGGAATTGTCCGGCGGCGAGCGCCAGCGGGTCGCCCTGGCGCGCGCGCTGGTTACGCAACCGGCCTGCGTGCTGGCCGATGAACCGACCGGCAACCTCGACCATACGACGGCGCAGGTCATCTTCGACCTGATGCTCGAACTGTCGCGCACCCTTGGCACCGCCTTCGTGATCGTCACGCACGACATGGAACTGGCGCGCCGCTGCGACCGCGTGCTGCGCATGACCGAGCACGGGCTGCAGGCAGCACAAGACTGACGCCATGTGGATCGATACGCACGTTCACCTCGACGCCCGCGAATACGACGGCGATGGCGCTGGCGTCGCGCGCCGGGCCAAAGCGGCCGGCGTATCGATGATCGTCATCATGGCGGTCGAGCGGGGTAACTTCGACACGGTCGCTGCCCTGGCTGCGGGCAGCCCGAACGCCTGCTACGCGCTGGGCATCCACCCGATGTGCGTGCCGCAGGCGCAGGACGACGACCTCGCTTATCTGCGCACGCGCGTCGAAGCGGCGATGGGCGATCCGCGCTTCGTGGGGATCGGTGAAATCGGCCTGGATTTCTTCATTCCCGAACTCACCACGCTCGAAATGCGCGAGAAGCAGGCGCGGTTCTTTCGCGAACAGTTGCGCATCGCGCGCGACTTCGGTCTGCCGGTCATGACGCACGTGCGCCGTTCACAAGACCAGGTGCTCAAGCACCTGCGCCAGATTCGCCCGCCGAGCGGCATCGCGCATGCGTTCAATGGCAGCTTCCAGCAGGCGCAGAGTTTCATCGACCTTGGCCTGCACCTGGGCTTTGGCGGCAACCTGACCTTTACGCGGGCGTTGCAGATCCGGCGCCTGGCCACCGAGTTGCCGCTTGAATGGATCGTGCTGGAAACCGATTCACCTGACATCGCGCCCAGCTGGATTCATCCGGGCCGCAACAGTCCCGAGAACCTGCCGGGCATCGGCGCTGCGCTGGCCGAATTGCGCGGCGTGAACACTGACGTGGTGCGCAGCGCGGCTCACCGCGCCTCGCTGGCCGCCATTCCGCGCCTGGCCGGCTTGTGCGCTGCCGTCTAGCCAGTAAGGACGTTGTCGGCTGACACGACTGAAACGGCCGGAGCAGCCGGCTCGGCGAAGTTCCCGAAATCGCATCGGACAACCGTGATACCTGACAAATCGCCAAGAGTACGGCGTGCCAAGATGTGCTTCCCCGAGAACCGCATTGCCTGGACAGGAGATCCCCGTGGACAACGCCAGCGAATGCCTGCGCATGCTGCAGAACGACCGTTTGCTGTCGGGCGCGCATCGCCCGATCCGCCTGCGTCTCGGCCACGCCGACCACCCGCTCGCCACCGTCCTCCTGCCGCAGCGCGTCACCGGCAGCGAAGCCATTTGCGGTGGCCTCGAGTACACCGTCACCTGCGTCGCCGCAACACCGCGCCTGCCACTCAAGGAACTGATCGCGCTGCCGGCCGAGATCGGCCTCGTCACCGACCGCGGCGGGTTGCGCAGCGCCTGTGGCATCGTGGCCGAAGCACGCGCCGGCGATGTCGACAGTGGCCTGGGGGTGTACCAGCTGGTGATCCGCGACGCGCTGGCGATCATGGAAAAGCGCATCAACAGCCGCGTGTTTCGCTACCAGAACGAGCTCGAGATCGTGCAGGTGCTGTTCGACGAATGGCGCCTGTCCAATAGCGTCCTGGCCAGCGCCTTCGACTACGAACTCGATCCGCTGTTCGACCCGCGCCATTTTCCGCCGCGCGAGCAGACCATGCAATACAACGAGTCCGACGCTGCATTCGTGCGGCGTCTGCTGCGCCGACGTGGCGTGGCCTGGACCTTCCGCCCCGGGCACGCGCGCAGCAGGCCGCTCGCCATCGAACACGACGCAGCGCCGACCCACACGCTGGTGCTGTTCAACGACCCCAACTCGTTGCTGTGCAACAGCGCTGGCGCGGTACGCTACCATCAGGGCGGCGCCAGCGAAGAGCGCGACACGATCGTCTCGTGGTGCGCCGCGCGGCGCCTGCAGGCCGGCAGCACGACACGGCACAGCTGGGATTATCGCAATCCGCTGGGTACCCGCTTCATGACCGCCACCGCGCGCGGCATGGCCGACCAGGGCCCCAGTGGCAACGGGCTGGCGGCCAGCCTGGATGACTACCAGGTCGAGATGCCCCATGCCGGCAACGACGTCGAAGACCACTGGCGCCTGGGCCAGCTGCGCATGAACCGCCACGAGCTCGACACCAAGTGCTTTCATGGCCAGGGCACGGTGCGCGACCTGCGCGCTGGCGAGTGGTTCACGCTCGCCGGCCATCCCGAGATCGACACGCATCCGGCCGCCGAGCGCGACTTCGTCATCACCGCATTGCACGTCGAGGCCGAGAACAACCTGCCACCTGACATCGCCCAGCGCGTGCGGCGCTTGATGGAGGCAGCGCTCTCCAACGCCGACAGCGCGTTCGCACCATCGGTGCCCCAGCATGCATTCTCTCAGGCACCCGCGCGCACGACCGACCCAATGCGCGTGCGGGTCACCTTCGATGCCGTGCGGCGCGGTATCGCGCTGGTGCCCGGTTTCGATCCGCGCACCGACCTGCCGCATCCGCAACTGCAAAGCGCCATCGTGACCGGTCCGCCCGGCGAAGAAGTGCATTGCGATGCGCTGGGCCGGGTCAAGATCCGGTTTCCCGGCATGCGCACGGACGACCATCGGCATGCACATGGGGCAGGGGCGTCGGATACGCCTGCCGACTCGGCCTGGGTGCGCGTCGCGTCAAATTGGGCCGGGCCCGGCCCCGGCAGCCAGCAGCAATCGGGTACGCTCGGCATGCCGCGGGTTGGCACCGAGGTATTGGTGGCGTTCATGGGTGGCGACCCCGACCGGCCGGTCATCCTGTCCCAGTTGTACAACGAGCGTTCGCAGCCGCCGGCGCTGAGCCGCGCGGGCGCGTTACCCGGCAACCGCTACCAGTCGGGCATGCGCAGTCGCGAGATTGGCGGCGCGCGTGGCGGCCAGTTGCTGTTCGACGATACACCGGGCCAGATCGGCGTCCAGCTGGCCAGCGACCACGCTGCTGCCGAACTCAATCTGGGCTGGCTGGCCGAACCGCGCGTCAATGGCACGGCCGGCGCGCGTGGCGAAGGCGCCGAGCTTCGCAGCAGCAAGGCGGTCGCCGTGCGGGGTGGCGAAGGCATCCTGCTCAGTGCGGGGGGGAGCGATGCCGACGGGGGCACCCAGCTCGAGCGCGGCGCACTCATGGGCATCGCCGAGGTGATGCACGGCGTGCTGGACGAATTGGGGCGGCTGGCAGGCGCGCACGGCGAAGATCATGCGGCCAGGCCGCGCATGGCCGAACTCACCGAACGCCTGCACCGCTGGCATGACGGCGCCAACGTGGCCCCAGGCCTGGCGCAGGGCGGCGCGCCGATGGTGGCGGTGAGCGCGCCGGCCGGGGTGGTGCTTGCCAGCGATGACGCCATCGCGCTCGGTGCGCGGACCAAGATCGACATCGTCTCGACCGGCGACGCCGAAATGGCGGCCGGGCGCAGCTTGTTCCTGCGCGCGTCGCGCGCGCTCAGCCTGTTCGCGTATGACCTAGGCATGAAGCTCATTGCGGCGCGCGGCGACATCGTTGTCGAGACCCACAAGGGCGATATCGAGATCAAGTCGTCCAACCGGATACGCCTGATCGCCGCTACCGGCATCGAGCTCGAAGCGCCGTCGGTCAAGGTGGTCTCGCAAGGCACGCAAACCGACTGGACCGGCGGCGCGATCACGCACCAGAGCAGCGGCAACCACGTCATCAAGGCTGCCAGCGTCGACTACCTCACGGGGGGCAACGGCATGCCGGCCGGCCTTGCGTTGCCGGCAACCGCGCTCGAGACCGATGAGCGTGTGGTCGTCATCGACCGCCAGACCAACCTGCCAGCCCGGGGGCAGCGCTACATCGCACGTCACGAGGACGGCACCAGCATCGAAGGTATTACCGACGATGAAGGCCGCACGGGCATCCTGCGCAGCTATGCCATGGGCGATATCGAAATCCGCCTGCTGCCCGATAACGCCCAAGCCGCTCCAGCCCCGATCGGCACGGACAGGACATGATCGAGCCGACTCGCCCGATCCATCAGCCGCGCGTCGAGCGTGACGGCAGCCTGGTGGCCCATACGGTCGCAACGCCGGTCGCATTCAAGGTGCGCGCGCGCGTCACGATTGGCTCACGCAAGGTCATTCCCGTCATCGTCGTGCCGGGCACCATGGGCTCGAACCTGCGCGCGCGCCCCGACCTGAAAAAACGAGGCGACGATGTGCTGCGGCCGGGCGAGTCCGCATGGCGGCCACCGAACGACTTCAGCGGCAAATACCGCGAGGCCGACCTATGGGAGACGCGTGCGCCCGCACTGCGCCAGCGCATCCTGGATCCTGCCATCCTCGAGGTGGACCCTGACGGCGAGCTCGACTTCCCGCCTTGCGCACTGGATGCTGCCGTCATGCGCGAGCGGGGCTGGGGAGAAATCCACGCCGACTCGTACGGCGCTCTCCTGGTTGATCTGCAACGCCACCTGGACAAGACCTTCCAGCTGTCGCCGCAAGGCGTGCGCCTGGTGCGCCAGCACTGGAAGCGGGTCATGGCGTGCGAACCCGAACGCTGGGGCGTGCGGCAGATCGATCACGTCACCGAAGCCGAGCTTGAAAAGTACGCCGGCTACCAGTACCCGGTCTATGCGTTCGGCTACAACTGGCTCGCGTCGTGCGACGTGGCAGCCAAGCACCTGCGCGCGCGGATCGACGCGATACGCGCTTTCTGGACCGACCGCAAGCACCTATGCCGCCAGGTGATCCTGGTGACCCACTCGATGGGCGGGCTGGTCGCACGCGCCTGTGCACGCCTGAGCGAAGGAGCGGGCGGCGCCTCGGATATCGCGGGCATCGTGCACGCCGTGATGCCCGCGCTGGGCGCGCCGGTGGCGTACCGGCGGATGGCCTGCGGCACCGAGGCAGGCAACTTCACCAACGGGCCGCTGGCCAATCTGGCCGCATCCGGGTTCGCGGACATCGCCGGCGACACGAGCGCCAAGACGATGCCGGTGATGGCGGTGGCGCCCGGCTTGTTGCAATTGCTGCCCAATCACCTGTACCCCGCACCATGGCTGCTGATCAGGACGCTGCGCGGCGTGAGCGCACAAGAGGATATGCGCGACATGGTGTCGCTGCCAGATGGTAATCCCTACGATATGTATCGTGACATGACCTCGTGGTACCGGATGATTGATCCGGCGTTGGCAGACCCGGCCCAGCGCTACGCCAAGCTGCATGGCGGACCGGTCAAGAAGATTCTCGATGCAATCAATGAGGCCGAACGATTTCATCGGCAGGTTCTCGCCGTCAACGGCAAGGGTGGCGAAAGCACGCCGTACTACCACCGGCATTCCTACGCATTTTATGGCGCGGATAAAACGCTGAAAGCGTACGGCAAGATTCGCTGGGTGGCGCGCATGCCGTCGACGTCGCCTGCAGCGCTCACGACCGGCAACGTCCGGGCGGCCAAGCTGGTCGCCGATGCTGGCGCGGGCACGCGCGAGGTGGAAACCGCGAACGGTGTGCGGCTGCGCTTTGTCTTGTGGCCTCAGGACGAGCAAGGCGATGAAACCGTGCCGGTGCAGTCCGGTGCAGCGGCAGCATCGCACGTGCGCGGTGCGTTCGCGCCCAAGGGTTTCCGGCACCAGGACAGTTTCCAGCACGACGACATGCTGCTGCTGACACGCCATCTCATCGTCAAGATCGTCCAGGAAGTCCGATGAAGCGGCTGAACAGCCGCCATGTGCGTTGGGTCGGAGCGATGATGGCGTCAGCCCTGGCGCTGGTGTCCTTTCTCGCGAACTCGGTCCAGACCGACGAGGATCTGCAAAAGGTGGCAAAAATGACCGGCACGATGAAAACCGTTTGCGTGGGGCGTTTTCTGATTGACCTTCCCGCCGAGGCCACTGTGCGTCTGCGACGAGGCTTCATCAGCGGCTATGACGTCGCCAGTACCGACCGCGAAACGGACGACGACTTTACCGAACGTCTCGGCGCGCTCGAAAGCACGCTGCTTGGCGGGAAACCAGAGTACGGCAAGCTGGAGTCGGTCAAGGAGATGCTGTCCGTGACGGGACAGGGCAAGGTATTCGTGCACAACCGGCGGCCGGCCCAGACCATCGAACACGGTCGCCTCGTGGCGATCGAGGACGTCGATGTGCATGGCCTGCTCCGACTGCCGCAGGTGAGCATCGAGGCGCAGGCGCAAGGCATGGCGCCGGGCAGCGGGGACGGACTGGTGCGCGTGCTGGGCCGGTTTCGCGCCCTGCAGGCCGGTGAGATACCGCGCGAGCCAGGTTTTTGCCTTGGCCACGCCATCGTGCTCGACCCGTATGAAGACGCTGACATTGAAAGCGTCGTGATGTTTGCCAGCCTGCCAGGGCATCCGGACCTGAATATCGTGCTCTCGTCGATGGCCGGGTTGAAGCCCGCCCCGCGCCTGCTCGAACGGCATGCGATCACGGTCGACCGCCGTCCGATCTTCATGCAGCTTGCGTTTTCGCACCTGCGCGAAGCGGCGCGCGTTATCCATGGCCTGGACGGTGACGAACTGGTCATGCGGGTGCGCGAACCCAACTTCACGACCGGTTATTCGTTTCAATGGGAAATGCCCGGGCGGCAGCAGGATGTCAACACGCCGTTCATCACGCTGGAACTGGCGGCCGGCACCAATCCGTCGGGTGGCGGCAAGCCGGTACAGTCGACGCTGTCCGAAGGGGCGCTGATCGATCTGTGGGACCGGATCGCCGGCAGTCTGCGGCCACGGCCAATCGCACCGCCGACGCCACCGGCTGCCGAGCTGCCGGCAACTGCGCTCGGCGCCATCGCGCTGGCCGGCGACCGATGTCCGCACACGGGCTGGTGGCAATGCAGCGAGGCGGGCGCACGAGTACGCGTCTTCGGCGGGCAACGCCAGTTCATCGCCGAGGGCAAGCCGATGCCGCAAGCGCTGCTATTGCCACAGCCGACCGTGTGGCAGCGGGTCAGGGGTTTGCAGCCGAGCTACGAAAGCAGGAGCCCGACCCGGTGGCGCCTGGCGGACAAGCGCCACCGCGCGCGCGCGCCGGTCCCGGCCGCACCGGCGATTGCCGCGTTCGTACCAGCTATCCACGGGCACCTACCCGATTTCCCCGCCGTTCCTGCGTCCGATCTTCCCCCCGACCTTGCTCCCGAGGTTGTTCCCCCCTTCGCTCCAGACCTTGCCCCCGCTCTGGCGTCGAACCAGGCTCCCAACCTTGCGCGCGACGCGGCCTCCATGTCGCATGTCGACGTCCCGCTCGGCAGCCTCACGCCGAGCGGTGCAATCTGCCCGGCCAGCGGATGGTGGCGCTGCGAAGACAGCGAGGCGCTCGATGGCACGCGCTGGTTTGCCGCTGGCAGCCTGCTGCCACGCGCATCGTTAGCACAACGCGTGCGCCGGCACACCAGATGGACGCTGATGCGGCTTGCAAGCCTGCCATGAGTGCATCGATCCAATCCTTGCACTGGCGCTTCCCGCGACAACCTGCAGGCGATGTCAGGGGACGACCAACGACGCGCCAGGGAGATGGCACGAGGCGCCTGCCGGCACTGGCGAAGGCATGGTGCAGCATCCCCGCGCGGTCGATCCAGCGCAGGTTCAGGCGCGCGCACCAGACCCCTTCCACGCGGCTTGTCGTTGCAACGGCCACACGCCTGAACCAGACGGCGCGTGGTGCCCGGCGACGCGCGGCGGCCTGGCCGATCGCCTGAGCGCCGCCCGCTTGCCAGCCCATGCGCAGCGCCATCCTTGCCTTTGCCGCGGGCGCTGCCTGGCTCCAGACCCGGCCTGCACTGCCGGATCCAATGATTCTCGCGCTAGGTGTGAGCACGGCCATCGTCATTTGCGCGCTGCTGCGCGGCCTGGCCCGCAGGCTCATTGCCGGCATCCTTCTCGGCGCCTGCTGGGCTGGGCTGCTCGCGCATATCGCGCTGAGCGACGCGCTGCCACACGCGGACGAAGGCCGCGAGATCGCCGTGACGGGCGTCGTCGCCAGCCTGCCGCACCGCTTCGATGGCGGCGTGCGCTTCCAGTTTGACGTGGTGCAGGTTGACACACCAGGAGCCACCGTGCCGCCGAAAATCATCCTGTCCTGGTATGGCGCCATCGCCGCCGATCCGTCGTTCGTGCAGCCGGGCGAGCACTGGCGCCTCGTCGTGCGCCTGCAGCGTCCGCATGGCAACGCGAATCCGCACGGCTTCGATTACGAGGTCTGGCTGCTTGAACAGGGCATCCGCGCGACCGGCTACGTGCGCCCGGCAGGCCCGCGCAATGCACGCCTGGCGACATGGACCCCGGACGCGCTGTACGCCGTGGAACGGGCCCGGGGCTGGCTGCGCAGCCGCATCCTGGCGGTCCTGGACGGCAAGCCGTATGCGGGCGTGATCGTCGCGCTGGTGATCGGCGACCAGCGCGGCATCGAGCAGGGGGCCTGGGACGTGTTCAACCGGACCGGGATCAGCCACCTCGTCTCGATCTCCGGCTTGCACATCACGATGCTGGCGGGTCTGGCCGCATGGGCGACGTCATGGTTGTGGCGCCGCTCGTTCTTCACCGGCGCGAACCTGCCGCTGCGCTTGCCGGCGCAGAAGGCGGCCGCGCTGGCCGGCGCCATCGTGGCGCTGCTATACGTGCTGCTGGCAGGGTTTGGCGTGCCGGCCCAGCGCACCTTCTACATGCTGGCGGTCGTCGCGGTGGCGCTGTGGTGCGGTCGCATCGCATCGATGTCGCACGTGCTGTGCCTCGCGCTGGGCGTGGCCGTGCTGCGCGATCCGTGGGCGATGCTGTGGCCGGGCTTCTGGTTGTCGTTCGGGGCGGTGGCGGCGATCCTGTATGCGTGCAGCGGCCGCCTGGGCACGCCCACGCGCGGCTGGCGCGCCGGCCTCATGGTCGCGGCGCGGACCCAGTGGGCCGTCACGCTGGGGCTGGCGCCGCTCACGCTGCTGCTGTTCGGGCAAGTCTCGCTGGTCAGCCCGATTGCCAATGCGGTGGCCATTCCCGTCATCAGCCTGTTCGTCACGCCGCTGGCACTGGCCGGCAGCGTGCTGCCGTCGCCACTGGCCGATCTGGTGCTGGGCATTGCGCACCTGGCAATCGTTGCGCTGGCCTGGCCCTTGGGGTGGTTGTCCGCGCCCGCGCTGGCCGTGTGGACTGCGCCCGCGCCATCGCCGTGGATCCTCGTGCTTGCGCTGGCCGGCACCGCGTGGATGCTGGCGCCGCGCGGCTGGCCGCAGCGCTGGGCGGGTCTGGCCGCATGGACGCCGCTGCTGACCCAGATGCCGGCGGCGCCGGCGGCGGGCCGGTTCGACGTCACGGCCTTCGACGTCGGCCAGGGCATGGCGCTG
The DNA here is from genome assembly GCF_039123635.1 of Massilia sp. MP_M2. NCBI lineage: Bacteria > Pseudomonadati > Pseudomonadota > Betaproteobacteria > Burkholderiales > Oxalobacteraceae > Massilia > Massilia sp. MP_M2. The sequence continues at coordinate 283,560 of NZ_JBCHJF010000008.1, forward strand.
CTGGTCGAGACGCAGCACCATCGCCTGCTGTACGACACCGGTCCTTTGTATGCACCCGGCGCGAGCGGCGCCACGCGCGTCATCCTGCCGTATCTGCGTGGCCGTGGCATTGGCCGGCTCGATGCGCTGGTGATTTCGCATAGCGACCTCGATCACGTCGGCGGCGCTGCTGCCGTGCTCGAGACGGTGCGGGTCGGGCAGGTCATCTCGTCGCTGCCGCACGGGCATGCCCTGCTGCGCAAGACCACCCGGCCGGGACGCTGCAGCGCTGGCCAGGCCTGGGAGTGGGATGGCGTGCACTTCGAGATGCTCGCGCCCGATGCGGCCAGTTACGCCAACCCGCGCCTGAAAGCCAACGCGCGCAGCTGCGTGCTGCGCATCAGCGCCGGCGGCAGGGCGATCCTGCTGGCTGGCGACATCGAAGCGGCGCAGGAAGCCGCGTTGCTGGGCCTTGACGCCGACCGTCTGCGCGCCGACGTGCTGCTGGCGCCGCACCACGGCAGCGGCACCTCGTCGAGCGCGCCGTTCCTGCAGGCGGTCGGGCCGACGTTCGGGATCTTCCAGGTAGGTCACCGCAACCGCTACCGCCACCCGCAAAAGCTGGTCTACGCGCGCTACGGCGCCATGGGCATCGAGCGCTTGCGCACCGATGAGGGGGGCGCCGTCACGCTGGCATTCGGGCCGGGCCTCGACGTAACGACCTATCGCGCGACCCACGCCCGTTATTGGTACGGACGCTGAGCCCTGGCCAGCACGATCAGCACCGGTCACCACCGACCAGCGAAAGTCAGCAGCGGCGAGCCGAGGGCAGCGTGATCGTCACCCGCAGCCCCCCGCCATCGCGATTGGCCACCACGATCTCGCCGCCATGCGCCTGGACGACGCGCTGCGCGATGGCCAGCCCGAGCCCGTGGCCATCGACGCCGGTACGCGAGGCGCCGGCGCGGAAGAACGGCTGAAAAATCGCCGGCAAATCGTCGGGCGCGATGCCCGGCCCGCGGTCGCACACGTCGACCCGCGCCACGCCATCGACGAGGCGCACGGACACCGTCACGATGCCGCCTGGCGCGCCATGTCGGGCGGCATTGCGCACCACGTTCTCGAGCGCGCTCCAGAGCAGGTCCGGGTCGCCTTCGAGCCCGACGCGCTCTTCGGCCTCGAAGTCGACCCGCAGCGCCGCGCCGCCGGCCGCCTGGCCGGCCTGGCCAGCCTCGAAGCGGACATCGGCGACGAGGCCGTCTACCAGCTCCACCAGGTCCAGCGGCTCGCGCCGCAGCACGTCGGGCGACGCTTCCAGGCGCGACAGCGTCAAGAGTTCGCCGATCAGCTTGTCCATGCGGTTGCTTTCGCGCTCGATGCGTTCGAGCGTGATGCCGATCTTGTCCGGCTGCTGGTGCGCCAGGCCCAGTGCTGCCTGCATGCGCGCCAGCGGCGAGCGCAATTCGTGCGACACGTCGTGCAGCAGGCGGCGCTGGCCATCCATGAGCGCGCGCAGACGGGCGCTCATGCGGTCGAAGTCGCGCCCCAGGTCGACCAGCTCGTCGCCGCGCCTGGTGCCGGGGCCGAAGCGTGGCGCCAGGTCGCCGGCGGCAGCGGCTTCGAAGGCGTTGCGCAGGGCGCGGATGGGCCGCGAAAAATACCAGGCCAGCAGCGCCGCGAACAGCAGACTGGCCAGCACGGTGGCGCCGATCACGACGCTCTGGCCGATCCGGCGCCGCGGGCCGGGGCCGAGCGCAGGCGCCATGGGTTCGGGACCGCGTTGGTATTGTGTCCCTTCCTGGGCGCCGGAGCGGCGGCCGATCTGGCGCCCGAAGTCACGCGACACGAACGCGATGTACTGCTCGCCGCCCGGTCCCACCAGGCGCCGCGCACCACGCCACACGGCGCTTTCGCCACTCTGGGCGCCGTCGCGCAGTTCGCGTTCGACTTCGCGCAGTAAGTCGGCCGGCACCGCGCGGCCCAGCAGTTCGCGGCGCGACCCGTCGAGCACGAACAGTTGCGGGCGCCGCATGTCGGGCAGCAGGCTGCGCAGGGCGGGCAAGCCGCCGTGGCGCAGCGTGGCGGCAGCGGCGTCCAGTGCGATCGCTGCCGGCGGGCCGCTGTCGAGCGCCGGCGTGGCGCGCTGGCGCGCCTGGTCGCGCAACCAGAACACGCCGCCCACACCGATGGTCGCCGCCACCTGCGCCAGCAGGATACACAGGAAGAACTTCCAGAACAGCCGGCCCACGCTAGTCCTTGATCAGCTGGTAGCCCTGGCGGTAGATCGTCTGCAGGCACGAGCGGCCGTCGGACAACGGGCCCAGCTTGTGCCGCAGGCTGCTCAGGTGCACGTCGATATTGCGGTCGAACCGCGCCAGCGGCCGGCCCAGGCCCTGTTCGGACAAGTCGTTCTTGCTGACCGGCCGGCCGGCATGGCGGGCCAGGACTTCGAGCAGGTTGAATTCGGTGCTGGTCAGGTCGAGGTGCTGGCCGTCCCAGGTGGCGCGGCGCTGCTCTGGCAGCATGGTCAGCTTGCCGACGCTGAGCACGACTCCGGGGCCGCTCTCGGGCACGGCCTGCGTGCGGCGCAGGATGGCGCGCACGCGCGCCGTCAGTTCGCGCGGCGTGCAGGGCTTGGCCACGTAATCGTCGGCGCCCAGTTCGAGGCCGAGGATGCGATCGGCGTCGTCACCGCGCGCCGTGAGCATCAGCACCGGCATGCGGCTGCCGGCGCGGATCTGGCGCAGCGCCTCGATGCCGCCTGCGCCGGGCATCATGACATCGAGGACCGCGATGGCGTAACTACCGGCCAGCGCGGCGCGCGCGCCATCCTCGCCATTGTGCACGCAGGTGACGGGGAAGCCTTCCTGTTCGAGGTATTCGGCAAACATGCCGACCAGTTCGACGTCGTCGTCGATGAGTAAAACGTTGTTCATGGCGACAGGATAGCGCAGCAGGTCCGCCCCGTCTGCGCTGCTTTACGCGGATTTACCTGGCTTGGACGCGCTTTACACGACGCCGCCACACAATGGCCGCTTCAACCACACGAGAGGTCCACGATGACAAGATCCGCTGCACCGGGTATCACATTGCGCACACTGCGCGCCGCGACCGCGTGGTCCGTCTGCCTGCTGGCGGCGCCCGCCGTCCTGGCGCAACCGATGCCGCCACCGGATGGTCCGGAGCCCGGCGGCCCGCCGTTCGGGCAACTGCACAAGCGCGACGGCGAACCGGGGCCGTTCGGCACACCGCCATTCCTGCGCGGTTTGAACCTGAGCGATGCGCAGAACGAGCGCATCTTCACGATCCTGCACGGCCAGGCGCCCCGGCGCCGCGCGCTGGACGTCGCCGGGCGCAAGGCCGACGAGGCGCTGCGCGCGCTGGCCGGGGCGGTCGACTTCGACGGGGCCGCAGCGTCGGCCGCCGCGCAGGCGCTGGGCCGGGCGATCGCCGACCAGGAATTGCTGCGTCTGCAGACGCGCGCCATGCTCAAGGGGGTGCTCACGCCACAACAGCGCGCGCAGCTCCACGCGCCGCGTGGCAAGGGCCGCAAGGCCGGTGACGAACGACACAACATCCATCGCGGAGGCAGCAGCAAATGAAAGCGGCCTGCCATCATCAAGAAAACGGCCATGAGGCGGACCACGACCACGACCACGACCACGACCACGACCACGACCACGACCACGACCACGACTGCGACCATCACCTGGGCCTGGGCGCCGACCTCGCACGCATGCTGACCCGGGGAGCCACGCGGCGCCAGTCGCTGCGCTGGCTGCTTGCCGGCGCGGGCAGTGCCGTCTTGCCGCTGGCCGGATGCGGCGGTGGCAGCAGCGCCGACGAAGGTTTCGGCCTGTCCAGCTCGACCACGACGCTGGGTGCCACCACGTCAGGCAGCGGCAGCGCGGTCTGCTCCGTGATTCCCGAAGAAACGGGCGGCCCCTACCCGGGCGACGGCACCAACCGCAATGCCAACGGCGTGGCCAATGCGCTGCTCCTGTCCGGCATCGTGCGCAGCGATCTCCGGGCCAGCGTGGCCGGCGCCAGTGGCGTGGCGGCCGGTGTGCCGCTGACGATCCGCCTGAAGATCGAGAACGTGGCGCAGGGCTGCGCGGCCGCCGCCGGCGCCACCGTCTACCTGTGGCACTGCACGCGCGAAGGGGGCTACTCGATGTACAGCAGCAGCATCGTGGGCGAGAATTACCTGCGCGGCGTGCAGCAAGCCGACAGCGAAGGCCAGGTCACGTTCACGACCATCTTCCCCGGCTGCTACGAGGGGCGCATGCCGCACGTGCACTTCGAGGTGTATCCGTCGCTGGCCAAGGCAACCAGCGCTGCGCATCGCATCAAGACCTCGCAGTTCACGTTCCCGCCCGCCATCGTCAACGAAGCCTATACCAGCGACGGCTACGCGAGCAGCGTGAGCAACCTGGCGCGCATCAGCTTTGCGCTTGATAACGTGTTCAGCGACGGTACGGCACTGCAGACGGCAAGCGTCACCGGCACGGCCGGTCAGGGCTACAGCGCGACGCTGACAGTAGGCGTAAACGTCTAAACTCGCGCCAAAGATCGGCAATGGGGCGGCCCAGGCCATTACAATAGGCCGGTTAATCCGGCTACTTTCCATGTCCATGTCCAAACCGTTGCTGCACTTCGCCCATGGGAACAGCTACCCGGCTGGCACCTACAACCGCCTGCTGGCAAAGCTCGCCCTGCATTACGACGTGCGCACGCTCGACATGCACGGTCACGATCCGCGCTATCCGGTCGGCGACGGCTGGAACACACTGGTCGATGAGCTGATCGCGCATCTCGACGGGTATGGCCAGCCGGCGATCCTTGTTGGCCATTCGCTGGGCGGCGCGCTGTGCACGATGGCGGCGCGGCGCCGGCCCGACCTCGCGCGCTGCATCGTGATGCTCGATTCACCCGTCGTGGCCGGGTGGCGCGCGCTGGTCTGGCGCCTGGCCAAGCTGGCGGGGTGGGGCGCGCGGCTCTCGCCGGCGCGCTTTTCGTACAAGCGGCGCGAGCACTGGCCGGACCGGGCCGCCGCCTACCGCCATTTCCATGCCAAGTCGATTTTTCAGGCCTGGGCGCCGGGCGCACTCGACGACTACATGGAGCATGGGCTGGCGCCGCATCCCGACGGCGTCACGCTGCGCTTCCGGCGCGATGTCGAATCGGCCATTTACCAAACGCTGCCGCACCACATGGGCGCGGTGATCCGCGCGCCGTTCCCCGTTCCCGTCGGCTTTATTGCCGGCACCGTGTCCGAAGAGATGCGGCAGGCCGGGCTGGCGCCGACGCGCAAGCTGGTCGGCGAGAACCTTGTCATGATCGAAGGCGGCCATTTGTATCCGCTCGAAAAACCGGCCGAGACAGCGGGGCTGGTCCACGCGATGATCACGCGCCTGCTCGGCCCCGCATAGGCGCGCAGGCAATCAATCAATCGTTGCCAAAGTCTCACCAGCAGCGCCTTTTCGCGTAAAATCGCGTGATTTTCTCCCTGCTGGAAACCCACAAATGACTATCAAGAGCGACAACTGGATCCGCCGCATGGCGCAAAGCACCGGCATGATCGAACCATTCGAGCCGCAGCAGGTGCGCGAGCAGGATGGCCGCCGGATCATCTCGTTCGGCACCTCGTCGTACGGCTATGACATCCGTTGCGCCGATGAATTCAAGGTCTTCACCAATATCAACAGCACGATCGTCGACCCGAAGAATTTCGATTCGAACTCGTTCGTCGACATCAAGAGCGACGTCTGCATCATCCCGCCGAACTCGTTCGCGCTGGCGCGCACGATCGAATACTTCCGTATTCCGCGCAACGTGCTGACGATCTGCCTGGGCAAATCGACCTACGCGCGTTGCGGCATCATCGTCAACGTCACGCCGTTCGAGCCGGAATGGGAAGGCTACGTGACGCTCGAATTTTCGAACACGACGCCGCTGCCAGCGAAGATCTATGCGGGCGAAGGCTGCGCGCAGGTGCTGTTCTTCGAGAGCGATGAAGTGTGCGAAACATCGTACAAGGACCGTGACGGCAAGTACCAGGGCCAGATCGGCGTGACGCTGCCGAAAGCCTGAGCGCCTGCACGACCATTCTGCGCAGGATCAACCTACTGCGGCAAGCGGGCATCTAAAGTCGAAGTTTCGTAACGACAATCAGATGCGACCAATGGCCACGCGCGAGGTGATCTGTAAGGACGGCCTCACTGCTTGTGCAGGCGTGGACGTTGCTGTGGAGGCGCGGCATCGGAACGCCGACGACGGTGCTTGAATGACCGACGCCACGCCAGATGCACGCTGCACCCTTTCACCTCAAGGCACCGTGACGACCGTCCGGGTTGGGTCGAAATGCAAGGTCAGCTACCAGTTCGACACCCGCGCGACCAGCGCGACGCTGGT
>NZ_JBCHJF010000009.1:0-287466 GCF_039123635.1 Massilia sp. MP_M2
AAAAGGAGATCGATGATCACATCGATCGGCATCCTGCTCTCAAAAATGACGCACAGCTCATTGCCAGTATCCCTGGCTTGGGAACGACGACAATAGCCCGTGTCCTTGGTCACATTGGCGACATTCGTCGCTTCAAGAACGCCAAGGCTTTCGCGGCCTTCCTAGGCGTGACACCAAAGCAGCGTACGTCCGGCAGTTCGGTGAGGGGCCGAACGGTAATGAGCAAGACGGGAAGTTCGTCACTACGAGCTGCGCTCTTTATGCCGAGCATGGTGGCGCGCCGTCATAACCCCATTTTGCGCCAGTTTGCCGACCGCCTGCTTGCAACCGGCATGGTGAAAAAAGCCGTCATCGGCGCTGTTACGCACAAATTGGCCCATCTGATTTACGGTGTCATTCGAACAGGCAAGCCATTCGACGCAAATTTCTTATCGAATCGGCTTGCAATTCAAGACGGTATCTGACCCCAGCTGTGACCCCAGCTGGGCCAGACACCATTAGAGGTTGCCAAGGCTGAGGTCGTGTCTGAATGTCAGACCTGACCCCAGCTGGGCCAAATGCAAAACGGCTCCCGAAGGAGCCGTTCTTTTTTCAATCTGCTAATGCAGATCAGGCATAGGTGCGCAGGCGCAAAGAAAACTCTTGCAGCGCCTTGATGCCCGACGCCTCGGCGCGGTTGCACCAGTCTTGCAACTGATGCAGCAACTGATCGCGGGTGTGGTGCGAACGTTCCCAGATCGCGCCCAGTTCCACGCGCATATTGTGCATAGTCTCCAGCGCCTTGCTGTGCTGGAACAGCTCGACCAACTGTTCTTTCTGCGACAACTCCAGCTTGGTCGGTTCGCGCTGCATCAGCTTGCGCGAACTTTTCAGGAAGCGCGTTTCCAGGCCACTTGCGTGCTTGCGTTGCGCGAACTCTTCATGGAACGCGTGACGCACCGATTTTGCATACTTGGCCATCACGTCATAGCGGTTGGCGATAACCGATTGCAGCGTGTCGAAGTCGGCCTGCTCCTTGTTTTTGGCAAGCTTTGGCTTCGGCGCCACTTTCTTGACCTTGGCCAGCCCCACCATCTCGAGCATGCGGATGTAACCCCAGCCCAGATCGAACTCGTACCACTTGCTCGACAGCTTGGCGGACGTCGCATACGTGTGGTGATTGTTGTGCAGCTCTTCACCGCCAATCAGGATGCCCCAAGGGAAGATGTTGGTCGCGGCGTCGCTGCAATCGAAATTGCGGTAACCCCACCAGTGGCCGAGGCCATTGATGATGCCGGCAGCGGTGATCGGAATCCACATCATCTGCACTGCCCAAACCGACAAACCGATCACGCCGAACAGCGCAACGTTGATCACCAAGAGGGCCACCACGCCCATCATGCTGCGGCCGGTGTACACGTGGCGCTCGATCCAGTCGTCCGGCGTGCCATGGCCATACTTGTCCATGGTTTCCTGAACCTTGCTTTCGGCGCGGTACAGCTCGGCGCCTTCGAACAGCACCTTGCGGATGCCGCGCGTTTGCGGGCTGTGCGGATCTTCTTCGGTGTCGCACTTGGCGTGGTGCTTGCGGTGGATCGACGCCCACTCTTTGGTGACCTGACCAGTGGTCAGCCACAGCCAGAAGCGGAAGAAGTGACTTGGAATCGGGTGCAGGTCAAGCGAGCGGTGCGCTTGATGGCGGTGCAGGTACACCGTCACGCTGATGATGGTGATGTGCGTGACCACCAGCGTGTACAGAACGACTTCCCATGCCGAAAAATCCAGCAGGCCGGTCGACAAGAACGACAGCACAGCGTGCAAAGTGTCGTTAAAGAAATTCATTCAGTCTCCAATGCAGGGCTTGTATGACGTCGATCAGGAAGATCGCACATGCATAACCCTTGCATTTTACGTGTTTCTACTGCCGCACGGCAGCAGCACGTCTTCAATTTTTGCCTAAATCCGCGGCAGTCTGTTTTACGCCACCTTCGGTAGCGTCTGGCGCACCCTGGGGCGTGCGCGTCATCATCGACGTGATGTGCGCGTCAAGCAGGCGTGTGTCCATCGAAGGGTGGCCGAGCTTGATTGTGCCCGTATGCACCAGCGTGTAGATCTTGCGGTTGACTTCCGAGATCGGTCCGCCCTGCCCGTTTTCAGGGTCGCCCAGGAAGAATCCGACTTCCAGTTCGTAGCCATCGGCGACAAACGCAGTGAGCAGCACGTTCGGGGCCGGCGTCTCCAGCACGCGGTCAACGCCCTTTGGTTGCTCTTCCAACAACGGCATCACGACCGACAGATCGCTGTCGTACGACACGATCAGCTTGGTGACGGCGCGCACGTTCTTGTTGGTCACCGACTGGTTCAGCACCACGCCCGTGATCAGCATTTCGTTCGGCAACAGCGTCTGGGTACCGTCGGTACTACGCAACACCGTGTAGCGCGTATTGATGCGCACGACCTTGCCGGAGTATTTGTCGAGCGTGATCGGATCGCCAATCGCCAGGCTGCGCTCGAACAGGATGATGAAACCGGACACATAATTACTGGCAATACGCTGCATGCCCAGACCCAGACCCACACCGAGCGCGCCGCCAAACACCGACAGCACAGTCAGGTCCAGCCCCGCCAGCGACAGGCTGAACAACACGGCAACGAGGATCAGCGCGGCGCGGCCCACGCGCGCCATTGCGACGCGCAGTGACGAGTGCATGCGCTCGACATGCATCAGCCGCTCTTCGAGCGCGGCGCCGGCCCACAGCGCCACGATCATCAGTACGACGATCGAGACGACGCCCTGCAGCAGGTCGAGCAGCGAGGTTTTCTTGGCCCCGACCGGCAGCATGGTCGTCTCGAGCGCGCGCAACACGTCCGGCAGGATGCCGGTCAGGTGCAGCGCAACGATGATCCAGGCCGTGAAGGCAAACACGCGCTCGAACGTCTGCAACGCTTCGCCCACCTGGCCACGACGCGCAAACGCGCGACGCAGCAGGTAGAAGAAGGTGCGGATGACCGCCAGCGAGACGAACAGCGGCAGCGCCACGCGCAGCAGGTTCACGGTCTGGAAGTGTTCCAGAATGACCTTGCTCAGCGACAGCAGCGCGACGGTCAACAGCGGCCCGAGCACGCGAGCTACACCGCCCAGCCCGACACGCATCAAGCGGCCCCGCTCGTCGCGGCCCTTGAGCAGCGAGCGCCCGATCAGCCCTGCCAACCCCCAGCCTGCAGCCACGCAGAAGACAATGGCAAGCGCCTGCCACAACAGGGCCGGGTTGCGTATGTCGACAATCATGACATTCCAGAGGTCGGACAAGGGCATCGCAGGGTCTCCTTATTCGTCGTCGGTTGCCGTCACGTCGGCGTCAGCATCAGCCTCGGCCTTGACTGGCGCAGCCTTGACCAGCGCCTTGCGTTGCAGCACGGCGGCGAAGAAGCCGTCGGTCTGGTGCTTGTGGGGCAAGAGCTTGAGGTACTTGTCCATCTCGAGCGGAATCTTTTGCTCGGCCAGCACTTGACTCATCGGCACCAGATCGAAGTCAGGATGCGTCGCCAGGAAGCCTTCGACGATGACGTCGTTTTCTTCATCCAGCAGGCTGCAGGTGGCGTACACGAGGCGGCCACCGTTCTTGACCAGGCGTGCAGCGCCGTCCAGGATCGCGGCTTGTTTTTCCTGCATCTCGGCAATCGCGCCCAGTTGCTGACGCCATTTGACGTCCGGATTGCGGCGCAAGGTGCCCAGGCCCGAGCATGGCGCATCGACCAGCACGCGGTCGATCTTGCCGGCCAGGCGCTTGACCTTGGCATCGCGCTCGTGCGCGATCAACACCGGATGCACGTTCGACAAACCGCTGCGCGCCATGCGTGGCTTCAGTTTGGCCAGGCGCTTTTCGGACACATCGAACGCGTACAGGCGACCGGTATTGCGCATCAGTGCGCCCAGTGCCAGCGTCTTGCCGCCGGCGCCGGCACAAAAGTCGACCACCATCTCGCCACGGCGCGCGCCGACGATCTGCGACAGCACCTGGCTGCCCTCGTCCTGCACTTCGATCGCGCCTTCCTTGAACAGCGGCAGATTCTGCAGCGCAGGCTTTTGCTTGACGCGCAGGCCCAGCGGCGCATACGGCATCGGCTCGGCGATGATCGGCGCTTCGAGCAGCGTAGCGATGACGGCATCGCGCTCGGCCTTGATCGAATTGACGCGCAGGTCGAGCGGCGCAGGCGTGTTGAGCACCGCGGCCAGTTCGAGCGCTTCGGCTTGGCCGAACTGGGCCACCAGCTTGTCGTACAGCCATTGCGGCAGGTTCGCTTGCACCGGACCTGGCAGCAGCGTGCGATCGACTTCCTTGATACGGGTCAGGAAGTGGGTTTCGTCTTCGGTCAGGCCGCCGATCGAATCGATGCCAGCCGTTTCGGCCAGGCCCAGCAGCGCCAGGCGACGCATCGATGGCGTGCTGCCATGGCCGGCGAAATCGGTGAAGAACGACTTGTTACGCAGCACCGAATACACGGCTTCGGCAATCACGCCACGCTCACGGCCGCCGAAACGCGGGTTATCCTTGAAGAAACGCGACAGGGTGACGTCGGCTGGCGAGGTAAAACGGAGAATCTCGCGCAAGACTTCTTCGGTCTTGGCGACGATCGCTGGAGGCAATCTCATGTAAATCCTTGGGTTGTAAACTGCTTATTTAAAACAGTGTGTTTTAAATACTGAGGGTGTCAAAGCCAGGCTCGACGATGCGCACCGCACCGTTCTCGACGACCAGACGGTCTTCAACGAACAGGCGCACCGCGCGCGGATAAATCTTGTGTTCTTCGACCAGCAGGCGGGTAGCCAGCGTGGCTTCGGTATCGCCCGGCAATACAGGAATGCGTGCCTGCAATACAGCCGGGCCGTGATCGAGTTCGGCAGTGACGAAGTGGACCGTCGCGCCATGCTCGACACAACCGGCCTCGAGCGCCTGCTGATGCGTGTGCAGCCCCGGGAACAGCGGCAGCAGCGACGGGTGAATATTGAGCATCCGGCCTGCATAATGCTCGACGAACGGCGCCGTCAGGATGCGCATGAAACCGGCCAGCACGACCAGGTCGGGCTGAAAGACGTCAATAGTTTCCTGCAGCTTGGCGTCGAATTCGGCGCGGGTAGCGAACGTCTTGCTGGGCACCACCGCAGTGGGAATGCCGCGCGCCTGCGCAAACGCCAGGCCGCCGGCGTCAGGTTTATTGCTGATGACAGCGGCGATACGGGCTGGCCAACCTTCGGCATCAAGCGCTCGCACGACCGCTTCCATATTGCTTCCGCGGCCCGAAATCAGGATCACGATATTTTTCATAGCCGGCATTGTACCGTAACGCCGGCCACCAACTGCTGCCTTTGACCTTCGCTCAGGCGGTCGGCGGCACCGTCGCGAACGAGTAGAACACGCGGAACGGGACCTTCTTTTCGGCCCAGAATTCGGCCGCATCGCGAAACACGTCGAGCAGGTTTTCGCGCGCTTCCTTGTCGAACTTCTGGGCGCTTGGCAGCTGCTCCAGCACCACGATAAAGCCCGGCTGCGGGCCCGCTTCGTGGACGGTTTCGGTCAGGCATTTACGCAGCGCATCGAAGTTCTTGCTGCACGGCTTCGGGAAGTAAAATTGTTCGCCGATACGGGCGCAGACTTGTTGTTTGGTGAGCGTGTTGGCGCAATGTGCGTACAGAAAATGATGTCCGAGTTGCCCCGCCTCCTGTTGCAGATCGCCAACGTTAAACGCGCGGATCGCTTGCACAATATTCGGCGCCACTCTCATCAACAAACTCATTTTTTCCTCAAGTTGACCTGTCAATAACGCGCCATGGAGCAACCCGTCGCGACGCCATCGGGCGTTGCTGCCGCTTACCTCGCTATCGTTGCTATACGCCAATAAGTCCATGATTCGTGTAAGGGTAACGTTTTGTGGTATTGGAAGCAACCCAAATGTGCATTGCGAATAGTCATTTGTAAGAATCGGTACCGGCCAAGCTGGCGCAAAATCAGGGCAAATCGCGCCTGATTCATTCTGGCGCGCTTCAACCGCCCGACAATCGGCTGTTACATTTTGTTGCCACGGGGACTCGATGTGTTTTTGTGATCGGCGTACTATCAAGACTTGAACGCAGACTGTATTTATTGTCTCAACCAACGTCGCACCACTGAACGAGGACCATCATGAAATTTCAAGCCAAACTGATCATCGCAGCCCTGGGTGTGGCTACCCTGCCGCTGGCACAGGCTGCCGACTTTGAAGATTTCGGCCGGGTGGTGCGCGTCGAGCCGCGCGTCGAACAGGTGCGCACTCCGCGCCAGGAATGCCGTACCGAATACGTGCAAGTGCCGGTGCAGCAAGAACGCAACGCGGGCGGCACGATCGTCGGCGGTATCGCCGGCGCCCTGCTCGGCAGCCAGATCGGCGGCGGCAACGGTAAAGTTGCAGCATCGGCCGCCGGCGCCATCGCCGGCGCCATGGTGGGCGACCGCGTCCAAAACAACGGCCGCCAAGGCAGCAGCGTGCAAGAACAAGCCGTGCAGCAATGCCGCACTGTGGAAGCCATCGAATCGCGCACCGCAGGCTACAACGTGACCTACGAATACCGTGGCCAGAATTACACGTCGCTGATGCGCAATGACCCGGGCAACCGCGTGCGCCTGCGCGTATCGGTCCAGCCGCTGGACAGCTACGACGACGGCCAGGCCTACAGCCAGTACCGGCGTTAAGCTTCGTCATCATTGAATAAAAACAACGCGGCCCCTTTGGCCGCGTTGTCGTATGCAGAGCGCCGATCGCGGTCCGAGCTTGCGCTGCGGGAACGCAACCGCCGATAATAGGGCGATTCCATCAGGCAGTCTTATGCTCATCAAACGCAAATCCATCGAACAGGCCGAATCGTCGCGCCGCCCTTCCCGCAAGCCCAAGTACGCGCCCGTCACGCTGTCCGAGCAAGAGGGCGTACGCTACCTGCATTTCGGCACCGAATGGGTCCAGGGCGCCATGCGCATCCGCAAGCCCGACTGGCCGGAACTCGAGTACGCGCAGCAGATGATGGCCTGGATGCTGTTCATCGAGTCGCCACGTGCCATCGTCCAGCTCGGCCTGGGCGCGGCCACAATGACCAAGTTCTGCTACCGCCAGTTTCCCGAGGCAACCGTCACCGCCATCGAACTGAACCCGTCGGTGATCGCCATCTGCAACTCGATGTTCAAGCTGCCGGGCCTGGACGAACGCCTGACCGTGCTGGAGATGGATGCGCTGGACTTTGTCGAAGACCCACAGCACCACGCCGCCTTCGATGTGCTGCAATGCGACTTGTATGACGCTACCGCACGCGGCCCGGTGCTCGACACGCCCGAGTTCTACGTGGCCTGCGCCAATTGCCTGACCGACGACGGCATCATGACCGTCAATCTGTTCGGCGACCACCCGAGTTTTGCCAAGAACCTCAAGGCCATGAAATTTGCCTTCGGCCACGTATTGTGTCTGCCCGAGGTGCACGATGGTAATGTGGTCGCGCTCTGCTTCAAGACCCGCCCGCTACTTGACGAGGACGTGCTGACCAAACGGGCAGCCCAGATCAAACTCCAGACCAAGCTGCCCGCCGCGTCCTGGGTCAAGGGATTGTTCGCCACCGATTGATTCGCCAAGGGCCACCGTGAACGCCATCCCACAAAAACCCGCCAGCCTGCGCAAGCTCGACCTGCAATCGATTTTTTCGTGGCTACTGGCCGACGGGATCGTCACGAAGGACAACGTCAAGGCCCAATTCGCCCAGGCCCAGGGGATTCTCAGGAATGCGCCGGGTGCGACGCACCCGCTCACGGCGGTGGCGCAATGCAAGATGGTGTCCGAACTGCCCCCCAATCGCCTGCTCACGCTGGACGTGCTGACCGAATGGTGCGCCGCCAAGGTCGGCCTGCCCTTCATCCGCATCGACCCGCTCAAGATCGACTTCACGAAAGTGGCCGATGTGATGTCGGCCGGCTACGCGGCGCGCTTCAATATTCTGCCGGTGGAAATGACGGCCACGACGCTGGTGGTGGCCACGGCCGATCCGTCGCTGACCGAATGGGAAGCCGAGATCGCGAAAGTCGCGCGACGCCGCATTGAACTGGTGCTGGCCAACCCGCTCGACATCGCCCAGTACATCTCGCAGTTCTTCGCGCTGGCCAAGTCGATCCGCGACGCCAACCGCAGCAGCGGACAAGACGTCGCGATGCGCAACAACTTCGAGCAGCTGGTCGAAATGGGCAAGGCGAACAAGCAGTTCGACGCCAATGACCAGCACATCGTCAATATCGTCGACTGGCTATGGGGTTACGCGTTCGAGCAGCGCGCCTCGGACATTCACCTGGAACCCAAGCGTGAATTTGCTGTCGTACGCTTTCGCATCGACGGCGTGCTGCACCAGGTGTACCAGGTGCCGGCCGTGGTCATGATTGCGATGACGGCGCGGATCAAATTGCTGGGGCGGATGGACGTGATTGAAAAACGTCGCCCGCAAGATGGCCGCATCAAAACCCGCACCGCCGGCGGCCAGGAAGTCGAATTGCGCCTGTCGACGATGCCCACCGCATTCGGGGAAAAGCTCGTCATGCGTATTTTCGACCCTGAAGTCGTCGTCAAGACATTGCCCGAACTGGGCTTTCCGGCTGACGACGCCCTGCGCTGGGATCGCCTGACCAAGCGCCCGCACGGCATCATCCTTGTGACCGGCCCGACCGGCTCGGGCAAGACGACGACGCTTTACACGACGCTTAAGGCGCTGGCAACGAGCGAAGTCAATGTCTGCACGGTAGAAGACCCGATCGAGATGGTCGAACCGGCCTTCAACCAGATGCAGGTGCAGCCGGGGATCGACCTGTCGTTCGCCGACGGCGTGCGCTCGTTGATGCGCCAGGACCCGGACATCATCATGGTCGGCGAGATCCGCGACCTGCCGACCGCCGAGATGGCAATCCAGGCGGCGCTGACCGGGCACCTGGTGTTCTCGACGCTGCACACGAATGACGCGCCATCGGCGGTGATGCGCCTGATCGAACTGGGCGTGCCGGATTACCTGCTTGAGGCAACCCTGATCGGCGTGATGGCCCAACGCCTGGTGCGCACGCTCTGCCCTGCCTGCAAGACGCCGGGCGGCGAGTTGAGCGACGATGTATGGGACAGCGTTGGCGGTGCATGGAAGATTCCCAAGCCGACGGTCGTGTACCGGCCCATTGGATGCCCTGAGTGCCGGCAGACCGGATATCGGGGGCGGACCGGGATTTATGAGCTGTTGAGCGTGAGCGAGGGGTTTGGCAAGCTCATGCGAGGTGCGGGCGACTTGGTGGCGCTGCGCCAGCAGAGTGTTATCGATGGCATGAAGCCGCTGCGCATCGCCGGCGCCATGAAGGTCGTCGAAGGCGTGACGACGGCGGACGAGGTGCTGAAGGTCACGTCGGCGTTGTCTTGAGTAGTTCTTCGCAGAAATTTATGCGGGAAGCCTAGCGCGATGCCGGATCGCCCGCTATAATGCTGCCTCCTTGGGTCGTTAGCTCAGCTGGTAGAGCAGCGGACTTTTAATCCGTTGGTCGCAGGTTCGAATCCCGCACGGCCTACCAAGAATTTATTGTTGCAATGAAGGCGTTACGAAAAATCGTGACGCCTTTTTTGTTTTGGCTCGTCCGATTTTTACAACGCTTTCATCACGGCGCGGCGGCGCTTGAGGGCTGGGCATACCCGTCTAGGCTAGAGCGCGACGCAACGTCGCACAGCCTTGCGTCTCGTCAGTAAGTTCCCGCAACTCAATAACTACAGTCAGAAGTTCGTCGCACGTTCAAGCGCGCTTGCGTCGCCAAGTGCGCATCCCGACGTCAACAATCCGCAGCTCAACCGATGAGCGAGACGATGACTGACTTGCACGCACTGCTGGACGCCCACCAGAACACCCGCCTGCTGCGCATGGCGTTCCCGGAGAACGACGGCCCGCAAGCCACGCTGATGGTGAACCGGTTCGTCGGCACGGAATACGTGTCGCGCGACTTCGACTACACGGTGGAACTCCTGAGCGACGACGCCAGGATCGAACTCGAGGCGATCCACGGGAAGCTGCTGTGCATCTCGCTCGTACAGGCTGACGGTCGCCTGCGGCCCTTCACCGGGTATGTGAGCTCGTTCAAACTGGTCAAGACGGATGGCGGCGTAGCGTTTTACGAGGCCGTCCTGCGCCCATGGCTGGCGTACACGCGCCTGCGCCGCAACAACCGCTTGTTCCATGCGCAAAGCGTGCGCCAGCAAACGGAGAAGATCTTTGCCGGCTACGGCAGCCTGCCGGACTATGACTGGAAGGTCGCGGGCGAACAGCCGCAGTTCACGATGGCCACGCAATGGGACGAGACCGACCACAACTATCTGTGCCGGCGCTGGGAAGCCGCCGGCTACAGCTATTGGTACGAACATACGGGCGAAGGGCACGTGCTGAAGGTCTGCGACGACACGCGCACCGCAGACCCGATCGACGGGCCCTCGCCCGGTATCCGCTTCCATGGCGCCGGTGGCGCAGTCGAAGAGGACGCGTTCAGCGACTGGAGTGCAATGCGTCAGTGGGCGTCCGGACAAGCGACGGTGAGCGGCTTCGACTTCAAGCATCCCCACCCGATCCACGCCGGTACCGTCACCATTGCCCAGCAGGGCGATGTGCCGAAACTCGAAGTGCACAGCTATGAGGGGCATTACGGCTTCCTGCACAAGTCGGGCGCCTCCCGGCTGTCGCGGCTGCGCATGGAGGAAATCGAAGCCCGCGGCGAGCTGTACGAAGCGTGCGGCAATAACCGGCGCGTCGCTGCGGGCAGGTGGTTCCGGCTGCTTGACCATTTCAGTGAAAGTGAAGACAGCGAATTCCTGATCCTGGAAGTGCATCACGAAGCCAGCAACAACTACCTGCAAGGAAAGAATGTACTCGCCGAGTACAAGAATCGCGTGCTCTGCCAGAGCAAGGCCGTGCCTTGGTTTCCCGGACGCGGCTTCAACAGCACGACGACCAGGCTGCTGGCCCTGCAGACCGCCATCGTGGTCGGCCCGGAAGGCCAGAGCGGCCTGAACGTCGACCAGTACGGGCGTATCCAGGTCAGGTTTCACTGGGACCGGGACGAACGCAGTAGTTGCTGGGTACGGGTAGGCAGCAACTGGGCCGGTGGCGAAAAGGGCCTGGCCAGCCATCCGCGGGTCGGCTCGGAAGTCATCGTTCAATGGCTCGACGGTAATCCTGATCATCCGATCGTGACTGGCTCCGTCTACAACCAGAACACGATGCCGCCGTGGAAGCTGCCCGGACAGCGGGCGTTGACAGGGATCAGAAGCCGCGAGCTGACCACCAACGGTAGCAACGCCCCTGGCGGGCGCAGCAACCACGTGGTGCTGGATGACACAGAAGGACAGATCCAGGCGCAGCTCAAGAGCGACCATCTGGCCAGCCAGCTCAGCCTGGGCCACATCAACCGCATCGACGACAACGCCGGCCGCAAGGGGCCACGTGGCCAAGGCTTCGAGCTGCGCACCGATGGCCATGGCGCGCTGCGCGCGCAGCAAGGCCTCTTGATCAGCACTGAAGCCCGGCCCAACGCCCGCGCCCATATCACCGACATGGCCGAGACGCTGGCGCACATGGCGCAGGGCCAGGCATTGCACGACAGCCTGTCGCAGGTCGCGCAGCAGGCGAAGGCGCATCAGCCGGGCGACCAGGACCAGGTCGCCGCCGCGCTGAAATCGCAGGTCGACGCCATCAAGGGCCAGGGCGGCCAGCCTGCGCAAGGTGAATTCCCTGAATTTCAGGCGCCCCACCTGGTTCTGGCGAGCCCCGCCGGCATCGAAACCTGCACGCAGGGCTCGACGCATCTGATGAGCATGGAGCACACCGCCCTGACCAGTGGCGGCCATGCCAGCCTGAGCGCGGGCAAGAGCCTGCTCGTCAGCGTCAAGGAAGCGGTGCGCATGTTCGCCTACAAGGCCGGCATGAAGCTGGTGGCGGCGGGCGCCGACATCGACATCACCGCCCTGAAGGACAGCGTCAACATCCTGGCCAAGCTCAACATCACGCATACCGCCAACCGGATCACGATCACGGCGAAAGAGGAAGTGGTGATCAACGGCGGAACCAGCTTCAGCCGCTGGAACGCGTCCGGCATCGTCCATGGCACAAGCGGCGTCTGGCGCCAGCACGCGGCGCAGCACAACCTCGATCCTGGCAAGAGCGAAGGCACACCGGCCTTGCCGCAGACCGTGAAACTGGCACCGGGACAGCTCGATCTGCTTCACCGGTACGTGAACCGGGAAGGCAGCAAGAAGCAAGGCGTCGAGCAAGGCGACTACACCGTCGTCGACGCCGAAGGTGGCGTCTACCAGGGAACGCTCGATGGCGACGGCGTTGCCAGCGTGGCCGGTCTGCCGATGGGAATGGCCACGGTCAGCTATGGCAGCGACCCGCGCGACCCGTGGAATGAAGGCAGCTACTTTGGGGACGGCACCGAATGGCCGGTCGCGGCGCTGTCCGAGGCGGACGCCGGTGCGGCGACAGACAGTCTGGAGGACGCAGCCGACAAATTCGGCGCGATCGCGCAGGCAGCCGAGCAAGGGGCGAGCGCGGTGCAGTCGTTGAAACAGGGCGGCGCGCAGGCATTGATGGCGCAGGCCGGCCAGGCGGCCATGGCCCATGTTGCGGGCAAGCTCCCGGGCGGCGCGGCAGCCATCGGCTTGCCCGGATCACTGCCGCGCATTGGCGCCGACGTCGTGACCTCGGTCCTGAAAAAGTCCTTTCAATAGAGCGCCACCATGACCGAACCCGCGCAAGCCTCGTCCAAGCCAGCCCAACGCGCGCCGGAAGTTGCGGTGGCGCCGCTCGACACCATCGACCAGCAAGACGTCAGCGCCGGCGCTGCCGCCTTCGACAAATGGCTGCGCAAGCTCAGCCATGACTACATCACGCTGGAGCGCTTGATGACCGTGGCCGGCAGCTTGCCGGTGATTGGCAACATCATGGCGTTGATCGACGCCGTCATGGACATCGTGGGCGTGATCCAGAAGCTCATCAACAAGAAAGAAGTCGAATTCCTTCAGTGGGTCAGCCTGGGTATCAACCTGATCGGCGTGGTCCCGATACCGCCCGCGATGAGCGCGGCGCGCATGACCCTGCGGCCGACACTGCACCTGGTCCGGCAAAAGCTGGCATCGGGTGTCAAGGATCTCGGCAGCGCGCTGATCGAGGTGCTGATCATGCACCTTAACGCCAAGCTGGCCGGCGAGATCGACACCTTTGTCGACAAAGCGATGGAGAAGCTGACCGGCATCCTGAGTGAATGCGCCAATACTGCCGATGGCGTTGCCGATGATCTGATCAAGGTCTTGAATAGCTGCATCGGCAAGGAACCACTGTTCGACGTGGCCGCCACGGCGGACGTGGAGACCAGGGTGTACGACCCCAAGGCAACGAGCAGTTGGCGGCGCATGCTTGGCGCACTTGGCCGGGAATACAAAAAGAGCGCGAACTATATCGTTGCCGTGGCAGCCCGCCACCTGCCGCAAACCGCGGTAGAGGGCGTGAGCGGCATGGTCAACCACCTCACCGACTTCAAGCCGGCGTTTCGCGGCAAGCTCGCGGCACTGGCCGACGAACAGGCGCAGATGAGTATCCGCTGGATACTGATGCGGCTGCGCGACGCCGTCAAAAAACACAAGAAGCGCTATCCGGCACTCGTCCCGTCAGGCAAAGGCGCGCAGCATCAGAAGGACAATCCGGGCCACGAACTGGGCGCCACCGGCCGACAAGTTCCGGCCAGGGGCGACGCCAATGCCTGCAAGCTGTGCCCGGCAAAGGGCGGCACCGCGCACTCGATCAGCTTTGCCACGGGCGCCGAAACTTTTACCCATACCGACTTCGTCCTCGATGCGCCGCTTCCCATCGAATGGAGCCGCACCTACCGCAGCCAGCTGACCGCTTATGACCACGGCCATCTCGGCGCGCGCTGGCTCACCCCGTACAGCACGCGCATCGACGTGGTTGGCCAGGGCAAGAGCACCGCCCTGCTCTATCACGCCGCCGACGGCCGCAGTCACCGCTACCCGTGCCTCGACATCGGCCAGCGACACCACGATCCGGTCGAGCTGATCACGCTCACGCGCATCAGCGTCTCCCTGCTCACGCTCGACTTCGGCAAGCCCCTGCCAGAAGGCGAAGCCAGCGCCTGGCGCGAAACCTACGAGCTGGTCGATACCGTACGCGCCAAGGCCGCCGAGATGGGCAAACAGCATTTCCGGCTGATCGCACTGCACGCCCGCGACGGCGCCGCCCTTGGCCTGCGCTACGACCACTTCGTTGCCCATGGTCCCCATGCCGGCGAAGCGGTGCTCAGCGACATCATCAGCAAGCAAGGCGAGGCCATCGTCGCCCACGCCGGCACTCAAGTCGACGCCAATAGCGGTCGCATCCGCGCCCTGTGGGAAATCCGGGATGGCAAGCTGGTGCGCCAGCTTGCCGCCTACGACTATGACGACGAGCACGGCGACCTGGTCCGCGCCCAGGACGATAACGGCGCCGCCTGGCAGTACGGGTACGACCGTCATCTCATCACCCGCTACACCGACCGGACCGGGCGCGGCATGAACCTCGCCTACGATACCAGCACTGACAGCGGCGCCAATGCGAAGGCGATCCGCGAATGGGCCGACGATGGCAGCTTCGACACCCGGCTCGAGTGGGACAAGAACATTCGCCTGGCCTACGTCACCGATGCGCTTGGTCAAGAGAGCCGCTACTACTATGACATCGCCGGCTACACCTACCGCATCGTGTACCCGGACGGGGGCGAAGAGTGGTTCTATCGTGACGCTGCCAAGAACGTCGTGCGCCACATCGACACCGACGGCAGCAGCGAGCACTACCGTTTCGATGACCATGGCAATCTGCTCACGCATACGCGCGCTGACGGCAGCCAGGTCCACTTCGAGTATGACAACCAGCACCGCATTACCGGGATCCGCGATGGCGAAGGTGGCGTGTGGAAGCGGGACTACAATGTCCAGGGCCATCTGGTTGAAGAGACAGACCCACGCGGCAACAAGACGCAGTATGCGTACGACAAGCGCGGCCAGCCCATCGAGATCCTTGACGCCAAGGGTGGCGTCTCGAAACTCACGTACACCCCGGACGGCGGACTCGCCAGCTACACCGACTGTTCCGGACACAGCAGCCATTGGGAATACGACGATCGCAAACGGCTTACCAAGAGCATCGATGCCGCCGGTAATGTCACCCGATACCGCTACACACCTCTTAGCGCCGATACGCTGGCGCAAGCCCGCAATGACGGCAGCGACCGGGGCAACCATCCCGGACAGCTCGAAGCCGTCATCCACCCGGACGGTACGCAAGAGCAACTGTGCCATGACGCCGAAGGCCGGCTGCTCGCGCACACCGACGCGCTCGCCCGCACTACCACCTACCGCTACACCGCAGCCGGATTGATCGCCAGGCGCACCGACGCCCTTGGACACGGCCTGCACTACCGCTGGGATGCGCTCGGCCGCCTGTCCGTGCTGGAAAACGAAAATGGCAGTGTCTACCGCTTCCGGTATGACCCGGTCGGCCGCCTGTTGCAGGAACAAGGTTTTGACGGCAAGGTCACCGAGTACCGTTACGACGACGATAGCGGCGTACTGATGGAGACCGTCGACGCCGGCGTGACCACGCGGCTCGACTTCGACCCCATGGGCCGGCTCGTGCAACGCCGCGCCGCAGCCCCCGGCCAGCCGGAGCAAACCGAAACCTTTTCCTACAACGCCAATGGCCAACTGGCCGAAGCACAGAACGAACACGCCAGGCTGCAATGGTTCTATGACGCCGCTGGCAACCTGGTGCGCGAGCACCAGCACTACCAGGGCACGTTCCATCCAGGTAAGGGCACCGCAGTCTGGCACCACCAGCATGACGAATTGAACGGGCGCATCGGCACCGTTCGTCCCGACGGCCACCGTACCGAATGGCTGACCTACGGCGCTGGCCACGTGCACGGCCTGCTGCTCGACGGGCAAGAGTTGGTGGCCTTCGAACGCAACGCGCTGTACCAGGAAACCAGCCGCACCCAGGCCAACGGCCTGCGGCAAACGATGAAATACGACCCGGCCGGCCGCCTGATCGAACAGCAGCTCGGCCCCATCGCTCAAGTCGGCCAGAAGGATCGGTTGTTCTACCCCGATACGTACCGTCCCGACGTTCAGGTCGGCATGCGCGCCGCAATCGTCCGCCGCTACCGTTATGACCCGTCCGGCCAACTCGCCAGCGTCGAAGACAACCGGCGCGGCCACATCGCATACCGCTATGACCCGGTCGGACGGCTGCTGGCGGCAAACAGTGCAATGGGCTACGAAACCTTCGCTTTCGATCCCGCAGGGAACATCCAGGTTCCCGATACCGCGCAGCAGGGACCCATTTCCCAACGCGCTCCGCTGCCGAAACTGCTGGACAACCTGCTCAAGGAATATGCTAGCGTAAATTATCGCTACGACGAACGCGGCAATCTCGTTGAGCGCATGCAACACGGCAAGCGTTCCGAGTATGCATGGGATGCGTTCAACCGGGTGACCCGCGCCGTAACGTCGCAAGGCGTCACCACCTTTGCCTATGATCCATTGGGGCGTCGCATTGCCAAGCATCATCAGTCTCAGGTAGGCAGTCCCCTCCTGAAAACGGCGCAGACCATGTACGGATGGGATGGCGACACAGTGGCGCTTGAAAGCAGCGTGTACCCTGGCCATGCCGGGGACGAACAGACAGTCCACTATGTATACGAGCGCGATAGCTTCGTGCCGCTGGTGCAGGCAACTCAAGGCCAGGCCCTTCGACTAGCGCCCAGTACCGATATAAAGTTGCTTATAAGAGACAACTACGGCAAGTACGATGTAGCACTCGATCCGCTATGGAATGGAGAGCTTGAGTTGGAAGCCAAGCCGTTCGATGCGAACGAGATCGTCTTTTACCAGTGTGACCATCTCGGTACGCCACTGGAGTTGACGGATCGCGATGGCAAAGTTGCTTGGTCGGCACAATACAAGGCGTGGGGACACGCCAAGGAAACGATCAGCGAGGCAGCACATAAGGCTGGGATGCGGAATCCGATTCGGTTTCAGGGACAATATTTTGATCAAGAGACCGCACTGCACTACAATCGGCATCGATACTATGACCCCCGACTTGGAAGATTCCTGTCAAGAGATCCGATAGGATTAACTGGCGGCATTCTCCTTTATGAATATGCTGCGAATCCTACCGAATATATCGACCCACTGGGTTTAGCCAGGTATTTGGTAATTGGCGAAGGACAAGCTTCTGTCGAAGCTTACGCCGCAGCGATGCGTATTAAATTTCCTTGTGAGGAATTTAGAACAATAAAAAAGGATTGGAGCAGTATAGTACGTCGTTCGGGCGCTCTTAAGTTTGATCAAGGATCGAAGGAGTGGGAGGAAAAAGCAGTTGGAGGAAACGCTGCTTGGATTCGCGAAAGAGCAACAGAAGGCTACGAATTTATCGATATCGGGAACGACTCGGCTGTAAACAGGAGTCCCTTTTACGCCGCCGAAAAGAAAGCCCTTGGCAGAACCGGGGCAAAAATATTTCGATCAAATCAGTGTGCTACAAAGGAAGCGCGAAATAACGCCACCACAAGTAGCCGACCAGCATCAAAGGGAAGATATGGAACGCGGTAAAATAATTGTACTATTCATTCCAGTAAAAAAGGGAATGATGGAGAAAATGGAGTCTTTCTATGGTGATATTCTCGGCTTTAGAATGGAAGAAGGTGAACTTTTCATCAACAACATATCCACAGTCCGCGGCCAGTTACAGTATTCAAGAGTAAAGATTGATCCGCAGAAAAATCCGTTGTTTCAGTTTAATGTAGTAGGTGAATTCCCCGAATATTGCAGGTTACTACGTAATCAAGGCGTTGAATTTGAGTTTGTAGCGATGACACCGGGCGGATATATGGCAAAGATACTCGACCCTTGTGATAATTCAATATTGATCGAATGTGATAGCTTTGAAAACAGCAGTGATTTCGACCTAACAAGTTGGGAAGAATATCGTCGGTACTAGCGTTGATACTTAGTGAATGCGAGGCTGATTAAAAATCCGTGTGCTGATGCATGACGGCTTGAAATCAGTAAAGCGACCGAGCCCAAACTAGCTTTCGGTTGAGTAAACCTTTTAAGACCGTGCTGCGACGAAAAATATGACCACGTTAGACTCTATATTTTTTGATTGCAAGGCGGATTTTAAAAATTAATTTCAAATCGTTGCTAAACATCGCGAAAATATAATGAAGAAGGCTGCTACTCAGCCCTTAAAACCAAGTCTAAGTAGAGCAGCAACTACAGAAAAAGCTAAGGAAACGCGCTTTCATCAAATAAGACAGTAGGAATTGAAATTATTGATTCCCTAACTCAGGACCACCTACTACTTGAAGGAATAAGCGCTTTAACTAGGACCTGAAATCTGTGCAAATTGATAGGTGCCGGTAAGTAGGAACTGTAGGAGGCGAACGTACGGATCAGTTAAACAATGAAAATTTCAGAATTATTAATCGAAATAAATTACCATTTGCGCCAAGCCGGCTTTATCAATGATGCAGACGAATTAAAGAATTTTTGCAATATTTTATTGGACAAAAAGCTCGCAGCAGATAGTCACAATGCAATATTAATTGAGATAGCTATGCGTTGCCATGTAAAGTGGCTTGGAGATTATTACCCACCTCACTTATCACAAAAAGACTGGTGGGAAAAACTTGAAAATCTTAACAGAGCAACGAAAAAGCATATGCGGCGAATTTGATAACTCTAAGAATGGGTAGATAAGGTTACTTTCAAAGGATATCATGTGATAAAAAATGCCACAAATTTGGCTCTAAGAAAAAATATGAGTTAAAAAAGTAATTCTTTCCCTGAAAATTTACCTCCGCAGGCCAAATCAAAATTGGTCTTGAAATCGGAGTGATTCATGCATCAGTACATTGCAGAGAGAAGTCGCGGTTAAATGGAAATACTTTAAAAAGCTATTTCAACTGGGCGATTTGCGCAAAGAACACGTACCAAATGTCAATTTCATATAGTCCAAATTTTCATTGATGTTTGACCCTCTATCGGAAACTATAGATAATTTGATTAAGTGTCTGAAAGCGCGATAGCATCTGATACATGGAATATAGTTGCATTCAGGTATTTTCTGTACTGCTGGCAGCGCATCGCAAGCAATCAAGCAGAATTGAAGCCGGCGGCAATTGACAAGATTCAGGCAGCTTTAAAAAAGCTTCGTTCAAAACCCGAATTTGCGTTCCTAATTCTTAGCCTGTTACTAAGCCGATTTCTATGGAGTCAGGCCCTGTAACACCCTGGCTTGACGAGATTGGAATGGGCACTCAAAATAATACAAACAATCAGTAAAAAAGTTAATTTCTTCATAATTCCCGGAGAGGATTTAATGATCATTGAGCTACCGCAATTTGAATTTGAAAAATCTCATGCAGATTCCTTGTCAACTAAGTCATTGCTCGGCACTCTTAGAGAGTTTCTTGATAAGCATGCCGTCGATAGAATTGAATATGCTCTTGGCAACCAAGTCACGACCGGTCTTGGCGAATTAGTTATTAATAAAATTAAAGATTTTTGGGTGGTGTACACCACCGAAAAAGGAGAAAATTTCGACGTCGCAATATTCTCAAATGAGTTTCATGCAGCGAACTACTTTATTTTTCGACTTACCGGTGAGAAAGAGGTGATCGATTGGTCAACCAGATGAAAAACGAGTTGTCTGCTGTATTTAATGAAGCCCTAATGTCTAATATTTTATTCGCCAATAAGTCCGAGCTACGTTTGCTTTAATTTAATTCCGATCTAAACAGCGTGCGGTTTTTCACTTAGGGGCCGTTCAGATCACTGAAAAGAATCGAAGGAAATTTATAATCACTTGAGCTGATTTATCGCATAACGAAAAGTCCATTAGAGACAATCTGAAATATGGCAGGCTGATATACGGCCATAAGGTAATTATATTATGGGAAAAAGTATGCTTCTTGTAAGATTAGACTTGAAAGACCGCGGAATATTTATAGAGTCCCAACCTATAATATTTGGAAAAAAAATTTTCTCAAATACCATTGAAAATCTTTGTTCAACTAAAATTCACCAAGACAAGTTTAGTATACGTTATAAATTCTTACAAAAATTTACTATTTGTGGAAATTCTGCGGATGGCGTGATCGATGTTGAAGAAGACTATTCAATTGTTTTCACGTTCTTATTCGATTTGATCGAATTTTTCGATTGCAGCATTCTCGAATCAAAAATAGTGAAAAAATGCGAAAGTTTTTGGGGCGTAAAGTTCATAAGTAACCATCCAAGTTCTGCCTCGCTTGATTCTTGTGACTGGGGGCACGTCATGTTCTTCTATGATGCGAAACAAGGGGATCTAAGTTTGAAAATTAAATTTTATCAACGAATTTAGAATCTTAGAAAAATTAGGCAAAGCTAATACTAAAAATGCTAAGCAATTTTCATAATTAATTTTCACAATCTTCAGGCGAAGTCGCCGAATTGCTAGCCGAATTAATCCCAAGACTGGGGCAACGAAAGCGATTTTTAGGAGTTAGGCGACGTGGAGCTAGTAGAAATCACACGTGGGCATCTTTGGGTGAAAGTTGGAGGAAAGAGCATCACTATATATGGCGAAGCGTTTTTAAGGGGATACGGATCTCCCGACTTCGTGCTTTATCAGAACAGCATTGAAAAGTGGGATGCACCAGACGACAAAGAAAATTTGACTCTCATTGAGAAAAAGCAGCTATTTCAATTTCTTAAAGAGGAATTCTCACGCAGAAAGATGTGTCTGGAAATTGAATAGTAAGCCCATCTTCAGCCGGAATCGCGCACTGGTAGTCTAAATCAGCAAAAGTCTACAGGTTAAGGCCATGCTTACCTTTACAGACTCTACTACACATGAATCCCTCTACATCAGACCGCTATTCAGGGCTAGGTATTTTTAGCACACGTCTCGTCTAAATTTTCGCCATGAAGACTTTTCTAGAATTAGTTATTAATCGAATGAAACCACGCGCGTCTCGGTAACAAATAAGACAGGTGTCACCTGCTCCTCGCGCATGCCCGCCACCCGCTGTCGCACAACGTCCACACCCACCACCTCCTGAACATCGCCAACTCAGCCTTTACTGCTAAAGTCTCGCATCTTTACAACCACCGCTACCCCCGTGAAAGCCATAACAAAACTCTTCGAACTCGGCTACGTGTTCATCGTCATCCTGTTCTTCGCCTGCGGCATCGGCCTCGTCGTGCTGGCGGGCGTCGAAATCTGGGCTGCCCTCATCCCTTCCGCCGAGACCTCTGCCCGCGAACGCTTCGACCTCATCCTCGAATGCATCGGCATGCTGACCATCGCCGTTGCCGCGCTCGGTCTTGGCCAGACCGTGCTGGAAGAAGAAATCCAGCGCGAAGCAAACATCAGCTCGCCTACCCGCGTGCGCCGCTTCCTGTCGCGCTTCCTGATCGTGGTCGTCGTGTCCCTGTCGGTCGAGTGCCTGATCGGTGTGTTCCAGTTCGTCCATGGCAGCCCGGAATACTTGCCGCACGCTGCGTCGATCGGTGTTGCCGCTGCCGCCCTGCTCGCCACCTGGGGCCTGTTCGTCCGGCTCAATGTCAGCGCCGAAGAACTCGAGCCGCACGCCATGCACGATGTGCAGGCCGAAGACAAGATCATCGAAGGCGAAGATGTCTCGGAAGAAGGTGAAGAACACGCCGAAGAACAGGGCGAGGAATACCACGCTGACGTAGACAAAAAGAAAGAATGAGCGGAAGCACTTGGTAAATCTGCCAAGTGCGGCTATAATCTCGTCTTCTTCGGGTCGTTAGCTCAGCTGGTAGAGCAGCGGACTTTTAATCCGTTGGTCGCAGGTTCGAATCCCGCACGGCCTACCAAAGATTCATCGACAACGCCAACCTTCGGGTTGGCGTTGTCGTTTTCGTTGTCCTTTTACTGCGCGCCCCATGCCCCAGACCATTGCCAGCGCCGTCCACCACGAACTGATCATCAAGAAAAGCCGCTTCATCGCGTGCGTGCAGCCGATGGCTGACCGTGCTGGGGCGCAGCAGGTCGTGGCGGCGCTGCGCGCGCAGCATCCTGGCGCGGCGCATGTGTGCTGGGCCTTGCTGGCCGGCGGCCAGTCGGCGGCGGTCGATGATGGCGAGCCCAGCGGCACGGCCGGGCGGCCGATGTTCGATGTGCTGCGCCACCAGGATCTCGATGGCGTGCTGGCCACGGTGGTGCGCTACTTCGGCGGCGTCAAGCTGGGCGCGGGCGGCCTCGTGCGGGCCTATACCGACAGCGTGGCGCAGGCGCTGCTCGGCGCGCCGAAGATTCCGATCATCAAGCTGCGCCAGCTGCGCTGCAGCGCGCCGTATGCGATGGAAGGGATGCTGCGCCGTGAGCTCGATGCGGCCGGCGCCACGCTCGACGAGGTGGCGCATGGCGACGACGTGCAGTTCACGTTCAGCTTGCCCGCAAGCGACGCTGCCGGCATCCGCGCGCGGCTGGGCGACGTGGGCCATGGCCGCATCGTGTGGCCCGCCGCCGACGACGAGTCACTGCCCGCTTGAGGCGGCCCATTCGGGCGCCCTATACCTGTCATCACGACTCGTGAGCGGACGTTTGGCGATGCAGACGGTATAGTGACAGACCCAGCCGCAAATTCCTCCGTCGGCAGGGATCATTTTCCACCGCAGTACAACTACCTCCCCTGTGATCAAGAAAAGCCTACTTCCCCTCGCCCTTGGCGGCTTCGGCATTGGCATGACCGAATTCGTCATGATGGGCATCCTGCCCGATATCGCCCGTGGTCTGCAGATCACGATTCCGCAAGCCGGCTACCTCATCACCGCCTATGCGCTCGGCGTGGTGGTCGGCGCGCCGACCCTCGTCACCATTGTCGCCGGCCGTCCGCCGCGCACCGTGCTGATCTGGTTCATGCTGATGTTTGCCGTGTTCAATGCGATGTCGGCGTTCGCGCCGAACTTCGAGACGATGATGGCCTCGCGCTTCCTGGCCGGCTTGCCGCATGGCGCCTTCTTCGGCGTGGGCGCAGTCGTCGCCAGCCGCCTGGCCGAGCCCGGCAAGACGGCGGCGGCGATGGCCATGATGTTTACCGGCCTGACGCTGGCGAATGTCCTGGGCGTGCCGCTCGGCACCTGGATCGGCCATGCGTTCGACTGGCGCATGGTGTTCCTGATTGTCGCGGTCATTGGCTTGCTGACCATGTGGAGCCTGTATCAGTGGGTGCCGCCGATCGAGCCAAGCAAACGTACGGGCCTCATGCAAGACTTGCGCATCTTCAGGCACCTCGATCTGTGGCTGGCCCTGGGCATCGTCTCGATCGGCACTGGCGGCTTCTTCGCGTGGTTCAGCTATATCGCGCCGCTGCTGACCGATGTCACGGGCTTCAGCACGGGTGCGCTGCCGCTGATCATGACGGCGGTCGGCGTGGGCATGACGGTGGGCGTGCAGTTTGGCGGCTATCTGGCCGACAAGTTCCATCCGCTGCCGGCCCTGTTGATCCTGATGGTGTCGATGACCGCTCTGCTGCTGTGCAATGGTTTGATGGCAGAGTCGAAGATCGCGATGGTGGTGCTGGCGTTTCTGACTGGCGCCAACGCGCTGGCCATTGGCCCGCCGGTCCAGGTGCTCCTGATCGAGCATTCGCGCGAAGCCGAAATGCTCGGGTCGTCGCTGGGCCAGGCGGGTTTTAATGTCGGCAATGCGCTGGGCGCCTTGCTGGGTGGGATTCCGCTGACGCTGGGCTTTGCCTACACCGCGCCGCAATGGGTCGCGGCGGCGATGGCGCTGTGCGGTGTGGTCTTGACGGCATTGATGCTGACGCGTCGCCGCTGGAAGGCACGCGAGTTGGCCAGGACGGTCGAGCGCATGCTGGGTGAGGCACAGCCGGCAACCTCGCCGCCGGCGTAACAGCCAAGTCAGTTCAGCGGCAGCCTCAGCCCAGACGGCGCCGGCGCGAGGCGACAACGCCGGCGACGCCAATCACGCCCGCCAGCATCAACGCCAGCGTGCCCGGCTCGGACACCTCGACCGGCGGCGTATTCTTGACGAGCTCGAAGCCCGCCACATCGACCGCCTTGAAGTAGTGGTTCGAGTTTACCTGGACGCTCGAGTTCCACGTATCGGCAACAACCTGGCCATTGATCACGCCCCAGCCGTTTTCGACGGTGGCATACGGCGCCAGCACGCTGCCGATGATGCCCCTGACGTTGACCGATTCGGCTTCATAGAAGTTGAACAGCACGTTGTAGCCGCTCAATGGGTCAAAACCGATATTGCCGCCGTTGAACCCGCCCTGCTTGCCGCTGATATTGAAAATCAGCGTCTGGCCTGCGCTCAGTCCACTCAACATCCAGTTGTCGCCGCCGTTGAAGAAGTCGGCGTTGACATTGAACACGTCGACCCCGCCCTTGCCGCTGCCGGTAACCTTGTTCGCGCTGTACTGGCGCGTGACCGTGCCGGTGGATGCGACCATGCTCAGGCCGCTGGCGATGTCCTTGAACTGCTGGGCTGCAACGGCAAAATCGACCGGGCTGACGGTGGTGCCGGGCGTCTGCGCGGCGCCCTTGAGCGTGGTCGTGCCGCCAGCATACGTCTTGCCATTGCTGATCGCACCATTTTCCAGGAACAGATTGCCGCCCGCGGCCACCGCGTAGCCGCCATACGCGGCCTTGCCATTCAGGTTGACTGCGTAACTGGCGATCGAGACATTGCCCCCGGAAACGATGGCGCCTTCGACGTCGCTTGATTTGGCGGTGAAATTACCGGCGGTGAAGACATTTGCGCCGCCCATGACCGAACCGATATCGAGCACACCAGCGTGTGCACTGGTCATTGCCAATGCCGCCGTCAGACATATCCCAAGCTTGATCACGATAGTTCCACGCAGAAATTTATAATGGCTAATAGTATCATTGCCAGAAGTGGTTCTGCACAGCAAACACATTACACCAGCGTGATACCACCCATCGCACGCGCAGTCTCGGCCGCTTCTTCAAGGATCTCGGCCAGCGTGACTTCATCGAACACGAAGTCGATCGCGTTTTCATCATGCGGCGGCAACGGCTCGCGCGGGGCATCGAGCGGCGATGCCACCGGCGCATATTGATTGGCCATCAGCAGCGTGTCGAGCAGCGTGGCGGGTGGCATATTGAGCCAGCCGCCGCGCATGTCGGCGATCGCCTCGGCAACGGCCGGCGGAATCGACAGCTTCTTCATCACCTCGGCGCTGACGACGTCCTCGCACAGCGCGCCCCAGTTGTCGGCATCGTCGTCGAGCAGGCCGGGAAATTCGTCGGCCCGCGCCAGCAGGTAGAAAGCGCCGACTTCGTGCACGATGCCGGCGAAGAGCGCGGTGTCGGCATTGACGCCCGTCACGCGCCGCGCCAGCGAATACGCAAGCGCGGCCATGTGGGTCGTGTGCTCCCACAGTTGTTCGGCCTTGGCGCGCAGTTGCGGATCGTTGATGCGGTTGCCGAACTGGCGTACGACCAGGCTGGCAACGAGCGCCTGCAGGCGGCGGTAGCCGATGCGCGACACGGCGGTGCGAACATTGGTCACGGGCAGCGAACTGCTGCCACCGCATGCCGCCGTGTTGGCCATGGCGACCGTGCGCGCGGCCAGTTGTGGTTCGGCCAGCACCAGCCTGATTGCCTCATCGATATGGCAATCGGGATTGTCGAGCGCCTGCTGCAGGCGCAGCACGGCATTCACGCTGGTGGGGAACGTAATTTCGCCGCGGACAGCTTGCGCGGCGATGTATCCGAATGCTTCGAGTTTATTCACCCGGCGATTATAGCGCCCGGCGTATGCCCCACCGGGGGTGTCTATGCACCCCATGCCCGGCGAGTGCTAACTGTGGCGTCAAGGCCACACGCGCGCCGGATACAAAAACGTCGTCCGCGGAACAAGTCCGGGGACGACGTCTTCATGACAGGCCCAAGCCGCAGTGAGGTGCGGCCGGGAGCAGATCAGGAATTACTTGGCCTTGTTGGCATCGCGCGCTGCGTCGCGGGTCGACTTGGCTTGCATTTCGCATTTGTCTTCTGCATCGCCTTTCAGGGCGTCGCATTTTTCGTCAGCCAGGTCGTACTCGGCTTCGATGACATTGCCACGGGCTTTCATCACGTTGTTGCCGGTGTTGTCGAACTTCACTGCTGCATCGTGCTCGGCCTTGGCGCGCATCAGCTTGGCTTCATCTTCGCAGATGTCTTCCGCGTTGCCGCTCATGGCGTCGCACTTGTCCTTAGAGACTTTGTAGTCGGCCTTGGCCTTGTCCATGGCCGTTTTGTGCGCAGCCTTGTTGACGGTCTGGGCAGCGGCAGGTGCGATACCGACAGCGGCGAAGGCAGCGGCGGTGATCAAGGTGGCGATGAACGATTTCATGGTGATGTCCCTTATTAGGTTGTTGGTGTAGCCATTAAACGTCATGCCAACAACCCGCTCTGTGCGGCACCGTACACTTATTAAAAAATCAATTAAGCAAATGCGGTTGATAGCCTGATTTCGGCGTCGCCCTGGCAGGTGAACCGGTATGCGCACCGGCATCGAGCCGGAAGATGCTCACCAGCTGCGCCAGGCGCCCTGCTTCTTCTTCGAGCGTGGCGGCCGAGCCGCTTGCCTGCTGCACCAGCGCCGCGTTCTGGCGCGTGGCTTCATCGATCTGCGCAATGGCACCATTGACCTGCTCGATGCCGGCATTCTGCTCGGCCGTGGCATGGCTGATCTCGGCCATGATGTCAGTCACGCGCTTGACGCCCGTGACGATCTCGCCCATGGTCTCGCCGGCGCGGTCGACCAGCACGGCGCCCGCATCGACGCGCTCGACCGAGCTGCCGATCAGGACCTTGATTTCCTTCGCCGCTGCAGCCGAGCGCTGGGCCAGGTTGCGCACCTCGGTGGCCACGACCGCGAAGCCACGGCCCTGCTCCCCGGCGCGCGCTGCTTCAACGGCGGCATTGAGCGCCAGGATATTCGTCTGGAACGCGATGCCGTCGATGACGCCGATGATGTCCACGATCTTCTTCGACGATTCATTGATCGACGCCATCGTGTCGACCACTTGCGCGACGACTTCGCCGCCGCGCAGCGCCACGGCCGATGCAGACTCGGCCAGGCTGTTGGCCTGACGGGCATTGTCGGCGTTCTGGCGCACGATGCCGGTCAGTTGGGCGACCGACGTGGCGGTGGCGTGCAGCGTGCCGGTCTGACGTTCGGTGCGGCTGGACAGGTCGCGGTTGCCGTCGGCAATTTCAGTGGACACGGCGCTGATTGCCTGCGTGCCGTTGCGCACCTGGGACACGATGCGCACCAGGCTGTCACGCATGCCCTGCATCGCGAACAGCAGGCTTTTGTTGTCGCCCGGGCGGGTGACGATCGCCACGCCCAGGTCGCCGCCGGCGATGGCCGAGGCGATCGATGCAGCGTAATCCGGCTGGCCGCCCAGTTGGCGCAACAGGCCACGGGCCGTGTACCAGGCCGCCAGCGAACCGGCGGCAATCGCGCCCACGCACAGCAGCGCCATCCAGCCGACGAAGCCGTTGGCCATCGCACGTGCATCGGCGGCCGCTTCGTTATTCAGTTTTTCTTCCAGGTCGATCAGGCGGTTGATGCTGGCGAGCCAGCCGCTGAACGCAGGCGCGGCCGATTGCGACAGCAGCGCGGTCGCCTCGGCGCCCTGGCCAGCTGCGTGCAGCGCGACCACGCGCTCGATCAGCGGCTTGGTGAGGCTTTCCTGCGCCTTGATGGCAGCCAGAGCGTCCTTCTCTTCGGCGAGCATGTCGGTGCGCTCGGCGAACAGGGCGTCCAGCGGCCCGGCCGAACGGGCGTAGTTGTCGTCCAGCGTCTTGATCAGCGCGATGGGCGTCGCGGCGGCGGCCGGGTCCGCCGCCAGCACCACGTCGCGCAAGGCGATCGCGCGGTCATGCACGCTGCCGCGGAAATTGATCGCGTAGCGCTGTTTGACGCTGTTTACGTCGTTGATGTAATTCAGGACATTTTCAATGCGCCCCACGCGGCTCGCGCCTAGCGCGACCAGGACGATCATCAGCAAAAAGACGACGCCATAGCCGAAAGCCAGTCGGGCACCAATCGTGAGGTTCTTGTTTTTCATGGGGGGAGTAGAGATAAATGTATCGCAAAAGAAACAGTGGTTTCTTCTCAGCGAACGCAAATATATCACCCGTTATTGCCCATTGGAATCTAATCTGAATCGTGTGCACCATTACGCAACACATGCCCGTGGTCGGTCGTGACAACCACGGGTCGGCCGCCTCAGCGCACAGTGGCCACGGCCGCGCCCTGCTCCCAGCCACCGCCCAGGGCGCGCGCCACCGCCACCGTGGCCAGCAGCCGCTGCGTGCGGATCTGCGCCGCAGCGCGATCTGCTGCCAGTGTGCTGCGCTGGGCGTCGGTCACGTCCAGATAGGTGGACACGCCGCGCTCGTAGCGCGCCTGCGCCACCAGCAGCGCGCGCGCCGCCGCCTGCTGCGACTGGGCCTGCACGTCGCCCTGCTTGTGCCGCTGCTCGACGTCCGACAGCGCATCTTCCACTTCGCGCAGCGCCGTCAGCAGGCGCGTGTCGTGATTCGCCCGCGCCTCGTCGTAGCGTGCCTGCGCCAGCGCCAGGTTGGCACGGTTGCGGCCACCGTCGAAGATCGGCAGCGACAACGCCAGCGGCCCGGCCGAGAACTGGCGCGCACCACCACTGGTCAAATCGTTCAGGCTTTGCGACGCATAGCCGAAATTGCCCGTCAACGACAGCGCCGGATAGAACGCGCCCTCGGCCACGCCGATCTGCGCATTGGCCGCCTTCAGCTGGGCCACGCTGGCCGCCAGGTCGGGGCGCTGGCCCACCAGGCTGGCCGGCAGCCCCACCGGAATCGATGGCGGCTGCGGCAACGCGCCAGCCACCGTCTCAGGCAGCAGCGGCGCGCTGGGCGAGGCGCCCACCAGCGTGGCCAGTGCATGCTCAACCAGATTGCGCTGGCGCTGGACTTCGTGCAGGTCGGCTTCGGCATTGGCGCGCTCGATGCGGGTGCGCGACACATCGAGCTCGTTCGACAGCCCGGCATTGAAGCGCGCTTCGATCAGATCCTGCGATTCGCGCCGCGTGGCCAGTGCGTCGCGCAGGATCGCCATCTCGGCGTCCAGCCCGCGCAACTGCCAGTAATTCGACGCCACCTGGCCCGAGAGCATCAGGAGCACGCCATCGCGGTCGATCTGCGCGGCCAGCGCCTGCGCGTCGCTCGCTTCGACGATGCGGCGCACGCGGCCCCACAGGTCAAGCTCATACGAGAACGACGCGGCCACGCTGTAGTTATTGCCCTCGATCGAGCGGCCACCAAGGGCGAGGCCCTGCGACGTCTGGCTCGACGTGCGGGCATTCGACACACCGGCGCCCACCGACACGGACGGCAGCTGCCCGGCGCGCACGACACCCAGTTGCGCCTGCGCCTGCAGCAGGCGTTGGGCTGCCGCTTCGACGCTCGGATTCTCGCGCAAGGCGCGCGCTTCCAGCGTATCGAGCGTCGCGTCGCCAAACACCTGCCACCAGGTGGCCGGCAGGTGCGCGCCGTTCGTGCCGGCATCGACATGGCGAAATGCCGCATCGGCAGGCGCCGGCGGCGCCTTGAAATCGGGGCCCAGCGTGGTGCAGCCGGCGAACAGGGTGCTGATGGCGATCGCGAGGACGCCGTTAAGTACAGGCTTGAACATGGTTTGTCTTTTCAATTGAATGCGGGTTCAGTGGCCACCGCCGCCAGCGCCGGGCGACTTGACCTTGTCGGCCATCCAGATCGCCGCGATGCAGCCGATCAGGATCATGCCGATGATCCAGAAGCCGTCGTTATAGGCCATCACATACGATTCACGCCGCACCAGACGGTCGATTACGCCCAGCGCCTGGTTGGCCGCAGCCGCCGGGTCGATGCCCTTGGCGATGAAGGCCTGGGTCAGCATGTCGAGCCGCTCCTGCGTGGCCGGCGCATAGGTCGACACGGCCTCGCCCAGGCGCGCCGAGTGAAAGTGTTCGCGGTTGGTCAGCGTGGTGGCCAGCAGCGCGATACCGACCGAACCACCAAGATTGCGCGTCATGTTGAACAGGCTCGAGGCCGAACCCATTTCGCTCGGCGGCAGCCCGGACATGGCGAAGTTCGACAGCGTGAGCATCACGAATGGCTGGCCGATGGCGCGCACGACCTGCGTCCACATCAGCTGGTCGTAGCCGGTCGTCGCATCCATGGTCGAATTCATGATGCACGAGATGCCGAACATGAACAGACCAAAACTGCACAGGATGCGGTTGTCCACTTTGGAGGACAGCTTGGCCGCGAACGGCATCACCAGCAGTTGCGGCAGGCCGACCCAGGCGATCACTTCGCCGATCTGCATCGGCGTGTAGCCGGCGATCTGGCCCAGGTACAGCGGCAGCAGATAGGCCGAACCATACAGACCCATGCCGATCACCGCCGACAGCGTCGTCGCCACCAGAAAGTTACGCTGGCCGTACAGCGCCAGGTTCACGAACGGATCGGGCCGCGAAAAGCTCAGCGCAATCCAGCCCAGAATGCCGGTGAGCGAGAGCGCGGCAAAGATCACGATGAAGCTGGAGTCGAACCAGTCCTTCGAATTGCCCTCTTCGAGGAAAATCGTCAGGCAGGCCAGGCCCATGGCCATCAGCGCGATGCCGAGCCAGTCGGCCTTGATCAGCGTGCGGATATTGGATTTCTCGGGATCCATCCCCCACAGCATGCCGGCGATAAGCAGCACGCCCGGCACCCAGTTGATGTAGAAGACCGACGGCCAGCCATACAGCTCGGTCAGATAGCCGCCCAGCGTCGGGCCCATGGCCGGCGCGAGCGTTGCGGTCAGGCCGAAGATGGCCATGCCGGTGGCGCGCTTGGAGGGCGGCAGGCGCGTCATCACGAGCATCATCGCCATCGGGATCAGCGCGCCGCCGGTAAAGCCCTGCAGCATGCGAAACACGATCATGCTCTCGAGGCTCCAGGCCGCGCCGCACAGCGTCGAGAACACCAGGAACAGCGCAGTGGTGCCCACCATGTAGTTGCGCATGCCGAAGGCGCGGATAAACAGCGCCGTCATCGGGATCACGACGATCTCGGCGCACAGATAGGCGGTCGAGATCCACGAGCCTTCTTCCTGCGTGGCCGAGAGCGTGCCGAGGATGTCGCGCAGCGAGGAATTGGTGATCTGGATGTCGAGCACCGCCATGAAGGCGCCCAGCATGCCGGCCGCGATCGCGACCCAGGTGCGCAGGTCGACGGCAGCGCCATTGGCGGGCGCGCCCGGCATTGCGCCGGACATCGCACCCGACGGGGCTGATTTGCTCAAGCTGGTCATGGTGTGCTTAGCGCGCTGCGGCGGTCTGCGTCGGTTTCACGTCCTGGCCCAGCGCCACCTCGGCCACCACGGACATGCCCGGCACCAGGCGGCCCGCGTACTTCTTGACGTCCTGCGGATCGAGCGTGATCTTGACCGGCACGCGCTGGACGATCTTGGTGAAGTTGCCGGTCGCGTTATCGGCCGGCAGCAGCGCGAACTGGTTGCCCGACGCCGGCGAGAAGCTGTCCACGCGGCCAACCAGGTGATGGTCGGGCAGCGCATCGACTTCCAGGCTCACGGCCTGGCCTGGCGCGAGGCCGCCCAGCTGCGTTTCCTTGAAGTTGGCGACGATCCAGACGTTGTCTTCGACCACCGCCAGCATCGCCTGCCCCGGCTGCACGCGCGCGCCGACTTCGACGCTGCGCCGGCCGATGCGGCCTGCCACCGGCGCCACGATGCTGTTGTAGGCCAGTTGCTGGCGCGCGTCCTTCAACTGCGCCTGCAGCACCTTGATTTCGGCCTTGAGCACATCGCGGCCCGCTTCTGCAGCGCCGATCTGTGCCTGCGCGGCGGCGGCATTGTCGCGGCGCGCGGCCACGTCGGCCACGGCGCCGGCGCGCGCCGCGCTCGATGCATCGACTTCGGATTTCGACACGGCTTTCATCGTGTCGTTGTACAGCTGGCCGAAACGCTCGGCGTCCTGGCGGGCGCGCAGCAACTGGGCTTCGGCCTGGCGCACCTGGGCGCCGGCAGCGCCGGCCTGGGCGCGCACCTGCAGCAACTGGGCATCGGACTGCTTGACCTGCTGCTCCATGCTGGCGATCTGCGCTTCGATCTGCTCGACGCGCACGGCCTGGTCGGCCGGGTCGAGCAGCGCCAGCACATCGCCCGCCTTGACCATCTGGTTGTCTTCCACCAGCACCTTCGTGACCACGCCCGCCACGCGCGACGAGACCTGGTGCATGCGGCCGGTGACGTAGGCGTTTTCGGTTTCGACGAAATGGCTGCTGCGGTACCACATGCGCCCACCGGCACCGATGGCCAGCAGTGCAATCACGCCGACCACGATCAGCACGCGCTTGTTGGGCGGCTTCCTGGCGGCGGGAGCGGCCGCCCGAGGTTGCGCTGTGCTCGCCTGCCCTGCCGTGATGTCGTTCTCTGCCATGGTGCTGCTCCGAAATGAAATGAAATGGATTCGTCGCATTATTCGCCATCAATACATCGAAGTCAAGAAATGAAACGGTTGCATTTCATTTTATTTTGCTCTAGAGTCCAACCTATGAATACAGCATCGACCTGCACCAAATCCGCCGGGCGTCCCAAGGCAGCCGACGTCGAAACACGCAACCAGGAACTGATCGAGGCCGCCGGCCGCCTGTTCCTGAAAAACGGCTACACCCGGACCAGCCTGGAATCGATCGCGCGCGAAGCGCGGGTGGCCGTGCGCACCATCTACGTCAAGTTTGGCGGCAAGGCCGGCTTGCTCAAGGCCGTGCTCGCATCACGGCGCGAGCGCCTGTTTGCAGAGCGCAATATGGATCTTGACCCGCGCCCACTGCGCACGATCCTCGACGAATTCGCGCGTGATTTCTATACCCTGCTGGTCGAGCCCGACGCCATCGCACTGCAGCGGGTGGTGATCGCGGAGGCGGGCACCAATCCCGAGCTGGCGGAAGCGTTTTATGAAGGCGGTCCGCGCATGACGCGCGAGATGCTGGCGCGCTTTTTCGCGCGGCCCGATATCCGCCTGCAACTGCGCGACGACGTGCCGCCATCCATCATCCTGACGCACCTGATCGGCTGCATCAACGGCGACCCGGTCGGGCGCTTTTTGTTCCCGGATGCCGAGCCGTCGGGCGAGGAAGCGCGGCGCCAATTGGCGGCGCGGATGGAACTGTTCTACAGCAGCGCCCTCAAGCCCGGCTGAAATTTCAGCATGTAGCCTGGTGGAAAAATTCGGTCTGCCATCGTATCGACATTCCCGGCTGAACTGTGTGATTATGTAAATGTTCACAACAGGTGTCGTGAATTCAAATAAAAGCGGTGTAACCGCGAGGAGAAAGTATGAGCAAGTCGTCCAGATACGAATGGCGTGATCAGGCAGCAGCGCTGCAAGAGCGTATGAAGAGCTTTATCGAAAATCCGGGCGATGACCAGCTGGAAGCGGTCGTCGCCGACATGCGTACCTACGCAGCAGCCGCCAAGAACGGCGCAATCGATATTCCGGAGCGCTTCGTCAGCTTCTCCTAAGCCCGCCATACCGCGCCATCCATGCCGCACGGTGCGAACCTGGCGGCATTTTTTTTGGGGGCTGCCCTTAGACAGCCGACAACGGAACCGGCCGGCCCTGTTCTTCGACCTCGTGAACGCGGGTCAGAAAATGCATCTTGCGCGGCGCCCGGTGACGTTCGTGGAGTTCACGCGTGACCACCTCGACGCGGCGCGGCCGCAGGGCAAGCTGGCACGGATCGGCGACGCCGCCACCGCCCGGTATGGCATCGGCCAATTGCTGCGCCAACGGCTGGATCACGGTGCCGGTGATGATCGTGGCTACGCCGTGGATCGCGGTGTGGAGTTCGAATGCGTGCGATCGCGGTAGCACGTAGATGGTGCCGATGTAGTCAGTGCTGTACTCGTCCATGTGCACTCCGGCATGCTGCGAGAAAGGCGGCAACGCTGCCGCCGCCATATCACTTCATCTTAGACCTTTGACGGCGTGCTGCAAGCGGCACGCACGATGCACACTGGCATAAAAAAAGGCGCAGTCAACGTTAAATAGAGCCGAGCTATGAACTGATGAGCGGTCCCGCGGTCCAACGTCTGTCCCCAGCGTCAGGAGTTGATCATGAGAGCGCCCCGTTTCAAGAACTGGTTCGCCAGCTTGTTATCGCTGAATCAGCCGCAGCGCCGGCAAGTGCTTGATGCCCTGCATCCCGCAGCCGGCCTCGATCAGGTGGTCGCACTTATCGCGCAAGCCAGAGCGCCAAGGCGCTGCTGCCCCAGCTGTGGCAACAACGGCTGTCATCGCCACGGGTTCGCCAACGACCTGCAACGCTTTCGCTGCTGCGCTTGTGGTCGCACATTCAACGACCTGAGCGGCACGCCGCTGGCGCGGCTCAGGCACAAGGACAAGTGGCTCGCGTATTCGCAGGTGCTGCTTGACTCACTGTCCGTACGCAAGGGAGCCGACCGGGTCGGCGTTCACCGCAACACGGCATTCCGATGGCGCCACCGCTTCCTCCATTGGGTCAAACTCGACCGGCCCGCAGCGCTTAACGGCATCGTAGAGGCCGACGAGACGTTTCTGCTCGAATCGCAAAAAGGATCGCGCACGCTCGACCGTCCGCCGCGCCGACGGGGCGGGCACGCCCCCGAGCGTGGCATCTCCCGCCATCTCGATTGCATCCTGGTGGCGCGCGATCGGCATGGCCGCACCATTGATGCCGTCACTGGCCGTGGCGCACTGACGGCAGCGCAACTCGAACGCGATTTGCTGCCCAGGCTTGATCCGCAGGCGCTGCTGGTAAGCGATGGCCATGCCGCGTACCGGGCCTTTGCACGCAAGCACAAGATTGCGCACGAGGCGGTTAATCTATGCGCGGGCGTGCGCGTCAGGCATT
Source organism: Massilia sp. MP_M2 (assembly GCF_039123635.1). Classification (NCBI taxonomy): domain Bacteria; kingdom Pseudomonadati; phylum Pseudomonadota; class Betaproteobacteria; order Burkholderiales; family Oxalobacteraceae; genus Massilia; species Massilia sp. MP_M2. The sequence continues at coordinate 35,086 of NZ_JBCHJF010000009.1, forward strand.
CAGGTAGCCGTGCGATCCACGTACAAAACGTGAACGCATACCACGGGCGCTTCAAGGCTTGGTTACTGGGCTTTCGCGGGGTGGCATCGCGCTATCTGCCCAATTACCTGGGATGGCGCTGGGCACTGGATGGCGGGCGGGTCAGTTCCGCAGAACAATTGTTTTGCATCGCAGTCGACGTCATCAACAGACAACGTTGACTGCGCCAAAAAAAACCGGGACCTTCACGGTCCCGGTTTCGCTTGCCACGCTACCGATCAGCGCTTGCGCGGTGGCGGCAAATCGGTGCAGACACCTTCATAGGCCTCGGCTGCCATGCCGATCGACTCGCCCAGCGTCGGGTGCGGGTGGATCGTCTTGCCGATGTCCACGCCGTCGGCGCCCATCTCGATCGCCAGCGCGATCTCGCCGATCATGTCGCCGGCATGCGTGCCGACGATGGTACCGCCGACGATGCGATGCGTTTCAGCGTCGAACAGCAGCTTGGTGAAACCCTCGTCGCGGCCATTGGCCACGGCGCGCCCGCTCGCGTTCCACGGGAAGTGGCCCTTCTCGACCTTGATCCCCTGTTGCTTGGCTTCGTCTTCGGTCAGGCCCACCCACGCCACTTCCGGATCGGTGTAGGCCACCGATGGAATGACCTTGGCGTCGAAGTGCGTCTTCTTGTCGAAGGCCGCCTCGGCCGCCACGTGCGCCTCGTGCACCGCCTTGTGCGCCAGCATCGGCTGGCCCACCAGGTCGCCGATGGCGAAGATGTGCGGCACGTTGGTGCGCATCTGGCTGTCCACGGCGATGAAACCACGATCGCTCACCAATACGCCGGCCTTGTCGGCAGCGACCTTCTTGCCATTCGGGCTGCGGCCCACGGCCACCAGGACCAGGTCGTACAGCTGCGATTCAGGTGCAGTAGCACCCGCTTCGGCCGCTTCGAACGTGACCTTGATCCCTTCCGGCAGCGCTTCCACGCCGACGGTTTTCGTCTTCAACATGATGTTGTCGAAGCGGTGCGCGTTGTACTTCTGCCAGACCTTGACGGCCTCGCGGTCCGCGCCCTGCATCAGGCCATCCATCATCTCGACCACGTCGATGCGCGCGCCGAGCGTCGAATACACGGTCGCCATTTCCAGGCCGATGATGCCGCCACCGATGACGAGCATCTTCTTCGGTACCTGGCGCAGTTCCAGCGCGCCCGTCGAATCGACGATGCGCGGGTCTTCCGGCACGAACGGCAGCTTGACGACCGACGAACCGGCCGCGATCACGGCCTTCTTGAAGGCGATGACCTTCTTGCCGCCGTCGGGTGCCGTGACTTCGATGTGGTTCGGGCTCAAGAACTGACCGACGCCCTGCACCGTGTTGACCTTGCGCGCCTTGGCCATGAAGGCCAGGCCGCCGGTCATCTTCTTGATCACGCCATCCTTGTAGCCGCGCAGCTTGTCGATGTCGACCTCTGGTTTGGCAAACGCCACGCCCAGGTCGGCCATGTGCGCCGTTTCATCCATGACGGAGGCCACGTGCAGCAGCGCCTTCGACGGGATGCAGCCCACGTTCAGGCACACGCCGCCGAGCGTTGCGTACTTCTCGACCAGCACGGTGTTCATGCCCAGATCAGCCGCGCGGAACGCGGCGGAATAGCCACCGGGACCGGCGCCCAGCACCATCATGTCGCACTCGATGTCGACCGCGCCGGTGTAGCTCGACGGAGTCGGTGCAGGACCGGCTGGCGCTGGCGCAGGGGCCGGCTTGGCTGGCGCCTGCGATTCGGTCGGCGCGGCTGGCGCGGCTGACGCAGCAGCGGGCGCAGGCGCAGGCGCAGGCGCAGCAGAAGCAGCCGGCTTGTCGGCTGGCTTGTCGGCCGCCGGGGCACCAGCACCCTCTTCCACCGTCAGCAGCAGCGTGCCTTGGTTGATCTTGTCGCCGACCTTGACCGTGATCGACTGCACCACGCCCGCGTGCGTCGACGGGATTTCCATGCTGGCTTTGTCCGATTCCACGGTGACCAGGGACTGGTCGACCTTGATCGTGTCGCCGGCCTTGACCATCAACTCGATGACTTCGACGTCCTTGAAGTCACCGATATTCGGGACTTTCACTTCAACAGTGCTCATCAGTGCGCTCCAATCACAGAAGGGTCTTGCGCAGGTCCGCCAGCACTTCGCCCAGGTAGGCAGAGAAGCGCGCGGCGCCGGCGCCGTCGATCACGCGGTGATCGTACGACAGCGACATCGGCAGCATCAGGCGCGGCTGGAAGGCCCCGCCGTCCCACACCGGCTTCATCGCCGACTTGGACAGGCCCAGGATCGCCAGTTCGGGTGCGTTGATGATCGGGGTGAATGCGGTGCCACCAATGCCGCCCAGCGACGAGATGGTGAACGTTGCGCCCTGCATCGCGGTTGGCGGCAGCTTGCCGTCGCGCGCCTGCGCCGACAGTTCGCCCATTTCGGTGGCGATCTGCGAGATGGTCTTCTTGTCCGCGTCTTTTACAACAGGGACCACCAGGCCATTCGGCGTGTCGGCCGCGAAGCCGATGTTGTAGTACTGCTTCGTGATCAGGGCTGCGCCGTCGCCCGACAGCGACGCATTAAATTGCGGGAACTTCTTCAGCGCGGCGACGCTCGCCTTGATGACGAAGGCCAGCATGGTCAGCTTGACCGCCGACTTCTGCTTGGCCAGCGAGGCGTTGGTATCGACGCGGAACTGCTCCAGGTCGGTCACGTCGGCTTCGTCGAAGTGCGTCACGTGCGGGATCATGACCCAGTTGCGATGCAGGTTCGGACCCGAGATCTTCTTGATGCGCGACAGCGGCACCGTTTCGGTCGGACCGAACTTGGAGAAGTCCAGCGATGGCCAGGCCAGGAGGTCCAGGCCGACACCACTGCCACCGGCTTTGCCTGGCGCGGCGGCAGGCGGCGCTGCCATCACGCCCTTGACGAAGTTCTGCACGTCCTGCTGGGTGATGCGACCCTTTGGACCGCTGCCAGGCACACGGCCAAGGTCCACGCCCAGTTCGCGCGCGAACTTGCGGATCGATGGCGAGGCGTGGGCTTTCGCGCCGGTCACGCCTGGTGCGGCTGGTGCTGGTGCGGCGGCTGGTGCAGCAGCAGGCGCTGGGGCTGGGGCCGGTGCAGATGCAGCGGCAGGCGTGGCAGCCGGTGCCGCTGCCGCAGCAGCTAACGCAGGCGCAGCAGCAGGTGCGCCGCCGGTCGCTTCCACGACCAGCACGAGCGAACCCTTGGCCACCTTGTCGCCAACCTTGACCTTGATTTCCTTGACCACGCCGGCATGGCTCGACGGGATCTCCATGCTGGCCTTGTCCGATTCGACGGTCAGCAGCGACTGGTCGACCTTGATCGTGTCGCCCACCTTGACCATCAGTTCGATGACTTCGACTTCTTTAAAATCGCCGATGTCCGGCACGGTCACGTCGACCAGGCCACCCGATGCGGCTGGCGCTTCGGCGGCAGCCGGCGCAGGGGCCGCTGGTGCAGCAGCCGGTGCAGGTGCAGCTTCGGCGGCAGGTGCAGCAGCAGGCGCATCGGCCGCGCCGCCCGCTTCTTCGAGCAGCAGCACGAGCGAGCCTTCGGCAACCTTGTCGCCGACCTTGATCTTGATTTCCTTGACCACGCCGGCGTGGCTCGACGGAATTTCCATACTCGCCTTGTCCGACTCGACGGTCACCAGCGACTGGTCGACCTTGATCGTGTCGCCCGGCTTGACCATCAGCTCGATCACTTCCACTTCCTTGAAGTCGCCGATATCAGGGACTTTGACTTCCACAATGCTCATAGTGTTAGCTCCAATTGTTATGTGAGTTAGCCTCGACCCGCCGCCCCGAACAGCGCGGGGCGGCGGACGTGAGCATTACTGGGTCACCGGATTCGGCTTGTTCTGGTCGATGCCGTACTTGGCGATCGCCTGCGACACGATGGCGCGGTCGATCTTGCCTTCGTCGGCCAGTGCGCGCAGCGATGCCACCGTGATGTAGTAACGGTTCACTTCGAAGAACTCGCGCAGCTTGACGCGCGAATCCGAACGGCCGAAGCCGTCCGTGCCCAGCACTTTGTAGGTGCGGTCCTTCGGCATGAAGCCGCGGATCTGCTCGGCGAACATGCGCATGTAGTCGGTCGTCGCGACGATCGGGCCGCTGGTGGCGGCGAGCTGCTCGGTGACGAACGGCACGCGCTGTGGCTGCTCCGGATTGACCATGTTCCAGCGCTCGCAATCATTGCCATCACGCGCCAGCAGCGTCAGCGACGGCGCCGACCACACGTCTGCATCGACGTTCCAGTCGTTCTTGAGCAGTTCGGCCGCAAACATCGACTCGCGCAGGATGGTGCCGCAACCGATCAGCTGCACGCGCTGGGCGTTGTCCTTGCCGCCTTCCTGCAGCAGGTACAGGCCCTTGAGAATGCCGGCTTCCTGGCCAGGCTTGAGGCCCGGCTGCGGGTAGTTCTCGTTCATGATGGTGATGTAGTAGAACACGTCTTCCTGTTCTTCCACCATGCGGCGCAGGCCGTCCTGGATGATGACTGCGACTTCGTGACCGAAGGTCGGATCGTACGGCAGGCAGTTCGGCACGGTCGCAGCGATGATGTGGCTATGGCCATCTTCGTGCTGCAGGCCTTCGCCATTGAGCGTCGTGCGCCCGGCAGTGCCGCCCATCAGGAAGCCGCGCGCACGGATGTCGCCCGCCAGCCAGACCAGGTCGCCCACGCGCTGCATGCCGAACATCGAGTAGAACGTGTAAAACGGGATCATCGTGCGGTTGTTCGACGAGTACGACGTCGCTGCAGCGATCCACGAGCTCATGCCGCCCGCTTCGTTGATACCCTCTTGCAGGATCTGGCCTGCCTTGTCTTCGCGGTAGTACATCACCTGGTCGCGGTCGACCGGCTCGTACAACTGACCCTGCTGGTTGAAGATGCCGATCTGGCGGAACAGGCCTTCCATGCCGAAGGTACGCGATTCGTCGACCAGGATCGGCACGATGCGCTGGCCGATGCTCTCGTCCTTCAACAGGCTCGTGATCACGCGCACATACGCCTGGGTCGACGAAATTTCGCGGCCTTCAGGGGTTGGCTCGAGCACGCCCTTGAACGATGCCAGTGCCGGCACCGTCAGCTTTTCGTCCGACTTTTCACGGCGCTGTGGCAGGTAGCCGCCCAGCGCTTTGCGGCGCTCGTGCAGGTACACCATTTCGGGCGCATCGTCGGCCGGCTTGAAGAACGGGATGTCGGCCAGCTGGTCGTCGGGAATCGCGATATTGAAGCGGTCGCGCATGTCGCGGATCGCCTGGTCATCGAGCTTCTTGGTCTGGTGGGCGGTATTGCGCGCCTCGCCCGACTTGCCCATGCCGAAGCCCTTGACGGTTTTCACCAAGAGGACGGTTGGCGTGCCCTTGTTCTCTTGCGCGTTCTTGAACGCGGCGTAGATCTTGTGCGGATCGTGGCCGCCACGGGTCAGACGCCAGATGTCGTCGTCGCTCATCTTCGAGACCATCTCGAGCAGCGCCGGATCCTTGCCGAAGAAGTGCTTGCGCACGTAGGCGCCGTCCTTGGCCTTGTAGTTCTGGTATTCGCCGTCGACCGATTCCATCATCACGCGCTGCAGGATGCCGTCCTTGTCCTGGGCCAGCAGCGGATCCCACTGCGAGCCCCAGATGACCTTGACGACGTTCCAGCCGGCGCCGCGGAAGTCGGCTTCGAGTTCCTGGATGATCTTGCCGTTGCCGCGCACCGGACCGTCCAGGCGCTGCAGGTTGCAGTTGACGACCATGACCAGGTTGTCGAGCTGCTCGCGCGCGGCCATGCCGATCGCGCCCATCGATTCCGGCTCGTCCATCTCGCCGTCGCCGCAGAAGACCCAGACCTTGCGGTTGTCGGTCTTGGCGATGCCGCGTGCATGCAGGTACTTCAGGAAGCGCGCCTGGTAGATCGCCATCAGCGGGCCCAGGCCCATCGACACGGTCGGGAACTGCCAGAAGTCCGGCATCAGTTTCGGGTGCGGGTACGACGACAGGCCCTTGCCGTCGACTTCGCGGCGGAAGTTCAGCAGCTGTTCTTCGGTGAGGCGGCCTTCGAGGAAGGCGCGGGCGTAGATGCCCGGGGACGAGTGGCCCTGGATGTACAGCAGGTCGCCGCCGTGGTCTTCGGTCGGGGCGTGCCAGAAGTGGTTAAAGCCCGTGCCCAGCATATTGGCGAGCGAAGCGAACGACGAGATGTGGCCACCGAGGTCGCCGTCGGCGCGGTTGGCCTTGACCACCATCGCCATGGCATTCCAGCGCATCCACGAGCGCAGGCGCTCTTCGTATTCGAGGTTGCCGGGCGAATTCTGGTTCAGGTGCGCGGGAATCGTGTTGACGTACGCGGTGTTGCTCGAGAACGGGACGTGCGCGCCGCGACGGCGTGCCAGGTCCACCAGGCGCTCCATCAGGTAATGGGCGCGTTCCGTTCCTTCATGTTCGATCACCGCCTCCAGCGCATCGAGCCATTCCTTGGTCTCGATTGCATCCGGATCGTTGGCGGTTTGCGAGGTCAACTGGTCGAGTTGAGCTGCCATGTCATGCGTCTCCTAGTGTGGTACGCCCCATCCGATCCCTGCGCAGGCTGGCGGCGGTTGATGAAATTCGAACTATCTTTTAGCTAAACCATCAGATTCTAACAGTGGACTTCTGCATTTTCAAACTATGATATTCGATTTCATAATGTGAAAACCTATGCTGCAACTGCACAATTTACATCGTGAAATATTGAACTTCCTGCCATCAAACATCGTATACCGAAGCGTCCGGCACACGACAAAAAACGCCGGTTTCAGCTTGCCGTAACGGGCGACAGCGAACGGCAACCGGTTCGCGGGCCGTATAATTCTGTTTTTGCCCAGCGACGAGCCACCCACCATGCCAGCCCAACACATCGACGGAATCCTCCTTTCCCAACAATTGCGCGCCGACATTGCCGCGCGCACCGCCAGGCTCACCGAAGCCGGCAAGCAGCCCGGCCTGGCCGTGATCCTGGTCGGGGAAGATCCCGCCAGCCAGGTCTATGTGCGCAACAAGGTCAAGGCCTGCGGCGACGTCGGTTTCCACTCGGTGCTCGAAAAATACGACGCCGACCTGAGCGAGGCCGCCCTGCTCGATCGCATTGCAGCATTGAATTCCGACCCGGCCATCCACGGCATCCTCGTACAAATGCCGCTGCCCAAGCACATCGACCCGAACAAAGTCATCGAGGCGATTTCGACGGCCAAGGATGTCGACGGCTACTCGGTGCTCTCGGCCGGCGAACTGATGACGGGCCTGGAAGGCTTCCGTCCTTGCACGCCGTACGGCTGCATGAAGCTGATCGAAACCACGGGTGTCGACCTGCGCGGCAAGCACGCGGTGGTCATCGGCCGCAGCAACACGGTCGGCAAACCGATGGCGATGCTGCTCTTGCAAGCCAATGCCACCGTGACCATATGTCATAGCGCGACCGCGGATCTGGGCTACCACACGCGCCAGGCCGATGTCGTGGTGGCCGCTGTCGGCCGCCGCAATACCCTGACCGCCGATATGGTCAAACCGGGCGCGATCGTGATCGACGTGGGCATGAACCGCGACGACGCGGGCAAGCTGTGCGGCGACGTCGATTTTGCCGGCGTGCGTGAAGTGGCCGGCCACATCACCCCGGTGCCAGGCGGCGTGGGGCCGATGACGATCACGATGCTGCTGCAAAACACGGTGGAATCGGCGGAACGCGAACTGAAGAACCAACGCTAACGAATCTGGAAGGACTATTGATGACGAACGCAACGAGCAATCCCCTCCTCGACTTTTCCGACTTGCCGCGCTTTGACGCGATCAAGCCCGAACACGTCACGTCCGCCATCGACAGTCTGATCGCCGAGGCGAACGCGGTCGTCGCGCAACTCGAGGCGCCGCTGGATGAGGTTACCTGGGCCACGCTGGCCCCGCTCGACGAGGTCGGCGAGCGCCTGAGCCGCGCCTGGGGCGTGGTCGGCCACCTGAACCACGTGGTCGACACCCCCGAACTGCGCGCCACCTACAACGAGAACCAGCCCAAGGTCGTCGAATTCTCGACCGCACTGGGCCAGAACGAGGCGCTGTTTGCCAAATACAAGCAGCTGCGCGAAAGCGCGGGCTTTGCCGCGCTGAGCGACACCCGCAAGCGCATCGTCGAAAACGCCCTGCGCGACTTCCGCCTGGGCGGCGCCGAGCTGGCCGCCGATAAAAAAGAACGCTTCGCCGAAATCCAGGAGCAGCAATCGCAACTCTCGACGCGCTTTTCCGAAAACGTGCTCGATGCCACCAACGACTACAAGCTCGTGGTCGACAACGAAGCCGAACTGGCCGGCCTGCCGGACGACGTGAAGGCTGCTGCAAAGGCCGCCGCCGAACGCGATGGCAAGACCGGCTGGCTGTTCACGCTGCACTTCCCCTCGTACTTCCCGATCCTGCAGTTCAGTACCAACCGCGCGCTGCGCGAGACGATCTACCGCGCCACCGCCACCAAGGCGTCCGACGCCGGCATCATGTTTACCGATGTCGCGAAGTGGGACAACTCGTCGAACATCGTCCAGTTGCTGCAACTGCGCAATGAAGAAGCCAAGATGCTCGACTACGGCAGCTTCGCCGATATCTCGCTGGTGGCCAAGATGGCGCAAAGCCCGCAGCACGTGATCGAATTTTTGGAAGACCTGGCGCGCCGCGCCCGCCCGTACGCCGAGAAAGACCTGGCTGAACTGCGCGCGTTTGCGCGCGACGAGCTGGCGATCGACGAGCTGCAATCGTGGGACGTGGCCTTCGCTTCCGAAAAGCTGCGCGAGCAGCGTTACGCGTTCTCGGCCCAGGAAGTGAAGGAATACTTCCCCGAGCCGAAAGTGGTCGCGGGCCTGTTCGGCGTGATCGAAGAACTGTTCGGCGTGACCGTGCGCCCGGACGACGCACCGACCTGGCACCCGGACGTGCGCTTCTTCCGCATCGAGCGCGACGGCCAGCTGGTCGGCCAGTTCTACCTCGACCTGTATGCGCGCGCCGGCAAGGCGCAAGGCGCATGGATGAACGATGCGCGCGGGCGTCGCCTGCTCCATGGCAGCACCGTGCAAACGCCGGTCGCTTACCTGGTCTGCAACTTCACGCCGCCGGCCACCAAGGACGGCGTGCTGCAGCCGTCGCTGTTCACGCACGACGAAGTCACCACGCTGTTCCACGAATTCGGCCACGGCCTGCACCACATGCTGACCGAAGTCGAAGAGCTGTCGGTCTCGGGCATTTCGGGCGTGGAGTGGGATGCGGTGGAACTGCCATCGCAGTTCATGGAAAACTTCTGCTGGGAGTGGGACAAGCTGCAGCAGATGACGGCGCACGTGAAAACGGGCGAGCCGCTGCCGCGCGCGCTGTTCGACAAGATGACGGCCGCGAAGAACTTCCAGTCCGGGATGCAAACGCTGCGTCAGGTCGAGTTCTCGCTGATCGACATGCACCTGCACTACGATTTCGACGCGCACAACGGCCAGGTGCAGGCACTGATCGACGACGTGCGCCGCAACTTCGCGGTCATCACGCCGCCATCGTTCAACCGTTTCCTGCATTCGTTCAGCCACATTTTTGCGGGCGGTTACGCGGCCGGCTATTACAGCTACAAGTGGGCCGAAGTGCTGTCGGCCGATGCCTACGCCGCGTTTGAAGAAGCGCTCGAAGGTGGCGGCGCCGACCTGTTCGAAACGGGCCGGCGCTTCCAGCGCGAGATCCTGGCGGTGGGCGGTTCGCGGCCGGCGCTCGATTCATTCAAGGCCTTCCGCGGTCGCGAGCCATCGATCGATGCCTTGCTGCGCCATAGCGGCATGATGCCTGACCAATTGGATTGACCCTATCGGGAGTGCCAGGGCACTCCCGATTTTCCATAAGCGCCCATGACCCGCATCGACTTTCATACCAATATCCCGGATAAGCTGGCCTATGCCTGCCGCCTTGCGCGCAAGGCATATGGCGCGCGCGCCAAAATCGTCGTGCTGGCCGATAGCCCCGAACAAGCCGAGGCCTTGAATGCGGCAATGTGGAGCTTGTCGGATACTGATTTCATTCCGCACGTGATGGCAGGCGATGCGTTGGCGCCGCAAACGCCGATCGTGATTACCGATAATGAAGACAGCGAGCTGCCGCACCACGATATGCTCGTGAACCTGACGCGCCGCAGGCCACGCAATTTCACGCACTTTGCGCGCGTGTTTGAAATTATCTCGATCGACGAAGAAGACGCTGCCGAAGGCCGCAAGCGCTATATCGCGTATAAAAAAGAATCCTATCCGCTGACCCACTTCGTCGCAGGACAGTCATGAGCCACGATCCCGCTTTCGATGCAAGCATTCCCGTGTTGACCGAAGTGGTCGCGGAATCAAACGCGCCGGGCGCACCGGTGGCGCAGCCAGCACCGGTCGTCGAGGCGAGCGCCCCACCGCCGCCGCCCGTGGAGACCGTGGAGACCGTGCCGCAGGATGCACCGGAGGCGCTGGAACGGCGCGCCGTCGACCACTGGAACGGCGAGCAATGGAGCGTGATGGAGCGGCGCGTCACCGAGCGCATTCTGCAGCAACTGCAGGGGCGGATCGATTTCGTGCTCGAACAGCGTTTGCGCGATGGCATCGCCGAAGCCGTCGACAAAGCGATGGCCAATTTCTCGGCCGATATTCGCAGCAGTCTCGGCGATACACTGAGCGAGGTCGTGACGCGCGCAGTTTCGCAGGAAATCGCCCACATCAGAATGCTGGAAAAATAAACCCGCGCCACATGCCGTTCTGCCTTCCATTTGATTCGAAATTAACCCCGCGCACGATTGTCATTCCAAATTAACGATTCAATAGTAAAATCCCTGCGCGGCTCTTCGAAACGAATCGAATCACCTAATCAAGGAAGAAACAAAATGGCAAACATCAATCTGTCGGGTTATAACCTCGCCGAACTGAAAGGTCTTCAATTCGATATCGAAAAAGAGATCAAAAACCGCCAGCAGCAAGACGTAAAGAAAGCTCGTGAGCAAATTCTCGAGATCGCCCAGAATATGGGCATCTCGGTCGAGGAACTGCTGGCCAAGGGCGGCACCAAAGCCAAGAAGACGGGCGGCGCCAAAGTCAATCCGCAATATCACAACCCGGCTGACAATACCCAGACCTGGACCGGCCGTGGCCGTCAACCGAAATGGGTCGTCGAAGCACTGGGCAAGGGCAAGTCGCTGGACGATCTGCGTATTTAATAACGCAGCACTGATCGCGCAGCACTGATCAACGCACCACGTACTGCCTGCACGCCGCCCCGACCTTCGTCCGGCGGCGTTCGCATTTCCGCCCGCCCCATCCAGTCGCGCGTTTCGGCTAAGATTGCAACTTCAGCAATCAGCCCGTCGTCTTCGTGAAACGCACTCCCCTTATCGCAGCGCTCGCCGGCGCCACCCTCCTGGCCGTTGGCACGGTCTTCTGGTTCACCGACCGGGTCGAACCGCACACCGGCGGCACCCCGGTGCTCACCGCTCGGGTGGCCAATACCCAACCGTTCTGGCCCGCCCGCGTGCACCTGCTGGCGGGCGACGGCCAGGACGGCGCGCAGGATGGCGCGGCGCTGGTCAGCCGCTTCAGCGATCCATATGGCGTGGCAATCGGCCCGCGCGGCGCGATCTATATCGCCGACGGGGGCGAAGCCAACCGCATCCGCGTCCTCCAGCCCGATGGCGCGGTCTCGACGCTGGCTGGCGGCAAGGAAGGTTTTAGCGATGGCCTGGGCACCGCCGCCGCGTTCAACACGCCGTCCGCCATCGCGCTCGACCACCTGGGCAACCTGTACGTGGCCGACACCGGCAACCATGCGATCCGCCGCATCGCGCCGGGTGGCGCCGTGACGACATTGGCCGGCAACGGCAGTCCCGGCTATGCGGACGGTATCGGCCGTGCAGCGCAGTTCAACGGCCCGGTCGGCATCGCGGTGGACGACGCCGGCATCGTCTACGTGGCCGACACCTACAACGACCGCATCCGCCGCATCGCCCAGGATGGCACGGTGACCACGCTGGCCGGCAGCGGCAAGCCGAACCTGTTCGATGGCCCCGGTCAGGCCGCCGCCTTCGATACCCCGAGCGCGCTGGCCGTCGACCATGACGGCAACCTGTACATCGCCGACACCGGCAACAACGCGGTGCGCCGCCTGCGGCCCGACGGCACGGTCGACACGCTCGCGCTGCCGCCCGAGGCCGAGCGCCGGCCCGCGCTGCGCCGCCCGGTGGGCCTGGCCGTCACGCGCGATGGCTACCTGTACATCGTCGCCAGCGCTGGCGGGCGCATCCTGCAGATGACGCCAACGGGCGAATTTCGCCCTTTGGCGGACGCCGACCGCCCGCTCGAGCCGAACGGTTTCGGTAGCGACGGCACCGTGCAGCTCAACGGCCCGCGCGGCATTGCGGTCGCGCGCGACGGCAGCCTGGTGGTGGCTGACGCCAACGCCCACCGCCTGCATCGGCTGGCGCCACCGCGCACGGGCGAGGCCGCGCCCGTGCTGGCGCGCCCGCCGCTGCAACGGCGCACGGAGCCGATGCCCTGGCCAATCGGCCCACAGGACACCGTCCATGAAGTGGTGGGCGTGATGGGCGAAGTGCGCGGCACCTATGGCGGCGACAGCCGCGACCATTTCCACGCGGGCCTGGACGTGCGCGGCGACGTCGGCGCGACCGTGCTGGCGATCCTGCCGGCCAAGGTGACCGACCCGTATGCAAACTGGGGGTTTAACAACCTTGGCGAAGGCATGAGCGTCGGGCCGCTGTCGTACATCCACATGCGCGTGGGACGCGATCCGCAAGGGCGCGCGCTCGATCCGCGCTTCCAGATTCAGCGCGAAGAAACCGCCAATGGCAAAACCAATGGCAAGGCCGTGCGCGTGCGGGTGCCGCGCGGCACCCGCTTTGCCGTCGGCGACAAGCTCGGTACGCTCAATGCGCTGTCGCACGTGCATCTCGATTACTACCAGGGCGGCACGCTCGTCAATCCACTGACGCTGCCGTTCATCGGCTTCGTCGACACGGTGACGCCGACGATCTCGCGCATCGCGCTGTACGACACGGCCGGCAAGCGCATCACGGCGAACAAGGGCCAGCCCCTGCGCCTGGACCGCACGCTGGGCGAGCTCCAGATCGTCGTGAACGCCTACGACCAGGTGAATGGCAACCTGGCGCGCCGCAAGCTGGGGCTGTACAAGCTGGGCTACCAGGTGCTGCGCGCCGACGGCGCGCCGCTGGCAGGCTTCGAGCAGCCCGTCATCACGCAGGTCTACGACCGCCTGCCACGCAACCCCGATGCGGTGAAAGCGGTGTATGCGCCGACCAGCGGCATCACGGTCTACGGCAGCGCGTCGACCCAGTTCGACTATGCGCTCAACAACCGCCTGCGCGATGGCAGGATCGAAACGGGCAGCTGGCGCATTGGCGAGCTGGCGCCGGGCGAGTATCTGCTGCGCATCCACGCCGCTGACTATGCCGGCCAGGTGGCGCAGAACGGCCGCGACCTGGCGTTCGTGATCGAATAAGGCGCGCACTGACGGCGCACCTGCGATCATGCACAGTACATAATCTAGACCTTGACGTCTATTTAATATAGACATCAAGGTCTAGACGCTTTACTCTTGTTGTGCCACGGGAATGTCCCGGATACGACAAGGATCATCATGCTCAAGATGTTTGCCACCGCACTGGCCAGCGCTGCCCTGCTGCACGCCGCGCCCGCCCACGCCGCCGACCTGCCCGCCTACCCCTTCATCCACGTGACGGCGGCTGCCGACCTGCACGTCATGCCGGACACCGGAGAGATCGACTTCGAGATCGTCACCACCGAGGCCGACCTGGACGCGGCATGGAAACTGGTGCACGAGCGCCTGGCAGCGAGCCGCGCGCTGCTGGCCGAACAGGGTGTGAAGGTCGAGGACATCTCGGTGCAGGACGTACTGCGTCGCCCGCTCAAGGAGGGCGAGCGGGTGACGGCGATCGAAACCCGCACCGCCGTGCACGCGACCGTGCGCGACCTGAACGTGTGGACGGCGCTGATCCAGAGCCTGATGGTGCTGCCCAATGTCGAAGCGCTGGCCGTGGCCTTCAGCCGCAGCGACGCCGACAAGATCGAGGCCGAACTGGTCAGCCAGGCACTGGGCGCGGCGCGCCTGAAGGCGCAGAACATCGCGCGCGGCATCGGCGCCAAATTGGGGCCGGCCGGTGGCGTGGCGCTGGCACCGTTGAAGAACCTGTCCAACGCCATGGGGCTGGCCAGCGATGCGCCGCGCTACGCGTCGGTGTCGTCTCCACGCGATCCGCTGCTGGTCGGCGTGCAAAAATTCGTGCAGGGCGTGGACGTAATTTACCGGATCGGCAAGTAAGGCCCGGGCCGGATCTGGTGCGTCTGGCGTGGTGCTGACCTGCCTTGCCGTGCGCGATGTCACTTACCTGTCATGGAGATGTGTACGGACGAGTGCGCAGGCGTATGATGGAACCATTCACTGTCCACGAGAGGCACCAGCATGAGCAAGCACCATAAAACGAAGCACCTGACGCCCGAGATCGCGACAGTCGCCACGCCCGATCTGACGGAGGCAGTCACGATCACTGACACGACCGACGCCGCCGACGCGCCCGACGAACCGCAGACCGACCAGCCGCTGCCGAAAGAGCAAGCAAGCGACGTCAAAGAAGCCCCGATCGGCGCCGTCAAGGCCGAGCCGGTTCACCTGCGCGGGCGCATGACGCTCGAAGACGCGTTCCAGGCCATCGGTATGAATTGTGTCGCGCAGATCGAAGCGAACGTGCCGGGCGTACTGAAACAGCATGTCGAGAGCCTGCACCAGATGCGCGTCGGCCTGCGCCGCCTGCGCGCGCTGCTCGCGATGTTCGAAGAACTGGCGCCGCCGCCGGTGCCGCTGCACGCGGGCATCGAGTGGCTGTCCGGCGAACTGGGTCCGGCGCGCGACTGGGACGTGCTGGCCGATTCCACCATCCAGCGCGTGCCGGGCATCGATGCGCAGGCGCTGCGCCAGGCCGCGCACGACCGCGCCACGGGCCACCACGCGCAGATCCTGCACGTGCTGCGCGATGCGCGCTATACCGAGCTGATGGCGCAACTGACCGACTGGCTGGACGAACGCCGCTGGCAGCCCGAAGGCGGCCTGCCAAAGGATTCGCCGCTGCTCGAACGCGCCGCGAAAAGCGCCCTGCCCCTGCTGCGCACGGCCGAAAAGCGGCTGGCCAAGCGCATCGACGGGCTGGAAGAAGCCGATGCACCGGGCCGTCACCGCGTGCGCATCGCGGCCAAGAAGGCGCGCTATGCGGCAGAATTCTTCCGCGACCTGCTGCCGGCGCAGCGCGTCAAGCGCTATCTCGGGCACCTTGAAAAGCTGCAGGATCGCCTGGGCGCGCTGAACGACCTGGCCGTGGCCGACCAGCTGCTCGAAGAACTCAAGGGCGGCAGCAGCCAGGTCGCCAAGCAGGCGGCCTATGTGCGCGGCTATATCGCGGCAACCGGGCAAGCCGATGCGCAGGGCTTGTCGAAGGTGCTGGCCGATGTCGCCAAGCGCCGCATCACGCGCTGATCCAAACCGGCCACGCTGACTGCATGGCCATCCGATGCCCCGCCAATGCGCGGGGCATTGTCATTGGCGCAGTCAACGTTATCTGTTGATGGTGCCGACTGCGATGCGCAGCAACTGTTCCGGGGAACTTACCCGCCCCCCATCGAGGGCCCAGCGCCAGCCCAGGTAATTGGGCAGGTAGCGTGACGCCACGCCACGAAAGCACATCAGCCAGGCCTTGAAGCGCTGGTGATACCCGTTCACGTTCTGTACGTGGATCGCAAGGTTACCCAGGCGCCTGACGCGCACGCCCGCGCACAGATTCACCACCTCGTGCGCGATCCTGTGCTTGCGTGCAAAGGCGCGGTAGGCGGCATGGCTGTCGCTGACCAGCAGCGCCTGTGGATCGAGCCTGGGCAGCAAGCCTCGTTCGAGTTGCGCGACCGTCAGCGCACCGCGGCCAGTGACGGCGTCAATGGTGCCCCCGTTGCGGTCGCGCGCCACGAGGATGCAATCGAGCTCACGGGAAATGCCGCGCCGGGCAGCGCGCCCGCCCCGGCGACGGGGTGGGCGGTCGAGTGCGCGCGAGCCCTTTTGCGATTCGAGCAGGAACGTCTCATCAGCCTCGACGATGCCGTTCAGCGCCGCGGGCCGGTCGAGCTTGACCCACGCGAGAAAGCGGTGGCGCCATCGGAAGGCGGTATTGCGGTGCACGCCGACCCGATCTGCGGCTTTGCGCACGGGGAGCGAGTCCAGCAGCACCTGGGAGTAGGCGAGCCATTTGGTCTTGAGCCTGAGCCGCGCCAGTGGCGTGCCGCTCAGGTCGTTGAAAGTGCGCCCACAATTGCAGCAGCGAAAACGCTGCAGATCGTTGGCAAACCCGTGCCGGTTGCAGCGTGCGTTGCCACAGCTGGGGCAACAGCGCCCTGGCGCCCTGGCCTGGGCGATGAGCGCAACGACCTGGTCGAGGCCGGCCGCAGGGTGCAGGGCATCGAGCACTTGACGACGCTGCGCCCCATTCAGCGATGGCAATCTTGCGAACCAACGTTTGAAAGGTGGTGCTTTCATGATCGACTCCTGACACTGGTGACAGGGGTTGGACCATGGGGCCGTTTATCAGTTCACAGCGCAGCTCTATTTAACGTTGACTGCGCCAAAGAAAATGGCCCGGGGTTCAAGGTGCGCACGCTATCGTGCTCACCTTGAACCCCGGGCCAGACGTCAATCAAACCTTACTTGACGTCGAAGCGATCCAGCTCCATCACCTTGGTCCAGGCAGCGACGAAGTCCTTCGCGAACTTCTGGCCGGCATCGGCGCTGGCATACACTTCGGCGATCGAACGCAGCTGCGCATTCGAGCCAAACACCAGGTCGACGCGCGACGCCGTCCACTTCTTCTCGCCGGTCTTGCGATCGCGGCCTTCGAAGCGTTCGACGCCGTGGCCCGGCATCGTGGCCGGACGCCATTCGGTGGCCATGTCGAGCAGGTTGACGAAGAAGTCGTTCGTCAACGCGCCCTTCTGCTGCGTCAGCACGCCGTCGGCGCTGCCGCCGGTATTGGCGCCCAGCACGCGCAGGCCGCCCACCAGCACCGCCATTTCCGGCGCCGTCAGCGTCAGCAGCTGGGCGCGGTCGATCATCAACGATTCAGCCGAAATGCTGTACAGGGCTTTCTCGTAGTTGCGGAAGGCATCCGCGACCGGTTCGAGGGCATCGAACGATTCGACATCGGTCTGCTCTTGCGACGCATCGGTGCGACCCGGCGTGAACGGCACCGCAATGTCGTGGCCCGCCGCTTTGGCTGCCGCCTCGACGCCGGCATTGCCGGCCAGGACGATCAGGTCGGCCAGTGAGACCTGCTTGCCGCCCGTCTGCGCCGCGTTGAACTCGGCTTGAACACCTTCGAGCTGCGCCAGCACGCGGCCCAGTTGCTCCGGCTCGTTGGCGGCCCAGTCCTTTTGCGGGGCCAGGCGGATGCGCGCACCGTTGGCGCCGCCGCGCTTGTCCGAACCACGGAAGCTCGAGGCCGAGGCCCACGCCGTCGACACCAGCTCGCCGATGTTCAGGCCGGACGCCAGCACCTTGTCTTTCAGTGCTTTGGCATCGGCTTCGTCAATCGCAGCGCCTTCGGCGGCTGGCACCGGGTCTTGCCAGATCAGCACTTCGGCCGGGACGTCCGGGCCGAGGTAGCGGGCACGTGGTCCCATGTCACGGTGGGTCAGCTTGAACCAGGCGCGGGCAAAGGCGTCCGCGAACTGGTCCGGGTTTTCCAGGAAGCGGCGCGAAACCGCCTCGTAGGCCGGGTCCATGCGCAGGGCCAGGTCGGACGTCAGCATCGTTGGACGGTGGCGCTTGGCGGCGTCATACGCATCCGGGACGGTTGCCTCGGCATCCTTGGCCACCCACTGGTGGCCGCCGGCCGGGCTCTTCGTCAGTTCCCACTCGTGGCCGAACAGATACGTGAAGTAATCGTGGCCCCACTGGGTTGGCGTGCTGGTCCAGGTGACTTCGAGGCCGCTGGTGGTCGTATCTGCGCCCTTGCCGGTGCCAAAGCTGTTATGCCAGCCAAAGCCCTGGGCATGCAGGCCGGCCGATTCCGGTTCTTCCTTGACGTGCTCGGACGGACCAGCGCCATGGGTCTTGCCGAAGGTGTGGCCGCCGGCGATCAGCGCCACGGTTTCTTCGTCATTCATGGCCATGCGGGCGAACGTGTCGCGAATGTCGTAGGCAGACGCAACCGGGTCGGGCTTGCCGTCCGGGCCTTCCGGGTTCACGTAGATGAGGCCCATCTGCACCGCCGCCAGCGGGTTTTCGAGGTCGCGCGAGTGGGTGATCTCGCTATTGTCGTCCTTGTCGATGACACCGCGGCCTTCGACGCCGGGCGAGCCGACCGTGTAGCGCTCGTCGCTGCCCAGCCATTTGTTTTCGCGGCCCCAGTACACGTCCAGGTCGGGTTCCCACACGTCCTGGCGGCCGCCGGCAAAGCCGAAGGTCTTGAAGCCCATCGTTTCGAGGGCGACGTTACCGGTCAGGATGATCAGGTCGGCCCACGAGATTTTTTCGCCGTATTTCTGCTTGACCGGCCAGATCAGCCGGCGTGCCTTGTCGAGGCTGACGTTGTCGGGCCAGCTGTTGAGGGGCGCGAAGCGCTGCTGGCCGCGACCGGCGCCGCCACGACCATCGCCGATGCGGTAGGTACCAGCGCTATGCCATGCCATGCGCACGAACAGGCCGCCGTAGTGACCGAAGTCGGCCGGCCACCATTCCTGGGAATCCGTCATCACCTTGGCCAGATCGGCCTTGACTGCCTCGAGGTCGAGACTGTTGAAGGCGGCGCGGTAGTCGAAGTCGCCGCCCATCGGGTCGGACTTGGCCGAATGTTGCGCCAGCAGATCGAGACGCAACGCCTTTGGCCACCAGTCGCGGTTGGTCGTGCCGGAACCGGCTGCACCGCTGAACGGGCACTTGGCCGGGATATTGTCCACACTCATTTGTTTCTCCTGTCTGGTCGGTAAGATTTGACAAAATTATAGGGAAACTTCGGGTATTCGTGGATTGGCAATGTTGATGGATGTGATAGGACTTTGTCGCACCGGCGTTTGACAGCTACGTCGGCGGCGCCAGCGGTGCACTGCGGGTGAACATGTTGATCGTGCATGCGTCCCTCAGATGTCAAAAAGCCAACGGCAATTCGCTAATAAAAAAATGACCCGTGTTTCTTGAACCGCTCTAAATTTCTTAAATGCACTATATGTTCGACATTAGCATGATGCTGAGCTATAGTTTTACTTTCCCTAAAGAAAGAATTTTGCATGTCAATCAATCAACTTGTCTACGTCAGCCAATCCACACGCAAGATGTCGCCAGATGATTTGGCGTCCATTCAGGATAAGGCAAAAACGAACAATGCTCCACTCGACGTGACGGGCAGTCTGTTCTACAACGGGGGTTGGTTCCTGCAGGTTCTGGAGGGTCCGGTAGCCGCGCTCGACAAGCTGTATAAAAAAATCGAACTCGATCCGCGCCACAAGAATTCCCGGGTTCTGTACAACGAGCCGGCCAAGTTTCGTACCTTCCCTCGCTGGAGTATGAACATGACCAATTTGAATGACCGTCAAGCCGACAAATACAATGAACTTGTCGAGGTCCTCGAAGCTGCGCAAGCCAATCGGCGGATTGGCTCAGCCTCCCCGGCAGTGGCATTGCTGAAGCTGTTCGCCGCCTGAAAGGGTACTGGCGCCAGTGCCAAGGCAGCCAGTAGGGCTCGATCGCTACCAGCGGTCGAGCGAGACAAAGTCGCTCAGCGCGCCCCGCTGGGCCCAGCCTTCGAGTTCGAGCATCGGCTTCGGATAAAACTCGGCCACGTGCCCCAGGCACAGGATCGCCACCGGCTTGCCGCCTTCCGGTATGCCCAGCAAGGCCGCCAGTTGTTCGGGATCGAACAGCGACACCCACCCCATTCCCAGCCCTTCGGCGCGCGCCGCCAGCCACAGGTTCTGGATCGCGCAGGACACCGACGCCAGGTCCATCTCGGGCAGCGTGCGGCGGCCGAATATGTGGCGCTCACGGCCGTCCATCAGCGCCACGACCAGCACTTCGCCGCAGTCGCGCAGTCCCTCCACCTTCAGGCGCATGAACTCGGCGCCGCGCTCGCCCAGGGCATCGGCGGTGGCCGTGCGCTCAGCTTCGACGAGCGTGCAGATCTGTTCGCGCAGCAGCGTTGACGCGATGCGGATGAAGCGCCATGGCTGCATCATGCCGACGCTGGGCGCCTGGTGCGCTGCCGTGAGCAGGCGCAGCAGCACTGCTTCGTCGATCGCGCCGGGGATGAAGTGGCGCACGTCGCGCCGCTCGGCGATGGCGCGGTAGACGCCGTCGACCTGGGCGTCGTCGAAGCGGTGCGCCATGGTCGTCACGCCTGTGTGCCCGCCTGGTGGAACACCAGGTCATCGGCGCGCTCGCCCTTGCACAGGTGCTGGTCGATGATGCGGTCCATATTGTCCGGCGTGACGTTGTAGTACCAGGTACCGTCCGGCTGGACGCAGACGATCGGGCCGCCATTGCAGGCCGCGAAGCAGCTCACCGCGCTGCGCTTGACGCGCAGCGGGCCACTATCCAGGCCGCTGGCCTTGAACTTCTCGCCCAGGCTGTCGGACAGCGCCTGTGCAGCGCCATCGGCGTTGCAGCGAGGGCCGGTGCACACGAGCAGATGGCGACGATAGACGCCGATGGTGGGCTTGACGACTTGGCGGGGCGCATCGGGTACGGGGGAATCGTTGGTAGTCATGCTTCGGTCAGGTGGGGTGGCAGGCGAACAAGGCGCGATCTTACACCACGTCGCCTGTGTGGCCCCCAATGAAAAAGCGCGCCTTGCTGACGCAGGCGCGCTTCTCATGTCGTACCGCAGGCGACGACTTATTTGGTCGCGAGCACCCACTTGACCAGCGAGCGCGCTTCGGCCTCACTGACCTGCGGATTGGCCGGCATCGGGACCGGGCCCCAGGTGCCCGAGCCGCCCTTGAGCACCTTCTGCACCAGCTTGTCTTCGGCGCCCTTCTGGCCCGCGTATTTCTCGGCGACGTCCTTGTACGCCGGCCCGACCAGCTTGGTAGCCGACGTGTGGCAGGCCATGCAATTCTTGGCCTTGGCCAGGTCGGCCTGGGCCAGGGCGCTGCCTGAGGCAAACGCCGACAGCGCGACACACAACAACAGGGACCGCTTCATGGCATTCTCCGGATTAATGACTGAGTGAATTTTACCGGCAATCCGGTGGACCTTCTGCAAGCGATACACTCTGTAACGCGATCACCACATTTGCTCATACGGTGTAACAGAAAACTGTTAATTTTGCCCATAAGCATCATTTAGTCCGTAAGATGTGCGGCTACAAGGAGTTTTCACCATGCCCCTGATCCTCTTGATCGCCCTGCTTGCCGCCTTGCGCGGCTTCGAGGTCTGGCGTTTCGCCGACCTGTCCTGGTGGTACATCATCGGCCTGATGGTGGTCGCCTTCATCTGGTTCGAGTACATCGAAAAGGCGCTGGGCCTGGACAAGCGCAAGGCCCACGACGTCGATGAGCAGCGCCGCACCGACCGCGTGAAAAAGTCGCTGGAAAAACGCCGCTAGCACCCCCGCATTGCCGCCAGCGGCAGGGCCTGTAATCGTCACGCTGTGATACATTGGACAACTCACCGAGCCCTGTCCATTCATCACCTCCATCAATGCATCCTGAACTGCGCCAGCTGCGCCATTTCGTCGCCGTGGCCGAAGAGCTGCATTTCGGCCGCGCCGCGCAGCGCCTGCACATGACGCAGCCGCCGCTCTCGCAAAGCATCGCCAATCTCGAAGACCTCCTCGGCGCGCCGCTGTTCCTGCGCAACCGCCGCATGGTCGCCCTGACAGCAGCCGGCAGCGCGCTGCTGCCCGAAGCGCGCCGTATCCTCGACGAAGCGGGCGCGCTGCCCGAACTGGTGCGGCGCGCGGCCAGCGGCGAGGCGGGCCGCCTGGCGCTGTCGTTTGTCTCCACCGCCGGCCTGGGCATGCTGCCCGACGTGCTGCGCCGCTACCGCGCTGCGTTTCCGGGCGTGCGCCTGGTGCTGCACGAGGCGACGTCCGACGTGCAGTTCGACGACCTGCTGTCAGGCCGCATCGACGCGGGTTTCGTGATCCCGCTGCAGCCGGGCGCACCCGCGGGCGTGGCCGATCCTGCGCTCGCCTACCGCAAGCTGCTCGACGAGCCGCTGGTGCTGTGCGCGCCGAGCGGACTGGCGGCGCTCGCGGCACCGGGGCCGGTGTGGCTGCGCGAACTGCCCCCGCTGCCGCTGGTGATCTTCCCGCGCACGGTGGCGCCAAGCCTGCACGATGCGATTTTGGCGTGCTACCGCGCCGCCGGCCTCCTGCCCACGATCGGGCAGGAAGCGATCCAGATGCAGACCATCGTCAGCCTGGTCTCCGGCGGCATGGGCTTGGCACTTGTGCCACAATCCGTGTCGAACCTGATGCGCCCCGGCGTAGAATACCGTGCCCTGCGCGACGCCACGCCGCTGGCCGAAACAGGCCTGGCATGGCGACGCGATAACGATTCGCCCGTCCTCAAGGGCTTCCTCGACTTATTGAAGAAAGACTGACTATGCTGATTCATCCGCAGCCGGACCCGATTGCGCTCGCGCTCGGGCCGGTGCAAATCCACTGGTATGGCCTGATGTACGTAGTTGCCTTTGCCCTGTTCATCATGCTGGGCCGCGTGCGCATCCGCATGCCGCACGTGGCGGTGCAGGGCTGGACCAAGGATGATCTGGACGACATGCTGTTCTACGGGATGCTCGGTGTGATCATCGGTGGCCGCCTGGGCGAAGTGCTGTTCTACCAGCCGCTCTACTACCTCGCGCATCCGCTCGAAATCTTCATGATCTGGCGCGGCGGCATGTCGTTCCACGGCGGCTTTTTGGGCGTGCTGATCGCGATGGCGCTGTGGGCCAGCAAGCGCCGCCGCAACATCCTCGACGTGTACGACTTCATCGCGCCGCTCGTGCCGCTCGGGTATGCGGCCGGCCGCATGGGCAATTTCATCAATGCCGAACTGCCGGGCCGCCTGGCCGATCCGAGCCTGCCGTGGGCCATGCTGTGGCCAGGCGTGGCCGGCCCGCGCCATCCGTCGCCGCTGTACCAGGCGCTGATCGACGGCGTGCTGGTCTTCATCATCCTGTGGCTGTTCGCGCGCAAGGCGCGCCCGCGCCTGGCCGTGGGCGCCATGTTCACGCTGCTGTATGGCTGCGCGCGCTTCTTCACCGAATGGTTCCGTGTACCGGATTGGGAAACCACCGTGTTCGGCTTGCCGATCACGTCGGGCCAGGTCTTGTCGCTGCCGATGATCGTCGCTGCGCTGGCCATGCTGGTGTGGGCGTATCGTCAGGCGCCGCGCCAGAGCGTTCACGCCTGACTGATGCAGTAGACCGGCAATTGCCTTTGGCGGGGGTTGATGCAAAAATGATCACTAATCCTTTCAGTGAGACGCGCATGCCCCTGCCAAAAAGACTGGCCATCATGGCCGCCATGCTGGCCCTTTCCGGTTGTGGGAGCGGCACGCCGGAGGCGCCGGCCACACAGACCGCCGCGATGAGTACCTCGCAGCGCGCGACTGGTGCGGACATCACCGTCTACACGCCGCTGGTGCAGCAGCTCTACGTCGCATTTTTCGGCCGGGCCGCCGATCCGGACGGCCTGGCCTACCACGCCGCCACGCTGGCGCGGCTGCAGCTCCCCACCGGCCTGCGTGCCATGGCGGCCGCCTATGGCACGAACGCCGACGTGCGCGCCATCATCGACAGCCTGGCCAACAGCGCCGAGGCGCAGGCACTGTATGGCGGCGCGCCCGAACGCCTGATCGCCGCCCTGTATCTCAACAGTTTCAATCGCGACGCCGATGCGCCAGGGCTGCGCTTCTGGCTCGACGCCATCCAGACCCATGGATTGAGCACGGGCGCGGCCATCACCACCATCCTCGCCAGTGCGCAAGGCAGTGACGTGATCACCTTCGAACGCAAGGCAGAGGCAGCGCGCATGTTGACCACCGCACTCGATCGGGCCGAGGCGCGGGCACTGTACGCCGGACACGGCCCGAATGCGCTGGTACGCGATCTGCTGGGCGCAACACACAGCGCCAGCACCGACGGCGAGATTGGCAGCGCGATCGATGCCGGCATCGCCGCGCTCAAGGCGGGCCAGGCCTGGACCATGGGCGACGGCTACGCCGAAGTGCCGGGGGGCGCGCGCTCGGTCGCGCTGCTGGTGGCGCCAGCCCAGCACGCCCTGCTGCGCGCGCGGCTCGACACGCTCGCCACCGTGCTCGCGGCCGACCTGAACGCGCGCGCCGGCCAGTTCGGACCGGTGTGGCGCGTGGATGTCGTGCAGTCTGCCACCAGCGTGCCGGCCGTGCGCGCCCAGTTGCGGGGCCGGCATGGCGCCATCCTGATTGGCGACGTGGTCGTGCCGACCCGTGTCGACCTGGCCGATGGGCAGAGCTATCCCGATCTGACACCCTACCGCGCCCCCGACTGCGCGCGCTACCGGATTCCGTCAGGCACGCAGGTGGTCCAGCCGGCGCCTGGCAGCGACCATGCCTGGATCGCCACCGACGACCCGGCCTGCCGCAACGGCATGACCGTGTCCATCTTGCGCGGCACCAGCGCAGCGCGCCAGCCCGGCGAGTTGACGGCGAAGCTCGACCAGATGATCGGCTACCACCGCGGCCCCGATGCGTCGAATGCGCGCTGGACGCCCGCTTACCAGCACGTCAACGCGCTGTGGATACGCGGCGCCGCGCCGGTCGACGGCCCGCGCTTCTGGGACGATATCCCGCTGTATGAACGCTCCCGCATCACTTACATCCAAGAAGGCCGCGGCCAGGAGAGGCTCGATGCCTTCCGTGGCTGCCTGTCGGGCGCCAACGAGATATGCGCCTTCAACGGCCACGGCACCCAGGGCAGGATCGTGGCAGAAGGGCCCGATCCCACGACAGCGTTCCACTCGAACGATGCAGTCGACTTCACGTCGGGCGATCTGGCGGGCACGCCGATCCGGGCCAAGTTCATCAATCTGCAATCGTGCTCGACGCAGAATTTCCTCAATCCCGATTCGTTCGGCACATCGCTGCTGACCCGGGGCGACGCCTTGCTGGTGCTCGGTTCGACCGCGGTCGTGTTTCAGTCGAACTGGGTCGACAAGGAGGCGGTGCAATCGATGTACCAGCCGCTCGCCCATGGCGCGACCTTCGCCGAAGCCTTCGCGGGCAAGCTTGACAGTGTGAACTGGGGCTTGCAGGGCGACCCCTTCATCTCGCTGCGGCCCAAGCCATCCGGGCCGCAGCCAAAGCTGACAGTCGACGGCAAGCACTACAACGTGCATCCGGCCATCGCCAGGCTGGCGCTGGGTGACAGCACGGGTAGCTCGACATCGTTCCGGACGGTGCGCCTGGCCAACCGGGGCAACGCCAACCTGACCCTGCGCCTTGGCATCATGGCCATGAACGTCACCGCGCGCGACCGGGTCATGAATCCGGCGGGCGGAGAAAACTGGAATCTGGGCTTCGAGCGCGCAGCGCCGGCCGCCAATCGCGAAAGCGGCTTTGGCAACGTGGGCGACATCGTGCACGTGGTGCCACCGGGCGGCGAACTGCAACTGCGCCTGTCATTCGAAGCGCTGACAAATGCCACGACCGGCCGGCGTTCGACCGGTGTGCACACCAGTACTTACGAAATCCAATCCAACGATCCGCAGATGCCGCGCGTCGTGTTCGAACTGGTGGCCAACGCCCGGTAAGGGTGGTTTGCACACTGCAGCGTGGGCGAACGCACAGATCGCCCACCCTCCTGCATCGACAATGGGACTTCACGACACGGAGTCCCGATGGTTCAAGTCCGGCGCACACGACATATCGGCTGGTGGCTGCTGCTCGCAGCCGTCATCGTCGCCACCAGCGTTGCATTTGCCATCATGTGGCGCCCCGCGCTGGCGCCGCAGACCGCGCCACAATCCTTCGACACCACGCGCATCGAGCGCGGCGCCAACCTGGCGCGCCTTGGCATGTGCGCCTCGTGCCACACGCCGGATCTGGCGCGGCCCTTTGCCGGCGGCAAGCCGATGAACACCCCGTTCGGCACGGTCCACAGCACCAACATCACCCCCGACACCACGACCGGCATCGGCGCCTGGAGCGAAGCGGCCTTCACGCGCGCGATGCGCGAAGGCGTCGCGCGCGATGGCCACCTGCTGTATCCCGCTTTCCCGTACAACCACTATGTGCGCATGATCGACGGTGACATCCAGGACCTGTACGCGTACTTCATGACGCGGCCCGCAATTGCCGCACCGGCGCGCGAGAACCGCATGACCTTCCCGTTCGGGTTCCGCCCACTGGTGGCGTTCTGGAACGTGCTGTACCTGGACGACGCGCCATGGCAGCCAGTCGCCGGGCAATCGGCCGAATGGAACCGCGGCGCGTACCTGTTTGATGCCGTCGCGCACTGCGCGGCCTGCCATACGCCGCGCACGCTGCTGGGCGGCCCCGATCTGAAGAAACAGCTTGGCGGCGGCGAGGCCGATGACTGGTACGCGCCGGCGCTGAACGAGCATTCGCCCTCGCCCCTGCCCTGGACGCGCGACCAGCTGCACGCGTATCTGCGCACCGGCGTCGCGCATGACCACGCGATGGCGGCCGGCCCGATGCAGGATGTGGTCACGCACCTGGCGCAAGCCGACGAGCGCGATGTGGCGGCGCTGGCCGCCTGGACCCACAGCCAGTTGGCGAAGGCGCCCGCGCGCATGACACCCGCGCAGCAGGATGGGCCGCTGCCCAAGCCCGCAAGCGACGATCCGGACCTGCAGCGCATGACGCTCGGCTACGCGGTCTACGCCAATGCATGCGCGCGCTGCCACGACGTCGGGCGCGATGCCAGTTCCGGCACCGCGCTGCCGCTGCAAAAGGCGATCGCGCTGTACGACCCCGACCCGCGCGACCTGATTCACATCACGCTGGACGGCATCACGCCGCCCGATGGCGAGCCGTCGCGCTTCATGCCGGCCTTCCGGACGATCCTGACCGACGAACAGACCGGTGCCCTGGCGGCCTACCTGCGCAAGTATGGCGCGAACCAACCCGTGTGGCCCGATCTGAACAAGGCCGTGCGCAAAGCGAGCAAAGAATGACGACCTACCGCCTGCACGTGAACGGCAAGGTGCACGCCGTCGACCAGGATGCCGACACCCCGCTGCTGTACGTGCTGCGCAATGATCTGGAACTCAATGGCGCCAAGTTCGGCTGCGGCCTTGGCCAGTGCGGTTCGTGTACCGTGCTGCTGGACGGGCAGCCGGCGATGGCCTGCATGGTGCCGGTATCCGTCGTCGGCCAGCGACCGGTGCGCACGGTCGAGGGGTTGGGGGATGCGACCACCCCCGGCGTGCTGCAGCAAGCCTTCATCGACGAGCAGGCCGCGCAGTGCGGCTACTGCATCGCCGGCATGCTGATGCAGGCCACGGCGCTGCTCGAACGCACCCTCAGGCCGACCGACGCCCAGATCCGCACCCACATGGCGCCGAACCTGTGCCGCTGCGGCACGCACATGCGCATCCTGCGCGCGGTGCGGCGCGTCGCCAATACGCTGGCAGCGAAGGGCAAGCGATGACGATCGATACCGGCCGCCGTGCCTTGCTCGCTGGTGGCGGCGCGCTCACACTGTCGTTCGCGCTGCCGGGGGCAGCATTTGCTGCCCCCGGCGAGCTGCCCAAGAGCCTGGACAAGTCGCCGTGGCTCGACGCCTGGATCCGCATCGAGGCCAATGAACGCATCACGGTGTTTACCGGGAAGGCCGAACTGGGGCAAGGCATCAAGACCGCGCTGTTGCAGGTAGTGGCCGACGAACTGCGCCTGGCCCCTGGTCGCCTGCAGCTCGTCACCGCCGACACGGCGCGCACGCCGGACGAAGGCATCACCGCCGGCAGCAATTCGATGAAGGACAGTGGCACGGCGCTGCGCCACGCCGCCGGCCAGGTGCGTCTACGCCTGGGCGAACTGGCCGCAACGCGGCTTGGCGCGCCCTTGGGCAACCTGGCGTTGAAGGATGGCGCGTTCAGCGCGGGTGCTCGGCGTGTCACGTTCGGCCAGCTGGTGACGGGCCAGGAATTGCACCTGCGCGCCACGCCGGTGCCCGCGCCGCCCCCGCCAGGCCCGCGCACGGCAATCGGCAAGTCGGTGCCGCGCGTCGACATTCCGGCCAAGGTCACGGGCGGCGCGGCGTATGTGCAAGACCTGCGGCTGCCGCAGATGGTGCATGCGCGGATCGTGCGGCCACCATCGCAGGCAGCGCGGCTCATTGACGTCGAGGTTGCCGCAATCGAACGCCTGCCGGGCGTACTCAAGGTGGTGCGGGACGGGCGCTTTCTCGCCGTGATCGCCGAGGGCGAGTACCGCGCCGTGAAGGCGGCGACGGCGCTGGCGCGGGCCACGCGCTGGGAGACGCCGGCGTCGCTGCCGGTGCATCCCGACGTGAATGCGTTCATCCGCGCCCAGCCAGCCGAGGTGCTGCCGATCCTGGCGCGCGGCGCACCGGTCCAGGCCGGCCGTAAATTCGCTGCGCGCTACACGCGCCCGTTCCAGTTGCACGCCTCCATCGGCCCCTCGTGCGCGGTGGCGCAGCTGGTCGACGGCCGCTATACCGTCTGGACCCACACGCAGGGTGTGTTCCCGCTGCGCACGGCCCTGGCTGAACTGATCGCCGTGAACGAAGACACGATCCGCTGCATCCACGTCGAGGGGTCGGGCTGCTACGGCCACAACGGCGCCGACGACGTCGCGGCCGACGCCATCCTGCTCGCGCGCGCCCTGCCCGGTCGGCCCGTGCGCGTGCAGTGGATGCGCGAAGAAGAACACGCGTGGGAGCCATTCGGCGCGGCGATGGTGGTGCAGGTGGCCGCCACGCTCGACAGCACCGGCCGCATCGCCGACTGGCAGCACGACGTCTTCACGCCGCCGCATAATACGCGGCCCGGCAAGGCCGGCAACCTGCTGGCGGCCACGCACCTGGCGCGCCCGTTCGTGCCGCCGGTCGCGAAACCTGCGCCGCAACCGGAAGGCAGTGGCGACCGCAATGCGATCCCGTATTACGTGCTGCCCAATGCGCGCGTGGTGCACCACTTCCAGCCAAAGCCGGTCTTGCGCACGTCGGCGCTGCGTGGCCTGGGCGCCTATTGCAATGTGTTTGCCATCGAGAGCTTCATGGACGAACTGGCGCGCGCCGCGAACAGCGACCCCGTCGCGTTCCGGCTGCGGCACCTGGCCGATCCACGCGCGCTCGACGTGATCAAGCTGGCCGCAGCAAAGTTCGGCTGGGATGGGTACCGGCGCCCGGCCCGGCGCGGGCGCGGCTTCGCCTTTGCACGTTATAAAAACCTGGCGTCGTACTGCGCCATCGCGGTGGAAGTCGAGGTGGCGCGCGAAACAGGCCTGGTGCGCATCACGCGCGCGGTAAGCGCCGTCGATTGCGGCGAGATCGTCAGCCCGGACGGCGTGCGCAACCAGATCGAGGGCGGCATCATCCAGTCGGCCAGCTGGACCTTGCTGGAACAGGTGCGCTTCGACGCGTCGCGTGTGCTGACGGTGGATTGGGCGTCGTACCCGATCCTGCGCTTTGCCCAGGCGCCGGACCAGATCGACGTCCACCTGATCGACCGTCCCGGCCAGCCTTTCCTGGGCACCGGCGAAGCGGCGCAGGGCCCGGCCGCGGCAGCCATCGCGAATGCAGTGTTCGACGCCTGCGGCCTGCGCATGCGCGACCTGCCACTGGACCGCGCGCGGGTGCGCAAAGCGTAGGCGCAGCCTAGTTGAAGGCTTTCCAGAACATGTAGGCGGCCAGCGCACACAGGATGACGCTGAAGATGCGCTGCAACTGACGTACCGGCATCTTGTGCGCGGTGCGCGCGCCCAGCGGCGCCATGGACACGCTGGCCAGCACGATGATCGCCAGCGCCGGCAGATAGATGAAGCCGAGCGACCAGGGCGGCAAACCGGGTTCGCCCCAGCCGAAATACACGTTCGACAGGGTACCCATCAGCGCCACCGGAAAGCCGATCGCCGCACTGGTGGCAACGGCATTATGGATGCGTACGTTACAGCGCGTCATGAACGGGACCGAGACGAAAGCACCGCCCGCGCCCACGAGCCCCGCCAGGATGCCGATCACGCTGCCCGCTGCGAACATGCCCGGTTTGCCGGGCAGTTCGCGCGCCGCCGCCGGTTTTTTCCCGATCAGCATCTGGATCGCCGAGAACGCCACGAAACAGCCGAAAAAAAACGCCAGCACCGGGGTGTTCATCTGCTTGCCGATCCAGGGCCCGACCCACGCGCCGAGCAGGATGCCGGGCGTGAACAGGCGTACCACGGGCCACAGCACGGCGCCGTGCTTGTGATGCGCACGCACGGACGACAACGAGGTAAAGAAGATGGTGCCAAGTGAGGTGGCGATCGCCATGTGCACCACCAGCGCCTCGGGAAAGCCGCGTGCCGTGAAAATCATCGTGATGAAGGGCACCAGGATCATGCCGCCGCCGACGCCAAGCAGGCCGGCCACGAAGCCGCCAAACGCGCCCATCGCCAGCAGGGCCAGGATCAGCAGCGGATCGAATGCAGGCACCATCATCAAGCTCCCTTGCCGCGCACGAGCGCGACGATGGTCATGTACTGGGCTTTGGTGACGGGCGAGATCGACAGCCGGCTGCCCTTCTGCAGCAGCACCATGTCTTCGAGGGCAGCAACGGTGCGCAGTTCGGCCAGCGGCACGAAGCGGCCCGCTTCGCGCGCCTTGACGTCAACCGAGATCCAGCGCGGCGTTTCCGGCGTGGCCTTCGGATCGTGGTAGTGGCTGGCGGCGTCGAACTGCGATGCGTCGGGATACGGGCCGCTGACGATGTCGGCAATGCCGGCCACGCCCGGCAGCTTGCCGCCCGAGTGGTAGAACAGCACGCCGTCGCCGACGGCCATGGCATCGCGCATGAAGTTGCGCGCCTGGTAGTTGCGCACGCCAAACCAGGCCACGGTGGCGCCGGGGGCCGCAAGAACATCGTCGAAGCTGACTTCGTCGGGCTCGGATTTCATCAACCAATAGCGCATCGCGCTGTTCTCCCTGCCAGCACACGATGCACCGGAAGCACACATGAAAAAAGCGGCTGCGTACCGAGTGCGCAACCGCTTGTATGTTTAGTCCCCGCCTGTGCCGTTTTTGCCGGCATCCTGAACCACAACGGTTCAAGGCGGTCACGGTCAGATCAATTTCGGGTTCGTCGGACTAGCGACGCTCACACCCATCGAGCTTGTTCCACGACCTATGCGTAAGAATGGTTCAAGGAATATATGGCAAATCTCGAACACCGCAGGGCAAGGAGGAGTTTACTCCTTTGCCCGGCTCTGTCAAACGGATTCGGCCTTTCAGGTCAGATTTTCCTGGCTCGCCAATACGCGATCGAGCACCGTGTGCATCGACTCGAGCTTTTGCTTGACCTCGAGGATCGACATGTCCGACAGCGGACCCTGCGGCGACTTCACCGACAGGAATTCGGCAGCCACGCTCAGCGCCGCCATCACGGCGATGCGGTCGGTGCCCTTGACCTTGCCGGAATCGCGCAGTTGGCACATCTTGCCATCAAGGTAGCTCACGGCTTCGCGCAGCGTGCGCTGTTCACCGTCGCGGCAGGCCAGGCGATATGACTGGCCCATGATATGTACGTCCAGATGGATCATAGTGCCCCCTGACGGCGCGCATGGGCGAGATGCGGCGGGATCGGCGCATTGGGGTCGAGCGGCGCCTCAGCGGCAGGTACGTCTGCAGCAGGTGCGTCTGCCGCGCCGGTTTCGACCGGCGGCTTGGGCAGCTCGTCGAGCAATGCTTCGACGCGGCGCTGGGCCTCGATCAGGCGCTCCTTGAACGCGAGGTTCTCGGTGCTGAGCAGGGTATTGGCCTGGCGCAGCAGGTAATTCTCGGCACGCAACGACTGGGTCAGTTGCGCAAGCCGGTCGATTTTGTCTGAAAGGTCTTGGAATTCGGAAATCATTCGACACTATAGGATCGAGTTGCTTTTTCCGTCAACCGGTGCGCATTGCTGTGCGGCAGTATCAAGGGTTTGGCGTGCGGCGCAAAACGCGTCGCACCTCTCGTCTTCCCGCCTCCGGTCTTGCCGCCTGGCTCGATGGCCGGTCACAAACATTGTAGATATGCCAATGTCATCATTGCGCTATATCACATGTTTAAAATGATTTCGCCATCTTGCGCCTTGAAAAGGCAGGTTATCGTCCCTATAATTAGCACTCGTTAGCTGAGAGTGCTAACAACTCTTTGCAGACCGGCGCAGCAGCATCAAGTCATTGCGCCGGCGTCAAAAACGCCAGTTAAACCATTGAATATTAAGGAGTTTTGCATGAACCTTCGCCCTCTGCACGATCGCGTAATCGTGAAGCGTCTCGACCAGGAAACCAAAACTGCGTCCGGCCTGATCATCCCTGATGCCGCGGCAGAGAAGCCGGACCAAGGCGAAGTTCTCGCCGTTGGTAATGGCAAAGTGCAAGATAACGGCCAGCTCCGCCCTCTGGAAGTGAAAGTCGGCGATCGCGTGCTGTTCTCCAAGTATGGCGCTCAGACCGTCAAGATCGATGGCCAGGAACTGCTGGTGCTGCGCGAAGAAGAAATTCTCGCGATCGTCGCACTGTAATTTCTGACCCCACTCACGAACATTCGGAGAAATAACAAATGGCAGCTAAAGAAGTAGTATTCGGCGACGCAGCGCGCGCCAAGATGGTCGAAGGCGTCAATATCCTCGCCAATGCAGTCAAAGTCACCCTGGGCCCAAAAGGCCGTAACGTCGTGCTGGAGCGTTCGTTCGGCGCGCCGACCGTCACCAAAGATGGTGTCTCGGTCGCCAAAGAAATCGAACTGAAAGACAAGCTGCAGAACATGGGCGCGCAGATGGTCAAGGAAGTCGCTTCCAAGACCAGCGACAACGCCGGTGACGGCACCACCACCGCGACCGTGCTGGCACAAGCCATCGTCCGCGAAGGCATGAAGTTCGTTGCCGCCGGCATGAACCCGATGGACCTGAAGCGCGGCATCGACAAGGCAGTTGCTGCCACCGTCGAAGAACTGCGCAAGATCGCCAAGCCAACCACCACCACCAAAGAGATCGCACAAGTCGGCGCCATTTCGGCCAACTCGGAAACCTCGATCGGTGAGCGCATCGCTGAAGCGATGGAAAAAGTGGGCAAGGAAGGCGTCATCACCGTGGAAGACGGCAAGTCGCTGAACGACGAGCTGGACATCGTGGAAGGCATGCAGTTCGACCGCGGTTACCTGTCGCCGTACTTCATCAACAACCCGGACAAGCAAGTCGCCGTGCACGAAAACCCATTCGTCCTGCTGTGCGACAAGAAAATCTCGAACATCCGTGACCTGCTGCCGGTACTGGAACAAGTCGCAAAAGCTGGCCGTCCACTGGTCATCGTTGCTGAAGACATCGACGGCGAAGCGCTGGCGACCCTGGTCGTCAACAACATCCGCGGCATTCTGAAGACCGTCGCTGTCAAGGCACCGGGCTTTGGCGACCGTCGCAAGGCCATGCTGGAAGACATCGCTGTCCTGACCGGCGGCCAGGTCATCGCTGAAGAAGTCGGCCTGACCCTGGAAAAGGTCACGCTGGAAGAGCTGGGCCAGGCCAAGCGCATCGAAGTCGGCAAGGAAAACACCATCATCATCGACGGCGCCGGCCAGGCTGAAGCAATCGAAGGCCGCGTCAAGATGATCCGCGCACAGATCGAAGAAGCGACCTCGGACTACGACCGCGAAAAACTGCAAGAGCGCGTGGCCAAGCTGGCCGGCGGCGTTGCCGTGATCCGCGTCGGTGCAGCCACCGAAGTCGAGATGAAGGAAAAGAAAGCACGCGTCGAAGATGCACTGCACGCTACCCGCGCTGCCGTGGAAGAAGGCATCGTTGCCGGCGGCGGCGTGGCCCTGCTGCGCGCTCGTGCCAACATCACCGTCAAGGGCGACAACCCTGACCAGGACGCTGGTATCAAGATCGTCCTGCGCGCAATGGAAGAGCCACTGCGCATGATCGTCCAGAACGCCGGCGAAGAGCCATCGGTCGTCGTTGCAGCAGTGTTGGCCGGCACCGGCAACTACGGCTACAACGCAGCCAACGGCACCTACGGCGACATGGTCGAAATGGGCGTGCTGGATCCAGCCAAGGTCACCCGTTCGGCACTGCAGAATGCAGCGTCGATCGCCGGCCTGATGCTGACCACCGATTGCATGGTGGCGGAACTGTCGGAAGACAAGCCATCCGGCGGCATGGGTGGTATGGGCGGCATGGGCGGTATGGGTGGTATGGACGGCATGATGTAATTGCCGGGGCAATCCGGGCGAAGCGCGCTGCATGCTTCGCCCAGGTGACCCACGATAAAAAACCCGCGAGGTTCACACCTCGCGGGTTTTTTGTTGTCTGCGCTTGGTGCGCTGCGCGCGTGTCAGCGCGCGCGCGGGCCCTTGCGGCGCAGCCACAACAGCGCGGCCAGTGCGACGCCGCCGAGCCACAGCGTACCTGGTTCGGGCACGTCGGCCGGCGCGACCGGCTCGACCACGGGATTGCCCGGCGTCGTTGGCGTGCCCGGTATCGTCGGCGTGCCCGGTATCGTTGGCGCATCGGGCGTCGTTGGCGTGCCCGGCGTGGTCGGCGTGCCCGGTATCGTTGGCGCATCGGGCGTCGTTGGCGTGCCCGGCGTGGTCGGTGTGCCCGGCGTGCCCGGTGTCGTTGGCGTGCCCGGCGCCGTCGGCGTCACAGGCATATCGACCGGCGTATCGGTACCAGCGCCTGGCGTTGGCAGAGAGGGCGGCGTCTTGACCGGCAGCTCAGTCACGCCGCCGCCATCCGGTGCTGCAACCGGGATCGGACCCGTGTCGTTGCCAGGACGACCAAACCCACCCGTGTCGCCAGCGCCGACGCTTCCCGGCACCGTGCCGGTTCCGGGAAGGTCTGCTACCAGCGGCGGCGTACCATTGCCCATGTCGTCGCTGCCGCCCACCGGGCTGGCGGCGCCCAGCACGCCAGCACGATAGATCGGCGCGTCATACCAGTCCGGAAGTCCCGGCGCCTGGCCCTGGCGGGACGGCGTCGGCGTCGGCGTCGATGTCGTATTTGCCAGCGCCAGCAGGCCAGCGCCATTGAGGAAGCTGGTCGCGTAGTAGCGCTGCCCCACCGCCTCGCTGGCAGCCAGGTCGTCCATGCCCACGGCCAGCAGGCCGCCCTCTTCACCGGCCGCACCACCCCTGTCGGATGGGGCGGCGACACCAACCACGGTATCGAGTTCGGCTTCGCTTGGCCCATGGGGCTCGACCGGATACTGCGGCACGTCCGAGATGCGGTTGGCGCAGCGTGCGCGGATGTCGTGCTCGCCGTCGGTCAGGAGCGTCTCGCCCTGCTCGAGCATGACCTTCTTCGACGTCCAGTAGATCTGGTCGTTCTTGCGGTATGAGACGTACACGGCGCGTGGGGATGTCACGGTGACGGCGCGCGCATTGTCGACATTGAAGGTGGCATAGTGCGCCGCCACGACGCGGTCGGTCCGCAGGATCTGCGCCAGCTCGACCTTGTCTGCCACGCCGCCCGGCACGACCGAGTGCCGGTAGATACGCCGCGCCGCGCTTGCCTGCTGCGCGGCCGGTGGTGTCGCGCTTAACGAGCTCGCCGGCGCCGCAGGCTGGACGGCCCCGGTGGCTGGTGTCGTGCTCGAGGCCAGGCCGAAGGTTGGCCAGCTGATCGATGGCGATGGCAGGAGGACGCCGGCCACAACAACGGCAACGCCCAGCACGGCAAGCGTCATCAAGCGTTTTTCGCGGTGCGAACTTTTTTCGAGACGGCGTTGGTAGCTAGCGCGGGTGTCCATGCGGTGTACTTACTGGTAGGAGTGATCCTACAGAATATCATTAGTTGCACTAAATAAATCAGATGCCACCATGAAACACCTGGCGAGCGTGGCGAAAATCACGAAAGCATTTCCATGTGGAAATAATAATGGTCGTCTGGCCGTTACGGGCGAGGTATATTGCCGCAAAAACAAGCATGGTTTAGTATGGCCGTCTCGTCTCCCGGAACCTCCCATGTCCAATCGCGCCTCTGCCTCGTTCACCCTGCGCACCACCCTTGCCGCGCTCGCCCTGTGCTGCGCGGTTGCCGGATGCAAGCGCGCCGAGCGGCCGGCGCCGCCGCCCGCAGCGGCGCCGGTCGCACCCGTCGTCCAGGCGCCCGCGTACAGCAAGGAACAGGCGATGGCCACGCTGCTGGCGTTGCCGGAGCTGGCTGCCTGGTCGGCGCAGATCGAACGGCGCACGGGCGGCAAGGCGCGCGGCGCCGTGGTCGAGGACAACCCGGCGCCGCGCGAAGTCAATGGCAAGAAGTACTACCAACTGAGTTTTGTCGAGAACCGCGCGCAGGATGCGCGGCGGCAGGAGAGCTTCCTGGTCGCGCAGGACGGCAGCGAGATCCTGGTCGACGACACCGAATCGGACACGCTGCTGAGCCTGC
Organism: Massilia sp. MP_M2; assembly: GCF_039123635.1. Taxonomy (NCBI): domain Bacteria; kingdom Pseudomonadati; phylum Pseudomonadota; class Betaproteobacteria; order Burkholderiales; family Oxalobacteraceae; genus Massilia; species Massilia sp. MP_M2. The sequence goes on from NZ_JBCHJF010000009.1 coordinate 71,784, forward strand.
AGGAATGGCGCCGCACGATCGAGCGCGTCAACCTGAAAAGCGCCGATTAACTGTCCAGGTGCGAGATCAGCAGCCGGCGCGGATCCTGGCCCGGCGCCGGTCCGTGCTGGCCATCGACCGAAATCCCGACGGCCATGATGTCGATCAGCAGCAACTGCAGGATGCGCGAAATCATCGACAGAAAACTCGTGCTGTCTTCGGCGTGATCGACCGCCAGGCAGACGCTGGCCTTGCGCGCCAGCGGCGACTGGCTGTTGCTGATCGCGATGACGTCGGCGCCGGCCGCGCGCGCGATGTCCACCGCCTGCAGCAATTCGGGCAGTCCGCCTGAATTCGACACCGCAATCACCACATCACCCGGCCCGAGCAATTCGGCGGCCAGTGTGAACAGGTGCGCGTCGCCATACAGCGCAGTAGGAATGCGAAAGCGGAAGAACTTGTGCTGGCCATCGAGCGCCACCGCGCGCGAATTGCCCATCGCGTAGAACTCGACGCGCTTGGCGCGGCTGACCATCTCGATCGCGCGGTCGAGCGAGCGCACGTCGAGCTGGTCGCGAAAACGCAGGATCGCCGACACCGTGTTGTCGATCACCTTGGCCGACAGGTCGTGCGTGCTGTCGCTCAGGCGCACCTGGCTGTGGCGCACGGGGATCGAGCCGGTCAGGCTGCTGGCGAACTTGAGCTTGAAGTCGGCCAGGCCCTGGAATCCCAGCGAGCGGCAAAACCGGATCACGGTCGGCTGGCTCACGTCGGCCAGGCGCGCGATCTCGGCGATCGGTTCATTGAGCACCATGCGCGGCTGGTCGATGACGAGGCTGGCCACGCGCCCTTCGGCCGGCGAGAGCTCATGACGCAACTGCGTGATGCGCTCCATCAGCGTGTTGGCGCCGCTGCGTCCGCGCAGGTGTTCGGCCAGGATGGTGGCCACGCCATGGAAGGCCGGGTTCGGCGTCGTGATGACCCAGGTCGGAATGTCGGCCAGGTAGTCCGAGAACCGGCCCTTGGCTTCGAAGCGCGCACGAAACGGCGAACGGGCAAACCACTCGCCCAGGCGCGGCACGATACCCCCGCCGATGTACACGCCGCCAAAGGCGCCGAGCGTGACGGCCAGATTGGCCGCCGCGCCGCCCAGCATGCCGCAGAAGCACTCGAGCGTTTCCAGGCACAGCGCATCGTTCTGTTCGAGCGCGCCGGCCACGATCGTCGCGGCCGTGCGCGGTGCGGCGTCGACGCCATTGCGGTCGGCCAGCGCGCGGTAGATCACTTCCATCCCCGGCCCCGAGATCAGGCGCTCGTTCGACACGTGCGGCCACTCGCGCCACGCGTATTGCAGGATTGCGAATTCGCGCTCGTCGAACGGCGCGAAGTTCACGTGCCCGCCTTCGCTGCCCAGCGTGACGAAACCGTCGGCAGTCGGGATGCCGCCCGAGACGCCAAGACCCGTGCCCGGGCCCAGCACGCCGATGACCGCGCCCGGCACCGCCTTGCCGGGACCGACCTGCATCAGGTCCTCGCGCGCAAAGTTGGGCAAGGCGGTGGCCAGCGCCGTGAAGTCGTTGACGATCAACAGCGTGGCCAGGCCCAGCTCGCGCCGCACCGCATCGGTGGAAAACTCCCACGCGCGGTTGGTCATGCGCACGTAGTCGCCGCTGATCGGATTGGCCACTGCAAAGGCGCCGTGGTGCAGCGTGACATCCTGATGGTCGAGCAGGTAATGACGCAGCAACGGCACGATGCCGGCAAAGTCCTCGCAGCGCAGCACCGCCACGTCGCGAAACACGCCGGGCGCGCTTTGCAGCGCGAAGCGCGCATGCGTGGCGCCAATGTCCGCGAGCAGGCGCGGGCCATCGGCAAACGCCGTGCGCGCGAATTTTTCGGGCTGCGCGCCGGCCATCAGCGGTTCGCCGCCAGGGTGCCGAACCAGGCGCCGTACGGCGCCAGCGTGACGTGGCCCTGCTGCGCACTGCCATCGAGGCCCTCGACCGGCATCTGCGCCACGCCGTCCGTTGCTGGCCACTCGAAGCTGACTTCTTCGTTCGACAGATTGAACGCGGCCAGCACGCTGTCATGCCCGGCCAGGTCGCGGCGCAGCGCCAGGACCGGCTCGGGCGCATCGAAGAATGCGATCTCGCCGCGTGTGAGTTGCGGCAGGCTGCGACGCAGGGCAATGAAGCGGCGCTGGAAGTTCAGCATCGAGTCATGGTCGCGGTCCTGCACGTCGACGGCAGCCTTGACGTGCGCGGCGTCCACCGGCAGCCATGGCTGGCCGTCGGTAAAGCCCGCGTGCGGCGCAGCGGCGACCCACGGCATCGGCGTGCGGCAGCCGTCGCGGCCCTTGAACTCGGGCCAGAAGGTTTTACCGTACGGGTCTTGCAGCAGTTCGTAGGGCACATCGGCTTCGGTCAGGCCGAGTTCATCGCCCTGGTACAGGCACGGCGTGCCCTTGAGCGAGAGCTGCATCGCCAGTACCAGCTTGGTGAAACCAGGGGCCGGGTTGGCACCGCCCCAGCGTGTGGCCACGCGAATCGCATCGTGGTTCCCGACCGACCAGGAGGCCCAGCCATCCTTGACGCGCTCGTTGAATTCCTCGACCTGGCGGCGCACGTGCGCGGCGTTGAAGACCGGCGTGAGCAGGTTGAAGCTGTAGGCCATGTGCAGCTTGTTGCCGCCTTCGGTGTACTCGCTCATTTGGGCCAGCGCGTCGTCCGAGCTGATTTCACCGATCGACACGGCGCCAAATTCATCGAGCTGTGCACGCACGCGCTCGAGGAACGCGATGTTTTCGGGCTGCGTCTTGTCGTACAGGTGCGCCTGCATGCCGTACGGGTTCACGTCCGTCACGGTTGACGTGTCGCGCACCAGCGCCGGCGGGTTACTGCGCAGCTGGCGGTCGTGGAAGTGGAACACGCAGGCATCCATGCGCACGCCGTCGACGCCGCGCTCGAGCCAGAAACGCTGCGCATCGAGGTGGGCCTGCTGCACCAGCGGATTGTGGAAGTTCAGCTGCGGCTGGCTGACGAGGAAGTTATGCAGGTAGTACTGCTTGCGGCGCGTGTCCCACTGCCACGACGAGCCACCGAACACCGACAGCCAGTTGTTGGGCGGATTACCGTCCGGGAGCGGGTCGGCCCACACATACCAGTCCGACTTCGGATTGTCGCGGCTGGCGCGACTTTCGACGAACCATTTGTGGGTGTCAGCGGTGTGCGACATGACCTGGTCGATCATGATCTTCAGGCCCAGGCTGTGCGCCTTGGCGACCATGCGGTCGAAGTCGGCCAGGTTGCCAAAGAGCGGATCGACGTCGCAATAGTCTTCGATGTCGTAGCCAAAATCGGCCATTGGCGACTTGAAGAACGGCGAGAGCCAGACGATGTCCACGCCCAGGCTCGCGATATAGTCGAGCTTTGCGGTCACGCCGGCCAGATCGCCGACGCCATCGCCGTCGGTATCGAGGAAGCTGCGCGGATACACCTGATAGATGATGGCTTCGCGCCACCAGTTCGGGTTGTCGGTCGTCGAGATCTGGGTCATGGGCAAGTCCGGGCGGGTGCGTGATGTGGAATTCTAGGCAATATACATCAGGCGAACCTTCTTGACAATTCCACCCAGCTAGCAATAAATCGAATTTAATCATTTGATTTCAATGACTTGAAACGTTATATGTGATTGTGCCGATTCTTCATCCGTACCTAAACTACGTATGCATGTTGCCACTTTGTTTCTAGTTTGTTTCACGACAATTTTTATGTTGCAAAGAGAGGCGTCCCCGTCATAGCATCGCGTCTGTTTGCCAATTCAAGGAAGCGGTTCGATGACATCTCTCGCAAAGCCAGGCACCGGGCGCATGCCCCGGCAAATCCCCTACATCATTGCCAATGAGGGATGCGAACGCTTCAGTTTCTACGGAATGCGCAACATCCTGACGCCATTCCTGATCACGACCCTCCTGATGTTTTTGCCGGAAGACATGCGCACCGGCGAAGCCAAGCACGTGTTCCACACCTTCGTCATCGGCGTGTACTTCTTCCCGCTGCTCGGCGGCTGGCTGGCCGACCGCTACTTCGGCAAGTACAACACGGTGTTCTGGCTCAGTCTCGTGTATTGCCTGGGCCACGCCTGCCTGGCGATTTTCGAAGACAACGTCAACGGCTTTTACTTCGGCCTGTTCCTGATCGCGCTCGGCTCGGGCGGCATCAAGCCGCTGGTGGCCAGTTTTGTGGGCGACCAGTTCGACCACACCAACAAGGACAAGGCGAAAGTCGTCTTCGACGCCTTCTACTGGATCATCAATTTCGGCTCGTTCTTCGCATCGCTGCTGATGCCGCTGCTGCTGCGCGACTACGGCCCGGCCTGGGCCTTCGGCGTGCCCGGCATCCTGATGTTCATCGCGACCATGGTGTTCTGGAGCGGTAAAAAGAAATACGTGCACGTGCCGCCGGCGCCGGCCAATCCGCACTCGTTCATGCGCGTGGCGAAAAGCGCGCTGCTGGCCAGGCAGCCCGGCCAGGGCCGTCCGGGCCTGAACCTGGCCTTGCTGGGCGCAGCCGGCGCCCTCGCGTCGCTGGCCATGGCGGCGCAATGGGGCTTCGTGATCGCCGCCTGTACCGCCCTGGTGCTGTTGATGGCCTTTGGCGGCATGGGTACCTCGATGCAACTGAACCGCGCACGCGGCCTGCATCCGGACGACGCCGTGGACGGCGTGCGCGCCGTGCTGCGCATCCTGATCGTGTTCGCGCTCGTCACGCCGTTCTGGTCGCTGTTCGACCAGAAGGCCTCCACCTGGATCGTGCAGGCCAACATGATGACCACGCAAGTGAACCTCTTGGGCTGGACCTTCGACGTGATCCCGGCCCAGATGCAGGCCTTAAATCCCCTGCTCGTGATGATCCTGATCCCGCTGAATAACATCGCCCTGTTCCCGCTGATGCGCAAGATGGGCATCGAGCCAACCGCGCTGCGCCGCATGACGGCCGGCATCGTGCTCTCGGCCGCGGCCTGGATCGTCGTGGGCAATCTGCAGGTGGCGCTCGACGCCGGCGACGCCGTCTCGATCGCGTGGCAGATCGCGCCGTATGCGCTGCTCACGCTGGGCGAAGTGCTGGTCTCGGCAACGGGTCTCGAATTCGCCTACAGCCAGGCCCCTGCCGCCATGAAAGGCGTGATCATGGCGCTGTGGTACCTGGCCGTCACGGTCGGCAACCTGTGGGTGCTGATCGTCAACGCCAGCGTGAAAAACGAGTCGGTGATCGCGTATATCGAAGGCTCGGGCGTCGGGGTGATGGCGTTCCAGATGTACTTCTTTGCCGCGTTCGCGCTACTGTCGGCGGCGGCGTTCGGGTGGTATGCGACGCGCTACCGGATGGTCGACCACTATCGCAGCAGCGTTGCGGGATAAGCGGTTCATGAAACGTCACCTTGTCCTGCTGGCAGCATCGCTGTCCTCGAGCGCGTATGCTGCTGTTCCTCTCGCCACCTGCGACAGCCCGGCCTTCCAGCAGGTGCTGGGTGCCTCGGCCACGACACTCGATGCGCGCGCCGTCTGGCTCGACCGCCGCCTCGTGCGCTGGCCCGGCGCCTCTGGCGATGGCGTCTATCGCCTGTACCACTCCCCTGTCGGCGCCATCCAGGCCACGGCCGGCAGCAAGGTCACCGGCAGCGCCGGCGCGATCGTGCTGGCCGTCTCGCGCGTGGCGGTGCCGCAAGCTGCAGCCACGCGCTTCAAATGGGTCGCCAGCGGCCCGACCCTGAGCGTGCAGGACGCCGACCTGGCGCGCCTGCCTGCCCTGCACCGCGAACAGCTGGTGCTGGTCCACGAGAACCCGGACGGCACCGTGCGCGACGCAACGCGCGTGCAAGCGGCCGGCGCGCTCGACGACCTGTACGCGGCGGCCGAACGCATCCCGGATCTGGGCGCGACGCCCACGGCCCAGCAGACTGCTTTCAAGCTGTGGGCGCCCACCGCGCGCGATGTCGCGGTGTGCACCTATGACAGCGCAACGGGCCGCGCAAACGCCGTGCTGCCGCTGACGCCCGATGCGCGCACCGGCGCCTGGGCTGCCAGCGTCCCGCGCGATTTGTCCGGCACGTATTACAAGTACGCAGTCGACGTCGTCGCCGATGGCGCCGGGCTGGTACGCAACCTGGTGACCGACCCGTACTCGGTCAGCCTGAACGCCGACTCCCAACGCAGCTATATCGCCGACCTGGATGCGCCGCACCTCAAGCCAGCCGGCTGGGACACCACGCAGCCACCGGCCACGGTCAAGGCGCAGACCGACATGGTCATCTACGAGCTGCACGTGCGCGACTTTTCGCTGATCGACCAGACGGTGCCGCCGGCCAAACGCGGCAAGTACGGCGCGTTTGGCGAGACCAATTCCAACGGGATGCGGCACCTGCGCGCGCTGGCAAAGGCCGGCCTGACCGACATTCACCTGCTGCCCGTGTACGACATCGGCAGCATCCCCGAAGTGGCGTGCGCGCAGCCCGCCCCCGCCGGCGCACGGGATGGCGAGAGCCAGCAGGCGCTGGTCGTCAAGACCGCCCACACCGACTGCTTCAACTGGGGCTACGACCCGCAGCACTTCAACGCCGTCGAAGGCAGTTACGCGAGCGACCCGCAGGACGGCGCGCGCCGCATCATCGAGTTCCGCCAGATGGTGATGGACCTGCACAAGGCCGGCCTGCGCGTGGGCACCGACGTCGTCTACAACCACACCTTCATCGCGGGCCAGGAAGAAAAATCGATCCTCGACCGCGTGGTGCCCGGTTACTACCATCGACTGAATGCCGTGGGTGGCATCGAAGCCTCGACCTGCTGCTTCAACACGGCGACCGAAAACACGATGATGGCCAAGCTGATGATCGATTCGTCGGTGCTGTGGACACGCCACTACAAGATCGATTCGTTCCGCTTCGACCTGATGGGCCACCAGCCGCGCGAGGCGATGGTGCGCCTGCAGCAGGCCGTCGACGCGGCGGCGGGCCGCCACGTGCAGCTGATCGGCGAAGGCTGGAATTTCGGTGAAGTGGCCGACGGCGCGCGCTTCGTGCAGGCGTCACAGCTGTCGCTGAACGGCACCGGCATCGGCACCTTCAGCGACCGCGCGCGCGACGCCGTGCGCGGCGGCTCGCCCGGCGACTCGGGCCTGCCTGTCATCAAGCAGCAAGGCTATATCAATGGCCTGGTGTACGACGCGAACGCCCTTGGCGGCGACGCAAAAAAGGTCGACCTGCTGCGCGCGGCGGACCTGATCCGCGTCGGCCTGGCCGGCTCGGTGCGCACGTATCCGATGCAGGCCTACGATGGCCAGGTGCGCCAGTTGCAGGCGATGGTCTACGGCGGCAACCAGCCGGCCGGCTACGCGAGCGAACCGGGCGAAGCGGTCAACTACGTCGAGAACCACGATAACCAGACGCTGTACGACATCAACGTGCTCAAACTGCCGGTGGCAACCAGCAGTGCGGAGCGCGCGCGGGTTCAGGTGCTGGGGATGGCGATCAATGCATTCAGCCAGGGCGTCGCGTATTACCACGCCGGCATCGACACGCTGCGCTCAAAGTCGCTCGACCGCAACAGCTTCAATTCGGGCGACTGGTTCAACCGCATCGACTGGACCTACCAGGACAACTTCTTCGGCACCGGCCTGCCGCCGGCGCCGGACAACGCGAAAGACTGGCCGCTGTTCAAACCGCTGCTGGCCAATGCCGCGATGAAGCCGGCGCCCGCCGACATCGGGTTCGCGCGCGACGCGTTCCGCGACCTGCTGCGCATCCGCGCCAGCAGCACGCTGCTGCGCCTGCGCACGGCCGACGACATCAACACGCGCCTGCGCTTCTTCAATACGGGGCCGCAGCAGGAGCCGACCGTGCTGGCCGCCTGGCTCGATGGCAAAGGCTATCCGGGTGCGGGCTTTGCCGGCATGGGCTATCTGGTGAACGTCGACAAACAGGCGCACACGATCAAGGACGCTGCGCTGCGCGGCAAGCGCCTGCGGCTGCATCCGGTGCATGGCGCGCCAGGTGCGGCCGACAAGCGCGCGCTCAAGGCGCGCTTCGACAGCGCCAGCGGCACCTTCACGGTGCCGGCGCGTACGGCGGTGGTGTTCGTCGAGTAGCGTGGACGGCTACGCCGTCCACGCGGGGATCGCTGGCAGCGAGATCATCCGGCACGTGAGCGGCGCCGCTATCAGCCAGCATGCTCCAGCACAGGCGCTGGCGCTGCCACCATCGCCAGCCGCGCAATCGCAAACGTATTGCGCCCCTTGTCCTTGGCCTCATACAAGGCGCTGTCGGCCAGCTCGCTGATCGTCAGCGCCGTCACGCCCGGCGCGTCGGCCAGCGCAATGCCGATCGTCGCACTCACCGAAATCGGCTGGGAACCGAGCATGAACGGGGCTTCCATCGCCTGCATGATCTTCTTGGCCACCAGCTCGACGTCGCGCGGCGAGTTGACTTCGTCGAGCAGTACCGTGAATTCGTCGCCGGCCAGGCGCGCCACCATGTCGGAGCTGCGCACCACCTTGCGCACGCGCCGTGCGAATTCGACCAGCACCATGTCGCCCACTGCGTGGCCGTAGGTGTCGTTGATCCGTTTGAAGAAATCGATATCGAGATAGAACAGCGCAAAGGCGCGCTCGCGCTGCGGCGCGCGTTCGACCGCTGCCTGCAGCGCCAGCTCGAACTGGCGCCGGTTCGGGATGCCGGTCAGCGCATCGGTGTGCGCCAGCGCGTGCAGATTGCGTTCGTGCATGCGCGCGGCGGTGGCATCGGTCGTCAGGATATACACGCCCACCACCTCGCCGTCGCGCACATCTGGCAGGAAGGTCGAGTGGACGATGCGGATGTGCTTCTTGCGCACGATGTCATGCTCGCACTGCGAGGCCTTGCCCAGCCAGGCATCGTCCAGCGCTTCTTTCTGCTGCCGGTAGAAGTCTTCGCCGAAGGCTTCCACCATGGTCTGGCCCAGCACCTGCGCGGACGCCTTGCCAAGCCACGACTGATGCACCGTATTGGCAAACATGTAGCGATGATCCTTGTCGAGGTGTGCGATCAGGACCGGCAGGTTATCAGTGATCGTGCGCAGGCGTTCTTCGCTGTCGACCAGGCGATCGCGCGATGCTTTCAGTTCGGTGATGTCCTTCATTGCCACCACCGCGCCGAGGGTCTTGCCCTGGGCGCTGCGCAGCGGGCGGCCGCTGGCCAGCAGCGTGTACGGCGGCCGGCCGGCCGGCGCGATGACCATCGCGCCGTCGCGCACGACTTCGCCCTTGAGCGCGCGCACCAGCGGCACGTCGTCCATCGTCATCGCGGTCTGGCCGTCGCCGTGGTACAGCGAATAGAACTGCGACCATTCCGACGGCGCGATCGCCTTCAGGTCGTGACCATGCAAGGTGCGCGCCGTGCGGTTGAACAGCGTCAGGTTGCCAACAGCGTCACAGGCGACCACGCCGACATCGATCGATTCGAGCACGGCGTCGAGCAGCTCCTGTTTTTCTTCCAGCTGCTGCTGCGTGCGGATCCGCTCCGAGATGTCATTGACGAAGGCGCCGATGTACCGCGCGCCGTTCCACTCGTAGGCCGCAACCGTCATCTGGATCGTGATCTGGCGCCCGCTCTGGGTCAGCGCTGGCAATTCGACATTCTGGTTCAGGTACGGGCCGGTGCCGGTATCGAGCAGGCGGCGGATGTTCGCGTCATGCGCTTCGCGCTGCTGCGCCGGCATCACCAGCTGGGACAACTGGCGGCCGCGTGCGTACTCGCCCGACCAGCCGAAGATACGCTCGGCCGACGTGTTCCATGCCACCACCACGCCGTCGCTGTCGGTGCCGATGAAGCCACTGAACGACGAGTCGATGATGGTGCGGTTCCAGGCTTCGCTCTCGCGCAACATGGCTTCGGCCGCTTCGCGCTGCGCTACTTCGTGCGACAGTTGCCCGACCTTGTCTTCCAGCTCGGTGGTGCGGGCGGCGATGCGGACTTCCAGGTCGGTATTGAACGACTTGAGCGCCTGCTCGGCGAGCATGCGTGCAGTCACCGCCTTCAGGTGATTGATTTCGACTTCGACCAGTCCGGCCAGGTCGGCCAGTACCTGGCGCTGCTCCTGGTTCAGGCGGCGCGGCGCGCGGTCAATGATGCACAGCGTGCCCACGGCCTCGCCATCGCTGTAGACCGGATGCCCGGCATAAAAGCGGATGTGCGGCTCGCCGGTGACCAGCAGATTGTCGGCAAAGCGGGGATCCTGCGCGGCATCCTCGATCACGAGCAGCGCGCGCGCCTGCACCGCGTGGCTACAGAACGACAGCGAGCGCGGGGTTTCCGAGGCTTCCAGGCCGTGATGCGATTTGAACCACTGGCGCTCGGCATCGATCAGCGATACCAGCGCAATCGGCACGTCGAACGTCATGGCGGCCAGGCGGGTAAAGCGGTCGAAGCGGGTCTCGGCTGGGGTGTCGAGAATCTGCAGTTCGGCCAGCGCGGCAAGGCGGGCCTGTTCAATTAACATTTGGCTGACGATGATAAACCTCTTCCATGGTCCGGAACGGGGGACGACAGGGCAGGACGGCCCTGTCGACACGGCGCCGGGGATTTGGGGAGCCACGTGAAATGGTAGCACGCAGTGCCGTGCGGAAACTACACGTTCCGTTCCGTGCGTCGCGTGGCGTTGACGTTTTTTCGACAACTTTTGGCGAGACATCGGTACAAAAGCGCCTGCACGGGCCAGGCATGACCCGCAATGCAGGCCATGTTTCGCCGTCTCCGCGACTCAGCGGTGCGCGGTTTCTCAGATATCCAGGTGCGAAATCAGCAGCCGGCGCGCATCGATATCGCTCTGCTGATGCCCGCTGCCCTCCCCTTGCGCGCCCAGCGAAATCCCGACCGACATGATGTCGATGAGAAGCAGTTGCAGGATGCGCGAGATCATCGACAGGAAGCTCGTGCTGTCTTCGCTGTGGTCCACCGCCAGGCACACGCTGGCCTTTTTCGCCAGTGGCGAGCGGCTGGCCGTGATGGCGATGATGTCGGCGCCACGCTCGCGCGCCGTATCGACCGCCTCGAGCAGCTCGGGCAACTGCCCGCCGGTGGAAATCGCGATCACCACGTCGCCCGGCCCCAGCAAACCGGCAGCGAGGTTCAGCAGGTGCGCATCGCCGTACGACGCGGCCGGGATGCGAAAGCGGAAGAACTTGTGCTGGCCATCGAGCGCCACCGCGCGCGCATTGCCCAGCGCGTAGAACTCGACCCGGCGCGCGCGCCGCAGCAGTTCGATGGCGCGGTCGATCGCGTGCACGTCGAGCGCATCGCGAAACTTGAGGATCGCCGAGACCGTGTTGTCGATCACCTTGGCCGACAAATCATGGGTGCTGTCGGTCACGCGCACCTGGCTGTGGCGCACGGGGATCGTGCCGGTCAGGCTGCCGGCGAATTTGAGCTTGAATTCGGCCAGGCCCTGAAAGCCCAGCGAACGGCAGAAGCGGATCACGGTCGGCTGGCTCACGTCGGCCAGGCGCGCGATCTCGGCGATCGGTTCGGACAGCACCTTGCGCGGATGCTCGATCACGAGCGCGGCCACGCGCTGCTCGGCCGGCGAGAGCTCGTGCAGCAGTTGCTGCACGCGGTCGGTCAGCGTGTTGGCGCCGCTGCGCCCGCGCAGGTGCTCGGACAGGATTGCCGAGACGCCGTACAGCGCCGGGTTGGGCGTCATGATGATGTAGGTCGGAATCTGGGCGATGTAGTCCCGGAAGCGTCCCTTGGCCTCGAAGCGCGCACGGAATGGCGACTGCGCGAACCAGGCGCCAAGGCGCGGCACGATGCCGCCGCCGATGAACATGCCGCCAAACGCGCCCAGCGTCACGGCCAGGTTCGCCGCCGCGCTGCCCAGCATGCCGGCGAAGGTCTCCAGCACCTCGAGGCACAGCGCATCGTGCGCATCGAGCGCGGCGCTGACGATGTCGGCGGTGCTGCGCGCTGGCGCTTCGACGCCGTTACGCAGCGCCAGCGCGCGGTAGATCAATTCGATGCCGGGGCCGGAGATCAGGCGCTCGTTCGAGACGTGCTGCCACTCGCGCCACGCGTACTGCAGGATCGCGAATTCGCGCTCGTCGCTGGGCGCGAAGTTGACGTGGCCGCCCTCGCTGCCCAGCGTGACAAAACCGTCGATGGTCGGGATCACGCCCGAGACGCCAAGACCCGTGCCCGGGCCCAGCACGCCCGAGACGGCATGCGTCTGCGGCGCGCCGCCGCCGATCTGCAGCAGGTCTTTCGACTGGAAGCCCGGCAGCGCCATCGCCAGCGCGGTGAAGTCGTTGACGATCAACAGCGTCGACAGGCCCAGCGCGCGGCGCACGGCATCTAGCGAGAACTGCCAGTCGCGGTTCGTCATGCGAATGAAGTCGCCGCTGATTGGATTGGCCAGCGCAAAGGCCGCGTGGTGAATGCGCCCGCCCGGATGCTGTTCGAGGTAGGCGTGCAGCAGCGGGATGATGCCGTCGAAGTCGTCGCACAGCAGCACCGCGACCTGGCCCAGCACGCCGGGCGCGGTCTCCAGGCCCAGGCGCGCGTGGGTGGCGCCGATGTCGGCCAGCAGGCGCGGGCCGTCGGCAAAGGCGGCGCGCGGTGGTTTGCTTTTTGGATCAGGGTCTTCCGTCATCGCGCAAGGATAGCATTAACCGAATGACAAAAGAATGGCCGCCGATTAGCGCACCAGTCCCTTGAGCAGCGCCTTGTGGAACTGCACCGGGTTTTGCATCTGCGGCGCGTGCCCCATCTCGGGGAACGTTACCAAGACCGCCCCCGGAATCGCCTTGCGCGTGCTCTCGGCCAGCACCGCGTAGTTGCCCAGTGTTGGCCGCACGGCAGCGGGCGCGGCGTCCTTGCCGATCGCGGTCGTGTCCTTCAAGCCCATCAGCAGGAAGGTCGGCGTTTTGATCAACGGGAATTCATGCACCACCGGCTGCGTGTAGATCATGTCGTAGATGAGCGCCGAATTCCAGGCCACGAGTTCCTTGCCCTTGCCACGGTACATACCGGCCAGCATCTGCACCCACACTTCGTACTCGGGTTTCCACTCACCGTTGTAGTAGGTCGTGCGCTCGTACTCGCGTACGCGCTCGGCCGACAATTTCAGCTCGCGCTCATACCATTTGTCGACACCCAGCGACGGCACGCCCAGGTTCTTCCAGTCTTCCAGGCCGATCGGGTTGATCATCACCAGCTGGTCCGTCAGCTCGGGATACATCAGCGCGTAGCGCGTGGCCAGCATGCCGCCAGTCGAATGGCCGATGACGATCGCCTTCTTCACGCCGATCGACGCCAGGAGTTTGCTCGTGTTGTCGGCCAGTTGCTGGAACGTGTACTGGTAGTGCTGCGGCTTGGTCGATTTGCAAAAGCCGATCTGGTCGGGCACCACGACGCGGTAGCCGGCGTCGCGCAGTGCATTCGTGGTGCCGGCCCAGGTCGCGCCGCAGAAGTTCTTGCCGTGCATGAGCACCACGGTGCGGCCATTCGGGCTGGCCGGCTTGACGTCCATATAGGTCATCTGCAGGTCGACGCCCTGCGACCTGAAACGATATTGCTGCGTTGGCGCGGGGTAGGCGAATTCTTCGAGCTCGGCGCCGTAGACTGGCGCGGCGGCCGGTTGCGCCTGCGCCGGGGCCAGCGCGAGGGCGAAACAGAGGCCCGCGATGGCGCGGGCGATGTGCGTAAAGACGGGCATGGAGGTGGGCAGACTGGCGCCGAGAAGTGGACGGAGCGGCCAGTCTATCCCAGAACCCGGTCAGTCCTGCGCGATCAGCGCGACCTGTGCGGCGGTCTCGAACCGCACCTTGCCGTCCTTGACCACGGCGGTCTTGCCGGTGTACCAGTCGCGCACCGTGGCGCCGTCGTTGAAGACGCCGCCGACTGAAATTGCCACCGGCTCCTTCGCCGGCAAGCCCAGCGCGACGACCACCCGGTCGCTCACGCCATTCTGTTCCCACGTGCGCTTGAACGTGTACGGGCTCGAGCCGATCATCTTGTGCTTGCCAGCGCCGACAGCCGGATGCGCGGCGCGAAAGCGCCCCAGTCGCGCCCAGTGCGCGCGGATATCGGCCACGCGGTGCAGGCCACGTTCGGCGTTCGATGCCAGCTCGTCCCAGTTCATGAACGTGCGCAGGTTGGCGTCGCCCTCGGCACCGTCGAACTTCAGGATGCGCGCCGTTTCGTCACCGTAGTAGATCTGCGCTGCGCCGGGCGCCAGCAGCAGCTTGTTGGCCGACTCGAACGGCTGCTGGCGCAGCGGATCGAACGGGCTGCCGTCGTCGTGCGAACTGATGTAGTTCAGCACCGAGAAGCCTTTCATGTCGCCGTGCAGGATGCTTGAATATTCCGAGAATACCTGCTCGTACGGGCGCTTGGCGTCGCTGCGCAGGCTGAAACTGATCATGCTGTCAAAGCCCTGGTCCAGGTAGTCGACGAACTCGCCGCCGCCCATGTCGAACTTGCGCGCGTGCTTGATCTCGTAGTTGTAGACCTCGGACACCATCCAGAACGGCTTCTGGTCGATGCTCTTGGCCGGGTTGGCGCGCTTCCAGTCCGCCAGCGCCAGGCTCGCTTCCTGTTTGAGTTCCTTCCACAGGCCAGGCTCGGTGTGTTTGACGGTGTCGGCGCGAAAGCCATCGATGCCGAACTTGCGCACCCAGTCAGCGTGCCATTTCATCAGGTAGTAACGGGGCGCGCGCGGGTAGCCGGTGCGCTTGAAGAACGCGTCGAGCTCTTTGACTTCGCGCTCGTAGCGCCCTTCCTTCTTCCACTTGACCACCAGGTGCGGCGGCAGTGGCACCGGCTTGTCGCTGCCGGTCAAAAAGTCCGGCAGGTTCGCCACCAGCGTGCAGTCGACCGTCGTGCGCGCATCCTTGTAGGTGCAGGTCGGGCCGGTGCGCACCCACGACGCCGGCCACACCTTGTCCTGCGGCGTGACAGGGCCCGTGTGGTTCATCACCACGTCGAACACGATGCGGATGCCCTTGGCGTGGGCCGTGTCGACCAGTGTGCGCAGTTCGTCCTCGGTGCCAAACGCAGCGTCGAGCGCGGTGAAGTCCTTCGCCCAGTAGCCGTGGAAGGCGTAGCTCTTGCCGGTGCCTTCATCGGTCGCGCCGTGGATCTGTTCGATCACGGGCGTCAGCCAGATCGCGTTCACGCCCAGGTCGGTGAAATACCCTTCCTTGATCTTGGCCGTGATGCCGGCGATGTCGCCACCCATGAAACCGCGCAGCGGCGCCGCGTCATCCCTGCGCCCGTAGGCCCTGTCGTTGGCCGGGTTGCCATTGTTGAAGCGGTCCGTCAGCAAGAAGTAGACGGTCGCGTTCTCCCAGACGAACGGCTTGCCGGCGGGGGCCGGGCCGGGCAACTGGGCGCTGGCAGAGGCCATCGCGCCAAAGGCGAGCAGCATGGCGGAAGCAAGGACGGGTAGTTTCATGCGGGGTTCCTGTGTGGTGAAGGGGTCAGGTGACGACGGTGGGTTCGCTGCGGCCGGTGCGCTGGCGCAGGCTGGACAGGCTCTCGGCCAGATCGATCAGGCCTTGCAGCGCGGCCTGCGTGTCGAGGTTGTGGTGCGCCGGATCGGCTTCGTAGCGTTCGAGGTAGACCCGCACGGTGGCGCCTTCGGTGCCGGTGCCGGACAGGCGCAGCACGATGCGCGAGCCGTCCGCCATGATGATGCGGATGCCCTGCTGCGTGGAGACCGAGCCGTCGACCGGGTCGGTATAGGCGAAGTCGTCGGCCAGCACAATCTGGTGGCCGGCCAGTGTCTGCCCCGCCAGTTCGGGCAGGCGCGCACGCAGCGCATCCATCATGGCGCCGGCGGCGCCGGCATCAACGGCTTCGTAGTCGTGGCGCGAATAGTAATTGCGGCCGAAGCGGGCCCAGTGCGCCGCCAGCAGCTGTTCGACCGTCTGGCCGCGCACCGCCAGCAGATTGAGCCAGAACAGCACGGCCCACAGGCCATCCTTTTCGCGGATGTGGAACGAGCCGGTGCCGTAGCTCTCTTCGCCGCACAGCGTGACGAGATCGGCGTCCATCAGGTTGCCGAAATACTTCCAGCCGGTGGGCGTCTCGAAGCAGGCGATGCCCAGCGCTTGGGCGACGCGGTCGGCCGCCATCGACGTGGGCATCGAACGCGCAATGCCCTTGATGCCGCCCGCGTAACCCGGGGCCACGGTGGCGTTGGCGGCGATGATGGCCAGGCTGTCCGATGGCGTGACGGCGATGCCGCGCCCGACGATCATGTTGCGGTCGCCGTCGCCGTCCGAGGCGGCCCCGAAGTCCGGCGCATCGGGCGCGGTCATCGCGGCGATCAGCTCGTGAGCGTTGACGGGATTGGGGTCGGGATGCCCGCCGCCGAAGTCTTCGCTCGGCACGCCATTGACGACCGTGCCGGCCGGCGCCCCGAGGATGCCTTCGAGGATCGTGCTGGCATAGGGGCCAGCCACTGCGTGCATCGCGTCAAAGCGCATCCGGAAGCCGCCTGCGAACAGGCCGCGGATCGCGTCGAAATCGAACAGGCCTTTCATCAGCTCGGCGTAGTCGGCCACCGGGTCGATCACTTCGATCAGCATGTCTTCAAGATGGGTGGTGCCCAGCACATCGAGGTCGACGACCGGCGCGTCGCTGATGCGGTACTGCGTGATCGTTTGCGTGTGCGCGAAGATGGCGTCGGTGATTTTCTCGGGCGCCGGGCCGCCATTGTCGATGTTGTACTTGATGCCGAAGTCGCCATCCGGGCCGCCCGGATTATGGCTGGCCGAGAGCACGATGCCGCCCTGGGCGCCGTGCTTGCGGATCACGCAGCTCACGGCCGGCGTGGACAGGATGCCGCCCTGGCCCACCAGCACGCGTTCGACCCCGTGCGCGGCCGCCATGTGCAGGATGGTCTGGATCGCGTCGCGGTTGAAGTAGCGGCCATCGCCGCCGACGACCAGGTGACGGCAAGCGCCTTCGCCCAGCGTCAGGAAAATCGACTCGACGAAGTTTTCAAGGTAGCCGGGTTGCTGGAACTCGGTCACTTTCTTGCGCAAGCCCGATGTGCCGGGGCGCTGCCCGGCAAACGGGGTGGTCGCGACGGTCTGGATGGTCATGCTCTACTCCTGTCAATGTAAGCGTTCACAACACGTTCGGACAGCGCCGGACAATGTTGATAAAACGTTACGATACGACAGACGCCGGATTCACGGCGCGCACGCGCGCACCGTGCGCCATGGGCGTCACACGGCAGCGCGTACCGGCGCCGCCTTGTCCGTCACCAGGAGGGTCAGCAGCGCGGCAACGAGCATGCAGACGCCGCCCAGCACGAGCGTCAGCACGGCGTGACCACCGAACAGGTGCTTGGTCACGAAACCCAGCAGCAGGCCACTGACGATCTGCGGGATCACGACGAAGAAGTTGAACAGGCCCATGAAGTAGCCCATGCGCTTGGCGGGCAGCGAGCCGGCCAGGATCGCGTACGGCATCGTCAGGATCGATGCCCACGCGATGCCGATGCCGATCATCGGCACGACCAGCATGTTCTTGTCGGTGATGAGGAACACGCTGGCCAGGCTCAGGCCGCCGATGGTCAGGCACGTCGCGTGGACGACCTTGCGGCTGGTCATGCGCGCAAACACGGGCAGGATGAAGGCGGCCAGCGCCGACACGCCGCTGTACACCGCGAACATGATGCCGACCCAGTTGCCGGCGTCCTGGTACGCACTCGACTGCGCGTCGGTGGTGCCGTAGACACTGTCGGCGATGGCGGTGCCGGCATAGATCCACATCGCGAACAGCGCGATCCAGGTGAAGAACTGCACGAACGCCAGTTGCACCATCGTGCGCGGCATCTTGGAAAAGCCGCCGAAGATCTCGGCGATGGCCACGCCGACGCTGCGCGAGGCGGCACGCTCTTTCTTGAACGCTTCCATGTCGGGCGGCGGCAGTTCGTCGGCGAACACCACGGTCCAGGTCACGGCCAGGAAGAACACGAGGCCACCGACGTAGAACGAGTAGCGCACGGTGTCGGGGATCACGCCGCCGATGACGGCGTTCGACACGCCCATGCTTTCAAAGAAGGTCGGCAAAAGCGAGGCGATGACCGCGCCGCAACCGATGAAGAAGGTCTGCATCGCGTAGCCAGCCGTCTGCTGCGACGGATCGAGCTTGTCACCGACAAAGGCGCGAAACGGTTCCATCGACACGTTGATCGCGGCATCCATCATCCACAGTACGGCCACGGCCATCCACAGCGCGGTGGAATTGGGCATCAGGAACAGGGCAATGGCAGCCAGCACGGCGCCGATGAAGAAGAACGGCCGCCGGCGACCCCACTTCGGGTGCCAGGTGTTGTCGCTCAGGTAGCCGACGATCGGCTGGACCAGCAGACCCGTGACAGGCGCGGCGAGCCAGTAGAGGGAAAAGTTTTCGGTATCCGCGCCGAGGGTGGCGAAGATACGGCTGGTATTTGCGTTCTGCAGCGCGAAGCCGAACTGGATGCCGAAGAAACCGAAGCTCATGTTCCACAGCTGCCAGAACGACAGGCGTGGTTTGAGCACGGTCGATTGCATATCCATGTGTGTCCCCAATCTGGCCCGACACGGGAGCGGGCGCTGTTATGTGAATGCGCGGCGCACTGATGGTGCGCGCCGTTGGTGCAGAGGCGTGCCGGAACAGGCAACCAGCCTGCCAGCGTATCTGTAGCAAAATAACATGGGGGTATCGGGGTGTCAATCGCGGAGATCTGCGGGTGCGACGGGCGCCACACCCCAGAGTCGACGGCGTTTTGTAGTCAAACAACAGAGGCGAGAGAGCTTGTTATTCGACGGGCCAATGTAAAAACGTCGCTCCTGCTTGCGCGGGAACGACGTTTTTCAACTTACGGTGAAACGATCAGTCCTTGCTGCTCTCGCCCTTGCGATGCGGCTTCTTGCCCGGCATCGGCTTGTCCGTCACGCGGCGGTCGGCGCCGCTTTTGGTGAACGGCTTCTTGGCGCCGGCGGCTGGCACGGCCGGCGTTTCACCGTCACGCGTGATCGCCAGCTGGCGGCCAGCGACCCAGATCGACTTGAGCTGCGTGAACAGCTCGGCCGGCATGTCCGATGGCAGGTCGAGCGTCGAGTAATCGTCATAGATCTCGATGCGGCCGATCTGCTTCGACGGGATGTTCGCTTCGTTGGCGATCGCGCCGACGATATTGCCCGGCTTGGCGCCGTGAGCAAAGCCCACTTCGATGCGGAACGTGGCCATGCCCGGCTCAGGGTCGCGCATGACGCGCTCTTTCTTGAAGCCTGGCTCGCGCGCAGGGCGCGCTGGACGCTCTTCCCAGTCACCGCGCGGTTCGCGTGGTGCACGCTCGTGGCTGCCACCGAATTCGCGCTGCGACGGCATGCTTTCCGGACGCACGTCGCGGTCAGGCTTGGTCAGCAGCAGCGGCTCGTCGCCACGTGCCATCTTGGCCAGGGCGGCGGCGATGTCGATGGCCGGCACATTGTCGTCGCGCTCGACGTCTTCGATCAGCGCGCGGAAGACTTCGAGGTTGCCTTCGGCCAGCGTGGCGCGGATCTGGTCCTTGAAGCGCGTCATGCGCACTTCGTTGACGGCCTTGACGGTTGGCAGTTCGAGTGGCGCGACCGGCTGGCGAGTGGTGCGCTCGATCAGCTTGAGCAGGCTGCGCTCGCGCGGGGTGATGAACAGGATCGCTTCGCCGCTGCGGCCAGCGCGGCCGGTACGGCCGATGCGGTGGGTGTAGCTCTCAGGGTCCGACGGCACGTCGTAGTTGATGACGTGGCTGATGCGCTCGACGTCCAGGCCGCGCGCGGCAACGTCGGTCGCGACCAGGATGTCGATCTTGCCCTTCTTGAGGTTATCGATCGTGCGCTCGCGCTGCTGCTGGGCGATGTCGCCGTTGATGGCAGCGGCCGAGAACCCGCGCGCCTGCAGCTTGGTCGCCAGTTCTTCGGTGCCCAGCTTGGTGCGCGCGAAGATGATCATGCCGTCGAAGGCTTCGGCTTCGAGGATGCGGGTGAGCGCGTCGAGCTTGTGCATGCCGGCCACCAGCCAGTAGCGCTGGCGGATATTGTCGGCGGTGCCGGTCTTGGCCGCGACCGTGATCTCTTGCGGCTCGCGCAGGTAGGTCTTGGCGATGCGCTTGATCGCTGGCGGCATGGTGGCCGAGAACAGCGTGGTCTGGCGCGTGGCCGGGGTTTTTTGCAGGATCTGCTCGACGTCGTCGATAAAGCCCATGCGCAGCATTTCATCGGCTTCGTCCAGCACGAGGGTGGTCAGCTTCGACAGGTCGAGCGAGCCCTTCTGGATGTGATCGATGACGCGACCTGGCGTGCCGACGACGACGTGCACGCCGCGGCGCAGCGACGACAGTTGCGGGCCGTAGCTCTGGCCGCCGTAGATCGGCAGCACGTGGAAGCCCTTGATGTGGGCGGCGTAGCTCTGGAACGCTTCGGCGACCTGGATCGCCAGTTCGCGCGTCGGCGCCAGCACCAGCGCTTGCGGCGCGGTCTGCTTGATGTCGATGTTCGACAGGATCGGCAGTGCGAAGGCCGCGGTTTTACCGGTACCGGTCTGCGCTTGTCCCAGCACGTCGCGCCCTTCCAGCAACAGGGGAATGGTGGCTGCCTGGATCGGCGACGGCGTTTCGTATCCGACGTCTTTCAATGCTTTCAGGACAGGCGCCGAAAGATTGAGGTCGGAAAACGATGGGATTGGGGTGTCTGACATAGAGGAAGTTGCTCTTATTAAGTAAGTACGAATGCGACAGTTTACACCGTTGCTTCGTTGGGGGCGCTAAATACAATGGACCGGGCGGCCGAAACCACAGAATCCGAACAATGAAAAATGCCCTTGCAGGCACACCTGCAAGGGCATTGGCGGTCGCGGTAGCGCCCCGTTGGGTGGCGCTACCTTCGCTCAGTACCGGATTACAGCTTGTAGTTCAGGCCGAACAACATCTGGCGGCCATACTTGGCATAGCCGCGCGGACGGTCTTCGGTACCAGCGTAGCTGCGGAAGGCGGTGTCGGTCAGGTTGTTGACCTGGAACAGCACGGACAGACCTTCGACTTGCTTGAAGTCATAACCCAATTGCAGGTCGACTACTTTATCAGCTTTTACGTAAGTCAGCTCGGTTGCACCACCAATTCCGCCGATTTCACCCACATAATCGCTGCGATAACGCTGGCTGATACGTGCCGAGAATCCATCCTTCTCGTAATACGCCGTGAAGTTGAACACGCGCTTCGACAAGCCCGGCAGCGGAATCGCGACATTGCCGAAGCGCTGGTCGAGAATCGAGATTTCGCTGTTGGTGAACGACGCGTTGGCCGTGATGCCGAAACCGTCGAGCATCGGGTGGATCATATCCAGCGGGGTCGATGCCGCAAACTCCAGACCACGCAGACTACCGCCCTCGCCGTTACGCGGCTGGGTGATGGTGCCGATATTGGTCAGGGCGCCCTGCAGGTTGAACTCCGAGAAGTCACGCGGCACGGTCACGCTGTAGATGTACGAGGACAGATCCTTGTAGAAACCAGCAGCCGAGATATAGCCCTTGTTGCCGAAGTACTTTTCGTACGACAGGTCGACCTGCTTGGCGCGCCATGGATCGAGCTGCGCATTGCCGCCGTTACCGTACGGGGTGCCGGTGGTCTGGGCGGTCAGGCCCACTTCCAGCGCCGCGTTCAGCTGGTTCAGCTTGGCGCGGGCCAGCGTCTTGCCGGCGCCGAAGCGCAGGAATTGCTGGTCAGGCAGGCTCCAGGCCAGGTTGATGCTTGGCAGGTAGTCGGTGTACTTCTTGCCGTCGGTCAGCGGGACCAGGTCGGCGAATGGCCAGGCGCGCAGCGTGTTCGCAGTCGAGCTCTGGTCGGTTTCGATGACTTGCATGCCGATATTGCCGCGCAGTGGCATCGACATCAGTTCGGTGTCGATGTTCAGCTTGGCGTAACCGGTCTTGACCTTTTCTTCGATCGTCCAGTTCTTGGTCGCGCCCCATGGCACCAGCACGGCTGGCGTGAATGGGCCGAAGTTGTTGGCCAGCACGCCGTCGATGTCCCAGCTCAGGCTGTTCTGCAGACCGTACAACGCTTGCGAGCTGTTGAGAACGTTGGCGCCGAAGGTGCCGTTGCCGATCTTCGAGAAGCCCGTTTCCAGGTGTGCTTTTTCTTTTTCGCGCTTCGAGTAATTGAAGCCCAGCTCCAGGCTGTTGAAGTACGCGTTGTCGAACTTGCGCTCGATGCTCGTGCGGAACGAGGTCATCTTGTCGGTCATGTTCGGGGCATTGACATAGCCTTCGCCGAACTGGCCGCCGATGGCGATCTGCGACGGATCGTCATAGGTGCCCGACAGGCCCAGCACAGGAATCGTGCCGCCGTTGTAGCTGTAGTTCAGCGTCTGGCGCGCAGCGCGGCCGGCGTTGATCTCGATCAGCTGTTCTTTATGATCAGCCTTCGAGCGGCTGATGTCGACGATGCCGACCCAGTCGCCCGTCGTATAGCGGTTGTTCCAGCCGAAGGCGGTCAGCTTGTCGTCGCGCGTCAGGCGGTTGTTACGCACGACCGGATTGACGTTGTTGGCGGTGCCGCTGATCATCGTGCCGTTCACGACGGTCGGGTTCGAGAAACGCACTTCGCCGTCGTCCTTGAGTGGCATTTCGATGCCGCGGCGGATTTCTTCCTGGTCGAAACGCGAGTGGTAGACGTCGAAGGTCGAGCTGAAGTTGCGGTTAGGACGCCATTCGAGCACACCCATCAGGCCATCGCGCACCTGGTTGCCGGTCGTGGCGATCGACTTCATGCCCTTTGGCACTTTGACGGTCGAGCCTGGCACGACATTGGTATCGTCCACCCAGTCCCAGGTTTCGAACTGTTCGCCGACGTTCGGCTTGTCCTGGCGTGCGTAGCCGATGGCCACACCGATCGTGCGGTTGGCGAACTGGTCGATGTACGACGCGCTGACGCGGCTGCCGGTGTCGGGCGAGCCGGCGCTGATTTCGCCTTTCGAGTTCTTTTCGCCGCGCACATTGACGGTGACGACACGTTCGCGCAGCGACAGCGGCTTGATGGTTTGCAGGTCGACCGTGCCCGACAGGCCCTGGCCGATCACGGCGGCGTCGCCGGTTTTGTACACGGTGACGGCGCTGATCAGTTCGGATGGGTACTGGTCGTATTCGACGGTACGGTCCGAGCTGGTGGTGACTTGTTCGCGGCCGTTGAGCAGCGCGGTCGACAGGTCGCCCGAGGTGCCGCGGATGCTGATCGACTGGGCCTGGCCGTTGACGCGCTGCGCCGACAGACCTGGCAGGCGGGCCAGCGATTCGGCGATCGACACGTCCGGCAGCTTGCCGATGTCTTCCGACGAAATGGCTTCAACGATGCCGGTCGATTCGCGCTTGACGGCAATTGCGTCCTCGATGGCGCGGCGGATACCGGTGACGGTCACGGTGGCAACCGGCGCATCGCTGGCGGCGGTGTCAGTCGTCGTGGCGGTTTGCGCCTGCGCGCTGCCGGCCATGATGGTGACGAAGATGGCGCATCCGGCGGCCACTGGGCTCAGCTGGAACGCGGAACGCTTGTTGGCGAAAGTTTTCATGATCTCCTCAGAACGACGTAATTTCCCTAGAGCAGCTTTCGACCGCACGTTCGGGACTTTGTTATGACACGCCTTAACAGCAACGCTGGGCGGGATTCTGTATTAAAACTAGATGCACTGTCAACGGGAGTAGCTTTCAAACGAACTCAGGTCACATACAGTCACAATATTCAACAAAAACAATGAGTTATTAACTGATGAGTAGCGTGCGTGTGGTTTTTAACGCGTGTAGTACGGCTACAAAGGCTCTAAAATGCGACGCTTTATACTCATTTGCACCGAAACGGTGCGCCGGATGTAGTAAAACATTCAGGCCCCACAAGATCGCTTGTAACTTCACTACATAAATTTTGTATTTTTACAACAGACGAAAAAAAATCCCCGGTAGCCTGGCGGCTGCCGAAGATGACTTGACGCAAGTGGGAAGCTGTTACTAAGCCTCGCCGGTCATCAGAACTTGTAGTTGGCGCCGAACCGGTAGGTGCGGCCGTAATCGACGCGACGGGTGATCGAATCGCTGCTGTTCGTGTACTCCTGGTACGGCGCATTGTTCCAGTTGTTGGCCTGGGCAAACACCGACAAGCCCTTGGCGAAGCCCGACTGGATTACATACGACAGCTGGAAGTCGACGATGGTCTCGCCTTTCATGAACGTGTACTGCAGCGTGTCCGAGAAGTCCGGCGACTGGCCCAGGAAGTCCGAACGCTTGCGCGCTGCGGCGGCGATCTGGAAGCCGTACTTTTCGTAGTACACGCGCAGATTGCTGACCTTGCGCGACAGGCCCGGCAGCGGGATCGACTGCGCCGACGTCTGCACGTTGCCAAAGCCCAGTGCCGGAATGTCGATGGCCGAGCTGGTGAACGAGTGGTTGGCCACGATGCCGAAGCCGTCCAGCCAGTCGCTCGCCATGTTCAGCGGAATATTCACTGCCAGCTCGTAGCCCTTGATGCTGCCGCCGTTCCCGTTTTCAGGACGGTTCAGCACGCCAACGGTCGAGCCGGCGAAGTCGCCGGTGGTCGGCAGCGGCGTGGTCGAGGTCGTCCATGGCGCGAAGTCGTATTCCGACGGCGTGCGCAGGATGAACGTGTCGAGCTTCTTGTAGAACACGGCCGCGCTGACATAGCCCTTCTTCGCGAAGTACTTTTCGTACGACAGGTCGAACGCCTTGGCCTTGAATGGCTTGAGCGCCGGGTTGCCGCCACCGCCGCTGATGAACGGGTTGGTCACGCCGGTGTTCACGCCAAAGCCGATGCCGCCACGCAGGTCGTCCAGGTTCGGACGCGACAGCACTTGCGCCAGACCCATGCGCAGCACCTGGTCATTCTTCAGGTCGAACGACAGGTTCAGGCTTGGCAGCACGTCCCAGTAGCTGACGCTGTCGACGACGCGCACGGCCGGGCAGGCATCGGCCGTTTCGCCGGTGCAGCTGCCGCTGTTGTAGCCGCCGCCCGTCTGCTTCGTGTGCACGAACTGAGAGCCGACGTTGCCGCGGTATTTAAAGCCGAACAGCTCGCCGTTCAGGTCGCCCATCAGGTAAGCGGTCTGGACCGTCTCCTTGACATCCCGGAACTTGGTCAGGATGTCGGCATTGATGTTGGTGGCCAGCTGGTGCACGGTGCCGAGCGAGCCGGACGGATTCCACGAGACGATCGGGATGCCGGTGGTGCCGGCAACGGCGGTTCCCGTGCCCGGCATTGTCTGCGCAGCGAACTGGGCGCCGCCCAGGATCTCGAGACGGCCTTCTTCGCCGCTGCGCGCTTTTTCGCGGTCGGTGAAGTTGTAGCCGAACTGCACGGCCGACATCGGGCCCCACTCAACCGGACGCTTGGCGTTCAGGCGGATCGCCTTGAGCGTGTCTTCCACGTACGGCTGGGCCAGGTAGCCGGCTTGCGGCAGGATGTTGGTGGCGGTGCCCGACCAGCCGTTCACGTCGGTCAGTTGCGCAACCGCGCGGTCCGAATAGTTCAGGCCAGTACGCCAGGCGACGTCGGTGAAATTGCCGCCGCTAAAACCGGTCCGCGAAATCGTGTCCAGCGGATTCGCATTGCCCGGCAGGTCGGCGGTGGTTTCGTAACGCGCGCTCAGCTTGGTCGCTTTCGACCAGGTGGTATCAAGGCTGGTGCTCCATTCGCCCAGCTTGAGCTCGTTCTTCCAGCCGACCGTCTTCAGGTCGTCTTCCGACGTCTCGACGTGGTTACGCACCACGCCCTTGTAGTTGGTCAGCGTGCCGCTGGTGGCCACGCCGTTCTGCACGACGACATTCTGCAGCACGCCGGCCGGGTCATACAGGCCCGAGGTGTTCGAGCCGACTGCACCTTCGAAACCGCTGCGCTTCAAGCCCGTCTCGCCGGCCGAATAGAACAGGTCGAGGGTCGAGCGGAAATCGCGGTCGGACGGAACTGCAGCGACATGAAGGCGCCGTCGCGCTTGTGCGACGTCGATTCGGTGTCGGCGGTAAAGCCCAGTGGCACCAGTACATTCTGGCCATTGAACGGCAGGGCTGCCGTGTTGCCGCCCCAGGCGTCGAACTTGCGCTGCTCGCCGCCGGTTTCGTCGTACGACGTGATGCCCAGTGCGATGCCGAACTTGCGGTCGGCGAACTGGTCGATGTACGAGAACGAGACGCGGTCGCCACTGCCTTCTTCGGCGGTGCGCACGCCCAGGCGGCTGCGCTTGTAGTTGGCGGCAATGACACGCTTGCCGAAGTCCAGCGGCTGCACGGTTTTCAGGTCGATCGTCGCGGACAGGCCCTGGCCGATGACACTCGCGTCCGGTGTCTTGTAGATCACGACGCCGCCCATCAGCTCGGATGGGAACAGGTCGAATTCAGGATTGCGGGCATTGCCGGTCGAGGCCATTTCGCGGCCGTTGAGCAGCGTGCCGTTAAAGCTCGGCGACAGGCCGCGCACCGAGATTTCCGATGCACGTCCCGAACCGCGGCTGCGCTGGGCGGTCACGCCCGGCAGGCGCGCGATCGACTCGGCGACCGACGTGTCCGGCAATTTACCGATGTCTTCGGCCGAGATCGCTTCAACGATCGAGTTCGAATTGCGCTTGATCGAGATCGCCGCTTCGATGCCGGTCCGGATGCCAGTCACCGTCACGGTCGAAACCACTGCGTTCGGGAAAGCAGTCGGTGCGGCGGCCGGCGCCTCTGCCGGCGTCTGCACCGTGGCAGCGGCCACGGGCGTGTTCGGTGCGACGGGGGTGGCTTCTGCACTGCCCGAGGCTTGCGCATACGCGTTACCTGCCAGGGCCGACAGCAGCACGGCGCAACCGGCGGCGAACGGGTTCAACGGAAATGCAAAACTGGCTGCGGTACGGCGACGGGCGGTGGTGGCCCAGGTGGCGGTGGCGTTCAGGTGTCTCCTCGGTTTTTATTAACTGCCGGTAACGACTCTGTACTAAAACTAGAGCCGGAACAGGCAGCAATCTGTGGCGAGGATCATGGCATGCTTTGCACGACAACAACATTGTGCACGTTGTACTTGGGCTACAGATTTGCGGGCTTTAGGGCCATCTGAGGGCCCTTCACACCCAATCTGAAGGTAATCTGAAGGTTCGCCGGCCGTACGTCTATGTAGTCGGGGTGAAATCGAATCCGCCCTACAGGATTGTTGGAGCGCAGGGTTTATAGTAACCTTCGATTAACACAACCATCACCGGCCCCGCGTTCCACCGTCGACTTGCTGCCTCTGTAGTCAAACTACGTCAACAGTATCCCGACTGGCACCAGCCGCAGAACCCATGAGACAATTCCTCGCCACCATCGTGCTCGGCAGCGCTTCGCTTGCCGCCTTCGCCCAGGCCCCTGCCATCGATCGCATGGAGCCACCATTCTGGTGGGCCGGCATGCACGACAACAAGGTCCAGCTGATGGTCCACGGCGAGGCAATTGCCGACCTGACGCCGACGCTGACCTACCCCGGCGCGCGCATTGCATCGGTCACGCGCACACCGAACCGCAACTACCTGTTCATCGACCTCGTGCTCGATGCGAAGGTGGCGCCCGGCAAATTCGACATCACGTTCAGCGGCGCCGGTCGCACGACCACGCACGCCTACCGCCTGCTGGCGCGCGCGCCGGGTTCCGCGACGCGCCAGGGCTTTTCCAGCAAGGACGCGATCTACCAGATCATGCCGGACCGCTTCGCCAATGGCGACCCGTCCAACGACAACGTCGCCGGCATGCTCGACAAGGCCGACCGCAAGGGGGGCCTGGGCCGCCACGGTGGCGACATCCAGGGCGCGATCAACCACCTCGACTACATCGCGGACATGGGCTTCACGCAGCTGTGGCCGACGCCGCTCATCGAAAACAATATGCCGGGCTACTCGTACCACGGCTATGCGGCCACCGACCTGTACAAGATCGACCCGCGCTACGGCAGCAACGAGGACTTCGTGCGCCTGTCGACCGAAGCGAAGAAACGCGGCATCGGCATCATCCAGGACGTGGTGCTGTCGCACATCGGTTCGCATCACTGGTGGATGAAGGACGTGCCGGCGCCGGACTGGATCAACTACAGCGACAAGTTCGTCCCGACCCAGCACTACCACACGGCGGTACAGGACCCGTACGGCGCGAAAGAGGACGCCGACAACTTCACGCGCGGCTGGTTCGTCAAGAGCATGCCCGACCTGAACCAGTCCAATCCGCTGCTGGCCAACTAGCTCATCCAGAACAACATCTGGTGGATTGAATACGCGCAGCTCTCGGGCCTGCGCATCGACACCTTCGGCTATTCGGACAGCGCGTTTCTGTCGGAGTACACGCGCCGCATCATGGCCGAGTACCCGAACCTGAACCTGGTCGGCGAAGAGTGGAGCACGAAGGTGCCGGTCGTGGCGCGCTGGCAGCGCGGCAAGGACAACTTCGACGGCTACCGCGCCTACACGCCCAGCATGATGGACTTCCCGGTGGCCGAGGCGATGCGCACCGCGCTGGCCGACAAGAAGGGCGGCAACGTGTTCTCCGATGTGTATGAGACGCTGTCGCTCGACTACCTGTATCCGCAAGCCGGCAACCTGGTGCTGTTCGCCGACAACCACGACATGTCGCGCATCTACAGCGTCGCCGGCGAGGATTTCGACAAGTACAAGATGGCGATGGTGTTCATGATGACCGCGCCGCGCATCCCGCAGTTCTATGTGGGCGACGAGCTGCTGTTTACCAGCCCGACCAAGGACCGCGACGACGCCAGCTACCGCATCCCGTTCCCGGGCGGCTGGGCCGGCGACAAGGTCAATGCGTTCACCGGCAAGGGCCTGAAGGACAAGCCACGCGCGGCGCAGGCCTTCGTGCGCAAGCTGACCAACTGGCGCAAGGGCCAGCCGGTGATCCACAGCGGCCGCTTGATGCATTACGGGCCGCAAAATAATACCTACGTTTACTTTCGCTATAACGCGGATAAAAAAGTGCTGGTCGCGTTCAACAACAACGCGAAAGAAATGGCGCTCGATGTCGACCGTTTCCGCGAAATGCTCACGGGCGTCACCAGCGGCGTGGATGTCCTGACCGGCAAGACGTTCGACCTGCGCTCGACGCTGACCCTGCCCCCACGCGCCTCGGTGATCCTGGAACTAGATGCGCTGGAGCTGGAGACGCCGCGATGATGCGCAGCGCCATCGCACTGGCCGCCCTCCTTGCCTGCGGCGCCGCCCATGCACAGTCAGATGCCGCCTTGTTCGTGCGCGGTGCGTTCAATGGCTGGGGGACGGCGGACGCGCTGGCGCCCAAGGGCAAGGGCATCTATCAGGCCGACATCGCCGTCGCGCCGGGCAATCATGCATTCAAACTCGGTAGCAGCGACTGGGCGGCCGAATGGGTGATCGATCCGGACAAGAGCGTCAATGCGGCCCCCGGCACCGCGTACCAGCTCGAACGCCTGTCCGGGCCGGAGACGTTTTTGTTCGTGCGCACGTCCGGGACGTACCGTTTCACGCTGGACGCGAGCGACCCGGCCAAACCTGCGCTGAAAATCACGCGTCTGGCCGATGCAGATCGCGCCAACGCGCCCGATCCGCACGCGGGCCACGCTGCGGTCGTCACGCAAGCCTGGCCGACCTGGGACGGCAAGACCGAGACGGTACGCTACTCGACGCCGGATGCGCAGGCGCTGCTGCGCCAGTATGTCCAGTCAAGCACGATGAGCCTGCGCGACCCCGGTCCGCAGCATGTGGCGTACGTGGAGCAGGAAGGGTTGCCGCGCGCCCGTACCGGCAACCTCACCTTCGACGCGCTGTTCGCGCTGGCCGGCGCCGAGATGCGGCTCAATTCGGTCAGCCAGATCAAGGACGGCAACTACAACGGCGGCAACGCCATCGATTGCGAGTGCTTTTCCACGGGCGAAAAGTGGGCATATGTCTGGACGCGCGACCTGTCGTATGCGGCCGACCTGGGCCTGGCCCTGCTCGACCCGCAGCGCGTGCGCAATGCGCTCGACTTCAAGCTCTCTGGCTGGCGCGCCGGCGTCACGCCGGTGGCGCAGATCCCCGCCACGGCGGACGGCCTGCAGATCGTGCAGGACACCGGCAGCGGCGGCAGCTGGCCTGTCAGCACCGACCGCCTGACCTGGGCCTTCGCGGCCGAAGAGACGCTGCGCACGCTGCCGGCTGCCGAGCGTGCGCCGTTCGCCAGCAAGGCCTTGACCGCGCTGTCGAACACGCTCGAGATCGATCGCGTGGCGGCGTTCGACGCGGCCACGGGCCTGTACACGGGCGAAGAATCGTTCCTCGACTGGCGCGACCAGACCTACGCCGCCTGGATGCCAGGCGACCTGGCGTCGATGGCCAGCGCGAAGGCGCTGTCGACCAACGTCGTCATCTTCCAGGCGCTCAAGCTGGCGGCGCAACTGGCGCGCGAACAGCGCGATGCGGCCAAGGCCGCGCGCTACACGCGCTGGGCATCGGAGCTGAAACGCGCGATCAACCAGGAACTCTGGCTGGCCGACGAAGGCATGTACAGCAGCCTCACGGCCGGCCATCTGGACGGCGCGCCGCTGCACAAGTTCGACTGGCTCGGCCAGGCGCTGGCGATTGTCAGCGGCGTGGCCGACGACAGGCAGACGGCGTCGATCCTGGCGCGCTATCCGCATGGCCCGATGGGCGCGCCCGTGATCTGGCCACAGCAGATCGGCGCGCCGGTGTACCACAACCGCGCCATCTGGCCCTTCGTCACGGCGTATGGCCTGCGCGCCGCAGCACAGGGCAAGAACGCGGCGGTGGCCGATGCCGCCTACGCGACGCTGATGCGCGGCGCGGCGGTGAACCTGTCGAACATGGAAAACCTCGAGTGGTTGTCGGGCCAGCCATTGCTGCTCGATGAAACCACGCCGGCATTGAGCGGCCCCGTGATCAATTCGCGCCGCCAGTTATGGTCGGTCGGCGGGTATCTGGGCATGGTGATCGGCAGCGTGTTCGGCGTGAGCGTGCAGGACGACGGCATCGTGCTGCGCCCGTTCGTGACGGCCAGGCTGCGGCGCGAGACTTTTGGCGCGTCGAACGAGATTGCCTTGCACGACCTGCGCCTGCACGGCAAGCGCATCGACGTGGTGCTGCGCCTGCCGCCCGCGGCTGACGGCGATGGCTATCACCGGGTCGAGCGCATCCTGTTGAACGGCAAGCAGGTCAGGGACACGCTGCGCACGGGTGATTTGCGCGCCGAAAATCGCATCGAGATCGTGCTGGGCAAAGTCGTCGCCGGGGCGCAGGGCATCCGCCACGTTCAGGCCAATCCGTATGAAGAATCGTCCGTCACGTTTGGTCCGCGCGAACCGGTGATCGACGCTTTGACGCGAGATGCGTCCGGCGCCGTGGCGTTGACGATCGGCGCAGGTGGCAATGCGGGGAATGTGACCTATCGCGTCTACCGCGACGGCAAGCGGGTGGCCGACAAGCTGCCGGCCGGCGCCTGGACCGACCACAAGGCCGGTGTGGCGTCGTGCTATGCGGTGGAGGCGCGCTTTGCCGACAGCGGCAATGTGAGCCACCACAGCCAGCCGCGCTGCATTGACGCAGTCGCTGGCATCGACATCGGCGTCACCGACCCGCGCGTGACGTCGAACCTGACGAGCACCGCGCCGGATGCGCGCTTCGCCCTGCCCGCGATCCGCGACTGGGGCCGGCCGCACGACCGCTTTGCCGTGGACGGAATGCGCGTCGAACATGGGGGCGACTACCGGGTCCAGGTGCGTTATCACAACGGTGCAAACCAGGTCAATCTGGGGATCAGTGGCGGCGTGAAGTGGCTGGCTTTGAAGAATGGCGCTGGCCAGGTCGTGGCCCAGGGCGTGATCCAGTTGCCGCATGCGCCGCTGTTCAAGGGCGCCACGCCGACCGTGTATTCGACACCACTGGCCGCGCGCCTGGAGGCCGGCAGCTACCGCCTGGAGATGACGGATTTCTACAATATGAGCTATCTGGAGAGCAACCGCACCTTCACCGGTGCCGGTGGCGCCGAACCGGCCAACCGGTTCGACATCCATGGGGTGCGGCTGCTCCGCGTGAAGTAGGCCGGCCGGCTCAGGCGGCGTCGCCGGGTGTGGCGGCGTCGGCCTGTGGCGGCGCCAGCAACAGCTTGAGCCGCCCTTCCAGCACGCGGAACTCGAACGGCGTTGCCATCTTGCTGACTTCGCCATCGACGGCCACCTTCAGGCGCTTGCGCCCGTACAGCGACGGCGTACGCACGGTCATGCGCTTGAACGAGAACGCCACGACGTCGTCGGCGTCACCCAGCTTGCCGAGCGCACCGCGCACCAGCAGGCCCAGCAGCCCGAGTTTGCCCATCGGCTTGGGCGCCAGCGCGGCCAGTTGACCATCCTCGACCGCATCGGTCAATTGCTCCATG
The DNA here is from genome assembly GCF_039123635.1 of Massilia sp. MP_M2. Taxonomy (NCBI): domain Bacteria; kingdom Pseudomonadati; phylum Pseudomonadota; class Betaproteobacteria; order Burkholderiales; family Oxalobacteraceae; genus Massilia; species Massilia sp. MP_M2. The sequence continues at coordinate 104,235 of NZ_JBCHJF010000009.1, forward strand.
CCGACCTGCTCCATCTGCAGCCGGTTATTCCCCACGAACAGCGTCGTGGTGCGCAAGCGCTGCTCTTTACCGTCGAGCTCGAGCCGGATCTGCAGATGGCGGTGCGCACGCAGCGTCATCTTGATGGCCGAGAGAAACGCGACCACGCGGCTGCGCCCGAACTCGCGCTTGTCGTGCTCGCGCTCTTCGAGCAGTGCCGGATACAGGCCAACACTCGCATTGACCAGGAATATCTTGTCGTTGAGCATGCCCACCTGCACCGGCCGGATCGTGGCGCGCAGCAGCGCGTGCACGGCCTCGGCCAGGTCTTCCGGAATCCCGTGGGTGCGTCCGAAATAGTTGAAGGTACCCTGCGGCAGCACGCCGAACGGACACCCGGCCAGCACCGCCTGGTGCGCGACCGTGTTGATGGTGCCGTCGCCGCCTGCGGCCACCAGCACGCCGCCGCTGGCGACAGCCTTGGCCGCCATGTCCTTGGCGATCTGTTCGATGCGCTCGGGCTCGTCCACCACTTCCAGATGGCACACGCGGCCACCGGCGGCCATGACCTCGTTGATCGTGGAGATACGCATCTCGGTTTCGGAATGACCCGACCCCGCGTTCAGAACAATGAAGAAAGGAGCGTCAGGTAGCAACTCGGTGGCTGGCATCGCAAGGTCGATTCGGTGAAAGATGGTTGATCGAGAATGCCGCCATCGTATCACCGGCCTTGCCGCCGCTAGGTGCGTTATTCAACCGTCGCGTGCAGGCGCCAGATCGGTCAGGTAGACGTTGACGGCCGGCTGGTCCGGCACCAGGACGGCCAGGCGTTCAAACCGCATCCCCAGACGCAGCAGCAGCGCGATCGAGGCCGCATTCGCGGGCGACGTGAACGCAGCCAGGCACGTGATGCCAAGGGTGCGCGCATGCGCCATCACGCCCCGGGCTGCCTCAAGCGCATAACCCTGCCCGCGCGCCTCTGGCAGGAACGCATAGCCAATGTCGACGTGTTCGAGGAATTCGCGCTTGACGAGGCCGGACAAGCCGAGCGGCGCGCCCCCATCCAGCGCCTCGACGAGGTAGAGGGAATGCCCGTACCTGGCCTGCATCGCAATGGGGCCATCGCGCAGCGCAGCGCGGGCGGCGGGCAAGTCATGCAGATTGCGCTGACCGATATGTTCGACGAAGGCGGGGTCGTTGACAAGCCGCAGGAAGAACGGTGCGTCGGCCTCGGTGACAAGGCGCAGCCGCAGGCGTTCGGTACATACAACAGGATGCACGGCGTCCATCACCCACCCGGCGCGTCGTCGGCCGTCGGCCAGTGATCGGGATCCTGCAGCAACTGGTACATCACGTAGGCATCGATATAGCCCAGGCGCTTGTGGCGAAACGCCTTGGGCAGCGTTCCGACAATCGAAAAACCGAGCTTTTTCCACAGCCCGATGGCCGGGCCATTGGTGCTGACCACATGGTTGAACTGCATCGCCAGATAGCCGCGGCTGCGCGCTTCGGCCAGGCTGTGCTGGCCCATGGCGCGGCCCACCCCCGCGCCCTGCGCCGCCGGGTTGACCATGTACGAGGCATTGGCCACGTGATGGCCGCGCCCTACCTGGTTCGGCACCAGGCGGTACATGCCCAGAACCCGGCCGCCCGCGCTCACCGCGACAAAGCTGGCCACGCCCTCGCCCAGCCAGTAGTCGTACCCGGCTTCGCGGGACGTCGCCGTGCTGAAGACATAGCTTTCACCGGCCTCGATATGGGCACAAAAAATGGTCCAGATCGACTCGAAATCGGCTTCGAGCGCAGGACGGATAACAAGATCTTTCACAACAATCTACGGGAGTGCCAGGACAGGGCGGTCCGCTATTTTGCCTGAAAATACACGAATTCTCACGCAGTATATTGACATTTTAGCTACGGCCGAGGCGGAAGTCGGCGCTATCCGGGCGCCCGGGCAGATGCAGTCGGCTGGCCGCCGCTGGCGCTTCTGCCACGACCTGGCCGCGCCGCAACACGAAGCGGCGCGGGGCGCGCAGGCGGATCGCTTCCAACGTCGAGCCGGCGTCCAGGATCACCAGGTCGGCGTGGCAGCCCGGCGCCAGGCCGTAGCTGTCGAGGCCGAGAATGCGCGCGGGCGTCTCGGTGATGGCGGTAAAGCACGATTGCATCGCTTCCAGTCCCGTCATCTGCGCCACGTGCAGGCCCATGTGCGCCACCTCGAGCATGTCGCCCGAGCCCATCCCGTACCACGGATCGAGCACGCAATCGTGACCAAAGGCGACGTCGACGCCAGCGGCCATCAGCTCGGGCACGCGCGTCATGCCGCGCCGCTTCGGGTAGGTGTCGTTGCGGCCCTGCAGCGTGATGTTGATGAGCGGGTTGGCGATCGCAGCCACGCCGCTCTCGGCGATCAGCGGGATCAGCTTGCTCACGTAATAATTGTCCATCGAATGCATCGAGGTCAGGTGCGAGCCGGCCACCCTGCCCTGCAGCCCCAGGCGCTGCGTTTCATACGCCAGGGTTTCGATATGGCGCGACATCGGGTCATCGCTCTCGTCGCAGTGCATGTCCACGCGCAGGCCGCGCTCGGCGGCGAATTCGCACAGCAGGCGGACCGATTCGGCGCCCTGCGCCATCGTGCGCTCGAAGTGGGGAATGCCGCCGACGACATCGACGCCCATGGCGATCGAGCGCTTGAGGTTCTCGAACGCGTTGGCGCTGCGCAGCAAGCCGTCTTGCGGAAAGGCGACCAGTTGCAGGTCGAGATACGGCGCCACGCGGCGCTTGACTTCCAGCAGCGCCTCGACTGCCAGCAGGCGGTCGTCGCAGACGTCGACGTGGGTGCGGATCGCCAGCAGGCCGCGCGCCACCGCCCAGTCGCAATAACGCAACGCGCGCTCGATCAGCGCATCCTGGCTCAACTGCGGTTTCAGCTCGCCCCACAGCGTGATTCCTTCCAGCAAGGTGCCGCTCTGGTTCACGCGCGGCAGGCCGTAGCTCAGCGTGGCGTCCATATGGAAGTGCGCATCGACGAACGGCGGGCTGACCAGGTCGCCCGCGGCGTCGATCTCGCGCACGCCGCGGGCTGCCAGTTGTGGCGCCAACGCCGCGATGCGGCCGTCCTGAATGCCGATGTCGATGCCGGTGCGGCCATCGGGCAGCGTGGTATTGCGGATCACGAGGTCCATGGTGACTCCATTGAGTTGTTGTGCGATTGTAGCAACTGTGGCGCAGGGGTATGGCAATGCTGCAACGCAATATCATCCGCGCCGGATAAGCGACCGACGTTCATTGCACGCGCCACCAATCGTGGGTACACTGAATTTATTGCAGCGCGCCATACTTGATAGATAGGAAACTTCATGACCTCACTCTCCGAGCAGTTGTCCGCAGCACCCAACCATTACCTGACTGCACCAATGAACGCGCAGCTCACGATGCTCAATGCATTTGCCACCCAGGCGCTCGAGAGCGCCAGCCGCATCACGGCGCTGAATCTGACCACGTCCCAACAAGTGCTCGAGCGCTCGGCGCAAACCGCCCGCCAGCTGATCGGTGCGCGTGATGCCCGCGACCTCGCCGTGCTGCGCAGCCATGCCGAAGAACAGGTGCACAGCCTGTTTGCCTATAGCCGCGAATTGCTGGGCATCGCTGTCGGCGCGCAGCCAATCCTGCTGCGCAGCGCGACGCCAGCACCGGTGACCGAGCCGGTCGCCGAGATGGCGCAGGTTGTCGTCGATGCCGGCAACGCCACCGCCGACACCGTGCAGGCAGCGGCCGAGCGCACGATCGATGCGGTTGCAGTAGCGCCGACGCAGGCACCCGTCGCCGTTGCACCGACGCCTGTTGCCGAAGCGCCCGAGCCAGAAATTGAAGCAGCGCCAGCAGTAGAAGCTGCGCCCCAGCCTGCCCCGACCATCGACGCGATGGCCGGCGTACTGCACGAATCGGCGCCCGATGACGCCGCTCCGCATGTGCTGCCCGGCCCTGCTGCAGCCAAGCCCACGCCGATTGCCCAGGCCGCCGGCAACGGCGCCGTGCTCGCCGCGACGCCACCGGCCCCGGCGGCCGCGCCGATCGAGCGACGCGACCCGGATGCGCCGGCCACGGCGGCCACGCCACGCCGGCGCCGCAAGTAAGGCAGCAACTAACGCCAAGGCCGATAGCTCGCCAGACGAGCGCATCAACCAGGGTGCCGCGCTGCGCCAAACAGGCGAAACGATTACACTAGCGGACTCTCGCCCTGATGCCGTAGGGTGGACGGCTCTGCCGTCCACGCGTTCAAAATACACTGATTTCGTGGCGATGCGTTCAAATCACACTGATTTCGTGGCGCATTGACATTGGTTGAACGCGTGGGCGGGGTACCCGCCCACCCTACGCCGGCATCAGGGTTACGGCCCGCTTTTTTTCGGGCGCAACCGCAAGGAATTCGAATGAGTTTGTCCAGGCTGATCGGCGGCTTCGTGCGCCGGCATTGGCAATCCTATGCCTCATCGGCCGTGATGCTCGTCGGTGTGGCGATCTGCACGGTCCTCATCCCCCGCAAGGTCGGCGCACTGGTCGACGCGCTCGCCACCAACCGTCTCGGCGAGCAGGAACTGCTGCTCGGCATCGCCCAGGTCATCGGCCTGGGCGTGGCCATCTACGTGCTGCGCGTGTGCTGGCGCATCCGCCTGTATTCGGCCGCCTACCAGCTCGGCGTCGAGCTGCGCACGCGCCTGTATGCACGCCTGGCTGCGCAAGGCCCCGCCTTCTATCAGCGCCAGCGCACCGGCGACCTGATGGCGCTGGCCACCAACGACATCGACGCCATCGAAATGGCCGCCGGCGAAGCCCTGCTGGCCGCGTTCGACGGCACGCTCACGCTGGTGATGGTCCTGGGGATCATGACACTGGGCGTGGACTGGCGCCTGGCGCTGGTCGCGCTGCTGCCGTTCCCGCTGATGGGACTCGCGTTCTGGTACATCTCGACCCACATCCAAAAGGCCGAAGGCGATGCGCTCAAGGGTTTCTCGAAGCTGAACGACCACGTGCAGGAGTCGCTGTCGGGCGTGCGCACGCTGCGCGCCCTCGGCCTCGAAGCGCGCAGCAGCACCCAGTTCGGCGTGCTGACCGCGAACGCGGCCGAAGCCAGCCTCACCGCCCAGAAATGGGAAGCGGCCTACGAGCCGGCCGTCGGCCTGGCGCTGACCGCTGCCACCGGCCTGACGCTGGGCCTGGGCGGTTACCTGGTATGGCAGGGCGAGCTGACGGTCGGCGCGCTGACCAGTTTCACGATGTACCTGGGTCAGCTGATCTGGCCCATGTTTGCCGCCGGCTGGGTGGTCACGCTGATCGAACGGGGCCGCGCCGGCATGGCGCGCCTGCAGCCGCTGCTCGAGGCGCCGCTGTCGGTCGAAGACGCCGGCACGCTCGACCAGGTGGGCCAGGGCCCGCTGGTGCTCGATGGCGTCACGTTCACGTATGGTGCAAATGGCGGTGGCAAGCAAGGTCATCAAGACGGCACCGCGCAAGCGCCGGCCCTCTCCGACGTGTCGGTCACGCTCGAACCCGGCCAGACGCTGGGCCTCGTCGGCCCGACCGGCTCCGGCAAATCGACGCTGCTGCGCGTGCTGCTGCGCCAGGCGACACCACAACAGGGCCGCGTGCGCTGGGCCGGGCAGCCACTCGACGCCTATCGCCTGAGCGCCCTGCGTGGCGCCACCAGCTGGGTGCCGCAAGAGTCGTTCCTGTTCTCGGCCACGATCGCCGAGAACATCGCGCTGGCCCGGCCCGACGCCTCGCGCGCCGAGATCGAAGGCGCAGCGCGCATGGCCGCCATCCACGACGACATCCTGCGCTTCCCGTACGGGTACGACACGCCGGTAGGCGAAAAAGGCATCACGCTCTCGGGCGGCCAGCGCCAGCGCGTGGCGATTGCCCGTGCACTGCTGGCCGACAATCCGCTGCTGCTGCTCGACGACGCGCTGTCGGCGGTGGACACCGGCACCGAAACCCGCATCCTCGACCATCTGGCCGAACTGCGCCGTGCGCGGCCCGAGCGCGCCGCCATCATTGCCAGCCACCGCCTGTCGGCGGTGGTCGCGGCCGACCACATCGTGGTCCTGCGCGCCGGGCGCGTGATCGAAGCGGGCACGCACGACGAACTCTTGCTGCTGGACGGCTGGTATGCCAGCCAGTGGCGCTATCAACAACTGGAGGCCAGCCTTGACGCAACCTGAAGCAACGCTGGACACCGCTGCGGCATCCACCACCACGCCGCCGCCCAAGACCGACAACAGCCTGGAACGCGGCGTCATGCGCGACCAGGCCAGGCTGGCCATGCGCCTGCTGCGCCGCGCCGCCGCGCCCGAACAGCGCCACCTGGTCATCGCCACGCTGTGGCTGATCCTGGCGGCGGCCTTCGAGGTCGTCGGCCCGCTGCTGGGCAAGGCGCTGATCGACGACCACCTGCTGCCGCGCAATCTCGACTGGCCGCAGATGGCCCTGCTGCTGGGCGGCCTGGTCGTCACCGGCTGGGTCTCGAGCTGGGTGCGCTATCTGCAACTGATTCGCCTGTCCGGCGTGGCGATGCGCTCGGTGCAGCGCCTGCGCGAGTGGGTCTATGACCATGTGCTGCGCCTGCCGATGGCCTTCTTCGACCGGGCCATCACCGGCCAGCTGGTCAGCCGCGTGACGAACGACACCGAAGCCGTCAAAACGCTCTACATCCAGGTTCTGTACGTCTTGCTCGACAACTCGATCGTCCTGATCGGGACGATGATCGCGATGGCCTGGCTCGACTGGCGCCTGATGCTGATCGTGCTGTTGCTGGTGCCGGCGGTGGTCGGCATCGTCTGGCTCTACCAGCGCCTGTCGGCGCCGGCCGTCACGCGCGCGCGCGCCCTGCGCAGCGACATCAATGCGCAGATGGCCGAGTCGATCGGTGGCATGACTGTCCTGCAGGCCAGCAATGCCGAGCTGCGCTTCGGCGAACGCTTCCTGGTCACCAACCGCACCCACTACACGGCGCGCCTGGCCGAGCTGCGCGCCAATGCCTTCCTGCTGCGCCCTGCCCTCGACCTGCTCAACGTGGCCCTGCTGGCACTGGTGATCTTCGCCTTCGGTCAGCGCGAGATCGGCGCCGTCGAAGTGGGCGTGCTGTACGCGTTCGTCAGCTACATCGCGCGCGTGGTCGAGCCGCTCATCCAGATCACGATGCAGTTCAGCGGCCTGCAACAGGCGGTGGTCGCGGCCGCGCGCGTGAACACGCTGCTCGATGAAGCCGGCGCCCCCGAGCACGACCTGGACCGCAAGGACGGCCAGAACGTGTTCTCGCCCGACGCACCGGCAGTGAGCGTGCGCAACGTCGAATTTGCCTACGTCGCCGGGCAGCCGGTGCTGCACGACCTGTCGCTCGACGTGCCGCAGGGCGCGTTCTTCGGCATTGTCGGCCACACCGGCAGCGGCAAGTCGACGCTGCTGTCGCTGCTGCTGCGCTACTACGTCGTCGAACAGGGCAGCATCGAGATCGGCGGCGTGCCGCTGGCAAAGATCGGCAACGAGCGCTTCCGCAACGAAGTGGGCCTGGTGCCGCAGGACCCGTTCATCCTGGCCGCCAGTGCGCGTGAAAACATCGACATGGGCCGCGGCCTGCCGCTCGAGCGGCTGATCGAGGCGGCGCGTGCGGCGCATGCGCATGACTTCATCAGTGCGCTCGAACAGGGTTACGACACGCAGCTGGGCGAAGGCGGCTCGCGCCTGTCGTCGGGCCAGAAGCAGCTGATCGCGATTGCCCGCGCGCTGGCGGGCCAGCCGCGCATCCTGCTGCTCGACGAAGCGACGTCGCGCATCGACAGCGCCACCGAACAGGTGGTGCAACAGGCACTGGAAGAACTGCGCGGCAAGGTGACCGTCATCGCCATCGCGCACCGCCTGTCGACGATCCGCGACGCCGACCGCATCATCGTGCTCAACCATGGCCGGATCACCGAGGCCGGACCGCACGAAGACCTGATGCGCATCGAGGGCGGGCTGTACCAGCGCCTGTATCTGCTGCAACAGATCGCGCTCTAGGGCCGCGCTCTCGCTGCCCCCGTGACGCTGTGTCATTTTTGTGACATTTCACGACAATCTGAATTTCTCGTTTGCAACAGCAATATAATAATCAAAACCAACTTCTGCCGGTTTCCCCGGTGCGATGAAACCACGGCATGTTCGCTATCCTGCATCGCGCCTTGTCGCGCTCCCGATTCAACGCCGTGGCCTTGGCCCTGTGCGTTGCGTCTGCTTGTGCGCTTGCCAGTAACGGCGCGGCGCTCGATGCGCGCCTGACGGAGATCCGGGAAGTCAACCGCATCGTTCCCGAACGCGCCCTGCCGATGCTCGAAGCCATCGAGGACCAGGCGCGCGTTGCACCGCTGCCGCAGCGGATCGAATTTTTGAACCAGATGGCTTCGGCCCGCTACGGCATGGGCCAGCATGCCCAGGCAGTCGCACTGGCCAATGAACTCATCGCCCTGGGACGCCAGCACGATCACCCCGGCGCACTGGCCAAGGGTCTGCTGATGCAGGGGTATGCCGCATTCGCGCAGCACCGCCCGGGCGAATCCCACCGCCTGATCTGGGAAGCCGAGAAGCTGGCCAACACCACCAACGACATCGATCTGCGCGTGCGCGCCGCGATTTCGTCGGGCGAATCGCATGCCGAGGAAGGCAACCTGCCGCGCGCCCTGCAGGGCCTGCAGAGCGCCGCTGGGCTGGCACGCTCGAGCAGCGATCCTGTACACACCGTGATGGCGCTGTATTCACTGGCGCACCTGTATTTGCAGATGCGCGAGCCCGAAAAAGGCTTCGCCGTGCTGGACGAGGCCTACGCCGCCGCGGCCAGCGCCAATTCGCCCGGCCGCACGATGCTGCTCAAACGGATGGAATACGGCCTGGCGATGGACACTGGCCAGAACGAGCGCGCCTTGCGCGCGCTACAGGAAGGCCTCGCGCTCGAACGCAAGCTCGGCGCCTTCAATCGCATCGCCGGCACGCTGGTCAACCTGTCCGACTGGTATCTGAAGATGGGCGACTACCGCAACGCCGTCGTCTACGCGCAGCAGACGATCGAGGCGGCGCGGCCCCTGAACGATCGCGGGCTCGACGCGATCGCGCACCTGAACCTGGGCCAGGCCTTTCTGGCCACCGGGCGGCTCGTCGAAGGCAAGCGCCATATCGAGACCGGCATCGCCGGCTTCGAGGAAATGGGCGACAAGCCCGAACTGCAAACGGCGCTGGTGGAATACGGCGTGGCGCTCGAGCGCGCGGGTGACCTGCCGGGCGCCCTGAAGGCCTACCACCGCGAGCGCACGCTGTCGAACGAACTGTTCGAAAAGCGCCGCCAGAAGGCAATGCTCGAACTGCAAGAGAAATACGAGGCCGAGCGCAAGCAGCGCCAGATCGAACTGCTGCGCAGCGAGAACACGATCAAGTCGGCCGAAATCGACAACCGCCGGCTGCAGCAGCGCGTCTGGTGGCTGGTGCTGGTCGTGATCGCGCTGGCGGCAGTGGTGGTGGGCCTCCTGTACCGCAAGGTGCGCCACGCCAATGCGCAGCTGCATGCCAAGAACCACGAACTGAAGCAGCAGAGCGTGCGCGATCCGCTCACGGGCCTGTACAACCGCCGCCACTTCCTCGAGTACATGCGCGCGCTGCCTGCGGCAACACCGGCCATGGCCGGCGTGGACGGCGTCGGCGCGCTGTTCCTGCTCGACGTCGACCACTTCAAGCATATCAACGATACCCACGGCCACGCGGCCGGCGACACGGTGCTGACCACGATCTCGGCCAGCCTGGCCGAGATCCTGCGCGAGACCGACATGATCGTGCGCTGGGGCGGCGAAGAGTTCCTGGCCTTCCTGCCCTCGGTGCCGCGCGATCGCATGGACGAAGTGGCCGCACGCATCCTGGGCGGCATCAACGCGATCGTCATCGACCATGCCGGCGTGCAGATTTCGGTGAACGTGTCGATCGGCTTCGCGCCGTTCCCGCTTGCCGTCGGCACGCAGGTGATGGCCTGGGAACGCGTGGTCAACCTAGTGGACATGGCCCTGTACATGGCCAAGTCGCATGGCCGCAACCGCGCTTACGGCGTGCGCAGTTTCGCCGATGGCGAACGTGTGAACCTGGATGTGATCGAGCAGAACCTGGAGCACGCCTGGCGCTCGGGCCAGGTCGACATGACCATCGTGCACGGCGATCCGGACATGCTGCGGGCCGCCAACGCTTAGGGAAGCACTGATGTATTCTGGGGGATGGAATTGGCTGCGGAAAAAGCCACCACGAATTAATCAGTGCTTCCTTAGTCGTCCTTGGCCGTACCGGCGTTCTCCTGAATTGCCTGGCCTGCCCGCTCGACCGACTGGCCCATTTTCTCGGTGGCGCGCTCCAGGCCCCGGCTGGCTTCCTGCGTCGCATTGCCGACCTTGTTGCGCGCATCCTCGACGGCCTCGTCGGCGCGGGCGATTTCATCCTTGACCGACTTGGTAACGCCGCTAGTAGCGTGGTCGAGCGCCTTGCCGACGCGCTCGGCCGGGCCCTTGCCCTCGTCGTCGCGCGCGCAGCCGGCCAGCGTCAGCAGCAGTGCCGACGCCAGCAGCGTAGTCGTCATGACTGGTTTCATGGTTCGCTCCTTGTTTCAACGCGCCCGATGATACACGGGGCGCGGCGGCGTGGCTGTCCTTACGGGTTCAGCGCGAAGGATCGGCCAGCGGATGATCGCGCCGGCCGGCGTCGATGCGCGCTTTGACTTCGCGCGTGCGCGCGTCCTCGCCCCAGCGCTTGGTAAACGTGGCCAGGCGGGTGCGGGCCTGTTCGATGCTGCCCGCATTGAGCAGGCGCTCGATGGCGTTGTTGGCGGTGGTCCACGCGGCGCGGCGCTGCCCGGCGCGCGTGCAGGCTGCTGCTGCCGTATTGAGCGCGCTCTGGACCTGGCGCAGCTGCTCGGGCGTCGCGCGCGTCTTGCGCAATGCGATCAGCTCGTCCTGCGCTTCCTTCGGTTTGCATTCCTTGGCCAGTGCGATGGCCGATGCCATGCGCCGCTCGATGCGGGCTGCCGTTGGCTTGGTCAGCATCCAGGCCAGCCACAGGATGCCGAGGCCGATCAGCCACCAGCGCAGGCGGATCGGTTTGCGCGTCGGGACGGCGGGGCGCGGCGCAGGATTGGCGCGCACGGGCGGCGCTGGTGGCAAGGGTGCTGGCGCCGGGATGGATGTCGGCGGTGCCGGTGGCGGGATGACTGGCGCAGCGATGACCGGCGCCTGCGGTACGGGTGGCACGGGTGGCACGGGTGGTGCCGGTGGCAAGGGTGGCATCACCACTGGTGGCGCCGGCACGGCGCTGACCGGCGCCTGCGCCGCACCGCACCACGGACAAAAATCGACCAGATGGGGAAACGCGCGGCCGCAGCCGGTATTGATGCAGGAATCGTTGTGTGCCATGGTGCCCCGTATTTCGCTGTTGCCCTGAATGCCGAAAAACGGCCTGCCAAGCGCTGTTGTGATGGTTGATGCGATCGTGATCGAAGGCCGCATCATAGCGCCCCGCACGGCCACGCGGCGCGCTGTTTGCCCGGTAGCGCCGCATGATCCCTCACGGTGCAACGGAACGTATAATGTCCGCTTCCCCCTTCCCTCTTCTGCGCCGATGACCGCTGCCGCCCCCCTCCTTTCCGACGACGACCTGCCCGCCACCGTGGTCGACGCCGCGACCGCGCACCTGGCGGCCGTGCTGTCGATCGCCCTCGAACACGGCCCGGCGCACAAGGCACTGGTCGTGTACGACACGCGCACGCCGCTGGCGCGCGCCCTGCTCGCGGGCTACCGGCACAATCTGCCCGACGCCGCTTTCGTCGACTTCGACAGCGTCACGCCCGATGCGGTGCTGGCGGCGTTTCGTTCGATGGCCGCGCACGACCTGGTGGTGCTGGTCCAGTCGACCAATTTCCGGCTCGACGGTTTTCGCATCCGCGTCGAGCTGTTCAAGCTTGACCTGAAAGTGATCGAGCACGTGCACCTGTCGCGCATGCCGGGCATCCAGGGCGAACACTATATCAATGCGCTGGCCTACGACCCCGCCTACTTCCGCGGCACCGGGCGTGCGCTCAAGGCGCTGATCGACGCCGCGCCGCATGGCCGCGTGGTCGGCGGCGGCGAGACGCTTACTTTCGCTTCACCGTTCGAGCCGGCCAAACTGAATATCGGCGACTACAGCGAGATGAACAACGTCGGTGGCCAGTTCCCGATCGGCGAAGTGTTCACCGAAGCCCAAGACCTCGAAGCCGTGCATGGCCGGGTGCAGATCCACGTGTTCGGCGACACAGGGTATCGCTCGAACCATCCCGACGTGCCGGTCACCCTGATCATCGACGCGGGCCGCGTGGTCGGCACCGAACATGCAACGCCCGCCTTCGAGCAGGTGCTCGAGAACATCCGCCTCGAGGAAGGCGAGGTCTGGGTGCGCGAGCTGGGCTTCGGCCTGAACCGCGCCTTCACACGCGAACTGCGGGTGGACGATATCGGCACGTATGAGCGCATGTGCGGCATCCACCTGTCGCTCGGCGCCAAGCATGGCGTGTACACGAAGCCGGGCTTCAAGCGCAAGGATGCGCGCTTTCACATCGACGTGTTCGCGGTCACCGATGCGGTGTTTTTGGGCGACGCCCAGGTGTATGCAGACGGGCGCTGGCTGGCCTGAGCCGGGCGCGCCGGACGGGCGCATCATGTTCACCTTCAGCATGCCGGTGGCATAAGCTTCTCCCGGCGCTTGCCGCCCTGGCTGCACCTGCCCATACTGTTTGCCATTTGTGCAACCATGTCTGGAGAAGAAGATGCGTTCCGCCCTGCCCCGCCGCCATTCCCATGTCCGATACCTCGCCGCCTGCATCGCAATGCTGGCCGCTGCCGGCGCGCACGCCGATGACAGCGCCGCGATCGCCCGCATCGAAGCCGGCCTGCGCCCGGAGATCGCCCTGGCCGATCTGCCGGTCCCGCCTCTGACCCTGGTCGACGCCATGAAACGGCTGAACGTGCCGGGCGTGAGCGTGGCCGTGATCAAGGACGGCAAGGTGGCCTGGACGCGCGGCTACGGCGTGGCCTGGACCGGCGGGCCGGCCGTCACGCCGCAGACGCTGTTCCAGGCGGCCTCACTCAGCAAACCCGTGGCGGCCATGGCGGCGCTGCGCATGGTCGAACAGGGCAAGCTCGATCTGGACGCGGGCATCGACCAGGCGCTGACCAGCTGGACGCTGCCCAAGGGTGACGGCATGCCGAGCCTGCGCCAGCTGCTGTCGCACACCGGCGGCATGAGCGTCTCGGGCTTTCCCGGCTACGCCGCCGACAAGAGCGTGCCGACGCTGCAACAGGTGCTCGATGGCGCCGGCCCCGCCAACACGAAGGCCATCCGGGTCAATGCCGCGCCGGGTTCGGCCTTCCGCTACTCGGGCGGCGGCTACACCGTGGTGCAGCAGGCGATGATCGACCGCGCCGGCCAGCCGTTCGACGCGACCATGCAGGCGCTCGTGCTGGCACCGCTGGGCATGACCGCCAGCACCTATGCGCAGCCGCTGCCAGCAAGCCTGGCACCCAACGCCGCGCGGCCACATGACGAGGACGGCAAGCCGTACCCCGGCGGTGCTTACACCTATCCCGAACAGGCCGCCGCCGGCCTGTGGAGCACGCCGCAGGACCTGGCGCGCTTTGCGATCGCGATCCAGCAGGGCGCGGCGGGTGCGACGGGCGGCGTACTCACACCCGCGATGACGCGCGCGATGCTCCAGCCGGTCAAGAACAACTATGCGCTGGGCTTGAGCATCGAGGACAGCGGCAAGGGCTTCAGCCACGGTGGCAGCAACCAGGGCTTCAAGGCGGTGATCTACGCCGCCGTCGCTGACGGCAGCGGCGCGGTCATCCTGACCAACGGCGACAATGGCATCGACGTGGCGGCAGGTCTGATGCGCGCCATCGCCTACGAATACAAATGGGACACCAACCAGACAAAGCTGCGCAAGGCCGTCGCGCTCGCGCCGGAAACGCGGCGCACGCTGGTGGGACGCTACCAACTCGACGCTGTGACGGACTTCGAGATCGCCGAGCGCAAGGGTGAGCTGGTGATCAGGCAGCGCGGCGGGCAATGGGAACCGCTGTACGCCGAATCGGACAAGGTCTTGTTCGTTTTGTCGCGCGACCTCGAACTGCGCCGCTATGACGCCGACTTTGGCACGATCGTGCAGGGTACGTGGGTGCGGGGGTATGCGCGCGTGACCAACACGTACTAATCACGTACTAATCACGTACTAATCGGTCAACACCATGCAGGCGCGCGTCATTGGTGTGGCGCGCGCCACATGTATCCGGATTTTTACAAATACGTTAAGCAATTGTCGAATATCAACGATAGAATTCCTGTCATATTTCCAACAACAAATCCAGGGGAATCATGTTTCGTTTGCCAATCGGCGTAGCAGCGCTATGCCTCGCAGCATCATCGTTTGCCGCAGCACCGTTCGACGACAAGTTCCGCCAGCTCGATGAGCTGCTGCCGACGCCGGGCACGATCCGCACCGCCTCCGGCGCCCCGGGCCATGCCTACTGGCAGCAACGCGCCGATTACACGATCCGCACCACGCTCGATGAAGCCAATCGTGCGCTGAGCGGTGCCGGCACGGTCACCTACCACAACAATTCCCCGGATACGCTCAAATACCTGTGGGTGCAGCTCGACCAGAACATCTACAAGACCGATTCGGATGCGCGCCAGAGCGCCATCCTGCCCTCGCGCGAAGCCTGGGCCAATGGCACCGCGACCACCGGCCTGAAATACGATGGCCTGCGTACGCTGCTCGAAGGGAGCACCTTCCCCGGCGGCTTCGACATCCTGGCGGTGAAAGATGCGGGCGGGCGCCCGCTGCCGTACACCATCAACAAGACGATGATGCGGATCGACCTGCCGCAGCCACTCAAGCCCGGCGCGAAGGTGACGTTCGGGATCGACTGGCGCTACAACATCAATGAGCAGAAGGTGCTGGGCGGGCGCGCCGGCTACGAGAAGTTCGACGACAAGAACGACCTGTTCGAAATCGCCCAGTGGTTCCCGCGCATGGCCGCCTACTACGACGTGTATGGCTGGCAGCACAAGCAGTTCCTCGGTTCGGGCGAATTCACGCTTGAATTTGGCGACTACGACGTGCGCATCACGGTGCCGGGCGACCATATCGTCGCATCCACCGGTGAGCTGCAAAATCCGGGCGAGGTCTTGACCTCCGCCCAGCGCGAGCGCCTGCAACAGGCAAAGACGGCGAAAAAGCCCGTCATCATCGTGACCCAGGCCGAAGCCGAAGCGGCCGAAAAAGCCCGCAGCGCAGTGGGCAACGGCGCCATGAAAACCTGGCATTTCAAGGCCAGGAACGTGCGCGACTTCGCGTTCGCGTCGAGCCGCAAGTTCATCTGGGATGCACAGGCGGTCAAGAGCGGCAAGCAGGACGTGCTGGCGATGTCGTACTACCCGAAGGAAGGCAATCCGCTGTGGGAGAAATACTCGACCCAGGCGATCATCCACACCATCGAGCAGTACAACAAGTACTCGTTCGACTACCCGTACCCGACCGCGATCTCGGTCAACGGCCCGGTGGGCGGCATGGAATATCCGATGATTTCGTTTAACGGTCCGCGTCCGAGCAAGGACAAGAAGACCGGCGAACTGACGTATTCGCAGCGCACCAAGTATGGCCTGATCGGCGTGATCATCCACGAAGTGGGCCACAACTACTTCCCGATGATCGTCAATTCGGACGAGCGCCAGTGGACCTGGATGGATGAAGGCCTGAACTCGTTCGTGCAGTTCCTGGCGCAGGAAGCCTGGGAAGCCAACTGGCCGGGTGGCCGCGGCGACCCGCGCGCCATTACCACCTACATGAAGAGCACCAACCAGGTGCCGATCATGACGAACTCGGAATCGGTCCTGCAGTTCGGGAACAACGCCTATGCCAAGCCGGCCACCGCGCTGAACGTGCTGCGCGAGACGGTGCTGGGCCGCGAGCTGTTCGACTTCGCGTTCAAGGAATACGCCGAGCGCTGGAAGTTCAAGCGTCCGACGCCGGCCGACTTCTTCCGCACGATGGAAGACGCATCGGGCACGGACCTCGACTGGTTCTGGCGCGGCTGGTTCTACACCACCGACGCAGTAGACGTGAGCGTGGACGGGATCACCGAGTACACGGTGTCGAGTAAAGATCCGGAAGTCGAAAAAGCCATGGCGCGCGCACGCCGCGCCGCCGAGCCGGTGTCGATCACGGACCAGCGCAACAAGGGCATGCCACGCCGCGTCGATGCGCATCCGGAGCTGAAGGACTTCTACAACGAGAACGACGAGTTCACCGTCACCAACAAGGACCGCAACAAGTTCGCCGAGACGACGGCCGAGCTGGAAGACTGGGAAAAGGCGCTGCTCAAGGAAGGCAAGCACCTGACGCTGGTCGACTTCTCGAACGTGGGCGGCCTGGTCACGCCGCTGATCGTGGAACTGACGCTCAAGAACGGCCAGAAAACCGTCGAGCGCATTCCGGCCGAAGTGTGGCGCTATTCGCCGAAGAAAATCACGAAGCTGTTCGTCACCGATGAACCGATCGTCGGCCTGACCCAGGACCCGAACTGGGAAACAGCCGACGTCGACGTCAGCAATAACAGCTGGCCACGCAAGTCGACGCCGTCGCGTCTCGAACTGTTCAAGACCGACCGCGATCCGAACAACCTGATGCGCGACTTCAATGCGAAGCTCAAGACGAAGGATGAGCAAGGCGCTCCGGCAACGACGCCAGAGGCGGCGCCGACGCCGGCGGAATAACGCAGCATCCGGTTGGTTCACTACCCGGGCGGAGCAATCCGCCCGATGTCATTTTTTGGGCACCACGATCATGAACATCCCTCACCTGCACGCGGCCTTCGCGACCCTCACCCTTGGCGTTGCGATCACCGCCGGCGCAGCCGGCCCGGCCTTCGACGACAAGTTCCGCCAGCTCGACGAGCTGCTGCCAACGCCCGGCGTCACGCGCAATGCCGCCGGCGCACCGGGCCACGCCTACTGGCAGCAGCGCGCCGACTACAAGCTGCGCGTCACGCTCGACGAAGCCCGGCGCGCGATCAGCGGCGCCGGCACGGTCACGTACCACAACAACTCGCCCGACACGCTGTCGTACCTGTGGGTGCAGCTGGACCAGAACATGTTCCGCAGCGACTCGGACAACCGCAAGATCACGACGCTGCCTTCGCGCAGCGCGTGGCAGGCCAGGGGCAATGACGGCGTGAAGTTCGACGCGCTGCGCTTCACGCTCGAAGCAGGCAAGTTCGCCGGCGGCATCGACATCCAGAGCGTGACCGGCAGCGACGGCCGTCCTTTGCCCCACAGGATCAACAAGACGATGATGCGGATCGACCTGCCGCAGCCATTGAAACCAGGTGCAAACGTGTCGTTCAACGTGGCCTGGCAATTCAACATCCCCGAGATGAACGTGCTGGGCCGCCGGATGGGCTTCGAGCGCTTCAAGGACGGCAACGACATCTACGAAATCGCGCAGTGGTTCCCGCGCATGGCCGCCTACTACGATGCGGCCGGCTGGCAGAACGCGCAGTATCTGGGCGACGGCGAATTCACGCTGGAGTTCGGCGACTACGACGTGGCGATCACGGTGCCAAGCGATCACATCGTGGCCGCCACGGGCGAGCTGCAGAACGCGGGCGAGGTCCTGACCAGCGCCCAGCGCGAGCGCCTGCAGCAGGCAAAAAAGGCGGGCAAGCCGGTGATGATCGTGTCGCAGGCCGAAGCACAGGCAACCGAAAAGGGGCGCGCCAGCGGCAACCGCACCTGGCGCTTCAATGCGAAAAACGTGCGCGACTTCGCGTTTGCCTCGAGCCGCAAGTTCATCTGGGATGCGCAGGGCATCAAGAGCGGCAAGCAGGACGTGATGGCGATGTCGTACTACCCGGCCGAAGCGAACCCGCTGTGGGAAAAATACTCGACGCCGGCCGTGATCCACACGATCGAGCAGTACAACAAGTACTCGTTCGACTACCCGTATCCGGTGGCGATCTCGGTCAACGGCCCGGTGGGCGGGATGGAATACCCGATGCTGTCGTTTAACGGCCGCCGGCCGGTCAAGGACGCCAAGACGGGCGCGCTGACCTACTCGCAAGCCGCCAAGTATGGCCTGATCAGCGTGATCATCCACGAGGTGGGCCACAACTACTTCCCGATGATCGTCAATTCGGACGAGCGCCAGTGGACCTGGATGGACGAAGGGACGAACAGCTTCCTGCAGTTCCTGGCTGAGCAGGCGTGGGAAGACAATTATCCGGCGCGCCGTGGCGAGCCGCGCGACATCGTCGACTACATGCGCAGCACGAACCAGGCGCCGATCATGACGAATGCCGAGTCGACGCTGCAGCGCGGCGCCAACGCCTATGCCAAGCCGGCCACGGCGTTGAACATCCTGCGCGAGACGGTGCTGGGGCGCGAGCTGTTCGACTTCGCGTTCAAGGAGTACGCCGAGCGCTGGAAGTTCAAGCGCCCGACGCCGGCCGACTTCTTCCGCACGATGGAAGACGCATCGGGCACGGACCTCGACTGGTTCTGGCGCGGCTGGTTCTACACGACCGACGCGGTGGACATCAGCATCGACGGCATCAGCGAGTACACCGTGTCCACCAAGGACCCCGAAATCGAAAAAGCCTGGCAGCGTGCGCGCCGCGCCGCCGAGCCGGTGTCGGTGACCGACCAGCGCAACCAGGGAATGCCGCGCCGCGTCGATGCGCATCCCGAGCTGAAGGACTTCTACAACGAGAACGACGAGTTCACCGTCACCAACAAGGACCGCAACAAATTCGCCGAGACGACGGCCGAACTGGAAGACTGGGAAAAGGCGCTGCTCAAGGAGGGCAAGCACCTGACACTGGTCGACTTTTCCAATCGCGGCGGGCTGGTGATGCCGCTGATCGTCGAGCTGACCTTCAAGAACGGTACGAAGACGATCGAGCGTATTCCGGCCGAAGTGTGGCGCTATTCGCCCAAGAAGATCACGAAGCTGTTCGTCACCGATGAACCGATCATCGGCCTGACGCAGGACCCGTACTGGGAAACAGCCGACATCGATGTCAGCAACAATAGCTGGCCACGCAAGGCGACGCCGTCGCGCCTGGAGCTGTTCAAGACCGAGCGCGACCCGAACAACCTGATGCGCGACGCGGCCACGCCGTTAAAATCGGCACCAACCGCAGCGCCGAAGGCGGCCCAATGAACCTGCGCGGATTACAGTCGCTGCTCCTGGCGCTGCTGCTGTGCGTCAGCGCTGCGGCCAGCGCGCACCGCTTCCACTTCGGCATGACCGACATCTCGTACAACGCGCGCACCGAGAGCACGGAAATCGTCCACACCTACACTGCGCACGATATCGATGCGCTGCTGCTCAATCTGTACGGGCGCCAGTTCGACCTGAGCGACGTGCAAGACCAGGCGGTGCTGCGCACCTACGTCGAGCGTCACTTCTGGCTCGCCGACAAGGACGGCAAGCGGCTGCCCGTGACCTGGGTCGGCATGACGGCCGATGCGCAAAGCATCGTGATCTACCAGGAAGTGGCCGCCACGCCGCTGTCGGCAACGGCCGTGATCCGCCAGGGCATGCTGGTCGACTTCCTGGCCGAACAGGTCAACACCGTCAACCTCAACGAAGGCGGCGCCGTGCGTTCGCTGACCTTCATGCGCCAGGCGCTCGAACAGCCCGCCCGCTGAACCTTATCCTGAATTTGCCCATGCTGCTTCGTCCGATGCCTCTTCGTCCAATCGCCTGCGCGCTCGCCGCGCTGTTCGTCTCATCGACCGTCCATGCCGATGATTTTCAGCTCCAGCGCGTGCTGGTCGAAGGCGCCCGCGCCAGCCAGCTCGGCATCGCCGATTCGGCCGGCGCCGGCAGCGCCGGCGCGAAGGACCTGGCCGGGCGCATCGCGTACCGCCCGGGCGAACTGCTCGAAGTCACGCCCGGCCTGATCGCCAGCCAGCATAGCGGCGAAGGCAAGGCCAACCAGTTCTACCTGCGCGGCTTCAATCTCGACCACGGCACCGACCTGGCCACCTGGGTCGACGGCATGCCCGTCAATCAGCGCAGCCATGCGCACGGCCAGGGCTGGACCGACCTGAATTTTTTGATCCCCGAACTGGTGGGCCGCCTCGATTACCGCAAGGGCCCGTATTCGGCGCGTGAAGGCGACTTCTCTTCCGCCGGCGTGGCCTCGCTGGGCTATGCCAATCGCCTGGTGAAAAGCATCGCTTCCGCAACGGTTGGCCAGGACGGCTACGCCCGCACGATGCTGGCCGGCTCGCCCGAGGTCGCAGGCGGCAGCCTGCTGTACGCGCTGGAGCTGATGAAGAACGACGGCCCATGGACGCGCCCCGACGGCTACCGCAAGGTCAATGCCGTGCTGCGCTACAGCCAGGGTTACGCCAACAATGGCTGGAACGTCACCGCGATGAGCTACAGCGGCCACTGGAATTCGACCGACCAGATTCCGCTGCGGGCTGTCGACGATGGCCGCATCGGACGCTACGACCTCATCGACGACAGCGATGGCGGCAAGGCGCGCCGCCAGAGCATCTCGGGCATCTGGCGCAGCACGGACACCGATTCGGCCTCGAAAGTGAGCGCCTACGTGATCCGCAACGAGCTCGAACTGTTCTCGAATTTTACGTATTTTTTGAACGACCCCGTGAACGGCGACCAGTTCGCCCAGCCCGACCGGCGCGTGACGACGGGCGTCGACGCCACCCACACCTGGCACATGCACCGCAGCGACACGCTGTCGTCCGACCTGACGGTGGGCGCGCAACTCCAGAACGACAATATCTTCAACGGCCTGTACCACACCAGCAAGCGCGCGCGCATCGCCACCACGCGCGAAGACCACATCGTCGAGACGAGTGGCGCGGTGTTCGTCGAGAATGCCACGCGCTGGAGCGATGCGCTGCGCACGGTCGTCGGTGTGCGCGCAAATAACTACCGCTTCCGCGTCGACGGCGACCGGCTTGAGAACGCCGGCAAGGGGCACGACACCCTGGTGACGCCGACGCTGAACATCGCCTACGGCCCATGGGCCTCGACCGAACTGTATGCCAACTACGGCCACGGTTTTCACAGCAACGACGCGCGCGGCACGGTCGCCACGGTCGACCCGAAAACGCTCGACGCGCTCGAGCGCACGCCGGGCCTCGTGCGCTCGCGCGGCGTGGAGTTTGGCCTGCGCACCGAGGCGATCCCGAAGATGCAGATGTCGCTGGCCGTCTACCGCCTCGACTTCGATTCCGAGCTGACCTATATCGGCGACGCCGGCAATACCGAGGCGGGCGACCCAAGCCGCCGCTACGGCATCGAGTTTTCGAATTACTACCGGCCCTACAAATGGCTGTCGGTCGATGTTGATGCGGCCTGGGCCCGCGCGCGCTCGCTGGGCAACCGGATCCCGGGCGCCATCGAAGGCGTCGCGCAACTGGGCGTGACGGTCGACCGCAGCGGCCCATGGTCGGGGTCGCTACGCCTGCGCTGGTTCGGTCCGCGCCCGCTGATCGAGGACGACAGCGTGCGTTCCAAAGCGAGCGTGACGCTCAACGGGCGCTTGGGCTACCAGCTGGCAAAGGACCTGCAACTGGAACTCGAAGCATTCAACCTGAGCAACCGGCGCGCGTCAGCGATCGACTACTTCTACGAGTCGCAACTGGCGGGCGAGAGCGCGCCGGTGGCAGACGTGCATTTCCACCCGATTGAACCGCGCTCGCTGCGCCTGACGCTGGTCAAGACATGGTGAAGTCTGGCCGGGCGGCAATGAAAGTGCTAGGCTAGCGGGATGACCACACCGCCCCTGCCCTATCTCGATCCGTCGCAATTGACGGCCGCACTGCGCGACACCGGCTACGCCCTGCTTCGCCCTGACGACGTTGCGCTGCTGGCCGGCTGCAGCCTGCTTGAGCTCGCCACGCTGGTGCCGAGCTGGGACCGGCTCGAACTCGACGACTACCTGAAGGATGGCGGGCGCTATCGCCGTCGGCGCCACTCGTGCTTCATCGACGATGGCGCCAGCCTGGTGCAGACGCCGCACCGCGCGCACTGGCAGCCGGTCGAATACAACGCGCTGCACGGCGGCATGCACCGGCTATTCGCGCCGATGGAAACGGCGACCGTCGCCAACCCGGCCTGGGAGCGCCTGCTGTGCGCGCTCGGCGCGGTCTGTTCAGCGGTAACGCCGGTGCAACCGTGGTTCGTCGAAGCGCACCAGTTCAGGATCGACACGGCAGACGGCATCGGCCGCCCGACCCCCGAAGGCGCGCACCGCGACGGCGTGAATTTCGTGGCCGTGATCATGATCGGCCGCCATGGCATCAAGGGCGGCGAGACGCGCGTGTTCGACGCCGACGGCCCGGCCGGCCAGCGCTTCACGATGACCGAGCCCTGGACGCTACTGCTGCTGGACGACGCCGCCGTGATCCACGAATCGACGCCGATCCAGCCGCTGGGCGAGCACGGCTACCGCGATACGCTGGTGCTGACCTGGCGCGCCGACGCGTTCCAGGGCGAGCACGCTTGAAGAGAGCAAAAAAAAACGCCCGCAGAACCTGTTGGTTGGCGGGCGGCAAATCCAATTTTCGGAGAAAACTGGAGGAGACAGATCCAATATAGTCCTTTTTATTGTGCAGTGCAATACGTTCGATCTACTGTTGTAAATTTGTAGAATGCCCTGCCAAACCACCCATTTTTCCGCACTGCACTATTTGTAATGACACCCGTGCAGCCCTGCCGGGGGCGTCACATTTGCTACACTCAGTTGCTTGCCGGAGCACCGGATCACCGGATTGCTGGACCAGGCCGCGATCACCCAGACACCATGAAAACCATTCGACATCCACGTGCCCTTGCCATCGCCCTCGGGGCCGCGTCGCTGTGCGCCGTCATTGCGCTGGCCACGATCAACCGCGCCGACGCCAAGGAAGAAAAGGCCGCCCCGCGCCCTGCCCTGAGCGTGACCACCACCCGTCCCACCACCACCAGCCTGCCGATCAGCCTGACCGCCAATGGCAGCATCGCCGCCTGGCAGGATGCCGTCATCGGCAGCGAATCGAACGGGTTGCGTCTGAACGAAGTGCGCGTCAATGTCGGCGACGTGGTCAAGAAGGGCCAGGTGCTGGCCGTGTTCGCGGATGAAACCGTGCGCGCCGATATCGCCGGCGCGCGCGCAGCGCTGCTCGAGGCGAAGGCCAATGCCCAGGAAGCCAGGGCGAACGCGGATCGCGCGCGGGCACTGGAGAGCTCTGGCGCCCTGAGCGCCCAGCAAGTCACGCAATACGTGACGGGCGAGCAGACTGGCGCCGCGCGCGTCCAGTCGGCCCAGGCCACGCTCACGCAGCAGCAGCTGCGCCTGAAGTACACGCAGGTGACGGCGCCCGACAGCGGCGTGATCTCGGCGCGGGGCGCCACCGTCGGCGCCGTCGTCGGTGTGGGCACCGAACTGTTTCGCATGATCCGCCAGGGCCGCCTCGAATGGCGCGCCGAAATCACGGCGCAAGACCTGGGTCGCATCAAGCCCGGCACGCGCGCCACCGTACGCGGCGCCAGCGGTCTCGAAGTCACGGGCAAGGTGCGCGTGGTGGCGCCGTCGGTCGATCCGCAGACCCGGCTTGCGCTGGTCTATGTCGACCTGCCACCGGCGCTGTCGAGCGACATGCCGCTCAAGGCCGGCATGTTCGCCAGTGGCCGGTTCGAATTGGGCACG
Organism: Massilia sp. MP_M2; assembly: GCF_039123635.1. Classification (NCBI taxonomy): domain Bacteria; kingdom Pseudomonadati; phylum Pseudomonadota; class Betaproteobacteria; order Burkholderiales; family Oxalobacteraceae; genus Massilia; species Massilia sp. MP_M2. Next base: position 128,039 of record NZ_JBCHJF010000009.1, read on the forward strand.
TCAAATGCCCTGACCGTGCCGCAGCAGGCCATCGCCGTGCGCGACGGCTTCAGTTACGTGTACCGCCTGAATGCGGACAGCCGCGTGAGCCAGCTGAAGGTCACCACGGGCCGCCGCCTGGGCGACCGGGTCGAGATTGCCGCCGGCCTCGCGGCCGACGCACCGATCGTCGTCACCGGCGCCGGGTTCCTCAACGACGGCGACCTGGTACGCAATATCGCGACGCCGGCAGCGGCAGCGGCAGCGGCAGCGGCACCGGCAAAGGCTGCACGATGAATTTTTCCGCCCTGTCGATCCGCAATCCGATCCCGGCGATCATGCTGTTCGTCCTGCTCACCGTGGCGGGACTGATGGCCTTCAATGCCAGCAAGGTGCAGGACTTCCCGGACATCGAACTGCCGATCGTCACCGTCACCGCCGTGCTGGACGGCGCCGCCCCGGCGCAGCTCGAAACGGAAGTCGCGCGCAAGATCGAAGACTCGGTCGCCACCCTGCAGGGCGTCAAGAACATCTACACGCGCGTGCTCGATGGGGTGGCCACCGTCACGGTCGAATTCATCCTGGAGCGCGATTCGGCCGAAGCCGTCAACGACGTGCGCGACGCCGTCTCGCGCGTGCGCGCCGACATGCCGGCCGAACTGCGCGAACCGACCGTCACCAAGGCCGCCACCGCCGGGCGCGTCGTCTCGACCTTCACGGTCGCCGCCGCGGCAGGCTCGGGCCTGGACGACCAGGACCTGAGCTGGTTCGTCGACAACGACGTCGCCAAGCGCATGCTGGGCGTGCCGGGCCTGGGTGAAATCCGGCGCGTGGGCGGCGTGACGCGCGAGATGCGCGTGGAGCTCGATGACCAGAAGATGGCGGCGCTGCGCGTCTCGGCGCTGGACATCTCGCGCCAACTGCGCAATGTGCAGCGCGAAGCGCCCGGCGGCCGGGGCGACGTCAGTGGCGTCGAACAATCGGTGCGCACGCTGGCCACCGTCGGCACCGCGCAGGCGCTGGCTGCGATGGAAATCCCGCTGCCGGACGGGCGCCACGTGCGGCTGGACCAGGTGGCGCGCGTGCTCGATACCGTGGAAGAACCGCGCTCGGTAGCCGAGCAGGATGGCCGCCGCGTCGTCGCCTTCGAGGTGTTCCGCACGCGCGGGGCCGGCGAGATCGATGTCGCCACGGGCGCCCGCGCCGCCATGGAACAACTCAAGACAGAAAACCCGAAGCTGATCGTCAACGAAGTGATCGATAACTCGCAGTCGGTCGACGAGAACTTCGACGCCTCGATGCACATGCTGTATGAAGGCGCGCTGCTGGCGGTGCTGGTGGTGTGGTGGTTCCTGCGCGACTGGCGCGCGACGCTGATCGCCGCGGCTGCCCTGCCGCTGTCGGTGATTCCGGCCTTTCTGGGCCAGTACCTGTTTGGCTACACGCTCAATATGGTCACGCTGCTGTCGCTGGCCCTCGTGATCGGCGTGCTGGTCGACGATGCGATCGTCGAGATCGAAAACATCTCGCGCCACCTCCATATGGGCAAGTCGCCGCTGCAGGCCTCACTCGAAGCAGCCGACGAAATCGGGATGGCGGTGATCGCTACCACGTTCGCGCTCGTGGCCGTGTTCCTGCCGACCGCGTTCATGGGCGGCATCCCCGGCAAATTCTTCAAGCAGTTCGGCTGGACCGCCGTGCTGGCGATTTTAGCGTCGCTGCTGGTGGCGCGCCTGCTCACGCCGATGATGTGCGCGTACCTGCTCAAGGCGCCGAAGAACGCCGGCGTGGCCGGTCACGAGCCCAAAGACAGCGCCATCATGCGGCGCTACCTGGCCGTCATGCAATGGTGCCTGCGCCGCCGTGGCCTGACGATGCTGGGCGCGGCCGTGTTCTTCGCGGGCTCGCTGGCGCTGGTGCCGCTGCTGCCAACCGGCTTCATCCCGCCGGCCGACCGTTCGCAGACGCAGGTCAATGTCGAACTGGCGCCGGGCGCCACGCTGGCCCAGACCCGCGCCATGGCCGAACAGGTGCGCCTGGATCTGATGAAGGTAGAGGGCGTGACGAGCGTCTTCAGTTCGATCGGTGGCGGCTCGAGCGGCGACGCGTTTTCGCCCGGCGCCGCTGCCGAAGCGCGACGCGCCGTTCTGACCGTGAAAACGGTGGAGCGGGATGAGCGCGACGTGAAGCTGGGCGTGATCGAAAACACGATCCGCGAACGCGTGGCCGCCATTCCCGGCGCACGTTTCACGGTTGGCATTCCCGACGCCGGCACCAAGATGCAGCTGGTGCTGCGCAGCGAAGACGCCAATGCACTGAGCACCGCGGCGCGCCAGGCCGAGCGTGAATTGCGCGGCCTGCGCGGCATCGGCAACGTCAGTTCGAGCGCGTCGCTGGTGCGTCCCGAGATCATCGTGCGCCCCGACTTCGCACGCGCAGCCGACCAGGGCGTGACGGCGGCGGCGATCGGCGAGACGGTGCGCGTGGCCACCGCCGGCGACTACGAGCAATCGCTGGCCAAGATGAACCTGGACGAGCGCCAGGTGCCAATCCGCGTGAAACTGCCCGATGCGGTGCGGGCCGACCTGGATGCCATCGGGCGCCTGACGGTGCCCGGCAAGAACGGCCCGGTGCTGCTCTCGACCGTGGCCGACATCACGATGGAAAGTGGCCCGGCGCAGATCAACCGCCTGAACCGCACCCGCAACGTCACGCTCGACGTCGAACTGTCGGGCCGCTCGCTCGGCGAGGTCAACAAGGAGGCGCGCGCACTGCCCGTGTTCCAGTCGCTGCCGTCGTCGGTGACGATCGCCGAACTGGGCGACGCCCAGGAAATGCAGGCGCTGTTTGCCAGCTTCGGCCTGGCGATGCTGATCGGTGTGCTGTGCATCTACGGCGTGCTGGTGCTGCTGTTCTCGGACTTCATGCAGCCGGTGACGATCCTGGCCGCACTGCCGCTGTCGATCGGCGGCGCCTTCGTGGCACTGCTCGTGACGAGCAACGCGCTGTCGATGCCGACGATGATCGGCCTGATCATGCTGATGGGGATCGTGACCAAGAACTCGATCCTGCTGGTCGATTACGCGATCCTGGCGCGCCAGGCCGGCATGAACCGCTTCGACGCGCTGGTCGACGCCTGCCACAAGCGCAGCCGGCCGATCGTGATGACCACGATCGCGATGGGCGCCGGCATGCTGCCGCTGGCGCTGGGGTTCTCGGGCGACCCGAGCTTCCGCTCGCCGATGGCGGTGGCCGTGATCGGTGGCCTGATCACGTCGACGTTACTGAGTCTGCTGGTGGTGCCGGCCGTGTTCACGTACGTGGACGACTTCGAGGTTTGGCTCAAGCGCACCGGGCGCAGGATGCGGCGCCAGCCGGCGCGGGCCGTCAGGAACGACAAGGCCGACAACAGCCCGGCCTGAACGCATCACCTTCAGCGAGGTTCTTCGACGCCGGCAGATTGCAACTGCTGCCACAGCGCGAAGACCTTCGCGCCATCGTTTGCCGGGCAATGCGGCAACAGCCCCGCCCTGCTCTGTTCGTCCATCGCGGCGACGATCCGCCCGATCAGCGCCGCATCGTCGTCGCTGACGACGGCAAGCGGATGCGCCCAGCGCGGGCGGCCCGGTTCGCGGCCAAACAGCCAGACCGGCAGCACGCCCAGCAGCAGCAGCGGACACACGACGGGAATCAGGTAAGTCCACCATGGCGACCAGAGCGCGCCGACCAGGGCGGTCAGTCCCAGACTGGCCAGGATGGTCGCACCATAGAGTTGTGCGCCGCACCGCTCGAGCCAGTCCGGCGGATACGCCCTTGCCAGCCGGTTCACCACGCCCAGCAAACGGAGACGGTCGCCGCGTGACAGGGCCGTGCGGGACGGATCGAGCATTGTGCGGCGCATGCTCATGGTGTCCTGGCCTGCAGGGCGGCGATCAGCATCACGACGATCGTGCACGCGATCCAGATCGACCACAAAGTATGTGTCATGAAATGCGCGCCGCGCAGTTGCTGCAGATAGCCGACCGTGGCGCCGGCGCCGATCGCCAGCAGCGCGGCAGTGCGCGCCATCGATGGCCGCGCCGGCAGCCAGCAGACGGCCAGCGCCACGAGCCACAAGGCGCTCGATGCATGGCCGGCAGGCAGGCACTGGCCCGGCATCGCACCGGCCGGAAACGCGCCGAACAGACGCACGTACGGCTGCTCGCCGCCATAGCGCAGCAGATCCCACGGGCAGTGCGATGCGCTGAGCTGCTTCAGCGTGCTGGTCACGGCCGGCACCAGGATGGCCGACAGCGCGACGATGCGCAGCTGCAGGCGGCCAAGGGCGCTTAGCGCAGGCCGGGGCCGGCAGGCATCGACGAGCGCGTAGCCGACGACGCCCACCGCAAGCACCATCAGGAGCTGCTTGACGATGACGTGGTTGAACGTGACGGTCAGCCACGCATCGCGCCAGGGAAAGGCGCCGCTGTGCGCGTCGAACACCGCATCGGCCAGGGCCAGATCGAGATCGGTCCAGCGCCCGAGCCACAGGATGGTCAGCGCGCCGGCCGCCAGCATGACGGCGAGGCGCCGGAGGGCGCGCGCCGACAGCAGCGTGACATCGGCCCGCATCTCAGGCACCCCGCACGCACGCATGGAACAAGTCCAGGCGCGGATTGAGCACGGCCGTGTTCACGTCGAGCATGCCGAGCACCGAGTGAAACACGTTGTCATGCGACAGCGGTTCGTTGCGCCGCGCTGCCAGGCAGCGCCGGTCGATGCGAAAACGCTCGCTGAAGCCGTCCGACATCCACAACATCATCGGCACCTCGGTCTGTTCGCGCGGCGCGAACATATACGGCGCGCCGTGCAGATACACATTGTTCTCGCCCAGCGACTCGCCGTGGTCCGAGAAGTACAGCATGGCCGTATCGGCGTCCTGCGCCGCGGCGATCGCGCGCAAGCCGTCGATGGTCTTGCTCAGGAAGTAATCGGTGTACAGGATCGTGTTGTCGTAGGCGGCCCGGATCGATTCGCGCGAGCAGGTGTCGAAGTCACTGCTCGCGCACACCGGACCGAAGCGGCCGAACCCGCGCGGATAGCGGCTGGCATACGCGGGCCCATGGCTGCCCTTCTGGTGCAGGACCACGACCATGTCCGTGCTGCTGTTGGCAAGCAAGCCCGGCAAGCCATCCAGCAAGCGCTCGTCATAGCATTCGTCGCCGCTGCAATGCGGATTCTTGCCGTCGGGGCGGGACAGATCCTCGTACGTCACCCGGTTGCAGACGCCCTTGCAGCCCGAATTGTTATCGCGCCAGAGCACGGCAAAGCCCGCATGCGACAACACGTCGAGCAGCCCTTCGTGGCTGGCCGCCTTCGACTGGCTGTAATCGTTGCGGCCGAAGGCGGAAAACACGCATGGCACCGACACCGCGGTCGCGGTGCCGCACGAACTGACACGCGAGAAGTTGATCAAGCCAGCTTGCCGTGCCAGCAGCGGATTGGTGTCGCGGGCATAACCATCCAGCGAAAAATTGGCTGCACGCGCCGTTTCGCCAACGACGATCACCGTCAGCGTCTTGCGGTGATGGCCGGCCCAGGCGGCGCCTTTGACTGCATCGCGGCCCAGCGGGGCAACCACGACATCGGCTGCCCAGCGGCTGCGCAGATACCCGTGCACGGCCTGGATGAAATTGGTGGGCGTGAGCAGGAAGCGCAGTTCGCGGTGCTCATGCAGCGTCGGCGCCAGGCTCTTGAACAGCAGCGCCAGCAGCACGAACGCCAGCAGCAGCGAGCCGCCGGCATTGCTGCTGCGCTTGAGCAGCCCTTTCAGTCCGCTGGGGAACTGGATATTGGCGCGGGCGATCCACAGCGATGGCAGCACGCCGAGTAGCCCGATCCTGGCGGCCATCTGCCAGCTGATCAATTCAGTCGCTTCGCGGGTATCGGTCTCGAAGACATTCTGGATCATCGCCTTGTCGATGACGATCCCATAGGTGGCGATGAAGTAGCCTGCCGCGGACGCCGCCATCACGAGGGCGATCAGCACCGGCTTGGCCAGGTAGCGGAAGCTGGCCAGTGTCAGGCAGGCATTGAAGAACAGGACGACGATCAGGAACGTGCCTGCCAGCATGGGCAGGCTGGCCAGCGAAACGCCGCCGGCGGCATGGGCCAGCACGGTCCAGAACGTGACATTGCCCAGGCTTGCCAGTAACAGCGCCACAACCAGTATCAGCAGCGATGCATCGATACGTCTTGCAAACAGTTTGTCCATCCAACACCCTTGTCAACATCGCAGCGGACGTCGCTGCAGTGCTTCAAGGATAGAAAAGATGATGGCAAGCCACCGTCAACGCGGCGTTAGGATGGCGTGAACGCCGCAGGAAAAACAATCGTGAAACGGCTGCCGCCACTTGGCCGGTTCTCGTACACCAGCGATGCGCCCAGGTATTCGCAGATGCGCTTGACCAGCGACAGGCCCAGCCCGGTGCCGGCCGAACCGCTCGACGGGATCGGGCGTGCGCCCTCGCCCAGCGTCTGGCGCACCGCGTCGGGCAAGCCGCGCCCCGTGTCTTCGACCGTGATGCGGCCGGGTTCGATCACGACCGTCACTTCGCCCTGCTCGGTGTACTGGCAGGCGTTGCGAATCAGGTTGGCGATGGCCGACACGCACAGTTCGGCGGGCGCGCAAATGCGAAACGCCGCATCGCCGACGCAGCGCAGCGTGACAGGCCGGCCGGCCACCATGGCCTGGTAACGCTCGGTCTCGCGGCGCGCGATCTCGCTGACCGAGACGGGAGAAAACAGGCCGAGCTGGGGTGCGCGCGCCAGCACCAGCAGCACCGTCACGCACTCCGTCGCTTCCTGCGCCGCCCGGTAAATGCGCTGCGCCGGCGCCTGCACAGCCGGGCTCCTGCCGTTTTCGACCAGGATCTCGGCGGCGCCCATGATGACGGTCAGCGGCGTGCGCAGCTCGTGGCTGACGTCGCCGGTGAACAGGCGCTCGCGGTCGAGGTAGTCACGCAACTCACGCGTGTGCGCAGCCAGCGCCCGCGCCAGCGTTCCCAATTCGTCGCCGCGTTCGATATGCGGCAAGGCAAATGCCCCCTGCCCGACGGCGTCGGCCAGTTCGCGCAGCGGCGTGACGATGCGCCTGCCGACGAAGCGGCCGAGAAACAGCGCCAGCGTGACGAAGCCGGCAAAAAAGGCGGCGAACATCGAGTACACCAGGATCTCGATCTCTTCGTAATCGCTTTCGTGGTCGACCACCACATACGGCCCCCGTTCATCGGCGCCGGATAGGACATGCAGGCCGATGCCATCGACGTCGGCCTCGGACACGCCGGCCGGCAGCGTACGCAGCGAGCGCGGGATGTCGTCGCCCCGGTGAAAGCGCAGTCCGGCCGGCAGGTCGGCTGGCAGCCCGGCGGCGGCCCTGGGGCGCGCCCACTTCTCGACTTCGGCCAGGCGCTCGTCGACCAGGTGCACTTCGATGCCTTCGACCACCATCGCGGCCAGCATCGCAAAGAACAGGGACAGCACGACGCCGAACAGGATGAAGGCGCCGACGATCGGCCGGCTGAGCGAACTAGCCGGGCGCATCGGGCATCGCCAGTTTGTAGCCGACACCGGCAATGGTATGGACCATCGGGCTGGCGAACGGCTTGTCGAGCGCCTGGCGCAGCGCGTGGATGTGCGTGCGCAGCGCGTCGCTCTCGGGACGGTCTTCGCCCCAGACCGCCTGCTCGAGTGTCTCGCGCGACACGATGCGCGGCGCCGCCGCCATCAGGCTGCGCAGCAGCACGTAACCGGTCTTGGTCAGCGCGATCTTGACGCCGTCGCGCGAAGCCTGCTGCTGATCGGGATCGAACACGAGCGGACCAAAGCGCAGGACGCGGCTGAACGCGTGCTGCCCGCCCGCACGGCGGGCCAGGGCTTTCAGGCGCACATCGAGTTCGACCAGCGAAAAAGGCTTGACCAGGTAGTCGTCGGCGCCGCTGTCAAAGCCCAGTACCTTGTCCTGCAGGCTGTCGCGCGCCGTCAGCATCAGCACCGGCGTCGCGCTGCGCAGCTCGGTGCGCAGCTTCTGGCACAGCTCCAGGCCACTCAAGCCGGGCAGCATGACGTCGAGGATGATGACGTCGTAGTTGTTTTCGGACGCCAGTGCCAGGCCGCCGTAGCCGTTGCGCGCCGAATCGACGGCGTAGCCCTTCGGCTCCAGGAACCCGTACAGATTGGCCAGGATATCGGGATTGTCTTCAACGATGAGGATGCGCATACCGGTCATTGTAAGGCGAATCGGTCACCGTTTTCAGCGCGGGCGATAGCGCTGCTCGCGGTACAGGATCGACGGCAGGATCACGTGCGCCATCGCCTGGTCGACCTGCGCCTGCGTCGGGCTGCTGCTACCCGGGCTGAAATGCCCGCTGGCCGCGTCGTACCGGCCCGCCAGCGGCGACTGCCCGGGCCGCAGCACGGTGGCCGAGTTGCCTTCGAGGTAGGCAAAATAATCGTTGAACTGGATCAGCGCGCGGCCCGGTGTCGTGCTGTCTTTTACGAAGTCGCGCCCGATCATCGGGTGCGTGCTCGAGACGCCCAGCAGCGACAGCAGCGTCGGGGCCAGGTCGATCTGGCTGGCGATCGTCGTGATGCGCTTGGGTTCAATGTCCGCGCCCAGGATCAGGCCCGGGATGTGGAATTTCTTGATCGGCACGAGGCTGTCGCCATACACGCGGTTGTCGTGGTCGGCCACGATCAGAAACACCGTGTCTTTCCAGTAAGCCTGCTGCCTGGCTGCGCGGATGAATTTGCCCAGCGCATAGTCAGCGTACTTGACGGCGTTGTTGACGGTCTGCTTGTCGCCGTCGTGCAGCGTGATTTTACCGTCCGGGAATTCGAACGGCTCGTGGTTCGACGACGTGAAGATCAGGCTGAAGAACGGCTTGTTCGCGGCGTGCAGCGTATTCAGGCGTTCGAGCGACTTGTCGAACAGGTCTTCATCCGACGCGCCCCAGCTGGCGACGAACTTCGGCTTCATGTCGCCGATGTCGACGATCTTCTGGAAGCCGTTGCCGGTAAAGAAACTGCGCATATTGTCGAAGTGCGCTTCGCCGCCATAGACGAATTCGGTGTGGTAGCCCTGGTCGCCCAGGCCGGCTGCCAGCGTATAGAAATTCTGCTGCGACAGCGACAGCTTGACCGTGCTGCGCGCGGGCGTCGGCGCGTAGCCCGCGACCACTGCCTCGATGCCGCGCACCGAGCGGGTACCGGTGGCGTACAGCTGCTCGAACCACCAGCCTTCGCCCTTGAGTTTTTCGAGCTCCGGCGTGACGGCCAGGCCACCCAGCGACTCGACGAACGTCGCGCCCAGGCTTTCCTGCAGCACGATAACGAGGTTCAGCGGTTTGGTGCGTGCCATGGCCGCGCTCTGGTAGTGCTGCGTCGGCTGCTCAGGCTGCGCAAACTGGTAATCGCGCAGCCACGGCGCCGCCTTCACTTCGGCAAACACCTTCGCGCGCGGGAAGTCGCCGTAGATATCGGACGACTTGGCTTCGTTGTCCATCGAGCGCATCGCGTCGAGCACCGACCACGCTGAATTGATCACGAGCGAATTGACCATCGCATCGCCCGTCAGCGCGAACATGGCCGGATTGGCGGGCCGATGACCGGTGGTCGAGCGGATCTGCATGAACACGAGCAGGCACAGCACCGGCCAGACCAGCAGCATCCTGCGGCCCGGCCACATCGGCGTGCTGGCCGACGCCCCTTTGAGCAGGCGCACCAGCGCTGCGCCCACGAGTACCGTCAGCGCGCAGCCCAGCAGCACCGCAGTGCGGAAACCGTGCCACAGTGTGGAAAAGACTTCCCGGGGATTGTTCAGGTATTCGATGAACAGGCGGTTGGGGCGCACGTCGTACTGCATGATGAATTGCGGCGAGGCGACTTCCATGAACAGGATGAAGATCAAGGCAAGCGTCGTCCAGCCCAGCGTGAAGCGTTGCCACAGGCGAGACGTGCGTGGATATGCCAGCAGCGGCGCCAGCAGCAACGGAATGGCCAGAAAGTAGCCGAGCAGGATCAGGTCGGCGCGCACGCCCTGCACGACGATGTCGAGCACGACGCCGGTGGCGCGCACGCGTTCCCATTGCCAGGCCAGCATCGCCAGGCGAAAGCCCGAGAGCAGTACGAGGCCGATGAGCAGCATCTGCACCAGCGGTGCAAACGGCCCGGCCATGCGTGTGCAGCGTGCCAGCCAGGAAGATGCAGGGCGCGTCGGGGCGTTGGTTGCCCGGTGCAGGTAGAGCTCGTCAGTGTTCATGAATCCGCCGGATTTGCCGGACCATGGGCCGCCCGGCGATGAATCGATCACGCGGACCTGAATCCAACGCGCTTTCTGATGCGGTATGGATGCTAAATTGCCTGCCGTCACCGTCACGTTAACCAGGCGTTAAGAAAGCGTTAAACGCAGAATGAAAAAAGCCTGACCAGCAGATGCTGGTCAGGCTTTTGATCGGCACATCAATGATGCGCCTGGATCAGTCCCTGGTGTTAAACCGTCATACGTAGGGTGGAAGGCTGCGCCGTCCACGCGTTCAAACCAAACTCCCCGTAAAATGCGAAATCCGGTTGAACGCGTGGACGGAAGGACCCGTCCACCCTACGCCATGACGATCAAGCCACGGAATTAATCGCGATACGAGTTGTAGTCTTTGCGGTAGTCGTTACGATAATCGTCACGATAGTCGCTACGGTCGCTACGGTCGCTCGAGCCACCCAGCAGCTTGGCCAGAATGAAGCCGACGCCGACTGCAGCCAGCAGTGCGCTGCCTGGGTTGTTCTTGACGTATTCCTTGCCCTGGGCCGACAGATCCGAGTACTTCTCGGTGATCTGGGTCGAACGGTCGCCGAATTTCTCTTGCGCGGTGCTGATCAGGCCACTGACCTTTTCGACGCCGGCGTGGGCCTTCGAAGCGATGTTGTCAACGACTGGCTGAGCGGCTTGCGCTGCCTTGTCGATGGCGCCGTGGGCTTTCTCTGGCGTGATCGACGAGATCGCTGCCTTGATGCCAGCAGCGGTGTTCGCTGCGGCGTCGCTGATCGACGATGCGGTCGACGAGGTCGATGGCGTCGTCGACGAACCGATGGTGGAGCCCGACGTGTTGCCGGCGCCGGTGCTGGCGCTGCTGCCGCTGTTGCTCAGACCGCTGTTGCCGGTCACGCTGCTCGTGCCCAGCGAACCGGTGCCGGTGCTGGTGCCCGACAACGACGCGTTTTGCTGGCTGCCCGAACCTGGGTTCGATGCGTTGGTTGCGTTGATGCCTTTACCCTCGGTAGACTTTTGATTATCCATGATGTAACCCTCATAAAATAGTGATCAACGCGGAGTAGAACGAAATTCGACTAGCACCACATCTTTGATTGAATAAGTCCGATACGACAAGCGGGAACGATCTTTGACTGCGTTACATCAACATCGATTTGACTCGGCATCTCTGTACATTTTCTTTGCGTCCCATCCCGGTTTGCCACCTTGCGGCAACTTTCCGAGTCGCAGTATCGGATTCACTGCGTCGCGATACAAAAAATACAATGGGCACCCCGGGCAGACCGTGCGCTGACTAACAGAACCGTCACATCGGTTCATAAAGCGGTCATTTTGGGTGATTTAGGCGCACTTTACGGCACCTGACGGTACCATACGCCCGCTCATCAACTACAGGAATGCTCGACATGGCAGTAGAGAAGGATCCCGGCGCCGCGCGCCTGCCGCCGCTGCGGCGCACGGACGCGGCCCAGGTTGAACAGGATGCCGCAGTACGCGCGCAGCGCGATGCACAGGTGCGCGGTGTGGACTCGATTCCCGGCATGCGCGAGGCGATCAAGGCCGCGGCGCGGGCGCTGCCCGCGTTCACCCACGTGCCGCGCCTGGCACGGCTCGATGCGGCGGCGTTTCGCGCGCATGCGCTGGCTGGGATGCCGTTCCTGGTCACGGACGTGGTCGGGCGCTGGCCGATCGTGCAACTGGATGTCGCCACACTGCGCGCGCAGTATGGGCATCTGCCGGTGCGCGCACGCGTGGGCGACTACGTGCACACCGCGTTCGCGCCGGACCGGGCCATGCAGGACATGCTGCTGCGCGACTATCTCGATTTGTCCACGCCGCCCGAATCGGGATTGCCGCCCTACGTGGGCAACCTGGCGCTGCGCGAGCTGAACCGGCTGTGCCACTGGCCAGCGTATTTCGACAAGATGGGGCCGCCCCGCTTCTGGATCGGCCCGGCGCGCACGATCACGCCGCTGCACTGCGACTACGACGACAATATCTTCGCCCAGATCCGCGGCGTGAAGCGGATCTTCCTCGCGCCGCCCCACCACGACGCGTATTTGTATACGCGCGAAGCCAATCCGCTGCTGTTCGGCTCGCCCGTCGATCCGGAAGCACTGGACGACGCGCGCTTTCCGCTGGCGCGCCAGGCATCATTGGTCGAAGTGATCGTCCGACCGGGCGACATGCTGTACGTGCCGGCCGGCTGGTACCACCAGGTGCGGGCGCTGGAGTTTTCGCTGTCATCGAACCGCTGGGCGCGCGGACTGCCGCTGGCGCTGGCGGGCCAGCCGCCCGGCTAGACTAGGCTGTCGTCGTTGGCCGCTCGACTGCCCGCTCGGCCGACGTTTCCTCGCCGAGCTTCAAAAACTGCGTGGAAGGCCGGCCATCCGCATTGTGCTGCACGATGCGCTTGGGCCGGCCCTTCGCATCGAGCCAGACCTGGCCGATGCCGGAGCCGTTCCACAGGCGCTCGCCGTGCTTGCGCTGATCGGGCAGGTGCGGCGTGATCGACATGGCGCGCCGCTTGGTGAGCCAGTTCAGCGGCGAGCGTGGCGAATACAGCCACCGATTGAGGCGATCGAGCCAGTTGAGCAGGTCTTCGGGGAATTCGTTCTTGAAGCCGCTGCTGGTGATCTGCCAGATATGCGGCGGCCGGGTGTCGTCGCGCACTTCGACGTCGTAGGCGAATGAATAGTGCACGTCGCCCGACAGGATCACGTAATTGCCCGGTGTGCGCGAGTGGCGGAAGATATTGAGCAGGCTGCGGGCGGCGCCGCGGTGCGCCATCCAGTTCTCGGCGTCGACGGTCAGGGCCTGACCCATCAGCGTGGCGATCTTCTGCACCACCTCGATCAGCTTCACGCCGAACATCGGCGCTGCCGACACGATCACCGCCGCCGTCTCATCGATCAGTTCATGCTGGAATTCGGTCAGCGACTCCCAGTCCATCAGACCGGACGGATGGCTCGGGCGGCGCTGGTTGCGCCAGCGCCGCGTGCGGGTATCGAGCACGATCACGGCCGGCTGCGTGCGCAGCATGTAATCCCACTGGCGGAACGTCAGCAGTCGCTCGATCAGCGCGCCATGCGGTTCGGGTGCGAGGCGATTCCTGGCGTCGGGCCTGGCGGCCATTGCGGCCATATCGTCCAGCACCTCGCCAAAGACATCGGGTCGGTTGCCCCAGCCCTGGCACAGCATGTAGGCCAGTAGCGCATTGCCCATGATGCGGCGCGAGAACGGGTGGCCGTAGGCGGTCTTTTCCCACTTGTACGACAGGTTCCAGTCATCCGTGACGTCGTGGTCATCGAAGATCATCAGCGTCTGCACGTGCGCCATCAGGCGCGCGGCGCGTGGCAATTCATCGCAGAAGCCGTGCAGGATGCCTGCTTCCTCGTGCCAGCGTTCCTGGTGCTTGGGGTCGAGCGCGGGCATGGCGATCTCGCCCACGACCTGCCATGGCACCGGCGACCAGACCAGCAGGTACATGGCCAGCACTTCACCCAGCGTCATCAGGTGGTTGTCGGCATTGGCCGTCGTGAAGATCGGCTTTTCGACGCCGCCGAAGAACTTCTCGCGCAGCGCCTCGTTCGACTTGAAGGCCGGCAGCAGGCGCTGGCGACCATAGTAGCCGTCGGGATGGGCGTACAACTCGTCGCTGTCGGCGACGATGGCGCCTTCGACGCATTCGCCGAACAGGCCCAGACGCTTGATCAGCGCGTGGGTCGCGCCCAGCATCGGGCCGGCCACGTCGTCGGCATAGACCTGGTCGCCAGCCAGTAGCAGCATCGACGGGCGCTCGCCGGCCTGGTCCAGGTGCGCGGCGATCAGATCGTCGCCCCGCGCCATGCCGTCGCGCGACGGGTGATGCGGCTTGCGGCACGATCCATACAGAATATTGTCGGAGCGGCTGCGCAGCACCATGTTCGGCATCGCTGCGCCGTCGTGCACGAGGTGCGGCGCCCAGGCCGCGATCCCTACTTCGGCGCCGCTGACGTCGGTCAGCAACAGGTCGTAGTCGATCAGTGTGTCCTGCGGCAGCGGCGCAGGCAGCGTCACGTCGATGAAGTGAATGTGCGCATCGCGCCCGATCGGGATGATCCGGCACGAGGCCTCGTCCACCACCAGCCGCTGCTTCTCGCCGCCATGCGGCTCCAGTACCAGGGTCAGGGACAACGGCGTGCTGCCGACCAGCCAAAGGACAAGACGACCAGGTTCGAGGCGGCGCAACAGCGGGCCGGCGAGGACGGATGGGAGGCCGTTGGGAGTATGTATGTGGATCACGCGGGCGACGGCGGGCTGTGGAAAAGATCGGCTCAGTGTAACAGAGCCATCTGGAAATCAAAGTTGCTCATCCACGCGCGCGGACACGCAGGATCACGCCAGATGCGTTGTCGGAAATAGTAAGGGCGTTGTAAATTCTGCTTGCACGAAGCGCAGACTGCGCTAGAATGAATGAGAATCATTATCATTATCATTTGATGGAGGACACTGTCCTCCTGCCATTTTCTGTGCCAAAGGATCTGCCATGTGCGACAAACATGCTTCGACCGTACCCTGCTCCAACGATGGCGCGCAGAGCTCGCGCCGGCGGCGCGTCTGGGAGTTGTCGCATGCGTCGCATTGTCCGCTGGTGGGCGTGGGGTTGCCGCTGAATGGGTTGCGCAAGCTGGTCGAGAAGGTGACGGGCGGGAAAGTGCTGCATGATGACTATGACATCCATGTCGGCACCGTCAGCGAATGCGCATTGCGCACGCCCGTGGCCGATGCAGTCCAGAAGGAACTCGAACGCCGCTATGCGCAGCATGTCCAGCGCTTCCGCGCGGCCAAGACCACCGAGCAGGTCGACGCGCTGTGGGCGGCGGCCGTTGCGGCGGGCGATGTGGCTGGTGCGTTCTGGGCCGGGCTGTCGCATCCGCGCTGCACCGTGGCGCTCGAAGAGAAGATGTGCCGTGATATCCACATGGTGCAGCACCAGGCCGGCGCCTGCGCCCGCGCCGACATCAACAAGTTCAATGCGATCGTTGCCGACCATACCCGGCTTGAGCGCGAGGTCGTCCGCTTGCAGGAACGCTGCAATGCGTTGACGCACGAAAAAGCGCTGGATGCCGAGCGCCACGAGCAGCACTTGATGACGGCGCGCGCCGCCACCATTGCCCGGGACGGCGATGTCGCTACCCTGCGCGCCGAGCTGGCGCGCCTGCAAGCCAGCGTCCCCGACCTCGACACCCGCGAACGCATGGCCGAGCGCATCGCACAACTTGAAATGCGCGAGCAGGCCCTGCGTGCGCAGGTCGCTGAACTGAAGACATTGCGCGCGGCCGCACCCGATGCCGAGGCGGTACCCGAGCGGGTGCCGGAACCGGTCGCCGTCCCCGTTGCGATGCCGGTACGGCTGCACAACCGCGCCGTGCTGTGCGTGGGCGGGCGCAGCAGCAGCGTGCCGATCTACCGGACGATGATCGAGCAAGTCGGTGCCCAGTTCGCGCACCACGACGGCGGCCTGGAAGACAGCAGCAGCCAGCTCGATGCGAGCCTGGCCGCCGCCGACCTGGTGATTTGCCAGACCGGCTGCATCAGCCACAGCGCCTACTGGCGCGTGAAGGACCATTGCAAGCGCCATGGCAAACGCTGTGTGTTCGTCGACAACCCGAGCGTGTCGGGCATGGCGCGCGGCCTGCAGGAAGCCGCGACCGAAGAGACCCAAGCTAGTTAACAGCTGACGTCAGCCAGCACACGGATCGCCTCCACCATAGGATTGCGCGGCGCGCGCTTCGTGAAGTACGCCTGCATCAGGCCGCACCCAGAACTCCTGTGCTGGCGGTACGCATCATGCAGATCCAGGTCACGTCGACCGGGGTGATCACCACGCGAGTGTTATTTCTATTGCAAGTATGACGATATTGCTCTGATCCTCATCCGCATACATCCCATGCCAGCAACCCGGAAGGCCAACGCGATGAAATCGATCGACGGCCTGCTGCAAGACTCCATCAATGGCCTGTGATCTGCCAAGGGGACGAAAGCGGCAATATCAAAGGCGTGCCCGGCACTGGTCATCTGGCCCAATACGCCCACCCCACTATGCTGACCGTGATATTTCAGGTTGAACGCGAGTGGCAGGCAATCGATGACCGAAAATTTGGCATCGGGAATATCAGTGTGGCGGGCGGACTCAGGTTCGACCACGCCACCCACATGAAGGGCAGCGACATGGACATCCGCCCGGTCCGCAAAGACAAGCTGGTCGGTCAGGCTGCCCGGTGCTCGTACCGGGACGCGATCTACGATCAGGTGGCTACGATCAAACTGGTCAGCCTGTTTTTACGGCACCCGCTCGTCAAGCTCATCTGCTTCAACGACGCCAAGGTGCGCGAGGTGTGCGGTTCGCTTGTAAAGCCATGGCGTGACCATGATGATCATCTTCACATCGGACTTTGGGAGCGGCCATGAACGTTCGCTTGACCTGTCTTGCTGGGGCTATTGCGCTGGCTTCAGTCGCCTCTGCTGGCGAAAGCAAGAGCCAAAGCCGGTACCTGGCCAAACCACTCACCGGAGATTTTTACATGTACGGCGGCAGCCTCGGCGACTCGACCCCACCGACGGACAAGGACAGGAAATTATCGTTGATGGTGACAGGGCCACTTGCCAGGGATTTGTTCGACCATCTTGGCGCCGACATCAAGCACGCCTGTGGCGCCGGGCCTGACCAGCGGGAACGCGGCAAAGGCGATCTTGGCTGCATCTGGACGAAGAGCGAAGGGTACTCGTGCTACGTCGGCCTTGATCTTCGGACAGGGAGAAGCATGCGAGGGCTGACCTGCTGACCGAGTGGTTACACGATCAGACGAAGTGCAGGGAAAAGAAAAAAGGGTTACCGGCCGAAGCCTGTAACCCTTTGATCTGACTAACTAATTTTGGTGCCGCTGACCGGAATCGAACTGGTGACCTTCGCATTACGAATGCGCTGCTCTACCGACTGAGCTACAGCGGCGAAACCTGTGCTTCGCCTTCCATCATGCCCGACAAACAAACCGTCGCTCACGAAAGAGCCGTATTCTAGCAAACAAACCGGCAACCTTGCTAGTGTGTATCGCGTCCCTGTCGCAAGATTTCCGGTTTGCCTAATTTATACGCAGACGATCAGACGCGCCATCAGGCCGCGTGATAGCCCGTAACGACATCCACTTCTTCCTTCGAGCCCAGGAACACCGGCACGCGCTGGTGCAGCTTGGTCGGCTGGATATCGAGGATGCGGCCCTTGCCGTCGGTGGCCGCGCCGCCGGCCTGCTCGACGATCATCGCCATCGGATTGGCTTCGTACATCAGGCGCAGCTTGCCTGGCATGCTCGTGTCGCGCAGGTCGGCCGGGTACATGAAGACGCCGCCGCGGGTCAGGATGCGGTGCACGTCGGCCACCATCGAGGCGACCCAGCGCATATTGAAGTCCTTGCCGCGCGGGCCGGTGGACCCTAGCAGCAGCTCGTCGACGTAACGCTGGACCGGCGGGTGCCAGTGGCGCTGGTTCGACATATTGATCGCGAATTCCTTGGTGGCTGCCGGAATCTGCATATCGCTCTGGGTCAGCACCCACGAACCCTGCTCGCGGTCGAGCGTGAAGCAATGCACGCCATTGCCGGTGGTGAGCACCAGCATCGTCTGCGGGCCGTACACGGCGTAACCGGCGGCCACCTGCGTGCTGCCGGCCTGCAAAAAGTCTTGCTCGGTCGGGTCCTGCATGCCTTCCGGGGCTTTCAGCACCGAGAAGATCGTGCCGATCGACACGTTGACGTCGATGTTCGACGAGCCATCCAGTGGGTCGAACAGCAGCAGGAATTCGCCCTTCGGATAGCGGCTCGGGATCTGGCGGATGGTTTCCATTTCTTCGGACGCCATCGCGGCCAGGTGGCCGCCCCACTCGTTCGCTTCGAGCAGGATCTCGTTGGAGATCACGTCGAGCTTTTTCTGCACTTCGCCCTGGATGTTTTCGGTGTCGGCGCTGCCGAGCACTTCGCCCAGCGCGCCCTTGCTCACCGCATAGCTGATGCGCTTGCAGGCGCGGGCCACGACTTCGATCAGCAGGCGCAACTCCGCATTGATGCTCTGGTGCTGGCGTTGCTCTTCCACCAGGTACTGCGTCAGACTTACGCGTTTCATGGATTCCTCAGGTTGTGTTGAATGTGTTTAGTTGGCCAGCGCCTTGCCGACGATTTCGCGCACGTCGTTCGACAGCTTGACCTGCCCCGCCACCTTCTGCAAGGCTTCGCGCATCTGCCACTGCAGCGCCGGCGCATAACGGCGCCAGCGGTCCATCGCGCGCGCCAGGCGGCTGGCCACTTGCGGGTTGAGCGCGTCGAGTGCGATGACCTGCTCGGCCCAGAAGGCGTAGCCGCTGCCGTCCGGCGCATGGAACTGCACCGGATTGTTCACGCAGAACATCGAAACCAGGCTGCGCGCGCGGTTCGGGTTACGCAGCGTGAAGGCCGGGTGCGTCATCAGCGCGCGCACCGCCGCCAGATCCGTGGCCGGGCTTGACGCCTGCATCGCGAACCATTTGTCCACGACCAGCGCTTCGTTCTGGAATTCGTCATAGAACACGGCCAGTGCGTCGGCCGCCTGCGGCACGCGCGCGGCGACCAGGGCGCCCAGTGCCGCGGCGCGGTCGGTCATATTGTCTGCCTCATCGAACTGGCGCTGCGCCAGTGCGACGCTGGCGGCGTCCGGCGCGGCGTTCAGGTAGGCCAGTGCCAGGTTTTTGAGGGCGCGCTTGCCGGCCGAAGCGGCGTCCGGGCTGTAGGGGCCGGGCGTGGCGTTGGCGGCGTACTGGGCCATGAGCTCACTGCGCAGGCGCGCGCCAAGGTCGGCGCGCACGAACTGGCGCGCGATGTGCACGGCCAGCGGATCGACGCACTCGAGCTGCTCGGCCACCATCGATTCGGATGGCAGCGTCAGGCACTGCTCGCGGAAGGCCGGATCGCGCGTCTCGTCGACCAGGATCTTGCGCAGCGCCTCGACAAAGGTCTCGTCCAGGTTCAGGCTCGCGGCGGCATCGTCCTTGCTACCCGCTTCGCCGGTGAGTTTCAGCAGGCGTTCCATGGCCAGGCGCTGGCCCGCTTCCCAGCGGTTGACCGGGTCGCTGTCGTGGCTGAACAGGTGCAGCAGGTCGGCATCGGTGTAGCCGCCCTGCAGGATGACCGGCGCCGAAAAGTCGCGCAGCACCGAGGCCACCGGTTGCTCGCTCACGCCCGTGAAGACGAAGGTCTGCTCGGCCTCGGTCAGTTCGAGCACGGCGGTCGTGCCGCGCTGCGCGCCATCGACGACGAGCGGCATGTCGGCGCCGGCGGCGTCGAGCAGGCCGACCGCCACCGGAATATGGAACGGCAGTTTCTCGGTCTGGCCGGGCGTGCCCGGGCACGACTGGGCCAGCGTGAGCGTGTAGGTCTGTGCGGCCTTGTCCCAGCGCCCGTCGAAGCGCAGCACTGGCGTGCCGGCCTGGCTGTACCAGCGCTCGAACTGGGCCAGTTCGCGCTTGTTGGCGTCGGCCATCGCGCGGCGGAAGTCGTCGCATTCGACGGCCTGCTCGTCATGGCGCGCGAAGTACAGGTCCATGCCCTTGCGGAAACCGTCGACGCCGAACAGCGTCTGGTACATGCGCACGACTTCGGCACCCTTTTCGTACACCGTCACCGTGTAGAAATTGTTGATCTCGACAAACGAGTCGGGCCGCACCGGGTGCGCCATCGGGCCAGCGTCTTCGGGGAACTGGGCCTGGCGCAGCGTGCGTACCTGGTCGATGCGGGTCACGGCGCGCCCGGTGGCGGTGCCGATCATGTCGGCCGTGAATTCCTGGTCACGAAATACCGTCAGGCCTTCTTTGAGCGACAACTGGAACCAGTCGCGGCACGTTACGCGGTTGCCGGTCCAGTTGTGGAAGTATTCGTGCGCCACCACGGCCTCGATGCCCTGGAAGTCGATGTCGGTGGCCACGCGCGGGTTGGCCAGCACGAACTTGGTGTTGAAGATGTTCAGGCCCTTGTTTTCCATCGCGCCCATATTGAAGTCGTTCGTGGCGACGATCATGAAGCGGTCCAGGTCGAGTTCGAGCCCGTATTTTTCTTCGTCCCAGCGGATGCTGTGCTTGAGCGACTGCATCGCGTAGTCGGTCTTGTCCAGATTGCCGTCCTCGACCCACACCTGCAGCAGCGCGTCGCGGCCATCGGCCAGGCGGAAGGTTTCTTCCTGGCAGACCAGTTGCGCGGCGACGAGGGCGAACAGGTACGACGGCTTCTTGAACGGGTCTTCCCACATTGCATAGTGGCGGCCATCGTCCAGGTCGCCTTGTTCGAGCAGATTGCCGTTGGACAGCAGCACCGGATAGCGGGCCTTGTCGGCGCGCAGCATCACGGTGAACTTGGCCATCACGTCCGGACGGTCCGGGAAGAACGTGATGCGGCGAAAGCCCTCGGCTTCGCACTGCGTGAAGAAGTTGCCGTTGGACACATACAAGCCGCTCAGCGTCGTGTTCTTGTCAGGCGCGCACAGCGTTTCGATTTCGAGCACCACGTCATCGGGCGCCGAGCGGATCGTCAGCAGGTTGTTGGCCAGCGTGTAGTCACGCTTGCCCAGCAGCTTGCCATTCAGGCGCAGCGCCACCAGCTCAATGTCTTCACCATGCAGTTCGATGCCGCGCGTGGTGGCGGCCGGATTGCGCCGCAGCGTGAGACGGCTGGCCACGACGGTGCGCGCCGGGTCCAGGTCGAAGCCGAGTTCGACGGTATCCACCAGATAGCTGGGCGGGGTATAGTCCTTGCGGAAGATGGTCTGGGGCGTATCGGTGCGCATGGTGGGCTTGGGCTGACACAGTGGATGAGGGGCTTATTTTACCAACAAGCTTTTGGATCGCCGCCGACGAATTGCCATGTATCGCTTTGTAGGCACGGTAACCGGGTGTAAAAGTGGCTCCGCCAATTCCAAACAAGCGGTAATCTTGATGATCGGGGAAAAACCGACAAGACAAACGGGAGATTTGCATGAAACGCTTCATCACGATTGCTCTGGGCACCGCGTTCGCGTTGCTGCTGGGCGGCTGCGCGACGAGCATCCGCAGCGATGTCACCACGTTCCACCAATGGCCGGCGCAGATTGCCGACAAGAGCTATGTGTTTGAAGTGCCGTCGCCGCAGGACGATACCCTCGAGTGGCGCAGCTACCAGGAACTGGTGCGTGGCCAGCTGGCGCGCCAGGGCTTCCGCGATGCCGACGGCGCCACGCCGGCGCTGACCGTGGCGATGCGCTTTACCACCACCGAGGTGCCGGTGCGCGTGATCGAACCGTTGATGACGCCGTATTTCTATCCGAGTGCGCGCTTCGGCTATGGCGGCTACCGCGGCGGCTTCAACCGCCGCTACTGGGGCGGCTGGTACAGCCCGTTCTACGATCCGTTCTGGGGCCCGTACCCGTCGTACCAGACGTCGATCGAGCACCAGTACCGGCGCGAACTGCAGGTGGCGATCAAGTCGTCACGCGACGGCAAGCGCCTGTTCGAAGTGACCGTTCACAACACGAGCCGCACCATGTCGACACCCGACGTCATGCCGGCGCTGGTGCAAAGCGCGTTCGAGGGCTTCCCCGGCCAGTCGGGCGTGGCGCGCCGCGTGGTGGTAACAAAAGAACCGGGCGCCTGATGGCCCCTTGAAGGATCCGGCGAGGGCCAGGCAACGCTGCCTGGCCTTTTTTACGTCCGCATGGTCAGCGCTAGCTGAAATACGCCTCCGACCCGAACGTGATCGCCACGACCAGTAGCAAGGCCAGCAGCAGCACGACCAGCAGCCGCCCGAACTTCGGCGAACCGTCGTTTGCCGGCGGTGAGGGCGGCGTGAACGGCGCCTCGTCACGGGTATCCCTCATGGCAACAACACCGTCGAGCCGGTGGTGCGGCGCGACTCGAGCGCGCGGTGCGCGTCAGCCGCCTGCGCCAGCGGGAAGGTCTGGTTGACGTTGATACTCACCTCGCCGCTCGTGACCATCTCGAACAGCTCGGCCGACATCGTCTCGGCTTCCTGCTGGTTGGTCATGTAGTCGAACAGGGTCGGGCGCGTGATGTACAGAGAACCGCGCCGGGCCAATTCGCCGGGCGTGAAGGGTTCCACGGCGCCCGAGGCATTGCCGAAGCTGACCATCAGGCCGCGCCGCTGCAGGCAGTCGAGCGACGCGGCAAACGTGTCCTTGCCCACCGAGTCGTACACCACCGGCACACCGGCCCCGCCCGTGATCTCACGCACACGCGCCACGATGTCTTCGTCGTTGTAGTTGATGACGTGCGCCGCGCCGTGCGCCAGCGCCAGTTCGCCCTTCTCGGTCGAGCCGACGGTGCCGATCAGCTGCACGCCAAGGGCGCGCGCCCACTGGCAGGCGATCAGGCCCACGCCGCCGGCCGCAGCGTGAAACAGGATCGTCTGGCCCGCCTGCAGCGGGTAGGTCGAGCGAAACAGGTATTGCACCGTCAGGCCCTGCAGCATCATGGCCGCCGCGGTCTCGAACGAGATTGCGTCTGGCAGCTTGACCACGACCGCTGCCGGCAGCACGCGCAGGTCGGCGTAGGCGCCGTTGGGACCGCCAGCGTAGGCGACGCGGTCGCCCGGCTGCACATTGGTCACGCCCTCGCCCACCGCCTCGACCACGCCCGCACCTTCCTTGCCCAGGCCGCCGGGCAGCGGCTGCGGATACAGGCCGGTGCGAAAGTACACGTCGATGAAGTTCAGGCCGATCGCGTGCTGGCGCAGCAGGATCTCGCCCGGGCCGGGCGCGCCCACGGCGACATCGACATACTCCATCACCTCGGGGCCGCCATTGGCGGCGATGCGGATTGCTTTGGCGTGCATGTGGTTCTCCTTTGTGTGCACCAAGAATACCGTATTCATGCCCGCCGCCGGCGAAAGCGCTGGCGCGCAAGACTGTTGTTTCCATGCCGATTCTTGACCGTGGCTTGATGGCCCTCCGACCTTTTTGCAAGGGGGCGCTATGCTAGAATGTCGGCCACTCTTGCATACCGTCTAAGGAATTCTCGACATGGCTGGACACAGCAAATGGGCCAATATCAAGCACAAAAAGGCCGCAACTGACGCCAAGCGCGGCAAGATCTGGACGCGCCTGATCAAGGAAATCACCGTCGCCGCGCGCATGGGCGGCAGCGACATCCCGTCCAATCCGCGCCTGCGCCTGGCGGTCGAGAAGGCGGCTGATGCGAATATGCCGAAAGATAACGTCACGCGCGCCATCCAGCGCGGTTCGGGCGAGCTCGAGGGCGTCAACTACGAAGAAGTGCGCTATGAAGGCTACGGCATCGGCGGCGCGGCGATCATCGTCGAGTGCCTGACCGACAACCGCGTACGCACCGTGGCCGAAGTGCGCCACGCATTCAGCAAGAACGGCGGCAATATGGGCACCGAAGGCTCGGTCGCGTTCATGTTCCAGCACACGGGCCAGTTCCTGTTCGCACCGGGCGTGGACGAAGACAAGCTGATGGAAGCGGCGCTCGAGGCCGGCGCCGACGATGTCGCGGCCGACGACGAAGGCGGCTTCGAAGTGCTGTGCGATCCGCACGCCTTCGCCGGCGTGAAAGAAGCACTCGAAGCGGCCGGCTTCAAGGCCGAAGTGGCCGAAGTCATCATGAAACCCGCCACCGAAACGGTGTTTACGGGCGACGACGCAATCAAGATGCAGAAGCTGCTCGATGCACTGGAAAACCTGGACGACGTCCAGGAAGTATTCACCAACGCCGTGATCGACGAATAACCTGGTAGGCAATATGAAAATTCTCGTAGTCGGCTCGGGCGGCCGCGAACACGCTCTGGCGTGGAAACTGGCCCAATCGGAACGCGCCCAGACGGTCTTCGTCGCCCCCGGCAACGGCGGCACCGAGCTCGACACGCGCCTGGTGACGGTCGACCTGCACGAGCCGCAGGCGCTGGCCGACTTCGTCGTGGCCGAGCACATCGCGCTCACGCTGGTGGGCCCCGAAGTACCGCTGGCCGCCGGCATCGTCAACCTGTTCCGCTCGCGCGGCCTGAAGATCTTCGGCCCCACCCGCGAAGCAGCCCAGCTCGAAAGCTCGAAGGATTTCGCCAAGTCGTTCATGCAGCGCCACGGCATCCCGACCGCCAAGTACGAAACCTTCTCGGACGCGGCCGCGGCCCACGCCTACATCGACGCCAATGGCGCGCCGATCGTCATCAAGGCCGACGGCCTGGCTGCCGGCAAGGGCGTCGTCGTGGCGATGACGCTCGACGAAGCGCACGGCGCCGTCGAGCACATGCTGGCCGATAACGCCTTTGGCGACGCCGGCGCGCGCATCGTCATCGAAGAATTCCTGGCCGGCGAAGAAGCCAGCTTCATCGTCATGTGCGACGGCAAGAACGTGCTGGCGCTGGCCACGAGCCAGGACCACAAGCGCCTGAAGGACCACGACCAGGGCCCGAACACGGGCGGCATGGGGGCGTACTCGCCGGCGCCGATCGTCACGCCGTCGATGCATGCACGCGTGATGCGCGAGATCATCAACCCGACCATCCAGGGCATGGCGCGCGACGGCATTCCGTTCACGGGCTTCCTGTACGCGGGCCTGATGATCGATGCCGATGGCAATCCGCGCACACTGGAATTTAATTGCCGCATGGGCGACCCGGAAACCCAGCCGATCATGGCGCGCCTGAAAAGCGACTTCGCCACCGTGCTCGAACACGCCTGCAACGGCACGCTCGACACGGTCGAACTCGAATGGGACCGCCGCACCGCCGTGGGCGTCGTGATGGCCGCCGCCGGCTATCCCGACAGTCCGCGCAAGGGCGACGTGATCGACGGCATCCCGCCGGAAGCACCCGAATGCGTCACCTTCCACGCCGGCACGCGCGTCGTGGGCGGCACGCTGCAAGCCAATGGCGGGCGGGTGCTATGCGTCGTGGGTCTGGGCGACAGCGTCCGGATGGCACAGAAGCGCGCGTACGAAACGGTCGAGAAGATCCACTTCAATGGCGCGCAGTACCGGCGCGACATCGGCTGGCGCGGGATTAAATAAGCGACCAGGCAAGCAAGCGCGCGCGCTGGTGGACGAACCCGTCCGCCAGTGCCGCCAATGCCACAACCGGTAACCACCACGTGCGCAGGTGTACAATCTGCGCTCTTTTCATTTCCCGACCGCGATCGCTTCATGCCATCCCTTCATAGCGCAGCCATCAAGGCCTGGTTGCTCGACCTCCAGGCACGCATTGTCCAGGACCTCGAACAGGTCGATGGCAAGCCGTTCCTGCGCGATGCGTGGGCGCGTCCCGAAGGCGGCGGCGGCATCTCGCGCCTGATCGAAGAAGGCAATGTGTTCGAGCGCGGCGGCGTGAACTTCTCGCACGTGATGGGCGCCGCCCTGCCCCCGTCGGCCAGCGCCGTGCGCCCCGAACTGGCCGGCCGCGCCTGGGAAGCAATGGGCGTGTCGCTGGTGCTGCATCCGCGTAATCCGTATGCGCCAACGGTGCACATGAACGTGCGGTTTTTTGAAGCGACCGCGTCCGGGGAAGAACCGGTCTGGTGGTTCGGCGGCGGCATGGATCTCACGCCGTATTACGGCGACGAGGGCGACGCGCGCCACTTCCACCAGAGCTGCCACGACGCCCTGGCACCGTTCGGCCCGACGCTGCACCCGCGCTTCAAGAACTGGTGCGACGAGTATTTTTATCTGAAGCACCGCAAGGAAGCGCGCGGCGTGGGCGGCATCTTTTTCGATGACCTGAACGAACTGGGGTTCGACCAGTCGTGCGCGCTGATGCAAAGCGTGGGCAACAGCTTCACCACGGCCTACCTGCCGATTTTGGAACGCCGCAAGGACCAGCCGTACGGCGAGCGCGAGCGCGATTTCCAGGCCTACCGGCGCGGCCGCTATGTCGAGTTCAACCTGGTGTGGGACCGCGGCACGCTGTTCGGCCTGCAGTCGGGCGGGCGCACCGAGGCGATCCTGATGTCGATGCCGCCGATCGTGAAATGGCGCTACGATTGGCAGCCCGAGCCGGGCAGCCCGGAAGCGCGCCTGGCGACCGACTTTTTGCCGCACCGGGACTGGCTCGCGCCGTGACGGCTTGCATCGCCGTGCTGGGCGGCAGCTTCGATCCGGTGCACCGCGGCCACGTCGCGCTGGGCCAATTGTTTTGCGGCTTGCTGCAGGCGGACGAATTGCGCATCCTGCCGGCCGGCCGACCGTGGCAAAAGAACGGCCTGGAAGCCGGCGACGCGCATCGCATCGCGATGCTCGAACTGGCGTTCGGGCCACTAAACAACGACAAGCTGAAGGTCGTGTTCGACCTGCAGGAAATCGAACGCACGACGCCGACCTACACGGTCGAGACCCTGCGCGCGCTGCGCCGGGAACTCGGCCCGCAGGCATCGATCGTCTTCCTGATGGGCGCCGACCAGCTGCGCAATCTGGATACCTGGAATGAATGGCGCGAACTGTTCGCGCTGGCCAATTTGGGTGTGGCCACGCGCCCGGGTTACGACCTGGCGCAAGAAACATTGCCGCCACCGGTGGCACAAGAATTGTCGACGCGCCTTGCGACGCCCGACACCGTGCGCGCAAGCAGCCACGGAAAAGTTTGCCTCGCACCGACGCTGGACGTCGACATTTCGTCAAGCCGCATTCGTGCGGCCTTGCACGCGGGCCTGGAAGCGGACGCAAACGCGCTCGCAATGGCGCAAGTGCTAGACTATATTCAACAACATAACCTGTACAAAAACTAATGGATCTCAAGAAACTGCAAACCCTCGTCGTCGACGCCCTGGAAGATGTCAAGGGCCAGGACATCACCATGTTCGACACGACGCACCTGACCAGCCTGTTCGACCGCATCGTGGTCGTCTCGGGCACCTCGAACCGCCAGACCAAGTCGCTGGCCGCATCGGTGCGCGACAAGGTCAAGGCTGCCGGCGGCGACGTCATCGGCATGGAAGGCGGAGACACCGGTGAGTGGGTGCTGGTCGATCTGGGCGACATCATCGTCCACATCATGCAGCCGGCCATTCGCCAGTACTACCGCCTCGAAGAAATCTGGGGCGAAAAGCCGGTCAAGCTGGGCGCCGCCAAGCGCAAGTCGACCGTCGAAGGCACCGAAGCCGACGCCGCCAAGCCAAAGTCGAAGCACCTTGCCGCCAACCAGGACAAGGTCGAGGCCAAGCCGGTCAACGAGCGCAAGCCTGTCGCCAAGCGCGCCGCCACCGTCGCCAAGACCATCGCTGCCGAAGGCCCTGCTGCCACCAAGAAGCCGGCTGCAAAAAAGGTCGCTGCCAAGGCTGTCCCAAGCGGCAAGACCGTGAAGGTCGGCCCGAGCAAGACCGAGACCGCTGCTGTCGAAGCGACCAAGGCCAAGCCGCCAAAGCGCGCCGTGAAAGCTGCCGCGCCGAAAGAAGCGCCAGCGGTCGAAGCGCCGGTCAAGAAAGTGATCCGTCGTATCAAGAAGGATGTCGAGTAAGCGTCCATGCAATTGATCATTGCCGCGGTCGGTCACAAGATGCCGGCCTGGATCGAGTCGGGTTTTACCGAGTACACGAAGCGCATGCCACCCGAGCTGCGCATCGTGCTCAAGGAAATCAAGCCGGTCGAGCG
Source organism: Massilia sp. MP_M2 (assembly GCF_039123635.1). Taxonomy (NCBI): domain Bacteria; kingdom Pseudomonadati; phylum Pseudomonadota; class Betaproteobacteria; order Burkholderiales; family Oxalobacteraceae; genus Massilia; species Massilia sp. MP_M2. The sequence continues at coordinate 155,962 of NZ_JBCHJF010000009.1, forward strand.
CTCCGGCAGCAAGACCGCCGCCACGGCGATGGCGCTCGAACGCGAGCGCATCGAAGCGGTCTTGCCCAAGGGCGTACGCATCATCGCGCTCGACGAGCGCGGCCGCGACCTGACCAGCGTCGGTCTGTCACAGCAGCTGGAAACCTGGCAACGTGACGGGCGCGACACGGCGTTCCTGATCGGTGGCGCCGATGGTCTCGATCCCGAGCTCAAGGCGCGCGCCGAGGGCTTGATCCGTATTTCCAGCATGACGCTGCCGCACGGTATGGTGCGGGTGATGCTGGCCGAGCAGCTGTATCGCGCCTGGTCGATTACCCAGAACCACCCTTACCATCGGGTCTGAATGTGCTCGTGCAGTCATTATTTGTAGGCCTGACTGCTTTTCCTGATCGTCCGAGTCGATGAGAAACAACCAGAACAAGATCTACCTCGCTTCGAAAAGCCCGCGCCGACGCGAATTGCTGCGCCAGATCGGCGTCGATTTCGAGCTGATGCTGCTGCGCAGCGATCCGGGCCGCGCGGTCGACGTCAGCGAAGACGTGCTGTCGGACGAAGACGTGCACCACTATGTAGCGCGCGTCGCCAGGGCAAAGGGCGCGTTTGCCTTCAACCTGCTGCTCCAACGGCGCCAGCCGCTACGCCCCATCCTGACCGCCGACACCACCGTCACGATCGATGGCGAGATTCTCGGCAAGCCAGCCGATCAGCGCGAAGCCATCGCCATGCTCGAGCGCCTGTCGGGCCGCACGCACCAAGTGCTGACCTCCGTCGCCGTGCACACCGAGCGCGTGGCCGAGCAGGTCACGCAGGTTTCGAACGTACGCTTTGCGAAGCTCACGCCAGAACAGATCCAGGCTTACTGCGCCACGCCCGAGCCCTACGACAAGGCCGGCGGCTACGGCATCCAGGGCCCGGCGGCGCTGTTCATCGAGCACATCGAAGGCAGCCACTCGGGCATCATGGGCCTGCCCCTGTTCGAGACCGCCAGTTTGCTGCGCAAGGCGGGCCTCACGGTCTGAATTGATCGCCTTCCCGCCCCGGCGATGCGCCGCGAGCGTGTATCATGATCACCCTGAACAATACGTGCGGCCGGGTCCATGAACGAAGATATTCTCATCAACATCACGCCGCAGGAAACACGCGTTGCGCTGGTACTGCAAGGCGCGGTGCAAGAACTGCACATCGAGCGCACGCTCACGCGTGGGTTGGCGGGGAATGTCTATCTGGGCAAGGTCGTGCGCGTGCTGCCGGGCATGCAGTCGGCCTTCATCGACATCGGCCTGGAACGCGCCGCCTTTCTGCACGTGGCCGACATCTGGGAAGCGCGCAGCCACGACGGCACCAACGTTGCTCCGACCGCCATTGAAAAGCTGCTGTTCGACGGCCAGGTACTGACGGTCCAGGTCATCAAGGACCCGATCGGCACCAAGGGTGCGCGCCTGTCGACCCAGATCTCGATTGCCGGCCGGATGCTGGTGTACCTGCCGCAAGACCAGCACATCGGCATTTCGCAAAAAATCGAAAAGGAAAGCGAGCGCGAACGCCTGCGTACGCGCCTGCAAGGCATGCTGCCGCCGGACGAAAAAGGCGGCTACATCGTGCGCACGATGGCCGAAGAAGCGCCGGATGACGACCTGGCGGCCGACGTCGACTACCTGCGCAAGACCTGGGGCGCCATTGTCCAGGGCGCCCGCACCCGGCCGCCGACCACGCTGCTCTATCAAGACCTGTCGCTGGCCCAGCGCGTGCTGCGCGACTTCGTGCACGACGAAACCGCCACCATCCAGGTCGACTCGCGCGAGAACTACCTGAAACTCGTCGAATTCGCGCAGGTCTACACGCCGAGCGTGCTCTCGCGCATGGCCCACTACACGGGCGAGCGGCCGCTGTTCGACCTGTACGGCGTCGAAGAAGAAATCCTGCGCGCGCTCGGGCGGCGCGTCGACCTGAAATCGGGCGGCTACCTGATCGTCGACCAGACCGAGGCGATGACGACCATCGACGTCAACACGGGCGGCTACGTTGGCGGACGCAATTTTGCCGACACCATTTTCAAGACGAACCTCGAATCGGCGCACGCCATCGCGCGCCAGCTGCGCCTGCGCAATCTGGGCGGCATCATCATCCTCGACTTCATCGATATGGAGAACAGCGAACACCGCAACCAGGTGCTCGCCGAGCTGAAGAAAACCCTGGCGCGCGACCGCACCAAGGTATCCGTGAGTAATTTCTCGGCGCTGGGCCTGGTGGAAATGACGAGGAAGCGCACGCGCGAATCGCTGGCCCACATCCTGTGCGAACCGTGCCCCGCCTGCTCCGGCAAGGGCCAGGTGAAAACCAGCCGCACGATCTGCTACGAAATCCTGCGCGAACTGCTGCGCGAGGCCAAGCAGTTCAATCCGCGCGAGTTCCGCATCGTCGCCTCGCAAGAGGTCATCGATTTGTTCCTGGAAGAAGAATCGCAGCACTTGGCCATGCTGGGGGACTTCATCGGCAAGCGCATTTCGCTGCAGGTCGAGAAGGGGTATCACCAGGAACAGTACGACGTGATTTTGATGTAGGAAATCGCGACATCACATCAAAATCTTATGTGTACGTATGACTAGATGTAAAGGCGACCATTGGTAGGCGCTCTATCCGTAGGAGGGGTACGGTAGCCGTGGCAGATTGATCGCCCTTCCTGCAATGCAGATGTATTTTTCGTGATCGACTGAACCATGAAAATTCAATATGCAGTCGCAGCAGCTTTGTTGGCGGCCCACCTCATGGCCTACGCAGCGCCAACAAGCTATGTCTGTCCGCAATCGATCCATGAAGCATCTCTTCGCCTGGCCGCGCCCGGTCATGAGTGGACACCATTTGTCGCTTCGCCGCTGTACTTGAGCAGCGCTGCCCCGGCCGACGGCCCGCCAGAACGGCTCGGCTTGATTCGTGAACGCGACGCCACAAAAACCAAAACAGCTTGGAAACGCACATACGCACTGGATGGTCACTATCCTGATGGTAAATGGCTCAGGTGGGACTATGGTGCGTTCGGTGAGGTTTCGTTGGCAAAACGGCTACCTGATGAGATCACCACATGCACAGTAACAGGCAAGAAAGGCGCCCATGCCGGAGAGACTCAGGTCGATGTCAGATGTCGTTAGCGTGGTGCACTTCCCAAGAACAAGGTGTTTAACTGACGCATTCATCATTGATGCCCCACCAACGTAATGTGGCGCGCTGGCTCGCAACTTGGGCGGCCCTGGAACTGACCCCGCCCACCGGCTTGTGCGAGCAATTGCTGCGCGCGTGGGATGAGCCCCAGCGCCACTACCACACGCTGCAACACCTCGGCGAGTGCCTGGCGCTGTTCGACACGCTGCGCGCGCATGCCGAACAGCCTGCCGATATCGAGCTGGCCCTGTGGTTCCACGACGCCGTCTACGACGTGCAAGGCCACGCTAACGAAGCGCGCTCGGCGCACTGGGCCACCGAAGCATTGGCGGCCGGCGGCGTCGATCCGGTCCGCTGCCAGCGCGTGCATGACCTGATCATGGCCACCTGCCACACCGCCCTGCCCGCCTCGCCGGACCAGGCTTTGCTGGTTGACATCGACCTGGCGATACTGGGCGCGCCCGCCGCGCGCTTTGCCCAGTACACGCAGCAGATCAACGCCGAATACGCATGGGTGCCGCCAGAGGTGTACGCCGTCAAGCGCCGCGCCGTACTGCAAGGCTTTCTCGACCGCGAACAGATTTACACGACGCCAGCCGCCCGGCAGCGCCTGGCGCAGCACGCCAGGGAAAATCTGGCCAAGGCCGTCTCGTCACTCTGATCAACGATCCATCAACCAACGCCAAAGTTGATCCAGATCGATTGCAGCCTGCTTGACGAACGCGCCTGCAAACCTATTGAGAGCCAGTCCATCCAAGATGCATGGTGCGCCTTGGCTGCCGCCCGCGAATCGAACACGCACGCCACATGCGCGCGTGATTCTGCGTGCGTTCCCATCAGTTTCGCTTGACTTGCGTCAGCAAAATACTTAGCGTCTCACAACAGGTAGCAGAAAAACGCATTCCTTTTTCGCGCGTAAACCTTCGGTGATTGCTATGCCAAACTCACTTCGCAATCGTCACAGCAAAGCACCTGACCAACTACGCGATCCGTTGGCGCCATCGTGCTATGCCGACGTGGTTGCCGATGACGGCCTCGAAGCGTCCATGCGACACCTTACCGAAGGGCAGATGCTCGTCAACCAGGCGCTGGTCGACAAGATCATCGCCTGCCAGCATTCCGAAGCGTCGTTACGCACATCCGAGCAGCAACTGCATGCCTTACTGGCCCACCAGCGCGCCAGCAGTGAGGCCGAGCGCAAGCGGATCTCGCGCGAGATCCACGATTGCCTTGGCCAGAACCTGCTGGCCTTGCGGCTCGACATCGTCACCCTGCACCAGCAAACCGATGACCGCCATGGCTCCCTGCACGATTGGGTGAGCGCGGCGCTGGGCAACATCGACGAGACGCTGCGCACGGTCAAACACCTGCTGAGCGAGCTACGGCCTGCCGGCCTTGAGCTGGGCGTCGTGGCCACGCTGGAGATCGAGGCGTGCAAGTTCACGCGTGCAAGTGGCATTGTGTGCGATGTGCAGGCTGACGGGCGTCTCGACGATCTGCAGATCGACGAAGCCATCGTGCTGAGCTTATACCGCGTGCTGCGAGAGTCGCTCGACAACGTGTGTCGTCATTCGCTTGCCAGCCGCGTTCAGCTGCACCTGGCAGCCAATGAGGACATGCTAGAACTCAGCATCAGCGACAACGGCGTCGGATTCACTCCGCAGGCGCCACGCAAGTCGGGCAGCTTTGGCCTGGCGACGCAGCAGGAGCAAGTTAGCGCATATGGCGGCACGCTGGTCGTCGACAGTGCCCATCTACAAGGCGCGTGCCTTGTCGTGCGCCTGCCATTGACGTCGTCGCAAGGAGGCTTGAAAGGTATCGGTCGGCTGACCTAGTGGCATGCCGACACCGCTTATTGCAATGCTGCACCCTTCGTCCCATCTGCATCAATGCCGCACGAATATCTTCTTTATTTTGAAGCAAGTCATCGATTGAAAATCCTGATCGATATCATAGAAATAATTTAATACTGATCCTCGTGTGTGTGTGTGACCTCACAGTTCCGGGCTAACGTGCTGGGCTATGTTATCGGGAGTCTAATTATCCCTACAACAAATGAGGAACAGCATGCCAACATCCAAGCACCCCAGCTCCTTCGACGGCGCCGGATCGGTCCTGAGCACGGTAGGCGGTCCATCCGATGCCAAGCCGCCACAGAGCCTTGGCGTCAGCAACCCGATCGCGGATCGTTTGCTCGATAAAATCTCTGCAGGGCAAGAGCTCGCAGCGGCACGTCCATTCAATGCCAACAAGCCCGGCGAATACGGCGATGCATCGCGTACGCCGGCGGCAGGCGAAACCTTCACGCCATCGACTCATGCCGCCACCGGCAGCACGACGACCGAAATCATCGCCAATGACAAGGTCGGCGATGGCACTCCGCCAAAAGGCGAAAACGCGACCGTCGAGCCGCTCGACCGCGTGCGCGTTGACCCGGCCGACCGTCACCTGACGACAAACCAGGGCGTCCCGGTGTCGGACAACCAGCATTCGCTGAAGGCTGGCCTGCGTGGCCCTACCCTGCTCGAAGACTTCGTGCTGCGCGAAAAGATCAGCCATTTCGACCATGAGCGCATCCCCGAGCGCGTCGTGCACGCACGCGGTTCGGCGGCCCATGGTTATTTCGAGTCTTACGACAATTTCACCGCACTGACCCGCGCTGTGCCGTTCGCCAAGAAGGGCAAGCGTACGCCAGTGTTCCTGCGCTTCTCGACCGTGGCCGGCGAGCGTGGCTCGACCGATACCGCACGCGACGTGCGTGGTTTCGCGGTCAAGTTCTATACCGAAGAAGGCAACTGGGATCTGGTGGGCAACAACATGCCCGTGTTCTTCATCCAGGACGCGATGAAGTTCCCCGACCTGGTGCACGCAGCCAAGCCGGAACCGCACCATGCGATGCCGCAGGCGGGCACCGCCCATGACACGTTCTGGGACTTCGCCTCGCTGTCGCCCGAGATCGCGCACATGCTGATGTGGGCAATGTCGGACCGCGCCATTCCGCGCAGCTATCGCACGATGCAGGGCTTCGGCGTGCACACGTTCCGCCTGATCAATGCACAGGGTGAAGCGCGCTTCGTGAAATTCCACTGGACGCCAATGCAGGGTACACACTCGCTGGTGTGGGACGAAGCGGTGCGCATCTCGGGCGCCGATTCCGACTTCCACCGCCGCGACCTGTGGGAAGCGATCGAAGCGGGCAATTTCCCTGAATGGGAACTGGGCCTGCAGATCTTTACCGAAGAGCAGGCTGCCAGCTTCCCCTTCGACGTACTGGATCCGACCAAGCTGATCCCGGAAGAACTCGTGCCACTCACGCCAGTGGGCAAGATGGTGCTGGACCGCAATCCGGACAACTTCTTTGCCGAAACCGAGCAGGTCGCGTTCTGCACCTCGCACGTGGTGCCGGGCATCGACTTCTCGAACGATCCTCTGCTGCAAGGCCGTAACTTCTCGTACCAGGATACCCAGCTGACCCGCCTGGGCGGCCCGAACTTCCACGAAATCCCGATCAATTCGCCGATCGTCCAGATCCAGAACAACCAGCGTGACGGTTTCCATCGCCAGGCCATCAACCGCGGCCGCGTGAACTACGAACCGAATTCGCTGGGCGGCGGGGTGCCATACCAGGCTGGTCCTGCAGGCTTCACCAGCTTCCCGGAAACGATTGCTGCCGACAAGGTGCGCGGCAATCCGGAACTGTTTGCCGACCACTACTCCCAGGCACGCCTGTTCTGGCAGAGCCAGAGCACGCCCGAGCAGAACCACATCGTCAACGCGTTCCGTTTCGAACTGACCCGCGTGCAGACGCCGGCAGTGCGCGAGCGTACGCTGGCGCTGCTGGCCAACGTCGATGACGTGCTGGTGGCACGTGTGGCCGAAGGTCTGGGCATGGACGTGCCGGCACCGCTGCCACTGGCCACCGATGCGCCGATTCCAACCTATCCGGTATCGCCATCGCTGTCGCTGTTGAGCCGTCCGGGTGTTACCGGGATCAAGGGCCGCCGCGTCGCGGTGCTGATCGCCTCGGGTGTCGACGACAAGGCAGTCAAGAGCCAGTACGGCAGCCTGCTCAAGGATGGCGCCGTGCCACGCATGGTCGGCAATATGCTGGGCAAGGTCAAGGCACAGGACGGCGACCCGATCGACGTCGAAATGTCGGTCGAAGCCGGCCCGTCGGTCATGTATGACGCCGTGATCGTGCCGGACGGCGCGCAAGCCGTCGCGGCGCTGGCCAAGAACGCACAGGTGCTCGAATTCCTGCGCGAGCAATACCGTCACGGCAAGCCGATCCTCGCGTTCGGCGCCGGCGCGGACTTGCTGACCAAGGCCATGATTCCAACCACGCTGCCGGACGGTTCGGATGATCCGGGCCTGATCATGGGTGACGCTGCCAATGGCGATGCGGCCCTGGCGGCATTCAAGACGGCGCTCGCCGGCTTCCGCGTGTTTGCCCGCGAAACCGATCCACCGTCTGTCTAAATCAATCCAGCCTGCCCTCACGACAGGGGCAGACAGGCCTGATGACAGGGAAGCAAGATAAAAGACACCACCCGGTGTCTTTTTTTTATTAACTTTTTATAACGGCTCTATTTACTAGAGTAAATTATTCGAGTAACCTATCGGTTGCTATTTTGCTACCAAGTGGTATGAACACGCTGTGCGCTGCCTTTGGATGATCTACCAGATACCTGTCCGAAAGGCTCTTGATGACACGTGGCCATGCCAGCGGTGACCGCATCGCGTTTTTGCGAATTGTCATGATTTTTGGCGTCATTGTCTTGCACACGCCGGCGTACGTGCCCATGTCGGCGATTGGCGAGGGTTGGTTCGACCTGACCAAGGCCTTTTTCCAGCTTGCCGTATTCCGCGCCAGCGTGCCGGTGCTGACCGTGATCTCGGGTTATCTGCTGTTCAAGTCCTGCATCGATCAGCAACCGGTACGTTGCCTGACCAAAAAGGCACGCACGATCCTGATCCCCTTCCTCTGCTTTAATCTGCCGCTGGCACCAGTGGCCCTGGGTGCGGAAATGTTTGGCGGCATGCACTTGTCGGCCAATCTGTGGCCATTCGATGCGACCGGCTGGTTGAATGCGGCGTTCGGCCTGACTGGCTCGCCAATCAATTACCCGCTGAATTTTCTGCGCGACCTGATCGTGCTGATCCTGCTGGCACCTCTGTTCGGCTGGTTACTGCGCAAGGCCGCCTGGCCTGGCCTGGTCCTCGTGTCGGTGGTCTTCATGGGCGACTTCGACGGGCATCTGCTACAGCGTAACCTGATGGCCTTGCAGTTCTATGTCGGCGGGATGGCGGCGGTGCGCGCGTGGGACTTGCGCTGCCTCGACCGCCATGCCGGCATCCTGTTCGTCACCTTCGTGCTCGCCTGCCTCGCCATCCTGCATTTCCGGATGGAAGACACGACCTATTTGCGCCTGGCCTCGCCATTCCTGCTCTGGCCAGCAACCGCCTGGGCGGCGAGCACGCGGTTCGGCGTATGGCTGACCGGCATGAGCAAATACAGCTTTTTCCTGTTCCTGGGCCATGCACCGATACTGATGCTGACCTGGATCCTGTACGGCCGCTATGGCAGCGCCATTCCCTATCCGGTCTATTGGGTGATGGCGCCGCTGGTGGTGAGTGCCATCTTGGTGACCGTGTATCAGCTTGCCATCGCAACCATGCCGGGTGTCTTCAAGGCCATGATCGGCGCCAGCGCCAAACCGGCAGCATCCCGGGGGCAACAACGCGGTGGGGGCCTGGCACAGCCTGCCGCTCTGAATATCTGACGGGTGGAATTGGGTGAGTTTCCTGCAATTCAAGGGTCGCTATAATCGCCCTGCTGCATCGGTCTTGCGCCGCGATGCGTACCTCCCCCACTTTCAGGAAAGCCCCCCATGTTCTGTTCTCATTGCGGCGCCCCGATGGCGCCGGATGCTGCCGCATGCACCGTCTGCGGCAAGGCGGTAGCGATCGTCGCATTGCCGGCAGTCAACCTCGACAAGCCATTCTCCCCAACCCCAGGCGCAAGCGCTGACATCCCCGATGGCGTGAAGGGCTGGAGCTGGGGCGCTTTCTTCCTGAACTGGATCTGGGCCATCGGCAACCGCAGCTGGATTGGCCTGATCGCACTGGTGCCGTACGTGGGCTGGATCATGGTGTTCTGGCTGGGGTTCAAGGGCCGCGAGATGGCCTGGAAAAACAAGCAGTGGGATAGCCTGGAGCACTTCAACCGCGTCCAGCGCAAGTGGTCGCAATGGGGCGTCGGCATCATGGCAGTCGCATTGATCATCGGCATCCTCGGGGCCATCGCCGCTCCTGCCTATCAGGACTACACGACACGCGAGCGCGCCGTGCAGCGCGCTGCCGACCAGGCCGCAACCACTGCGCCGCTGGCTGGCGGCAGTATTCTCGACAGCAATGCCGACAACCTGCCGACGTCGCTGCGCACGGTGGCCGGGCTGCTGGAACGCAGGACCGGCGCCGATGGCACCGGCGCGCTGCTGCTCGATGGCCAGGCCCTGTTTACGGGCGAGGATGCAGGCTGGCAGTTCCCGCTGCGCAGCTTCACGCTGGCCAGCGGCAACGAAGCAATCCTGATCGCCAGCAGCGGCGGACGCGGCAACAGTTGCGAAACGCTGTTCTACTTCCTGCTGGCCGACGCGGCCGGTGTCACGCCCACGCCGCTGTTCGGCACCTGCGCCGCGCAAGGCAGCATCGCCCAGCGTGGCGACACCATCACCATCAAGCTGCCGGACGTGAACCGCGCATCGACGATCGTGCTCCAGAACGGCGTCGTGCGCGCCGACGGCCAGGTCGTGAGCCTGACCGGCCTGAACGACCCGTCCCGCTAGCCATCCCGCCGCATGCGCTGCCGGTGGCACCCACTGGCAGCACGCGCGTGCCGCGTGCCGCAAGCATCACGCGCTAATTGCGCCGCTTCTTCCAGCTGTAGTCGGCGCCCGTGACGTCCACGCCGGGATGGCCCACGACGTCCGGATGCTCCGAGCACATGGTAATGAAGCGGATGCCTTCGCCATCGCGCTGGCGCTTGCGCAGCGCCTCCATGAACCCCATCGCCGGGACCATCTCGGTCGTGTCGAAACCCTGCGCCTGCGCGTGGGTGGCGGCGCCATCCACGATCGTCCAGTACACCATGTACATTGATTTCTCCTGCATTGGGAATAAACACATTGTCGCTTGAATAGTTCTCATCTGGAGAATTGGCGCGCTACCCAAAATACCGCCGCCAGAAAGTAGGACTGGTCCGAAAACCGCCCGCTATGTGAACCACTTAACATAGTGAGCACCCCGCGACCGTTAGTCTGTTGTCATGTTCACTATGCAGGTAAGCTTTCATGACTCTTCGCACCGATTCCCAGCCCGACCTCGCCCTGTGGGGCGGGCTCGAATGCACGGTTAACCGCGTACGCGACGACTACTTCAGCCAGATGGACCGCAACGGCCATGCTAGCCGCCTGCAAGATATTGAACGCTTTGCATCGCTCGGCATCGCGGCGATCCGCTACCCGGTGTTGTGGGAGCGCACGGCGCCCGACGGCATCGACAAGGCCGACTGGTCATGGGCCGACGAACGGCTGCCGGCGCTGCGCGACCTCGGCGTCAATCCGATTGTCGGCCTGATCCACCACGGCAGCGGCCCGCGTCATACGAGCCTGGTCGATCCCGCCTTTCCCGACCAGCTGGCCGAGTATGCCGGCGCCGTGGCCGCCCGCTATCCGTGGGTCGAGCACTACACCCCCGTCAACGAGATCTGCACCACGGCGCGCTTTTCGGGTCTGGCCGGCGTCTGGTACCCGCATGGCGGCGACGAAGCCACGTTCATCCGCGCCCTGCTGATCCAGTGCCGCGCGACAGTGCTGTCGATGCGCGCCATCCGCGCCGTCAACCCGGCTGCCAAGCTGGTCCAGACCGACGACTTGTCCAAGACCTACGGCACGCCCGAGATGCAGGACATCGCGAACTATTTCAACGAGCGCCGCTGGCTGGCCTGGGACCTGCTGTGCGGGATGGTCGATACCGGCCACAAGCTGTGGGACTACCTGCTCGACTCGGGCGCCACGGCCGATGAACTGCGCTGGTTCCGCGACAACCCGTGCCCGCCCGACGTGATCGGCGTGAACTACTACGTCACCAGCGAACGCTGGCTCGACCATCGCCCCGAACGCTATCCCGAAAGCCATCGCCATGTGTACCGGGGCGTGGCGCACGCCGACATCGAGGCGCCGCGCGCACTGGCCACGCCCACGCCCGGCATTGCCCCGCTGTTGATGGAAACCTGGGAGCGCTACGGCTTGCCGATCGCGGTCACCGAAGCGCACATCGACGCCAACCGCGAAGACCAGTTGCGCTGGCTCGTCGAAATCTGGAACGCCTCGCTCAAGGCGCGCCAGCAGGGCGCCGACGTCCGCGCCGTCACGGTCTGGGCGCTGCTGGGCTCGTTCGACTGGAACAGCCTGGTAACCGCCTGCCACGGTTATTACGAGCCCGGCCCGTTCGACGTGCGCTCGCCCACGCCCCGCCCCACCGCGCTGGCAACCCTGATGCGCGAACTGGCCAGCAAGCGCGCGCTGTCCAATCCCGTCTTGCAGGGCGAAGGCTGGTGGCGCCGGCCGGGCCGCTTCTGGTGCAAACCCGTGGCCACCCGCACGGCGGTGGCCGACATTGCCGTGCGCAGCCAGTTCAAGTCGGCGCCCGTGCAGCCGATCCTGATCACGGGTGCGACCGGCACGCTCGGCGCAGCCTTCAAACGCATCTGCGAAGCGCGCAACCTGGCCTGTCACGCCCTCACGCGGCAAGAGATGGACATTACCGACCCGGCCTCGGTGGACGCGGCAATCGTGCGCTTCAAGCCGTGGGCAATCATCAATGCGGGCGGCTACGTGCGGGTCGACGAGGCCGAGGCCGACAGCGAACGCTGCATGCGCGAAAACACGCTGGGCCCGACCGTGCTGGCGCTGGCCTGTATGCGCCACGCGCTGCGCTTCATGACGTTCTCGAGCGACCTGGTATTCGACGGCGCCAAGGGCGCGCCGTATGTCGAATCCGATGCGACCAATCCGCTGGGCGTCTACGGGCGCAGCAAGCTCGATGCCGAAACCCGCGTGCTCGATGCCGATCCGCAGGCACTCGTGATCCGCACCAGCGCGTTCTTCGGCCCATGGGACCGGCACAACTTCGTGACCCAGGCGCTGGGCGCGCTGGCCAACGGCGAGCCGTTCCAGGCCGCGGGCGACATGATCGTCTCGCCGACCTATGTGCCCGACCTGGTGAAGGTGGCGCTCGACCTGATGATCGACCGCGAGCGCGGCATCTGGCATTTGACCAATGGCGACGCGGTGAGCTGGGCCGAGCTGGCGCGACGCGCCTGCGCGGCAGCGGGCATGTCAGCGGACGGCTTGCAGGAAATCGCAGCCGCCGCTGCCCTCTATCCGGCGCGGCGCCCGGCGTACAGTGCGCTGGGCAGCGAACGTGCGCGGCTGCTGCCGTCGCTGGACGATGCGCTGCAGCGGTATGCGCATGCGGTGCAGGAAGCTGCCGGTGGCGCGGGGATCCGGCAGGCCGGGGAAGCGGCGCATTACGCGCGCTGATGCTGCTGGCTTGCCGATCACCGGTGCTGCTTGCGTGCCGGATGATCTGGCGGCCAACCATCACCGCGTGGACGGCGTAGCCGTCCACGCGGCGATCGTTACCGGCGCCGATCCGTGCCAGATGATCTGGCGGCAAACCATCACCGCGTGGACGGCGTAGCCGTCCACCCTACGCTGGGAAAGGGGGCGTACTGCCTGTCGGCTGGTAGGGTGGACGGGTCCCCCGTCCACGCGGCGATCGTTACCGGCGCTGATCCGTGCCGGATGATCTGCGGCCAACCATCACCGCGTGGACGGCGTAGCCGTCCACCCTAGGCTGGGAAAGGGGGCGTGCTGCCTGTCGGCTGGCAGGGTGGACGGGTTCCCCGTCCACGCGGCGATCGTTACGGGCGCCGATCCGTGCCGGATGATCTGGCGGCAAACTATCACCGCGTGGACGGCGTAGCCGTCCACGCTACGCAGCGGCGGGAAGCGACGCAACACGCGCGCTGACTGTCGGCTCACCCCATGGACGGCGTAGCAGGGGAAATTGGCTGTTTCTTCTCGGCCGTGAACTGCAAATAGTACAGATTCGCGTACATGCCCTTCATGGCCAGCAGTTCGTCGTGCGTGCCCTGCTCCACGATGCGCCCGGCTTCCATCACCACGATGCGGTCGGCCCGCTCGATCGTCGACAGGCGGTGCGCGATCACGATCGTCGTGCGCCCTGCCATCAGCGTGTCGAGCGCCGATTGCACCGCGCGTTCGCTCTCGTTATCCAGCGCCGACGTCGCTTCATCCAGGATCAGCAGCGGCGCATCCTTGTAGATCGCGCGGGCGATCGCCACGCGCTGGCGCTGGCCGCCCGACAGGCGCGAACCGTTTTCGCCGATGCGGGTGTCGATGCCGTCCGGCAGGCGCGCCACGACGTCCGTGAGGTGCGCCGCGCGGATTGCACCGGCCAGGCGCTCGTAATCGATGTGCTCGGCCCCGTAGGCGATGTTGGCTGCCAGCGTGTCGTCGAACAGCACCACGTTCTGGCTCACCATCGCCAGCTGGCTGCGCAGCGACGCGAGCTTGATGTCGGTGTACGGCACGCCGTCGAGCAGCAGGCGCCCGCCCTGCGGATCATAAAAGCGCGTGACCAGATTCACGAAGGTCGACTTGCCGCCGCCCGAGACCCCCACCAGCGCCACGGTCTGCCCCGGCAACACCTCGAGCGAGACATTGTCGAGCGCCGGACCGGCCGCATTCGGGTACTGGAACGCGACCTGCTCGAACACCAGGTGGCCTTGGGCGCGGCCCAGTTCACGGCTGCCGGTATCGACTTCCGGCTCGGCGTCGATGATGCCGAACACCGTCTCGGCGGCCGACATCCCGCGCTGCATCGGGCCATTCACTTCGGCCAGCGACTTCAGGGGCGTGAGCAGCATCAGCATCATGGTGACGAACTGCGTGAATTCACCAACGGTCATGTCGGCCTGCATCGCCAGCACGACCACCAGCGACAGCGCCAGCGAGGTCGCGATCTGGGTCACCGGCGTGGTGGCGGCAAACGCCACCGTCATGCGCTGCGAAAAGCCGCGCAGCGCGACGCTGCGTTGATGAAAGCGGCGCCGCTCGTAGGCTTCGCCGGCGAACACGCGGATCACCTGGTGGCCGCGCGCGGCTTCCTCGACCACGCCGGTCATTTCGGCGGTCACGCGCTGGCTTTCGCGGTTCAGGTTGCGCAGGCGCTTGGTGGTCGTGCGCACGATGACGGCAGTCAGCGGGATCACGACGATGGCGATCAGCGTGAGCTGCCAGTTCAGGTACAGCAGGCTGCCCAAGAGGCCAATCACCACCAGCACGTCGCGCACGCAGGCGACGAACACCGACTGGATCATGTCGACGACCTGGCGCACGTCGTTGACGACCGTGTTGATGATCTTGCCGGTGCTCTCGTCCTGGTAGCGCGCGACCGGCAGGCGCAGCACGCGCTCGAAGGCCATGGCGCGCATGTCGTTGAGCACGCGCGAGAGCACCCAGTTGTTGAAGTAGGCGGTGCCAAAGGTGCCGATCCCGCGCAGCACGAAGATCGACACCAGCACGGCGGGAATCAGCCACAGGCTGAACGCGATGCGCTCTTCGAAGCCGCGATCGAACAGCAGTTGCATCGCCTTGGCCAGCAGCGGCTGCGTCGCGGCGGTGATCGCCATCGACAGCAGCGCCAGCGCAGCGCGCGATTTATACGGTTTGACGAGCGCCAGCAGGCGCCGCACGATGACCTTAGTTTCCACGTTGTTCAACCTTCTTTTCAAGCGTTGCGGCATGCGCCTGGCGCGTCTTCGCCACCAGGCACAGTCCCATCAGCAGGAACACCATCAGCGCATAGAACATGCTGCCCTTGAGCGACCAGAAAATCACCTCGGTCAGGCCGAAGCTGAAATAGCTCAGCACCACCAGCATGCCCGCCAGCGCCGGCGCGAACTGCGGCAGGCCGACCCCGCGCACATGCGCCTGGTTCTGCGCGCCGCGGCCGAGCTGGCGCGCAAAGAACACGAACGGCGCCACGAGGATGCCGGCCCAGGCCAGCAGCCCGAAGATGCCACCGGTGGCCAGCGCCTGCAAGGCGTCATTATGGAGGTGTTCGAGCGACAGGATCGCCGGATCGAGTGTACCCTGCTCGACCATGTTGCGGATTTCGGCGCGCAGCGTGTTGCGGTCCAGGCCAAACAGCGGCCGCTCTTCGATCAGGATCGCCGCGCCCTTCCACAACTCGAGCCGGGTGCCGACATTGGTATGCACGTTGCCGCCGTCGACCCAGGTCTGGACATCGTCCACGCCCTGCAGCGCGCGCTCCTGCATGCCGGTGGCCGGCACGAAGAACGCGGCGGCGACCAGCGCGAAGCTGCCGGCCAGCAGCAGGCGCAGCTTGCGGCTGCGCAGCAACTGCGCATAACTGAGAAACAGCACGGCGGCCAGCGCCAGCGCAACCCAGCTGCCGCGGGTGCCGGTGAGCAGACAGGCAGCCAGGCCGGCCAGCGCGCCCAGGCCCGCGAGCGCCGCCTTGGCGGCGTGATGGCGATAATCGATCGCCGCCGCCAGCGCTACCAGACCCAGGCACAGGGCCAGGTCGCCAAAGGTGATCGCATTGAGAAAGCCGCCCGGGCGCTCGATGCCCATCGCGATGCGCTGCCAGGCCACGAACGGCAGCGCCGCGATCGCGCCGGCAACCACGCCCCACCACAGCATTGCGGCGCGCGGCCGGGCCAGCACGACCAGCGCCATGGCGCTCATGGCCAGCAGCATGCGCGACGGTTTGTCGAGCGCATCGAGGTGCGCCTCGGGCCGCAGCGCCACTGCCGCGACGGCCAGCGCGAACTGGAACACGAAGGCCGCGATCACCCAGCGGATCTCTGTCCAGTACGGCGTGATCGCCGCCCAGGCCTTGCGCGGCACGAACAATGCTGTGAGCAGGATCAGAAGGCTGGAAAAACCGATGCCGGAAGGCGTGGTCAGACTAATCAGGGGAAACAGGAACATCTGGAAGCCAACCAACAACTGCAGCGGCTCCCGGGCCATCATCGACGTATTGTTCATTCTTGTTCTTGTGGGCTATTCTTGCGGCCTAGAGCGCATTTGTATCGGACACCATGCAGCAAACACAGACATTGTCGGTCGTAATCACCACGTACAACCGGCCCGACGCATTGGCGGCGGTGTTGGCCGCCTGTTTCTTGCAGGACGACAAGAATTTTGAAATCATTATCGCTGATGACGGCTCGACTGCCAACACGCGGGACTGCATCGCGCGGCTGGCGGCTGGCGCCCCGGTGCCCGTCAAGCATGTGTGGCAACCGGACGACGGCTTTCGCGCCGCGATGGCCCGCAACCGGGGCACACTGGCGGCAACGGGCGACTATATCATCTTCCTCGATGGCGATTGCGTGCCGCAGCGCGACTTCATCTCACGCCACCGCGCGCTGGCCCAGCCCGGTTTCCTGGTGTCAGGCAGCCGCATCCTGCTCAGCCAGGCGCTGACCGAACGCGCGCTGCGTGACGGGATCGACGTGGCCGGCCTCGGCATCATGGCGCGCCTGCGCCTGCGCCTGACCGGCGACATGAACAAGGTGCTGCAGACGATGCTGCGCTGGCCCGACCTGGGCCGCGTGCGCCGCAAGTTCAGCTGGCGCCGCATCAAGAGCTGCAACCTGGGGGTATGGAAGCAGGATCTGATGGCAGTCAATGGCTTCGACGAGAGCTTTACCGGCTGGGGCCACGAGGATTCGGATCTCGTGGTGCGCCTGTTTCACGCGGGCGTCCTGCGCAAGGACGGCGCCATGGCGACCGAAGTGCTGCATCTGTGGCACGCCGAAGCCGAGCGCGATCAGGCATCGAGCAACCGCCGCATTGTGCTCGAGCGCGCGGCCGACGGCACCACGCAGGCCAGCGTCGGCCTGCGTGAACACCCTGCCGTCAGCTGATCTGGCTGGCTGACGACCAGGCGTTACACGCCTGCCGCCGGCAACGTCTGCGCAAACTGCGACACGCCGTCGAGATTGAACAGCTCGACCTTCATCGCCTTGCTGCGGGGGTCGATATTGACTTCACCAAAGAACTGATAGCCGGCAAATGGTGACGAATTCTGGATCAGCGGGCTTTTCGAGAAGACCGCCGTGGGGCCGAAAGTTTTATCGAGCACGCCCGGACCGAACGCGCCCGCATTCATCGGCCCGGCGACGAATTCCCAGAATGGCGAAAAGTTCGTGAACCGGGCCTGGGCCGGATCATAATAGTGGGCGGCGCAGTAATGCACGTCGGTGGTAATCCAGACCACGTTGGGAATGGCCTTGATACTGCTGAGCAGGCGCGCCATTTCCAGTTCGCGCCCCAGCGGCGCGCCATCGTTGCCATTGGCGAGCGCTTCTCAGACGTCTTCACCCCGGGCATTCTTGCCGTCGCCGACATTCAGGCCGATGGGCATGTCGGCGGAAATGACTTTCCAGGTAGCGCTCGAGGCTTTCAGACCGGCGATCAGCCATTCCACCTGTGCAGTACCCAGGAACGCCGAACTGGCGTCTTCACCGATTTGCAGATTGGCGCTGTTCGGCCCCCGGTAGGTGCGCATGTCCAGGACGAATACGTCGAGCAGCGGGCCGTGCGAGATGCTGCGATAAATGCGCTGCGGCTCGCTTTGCTTGTAATAGCGCATCGGCGCATATTCAAGGAAGGCACGCCGGCCGCGCGCCGTGAGCGTGGCGATGCTTTTTTCGGTATAGCGTGCGTCGCCCGACAAATCCTTGGCGGCGTTGTAGTTATTCGTTACTTCGTGATCGTCCCACTGCCAGATCTGCGGCACCTGGGCGGCGAATTTGCGAAAGTTCGCATCCAGCATATTGTAGGCATAACGGCCGCGGTATTCCTTCAGCGTTTCAGCGACCTTGCTGACCTCTTCGGTGACGACATTGCGCCAGATCTGGCCGTTTTCCGCCGTCACCTGGGCCAGGATTGGCCCATCGGCATAAATCGTGTCGCCGTTGTGGATGAAAAAGTCGGGGTCGCGCAACCGCATCGCTTCGTAGATTTTCATGCCGCCAAAATCGGTATTGATGCCCCAGCCCTGCCCGCACTGGTCGCCGCTCCAGTGAAACCGCACGGCCCGGGTGCCATCGGCAGCGGGCGTGGTCCTGAATTGGCCCGAGACGGTTTCGCTTTCGATCTTTGCATTATTCGGATCGACATAGCGCACGCGCACGAAGACCGTCTGGCCGACCGGCAAGCCACCGAGATCGACACGGGTCGTGAAATCGGTCGCATCGCTGGCCGTGGGCCCGACAATGCGGCTGGCGTTGTTGAAACGCTCGCTGGTATCGTATTCGACGATCATCTGCGCAGTGCGGTCGCTGCGGCTCCAGATGATCGCGCGTTGATCGGTGATGTCGCCGAACTGTATCCCCGACGGCATCGTTGGCCGTTCCTTGTCACTGACAACGACTGCCGCATGGCTGCTGCCGCCGCAGCCCCCGAGCAGTAAGGTGCCGCCCAGTGCCGAACCACCCACCAATGCCCCGCCCTGGGCCAGGAAAGTGCGACGCGAATGCGATGAAGTCATGCCTGCTCCGATCATGTAAGAGCAGACAAGCTTATTTTTTTTGTATGACGTGGCGATGAAACCGTCAATCGGATCGAGCGGCATTTGCTTCTTGAACGCCGCGACACAACCAGCCCGGGCAGCCGATCAGTTCAGCACTTGCGTGGCCGGGGTCGCAGCAAGAATATCGAGCAACTTGCTGATGTCCAGGGGCTTGGTGAGGTGATGATCAAATCCCGCTTCGAACGACTTGCGAATATCTTCTGGTTGACCATAACCGGTCAAGGCAATCAGGGTGAAGGGTCCCCGAGCGGCGTTGGCGCGCAGGGTGCGTGCCACCGTGTACCCGTCCATGCCGGGCAAACCGATATCCAGCAGAACCACGCTTGGCAGCTCCTGATGAAAAAAAGATATCGCTTCTTGCCCATCGAAAGCGACCGATACCTCGTTGCCGAACATCCGAAGCAACTCGGCCACCATCGTTGCGGCATCCTGGTTATCGTCAACCACCAACATCTTTCTGCAACCAGGCATGGCGGGAGACGAATGGGGCGTTGACGGTGGCTCGGAAACGACCTGAACCAACGGAAGGCGAATACGGAACTCACTGCCTGTGCCAGGCCCGTCGCTATGGACGGCAACCGTGCCGCCGTGCTGTTCCACCAGTCGATGGACGACGGTGAGACCCACGCCCAGCCCCCCTTCGGAGCGGGCCAGTGTGCGCTCGGATTGCGTGAAGATATCGAAAACACGGGACAATAATGTGAGCGGAATACCCATGCCATTGTCTCGGACAGAAATGTCGACAGCATCGTCGACTCTTTTGGCAGCCAGATGAATCGTGCCGCCATGTGGCGTGTATTTCGCCGCATTATTCAACACATTACCGATCACCTGTATCAATCGGTGAAGATCGCCGTTGACACATAAACTTCCCGCTGCCAGGTCGGTGAAAAGGACATGGCGTTTTTCCTGCAACATCGGCTCAACCAATTCCAGTGCACTGTGAATCACCACGGAAATATCGAGCACTTCGCGCTGCAAATTTATTTTACCGCTGGAGATCCGGGACATATCCAGTAGTTCGTCCACCAGTCGCGTCAGGTGCTTGACCTGCCGATTCAGCACACCGCCAGCGCGTTGGAGCGCTTCGTTGCTGGCGCTTGGCAGTCGTTGCAGTTCAAGGGCGGTTTTGATCGCCGACATCGGATTTCGGAGCTCGTGACCAAGCATGGCCAAAAATTCGTCCTTGCGACGGTGCTCATCTTCGAGTTCGACCTTCCGGGCCCTGACTTGCTGCTCAAGTCGCCAACGTTCGGTGATATCGTGAAACACAAGCACCACGCCGATGAGTGTTCCCTGTGCATCGCGAATGGGTGCGCCCGAATCGTCGATATGCAGTTCAGAGTGGTCTTTCCGGATCAGAATGGTATGGTTCGCCAGCCCGACAATGACTCCCTCCGCAAGCACCCTTCGCACCGGATTCTCGACCACAGTCCTTGTCTCTTCATTGACAATATGGAAGACTTCTTCGACGGGTCGGCCAAGGGCGTCTGCGAGGCTCCAGCCGGTCTGGGCTTCCGCAACGGGGTTCAGGAAGCTGATGGCCCCATGGATATCGGTGACGATCACGCCATCACCGATACCCGCCAGAGTGACCCTGAACCACTCGCGCTGGTCGATCAAGTCGAGTTCAGCGCGCCGCCGCAGATCGACTTCATGCGCAAGTTTCTCGATCTGCCGATTCATGGCCAAAAAACGGCTTTCCGCCGCGTGTTTTGGAATAAGCCGCAACAGCACCCAGCACGCTGTCGTCTCTCCAGCCGGGGCGAAGCGAGCCCCTTGGGCACGCAGGGGAAGCGCAGTGCCGCAAGGTAGGCGAAAGGTCAGCGTTGCGGGCATGAGTGCGACCACCCGACGGCAGCTGCGCAGATAGTCGGCTACCTGATGCGGCGGCTCGATGCACAGCGCTGCGAGGGCGGTCAGTCCCGGCTCGATATCCAACTTGCCCAGCTGCCGTCTTGCAGCCGCATTGGTCGCCTGAATCAGCCCGTCCATATCGACCAGCAGCATCGCTTCTGGCAAGAGATTGGCCAAGTCCTCGAATTGCGAACGTGTATCCATCGGGGGCTACTCAGCCGGAAAAATATTCACGCCCGTGCACATGGTGCGCGTCCGGTTGCGGCTTCAGATACAACACCACGCGGCACGCAGGTTCGCCTTCAGCAATCGTCTGCTCCAGCGCGACTTTGGCATAACCCAGGTTTTCTGCTGCGATGGTACCGAAGACATTGGACGTCATCATGCACATCGACGGTCGCCCGATCACCTTTTCGGCGAAGGGACAGACGCGATTGCCGAATACAATCTTCTCATCGGTTTGCTCCAAAATGAAAAAATCACCTTGAATTCTTCGTTTCAGATCCACCAACACGT
The DNA here is from genome assembly GCF_039123635.1 of Massilia sp. MP_M2. NCBI lineage: Bacteria > Pseudomonadati > Pseudomonadota > Betaproteobacteria > Burkholderiales > Oxalobacteraceae > Massilia > Massilia sp. MP_M2. The sequence continues at coordinate 177,211 of NZ_JBCHJF010000009.1, forward strand.
CTGCCACCTGTTGCTTCGACAGCAGTTCGACGCCCAGCGCCGACCGGTAACTGAGGTTGATCTGGTCGCCAATGCGCTGACCTACGGCACTGACAAAACCTGAAGCTTCCTCCAGCCCGACGACATCCTCGAGCGTACCGGCGAGCTCGCGTATCAGCGTTCTGAGAAATACATCTCGATCAAGTTCCACATGCAGTTGGTTGATTGGTATCGTTTTGGCTTCCATGGTGTCCTCAGCCTTACTTCAAATGCTCAGAGTAATTGGGCGCCCTTTTTTGGGCTGCCGGCTATCGCCTATGATAGCGACATATTTCCTTCAGCAGGAACTACAAACAGGCTGTAACCGCAGGATCAGGATACTATCCCGGCCCCGCGCTGCACTCCCGCCCCATCCCAGGCCCGCACGCGCGCGGCCACGTCCTGCGGTGTAATCGACCCCATGCACGAGCAGGTCGCCGAGTCCGTGCAGCCGGCGCACGGCTGGCGCGCAACCGCCACCTGGGCGAGCGCCCCCAGCGGCCCCCAGCGGCCCGGATCCATCGGCTTGATCGGCGGGAACAGTCCCAGCGTCGGCCGCCCTAGCGCGGCCGACAGGTGCATCGGGCCGGTACTGCACGCCACCAGGCCATCGCAGGCATCGATCAGCGCCAGCAGTTCATCGAGGTCGAGCCGGCCGCACAGATTCGCCACGTTCGGCAGCGCCAGCAAGGCCGGCGCCTGCGCGGCCAGCAGCACGCCCTCGGCCGCGCTGCCCGTGATGAACAGGCGCATGTCCGGGTCGCTCCCCAGGTCGCTTGCCAGCGCCGTGAAGTGGGTCAGCGGCCATTCGCGGGCGCTGCCATTCGACTTGGGGTGCAGGATGACGTGCCGCCGCCCTGGCGCCAGCAAGGCGTCGACGGCGGCGCGCTGTGGCGCAGCCAGCCCGTACAGATGCGGGATCTCGGCCAGCGTCGGCACATGGTCGATGCCCAGCGGGCGCAGCAGCAGGAAGTTCAGCTGCGCCTCGTGCAGGTCGGACTTGGCGCGGCTGAAGCGGGCCAGGCGGTTGCAGGTGAACCAGTGATAGACGCGGTGGCTGGTGCCCACCCGGTTCGGCACGCGCGCTGCCTGCGCCGCGCGCGCCAGGCGCCGGTCGGGAAAGGCAAAGATCACGGTATCGTAGTCGCCCTCGGCAAACAGGCGGGCCAGGTCGTCCGATGCATCGAGCGTGAGCACGCGATCGAGATGGCGGCTGTGGCGCATGGCCGGGGCCACGTAGGCACGGCACAGCAGGTCGATGTGTGACTGCGGAAAGCGCTGCTTGAGGTAGCCGGCAAGCGGCAGCGTCAGGACGACGTCGCCGATATTGTCGGTGCGGCAGATCAGGATGCGGCCAAAGGCCGATCTGCCGTCGCCCGAATGCGCGCTAGTACTCAACGGCGACGTCCTTGGCGCCCAGCGACAGCTCCAGCGCCGCCTTGAGCGTGTCGGATGGCGCCACGCGCCAGTCGTCCCCCAGTTGCACGATGAACGGAATATCCTCGGTCTGCAGCCGCAGCCGCAGGCTCACCGGCATCCCGTCATGCACCCGGTGCGGCTGCAGGATCTCGGCCAGGCGTGCCGCGCTGACCGATTTGTCCAGGTCCATCTCGAGCTTGTGGCCGTACTGGATGCGCGCCGTGGCCAGGTCGAACACCTTCTCGGCCGTGATGCGCAGGCCGCCATTGAAGCGGTCCTCCGACACCTTGCCGACCACGAGCAAAAATTCGTCTTCCTTGAACGCGTTCTTGTTGGCCTCGAACACTTCGCTGTAGACCGTCACCTCATGCACGGCGGTCTTGTCGTCCAGCGCCACGATCAGGATCTTGCCGCGCTGCGTCATCTGGGTGCGAATGCCCGAGATCACGCCGCACATCATGCGCGGGTCGCGCGACGGCTCCAGGTCTTTCATGCGCGTCTTGGCAAAGCGCCGCACCTCTTGCGCGTACGAGTCGAACATATGGCCAGACAGGTAGTAACCCAGCGCGATCTTTTCTTCGGACAGCTTCTGGCGATCCGTCCACGGCAAGGCCTTCACGTACTCGGGCGGCGCGACCAGGTCGGCATCGTCACCGCCGAACAGGCTGACCTGGTTGATGGCAGCAGCAAGCTGGCCGGCCGCTTCCATCGCGAACGACACCGATGCCAGCAGCACCGAGCGGTCAACACCGAATGCGTCCATCGCGCCGGCGCGGATCAGCGATTCAATGGTGCGGCGGTTGATCTGCTTGCGATCGACCCGGTTGCAGAAGTCGAACAGGTCCTTGAACTTGCCGCCCGCCGTGCGCGCGGCGATGATCGCTTCGATCGCGCCCTGCCCCGCGCCCTTCACGCCGCCCAGGCCGTAACGGATATTGGTGACTGGCTTGCCCGTTTTCGAGCGCGCCTCGCCCTCCGGCGTGAAGCGGAACTGCGATTCGTTGACGTCCGGCGGCAGGATGGTGAGCTTGCAGACTTCTTTTGAATCCTCGACCAGGATCTTGATTTTCTCGGTGTCTTCCATCGCCAGCGACATGTTCGCTGCCATGAACGCGGCGGTGTGGTGCACCTTGAGGTACGCCGTGTGGTACGACAGCAGCGCATAGGCGGCGGCGTGCGACTTGTTGAAGCCGTAGCCCGCGAACTTTTCCATCAGGTCGAAGATCTCGTCGGCCTTGGCCGTGGTGAGGCCATCCTTGGCCGCGCCGGCGCGGAAGATCTCGCGGTGCTCGGCCATCTCTTCGGCTTTTTTCTTGCCCATCGCGCGGCGCAGCATGTCGGCGCCGCCCAGCGAGTAGCCGCCCACGATCTGCGCCATCTGCATCACCTGCTCCTGGTAGACCATGATGCCGTAGGTCTCGGACAGGATCGACTCGGTGCGCGGATCGGGGTAGTCGAACTTCTCGCCGTGCTTGCGCTTGCAGAAGTCGGGGATCAGGTCCATCGGGCCCGGACGGTACAGCGCCACGAGCGCGATGATGTCCTCGAAGCGGTCGGGCCGCGCATCCTTGAGCATGCCCTGCATGCCGCGCGACTCGAGCTGGAAGATCGCGACGGTCTTGGCGTCGGACAGCAGCTTGTACGATGCACGGTCGTCCAGCGCCAGCTTGGCCAGGTCGAATTCGCTCTCGGCCGGGTCGAGCTGCTTGATGTACTTGACCGCGCGGTCGAGGATCGTCAGCGTGGTCAGGCCCAAAAAGTCGAACTTGACCAGGCCCACGGCCTCCACGTCGTCCTTGTCGTACTGCGAGACCACGCCGGTATCGCCGCCCTGCGTGTACAGCGGGCAAAAGTCGGTGAGCTTGCCCGGCGCGATCAGGACGCCACCGGCGTGCATGCCGATATTGCGCGTGATGCCTTCGACCTTCTGCGCCAGTTCGAGCAGCGTCTTGACCTCTTCTTCGTTCTCGAGGCGCTCCTTGAGCATCGGTTCTTCTTCGATCGCCTCGGCAATCGACACCTGCTTGCCCGGCTTGAACGGAATCAGCTTCGAGATGCCGTCGCAGAAGTTGTAGCCGAAATCGAGCACGCGGCCGACGTCGCGGATCGCGCCCTTGGCCGCCATCGTGCCGAAGGTGGCGATCTGCGACACCGCATCGCGCCCGTACAGGTCTTTCACGTGCTGGATCACCAGCTCGCGCTTTTCCTGGCAAAAGTCGATGTCGAAGTCGGGCATCGAGACGCGTTCGGGATTGAGGAAACGCTCGAACAGCAGGTTGTACTTGAGCGGATCGAGATCGGTGATCTTGAGCGAATACGCCACCAGCGAGCCCGCGCCCGAACCGCGGCCCGGGCCGATCGGCACGTCGTTGTTCTTGCCCCATTGGATGAACTCGGCCACGATCAGGAAGTAGCCCGGGAACTTCATGTTGATGATCGTTTGATTTTCGAAGTCCAGGCGCGCCTCGTAGCGCGGGCGCTCGCGTTCGCGATCAAGCTCGTTCGGGTACAGCTGCAGCAGGCGGTCTTCCAGGCCTTTTTTGGTCTCGGCGATCAAAAATTCGTCGATCGTCATGCCCGGCGTGGGGAAGTTCGGCAGCTGCGGCTTGCCCAGCGTGAGCGTGACGTTGCAGCGTCTGGCGATTTCGACCGAGTTGGCCAGCGCGCCCGGCAGATCCTTGAACAGTTCGGCCATTTCGGCCTGCGACTTGAAGCACATGTTCTCGTTGAAGCGGCGCACGCGCTTGGCATTGGCCAGCATTTCGCCCTCGGCGATGCAAACACGCGCTTCGTGGGCGATGTATTCGTCCTTGTCGAGGAACTGCACCGGGTGCGTCGCCACGACCGGCAAGCCGAGGCGCCCGGCCAGCGCCACCGAATGGCGCACCTGCTGCTCTTGATTGAGCTGGCCGGCGCGCTGGATCTCGATATAGAAGTGACCGGGGAACACACGCGCCCAGCGCGCAGCATTGGCTTCGGCGCGGGCGATATCGCCGTTCTCGATGGCCTGGCCGATGTCGCCGAAGTGCGCGCCCGACAGCACGATCAGGCCATTGGCCTGGGTTTGCTCGGGATTGAGCGTGGACGTGGACGTGGCCAGCGCTTCGAGCCATTCGGCGCGCAGCTCGGCGCGGCCCTTGTGCTGGTTGGTGAGCCAGGCGCGCGCCAGCAGGTCGCACAGCTGCAGGTAGCCGGTGTGGTTCTTGGCCAGGATCAAGAGGCGATGCGGCTTGTCGCGGTTGTCGTCGTTGGTGATCCAGGCATCGACCCCGACGATCGGCTTGACGCCCTTGCCACGCGCCTCTTTGTAGAAGCGCACCAGGCAAAACGTATTGGCCAGATCGGTCACGGCCAGCGCCGGCTGCCCATCCTTGACCGCCGCCTTGACCAGTTCGTCAATACGGACCAGGCCGTCGACGATGGAGTATTCGGAGTGGATGCGAAGATGGGTAAAAGTCGGGGAAGTCATCCCCGCATTTTACCGCGCCCGGGCTTCACGCGGCGGCGCCGGCGGGTCCGGGAGGCGGGTCAGCGTGGCGTTCTCGCCAACGGCAGGCAGTGTCCCATAGTTGCGGCGCCCGCGCAGGAACGGCTCTTCGACGATATTGAAGCTGAGGGTGGACAGCGCCCAGGTGATGGCATAGGCGCACGCGACCATGAAAGCGGCATCGAGCCAGCCGATGCCGGTCGGGCGCACCAGGCCGAATGCTTCGGCCAGCACGTGCAGCACTGCCATGTGCAGCAGGTAGAACGAGAAGCTGATCTTGCCGCCGTGGCTGAAGATGCGCCCGAACGCAGTCTGCGCACCGGGCTTGAAGGCGACCCAGGCCAGGATCAGCAGTGCCCAGCCGGCGCTTTCGAGCATCGTCCAGATGATCCAGAACGACGCATGGGGCGCAGTCAGGAAGCTGGCATTCACGTGCATGAGCCGGGTGTCCCAGACCACCAGCGCGGCGCTGGTAATCACCAGGGCCGGCGCCCAGCGCCGCAGGGCGGCCTCGTGACGGGCGTAGGTCATTGCCGCGATCATGCCGATGATGAACTGGTCGAAGCGTCCGACGAAGGTGCTGAAATACATCAGGGTGCTGTTGGTGTTGACGGTAAACGCCGCCGCCTTGAAGAACAGCAGCAGCACCAGCCAGCCGGCCAGGTAGCGCATGCCCCGCTCCATCGCAAAGCGCGCCAGGAACGGAAACACCAGGTAAAACATGAATTCAAGGGAGATCGTCCACGCTGCGCCAGTGATCACGGTTTGCGACGTGGGCGGCATGCCGAGGTTCGACGCAAAGAAGAACAGCAGGTCTTGCGGCTGGAACTTGTCGCGCGAAATCGAGGTGGCCACCAGGAAGATCACGACGTACAGCGGCGCAATGCGCAGCACCCGGTTGCGCAGGAACTCGCCGTAGCGAATCCCGCGCTGGCGCAGCGCGATCTGCATGAACAGAAAACCCGACAGCGTAAAGAACAGCCCCACACCGGTGTGGCCTTCGGAGATCAGGGAGGCCCAGGGATTGACCAGGTCATTGCCGCCGAGACGGCGATATTCCAGATGAAAGTGGAACATGAACACGAGCGTCGCAGCCAGCCAGCGTAGCTGATCGATCCGTGGGTTGTACTGGATGTTCAGCGACCGCATGGCATGGCCTCAGGCTTGTGCACGATGCAATATAGTAACTGACAAGGTGCTATTGCCGTTGCCTGTATCGACCGACAATCGACTTTTTTGGCCTGGGCCCTATGCGGCCACGCCCAATGCCTGCAAGACCGGCAGGCGCGCCGTCTCGAACGCATGCGCCTGGCTGCGCAGCATGTCGGTCTGCAGGGCATCGTCCAGCACCGGCTGGCCATCCTTCATGATGCGCTGGCCCTGCGCCTGCAGCGCAGCAGCCGCGAAATCGGCCAGGGCCTCGACGCCTTCCACACCAAGGCTGCGCGCCAGCAGGAACAGCTGGTCGATGCGGCGCACCGGGAATCCGCCGCCCGTCACCGGCGAGGCCAGGCAACCGACATCTTCGGCATAGCGCGCCATGCCGCACAGGCGCGTATTGAGCAAGAGCGTGCCGGCCCTGGCATCCGCGATTGCCTCGTCGGCCTGGGCCGGGTGCAGGTTCCCGGCGCCCGCCAGGATCATCACTGCCTCGACGATCCGGGCCAGCGTGGCGCCGTGCGGGGCCAGCGTGCTTTCGAGTTCGCCCAGGCTATGCGGCCGGTGGTCGGCCAGCGCTTCGAGGATCGGGCGGTAGACCTCCTCGTGCAGGTTCGCTTCGCCCAGCGCGCCACTGACCTTGAGCTTGACGTTGGCGGCCGGCGTGGCCAGCACCACGCGCATGGCCCGCAAGCGCTCGGTACGGTCGGCCGGCGCCAGGCGGCGCGCGCCGCGCACCCAGTAATCGCGCCGGAACAGGCGGTTGACGATGAAGTCGCGCGCCGTTTCGCGAAACCCGGCGTCCGGGATCGCGGCCAGCATGTCCTGCTGGGGTGCGGTCAGGTTCAGCATCGGCACGTGGTCGAGGAACTGGGCCGACGTGGCATAGCTCAGCTTCGCCCCTTCCATCCAGGTGCGCATCTGCGCGAACGGCATCGGCTGCCAGTCGCGGTTGAAATATTCGTGCGCCAGATAGCGCCGGTCCTGGCTGCGCAGGCGCTTCATGTGCTCGGTCACCTGGGGATTGACCTTGCCATACAGCGCCCCGCTCGCGATCAGCCCATCGACGAAGTCGAGCGCAGCGTCAATGCGCGCTGCGGGGCCGATGCCTGGGGGATTGAGCGCCGCGTCGAAGCCGGCCATCAATTCGGTCACCGGTCCGGTTGCGGCCCAGCCGGGCTGGGTGTTGTAGCTGACGTAGACGACGCCGCCCACCTTGAGCTTGCGCTCGATGAAGCCAGCGATCACGCGGCGGTTGGCGTCCGACACCCAGCTCCAGATGCCGTGCAGCGCAATGAAGTCGAACTGCGGCAGATCGGCGCGCTGGCAATACGCTTCGAAGGCCTCGTCGGACAGATTGGCCGCCAGCGGCAGGTCCTGCGCCAGCTCGCGCGCAAAACCGACCTGGGCCGGATTGAAGTCGGTGCCATGCCAGGCTGCATCGGCAGCGACGGCATGGATATTGATGCTCATGCCCTGGCCAAAGCCGAGCTCGCAGGCAGTCTGGACGTCGGGCGGGACGATGCCGGCCTCGAGCAGGGCCAGCCGTGCACGCAATGGATTCAGTTCGGGATAGTAGCCGTAGGTATAGGCTAACTCGGTCATGTAGCCGTCGGACCAGTCATGCATGGGAGGATCTTGTTTGTTGAGCGATAAAGTCTGTGCACTCTAGCACGACGCCGCAGGCGCGCCGACGCGCATGCGGCAAAAAAAAGCCCACCGCTTTCGCAGTGGGCCTGGCGTTGCATGCGTCGCGATCAGCCCGGCACGGAGCCGATCAGCTGGATATCGCTCGACACCGCCATGCCGTCGGAGAAACTGGCGATCACCGTCAGTTCGTTGCCATCGATGCGGGCGTTGTTGTCGAGGTCGCGGTAGAAGAACAGCGCGCCATCGTTCAGGCTGTTGGCGCTTTGTGCCAGGATCAGCAGCGTATCGAGCTGCGCGATCTCGCCGCCGCTGAACTGCGCATTGAGCGCGTTGGCGGTGGCCGACATGTCAGCGCCCTCCGAGATCGTCATGCGGGCAGTAACTTGCAGCGCAACCGCTTCGGTGTCGGCAGTGAGGTCCGCGATGCTGTCCCAATCAATCGAGCCAGTGAAGTTCTTGTCGATCAGCTGGGCGACCTCGTTCTCGAACAGGATGATGTCCTGGTCTTGGTCGAAGCCGAAGATCATGTCGTACGAAGCGGCGGCGATGTCGGTATAGGCAATCGTCATCGTCCCGCCCACATCGGACACGGCGTCATGCCCACCGCCGGTATGAATCCGTCCGCTGAATCCGGCCCCGGCCAGATAGGCGTCATTCGAGATCGTGCTGTCGGCACTTTCCACGTCAACGCTGACCATCGTGACAGCGCCGAACTCGAAGCCCTCATGGTCGATTTCCCGTGCGCTGCCGCCGGCAAAATGGACTGCGTCGCCTGCCATCACGCCATCATTGGTGGCGAAGGTGCCGTCTGCCCACTGCATGAAATACACGCCAGGGTTGACGTCGCTGACAAACACCTTGCCGGCAGCAGCCGCCAACATGACCGAGGTCGCCGTCGACGAACCGCTGGCGATGTTTTCCAGGGTAAGGCCGTCAGCGTTGGCCACGCCGGTGATGTCCCCAATTGCAGCGCTGATCACCACGCCGAAATCAATGCCGGCGCCGCCACTCTGAACGACATCCGGCAAGGTGAAACGCAAATTGCCGCCATTGGAATCGACCACGCCAATCGGCGTAAGCGCGCCAAAGTTGCTGATGATAATGCTATTGATATTGACGTCATCGGCCCACTGCACCATGTAATCATTGTCAGTGCTGCGACCGCCTGCCGTGAAGGTGCCGCCCACGCTCGTGCCGCGCACGATCGCCCAGACATCGCCAGCGCTCGCGCCAAGGTACGCTGAAAGCACTTGCGTAACACTGCTGTCAAAGTGCGGCGTCGCGATGCGGTCACCGATATCGAAACCGGTGATGATGTCCATGCCGGCAGTGCTGCCGCCATCGACAAAGATGCCAGTCGCTGTATCGCCTGACAGAAAGAAGAGAATATCGTCCTCGCTCACCTGCTCGGCCAGGTTGATCATGTCGGCACCTTCTCCACCCACTATCACGTCGAATCCCTCGCCACCGGTGAGCACGTCGTTACCGGCGCCGCCGAACAGGTAACTACCAACGCTGCCTTCACCCTGATTGCTGTTACTCGTACTGGTAATGATGTCGTCGCCATCGAAGCCCCACACTGCCTGCCCCGATATCGCGTCGCCCTTGATGGAACCGAGCGCGAATGCAAAGGTCCCGTTATCCTCTGGCACCGGGCCGCTGTCCGGCAGCAGGCTGAACGTGCCTTGGACGACTTGTGCCTGCGCGCCCAGCAAAGTTGAGCCGATATTGCTTCTGGTAGAGTTATCGACCGAAAAGACGGGTGTATGGTCTTTGCCATCAAACATGCTCATTTCGCCGGCAAAGTTGCTGCTCACGACAGGCCCGTCCAAACCGGGCGTAACCCCGAATGCAGGCGGCTCATCGCTGGCCGGACCGTCAATGAGTTGCTCGATCGACGCACCGACGTTGCCGGCCGCATCGATCAGGCGCAGTTCGATCGTCTGGTCGGCCAGCGCAAGATCGATATCGGCGATGATAAAGGCGCCATCGCGGTCGATCAGATCGCTATCGAGCACGGTCCACGCATTGTTGCCCGCGAGGCGGTACTGGATGATGCCGTCACCCAATGGACCATCGATGGCGAACAAGGCCGACGCACTCTCTTGCGACGTGCTGGCAACGCCGTTGACGCCGTCGACCAGGCGCAGGAAGCTCACCGCGACGGTTGGCGCGGCGCTGTCATACACAATCTGGACGCTCGTACTGTCGAGCACACGGCTGCCCTGGACGGCGCGCATCGTGATCGAGGTCGTCACATCCGGCGGCAGCGAGAACCCCTGGATTCCCTGTTGACGGTCCAGCGACAGGTCCGAAATGGTGACGGTGTTGTGCACGGTGTCCACATCGCCGCGATTGACCACGCTCCAGTTCTTGCCATCGAGGCTGAATTCGAAGTGCTGGCCGGTGACCAGATCGCGACCCGTGTAGCTGAACGTGACGTCCGCGGTGTCCTGGTTCGTCACCTGGTCATCATCCTGGTCGTCATCACTCTGGGTGACGCTGGAAAAATCGATGTTGATCGTCCTGCCCGGGGTTGGCACGGCCGGCGCCGGCGGGTAGACCACCTCGACCGCCGCTGGCAAGCCGCCCTCGGCCAATGCCTTGACCACGTCTTTCAACGTCGCACTTGCCGGCATGACCTTGAGTACCTGGGCCATGCCACCGCCGCGCAGCAGTTGCTCCAGCGTGACCGGGTCGCCTGCGGCCGCCCTGGCGGTATCGGCCAAGGCCTGGGCCAGCGCGACCGGATCACCCAGGCCGCGAGCGGTATCGAACAGCGCCAGCAGGGTGCTACCGCTGGCAATTGCCTGGACCACCGACGGGTTCTTGGTGGCGGTATCAGCGAACGAGACGGCGGCAGCGACCAGTGCATTCAGGTCGGCAGCGCTGCTGTCAGCCGTGACGGCGCGCACCAGCACGCGCGCTGCTTCGATTGATGCGTAGCCGCTGTAGCCGCTGCCACCGGCTTCGATTGCTGCAGTAAAGGCATCGGTCGCCTGCAGGCGCAGCGTCGACAGGCTTTTGTCGGTGCCTTGGGCGCCTCCGAGGATGGCAATGGACACGTCGGCGAGGGTCGCGTTGCCGCTGGTGATGGCATTGGCCCAGTACGCCAGGCCCGTCGCATCCGGGGCACGGTTGAACAATTGCTGGTATATCTCGGTGATGCGCTCGTTCAGGGTGTCGCTGCCAAAACGGGTCTGCGCTTCTTCGGATGAGGAAAATGCCTTGGTGATAGCGCTCAGTTCGCCGTTGGCGCTGGCAAGCTGCTTTGACCAGAACGCCAATCCTGCCGGATCAGCAGGACGGCCATAGAAGGCGAGATAGAAGGAATTTACAGTCGAAGCGTAGCCGTTTTGAGTGGTCATGATCTGCCATTGTTATTCACCCGCGGAAAGAATTTCCACGTGGAATTATTATGCAGAAAAGCCAACATCAGAAACAGCAACATCAAAAGTTTATCGAAACCCAGTGGGGTTTCCACTACAAAAATTGTCTGGGCGACAAATTTTCAACACTTCTGCATTGCTTTCTTACAACCTTCTTCGCCTGGCCGCTTGAGAGGCTTCAAGAAACCTTCCCGGGCCGCTTCAGTGGCGGGTGGGGAAGCGCAGCTGACATGGTCAGCCGCGCACTACTTGATGATCAGCCGCGCTTGTTGCGACGGGTGAATGCCAGGCCGGCCAGTGCCAGACCCATCAGGGCAACGCTGCCTGGCTCAGGCACTTCGCTCTCGAGTCCGCTGACGCTCAGACCATTCAGGTTCACGGTCAGGCCCTTGTCCAGACCCAGGGTACGAATGCCGATCGTGTTGAACGACGTCAGGTTCGAGTTGCCGGTTGCCATCAGATCAGCGCCGGTCAGCGACGACTTTTCGTTAGCCGTTGCATTGAGCCACATGTCGAAGCGGTTGTAGGTCGTCGAGCCAGCGGCCTTGTACAGGTTCGCGAAGATGTTGTAGGTGGTACCGGCAACCAGGTTGCTGTTGTTCATGAAAGGACCACCCTCGCCGCCCAGGCGTGCGAACAGGTCGTTGGTGCAGCTGCCACCCGTGCCGCAGTTTGCCTTGAAGCCGACGTTCGGACCTTTGTAGGCTTGGGACAGGTTGTTCGAGTTGCCGAACCACAGGGCCAGGAAATCGTTGTTGTCGACCGTGGCACCGGTGTAGGTGAAGCTGAAGTCGATCAGCACGCTGCCGCTCTGGGCTGTCGGCATCACATTGGTGTAGGCCGTGTTGCTGTCCGAATTGAAGGTCAGCGTAGCAGGAATAGTAGCGGCCGAAGCGGCACCAGCGGTCAGCGAAAGGGCCAGCAGAGCGATATTACGGATCATTGTTGTTTCCTAGTAGATCAAAGTTTGAACAGCACCGCCCCCTATAAGCAAACTTGATGCCAGGGCGTTACCTACCATACAAATCAATGACTTATTTGATATTCCTCAATGCCCTGATGCAATCATGTAAATCTATCCGACAAGCATGCGATCGTTCCCTGCTGGTTGGCGCGGCTGACTGACTTATAATATCGGCCTGTCCGTTCACCGCTTGCTCTTCTTTATCGCCATGTCTTCCGCTCAACAGTACGTCAATATCGCCGCCTACAAATTTGTCACGCTCGACGATCTGGAAACCTTGCGCCCGCAGTATCAGGCGCGGTGCAACGAGCTGGCCCTGAAGGGCACGGTGCTGCTCACGCCGGAAGGCATCAATATGTTCTTGTCGGGTACGCGCGAGCACATCGACACGTACCTGGACTGGGTACGCAGCGACGCCCGCCTGGCCGACCTGACGTGGAAAGAAAGCCTGTCGACCGAACAGTCGCACAAGCGCATGCTGGTCAAGATCAAGAAAGAGATCATCACGATGCGCATGCCGCTGATCAAGCCGGAACTCGGGCGCGCGCCGGCAGTTGATCCTGTCACATTGAAACGCTGGCTCGACCAGGGTCATGACGACGACGGCGTCGAGGTCGTGATGATGGAAACGCGCAATGCCTTCGAAGTCGACGTCGGCACGTTCGAGAACACGCTCGACTACCGCATCGACAAATTCACCGAATTTCCTGAAGTGGCGGCGCAGCACAAGGATGAGCTGGCCGGCAAGACAGTCGTGACCTTCTGCACCGGCGGCATCCGCTGCGAAAAAGCGGCGATCCACATGAAGGAAATCGGGTACGAGCGCGTGTACCAGCTGGAGGGCGGCATCCTGAAGTACTTCGAGGACGTCGGCGGCGCGCACTACACGGGCGACTGCTTCGTGTTCGACTACCGCACCGCGCTCAACCCGAAGCTCGAGCCGACCGAAACCGTGCAGTGCTTCGCCTGCCGCGCGGTGGTGACGCCGCGCCAGCAACTCGCGCCGAGCTATGTGTATGGCGTGTCATGCGCGCACTGTATCGGCAGCAGCGACGCCGGCGGCCATGCAGCAGCCGGCGAGGCAGCAGCCTGATTCAAGCCAGCGGCGCCACGCCCACCAGGCCCACATCCTCGATGGCGGTGCCGTCGGCGCCCACGATGCGCGCAATCCATGCATCAACCACGACCGGGTCCGCCGCATCGAGCGCGCTCCTGGCATCGTTGACGGTGGCGAGAAATGCCATCGCCAGCTCGAACGCCGCATCGCGCCCATAGGCGGCCACTTCGTTTGGCGTATCCAGGCGCAGCGTGAAGACCGAGGCGACGGCCACCTTGCCGTCAAAGACGATTGCATCGGCACCGACGGCCGCGTCCGAGATTTCCCGGACCGCGTCGTCGATCGCGATGACACCACGGTCGATCAGGTCAGCCCAATACTTGATCCCCGCGGCCTCGGCTTCACGCCCGAACAGGTGGTCGTAGACTTTGGTGACCACGGTGCGACTGTCCATGTGGCTGTAATTATCGCGGTATTCCTGCGAGTCAGCGAACGAGCGCGAAATGTCGCCCAGTGTCACGACATTGCCGGCCAATGTATCCATCCAGTAATCCAGACCGCCGGGATCAGCCGGGCGGCCAAAGTAGGCGACGTAGAGTTGCTGGACTTCGAGTGCTTTGACGGCCATGGAAGAACTCCTCGATTGGTAATAAATTGATATTAATCCAATCGAGGCAGGTGCGGTGCAAATCCGGCCGGCAGGATCAGCGGAAAAACGCCGCGATCTCGCGAATCGACTCCGGCGCGAGCGTGCCGGCGGCGGCGCGCAGGCGCATCAGGCCGACGAGGTAGGAATAACGGGCCTGGGCCAGGTCGCGCTGGCTGGTGAACAACTGCTGCTGCGCGTTGAGCAGGTCGAGGTTGATGCGCACGCCGCCCTTGATGCTCTGCTGGGTGGCGGTCATCAGGAGCTTGCCCGAATCAACAGCCTTGACCAGTGCATCGATCTTGCGGCCGCTGCTGAGCACGAGGTCGTGCGCGCGGCGCAGCTCGATCAGGATCTCGTTGCTGCGTGCATCGAGCTCGGCCTGGGCGCGGCCCAGATTGGCTGCGGCCTGGCGCGTGGTGGCGTTGACCGAACCGCCTGAATAGATCGGGAAATTGACCTGGAAGCCCAGCGCGCGGTTGGTCGATTCGGTGCCCCGAAGATTCAGCGTTTCACTGTCGTTCTTGCTGTAGGCGGCAACCAGGTCCACGCGCGGCAAGTGGCCCGCGCGGTTGCGGTTGATGTCCAGGCGGGCGTTTTCCACACCCAGGCGCGTGGCGGCCAGCGTGTTGTTGCGCGCCAGGGCCAGGCTGCGCCACTCTTCGAAACTGCCCACGTTAAGCGTTACCGGCCGGAAGTTCTCGGCCAACTGGTCGAGCGATCCCGGGTCGGCGCCGATCACGCCGGCCAGCGTGTTGCGCACGGCAACCACGTTGTCCTGCGCCTCAACCAGCTGGGCCTCGGCCAGGTCGAGCCGGGCCTGGATTTCCAGCATGTCGGTGCGAGTGCCCTCGCCCAGCTGGAACAGGCGGGTGTTCACTTTTTGATGCTCGAGATAGGCATCGCGCTGCACGCGCGCCAGTGCGAGCTGGTCTTCGGCAAACAGCGCGTCCATATAGGCGCTGACGACGCGCACCGAGACTTCGTCCAGGCCCGCTTCGTAGGCCTGTTCGGCCTGCTCGCTTTGCACCTTGCCCTGGCGGTAGCGCTGGATGCCGTCCATATTGAACAACGGCTGGCGCAGCTGGACGATCGACGACCGGCTCAGGTAACGCGGGTGAGTCAGCTCAGTAGTACCCTGAACGCGTTGCGACGGCTGCAACAGGTCGGTGATATTGCGGTTGAACGAGTGGCTGGCCGAGATCTGCGGCAGCAACTGCGCGCGGCCGAGGATGCGGTTTTCTTTGCCGCTCTCGTTCTCGAAGTAACGCATGCGAAACACCGGATCGTTCTTGAGCGCGGCCTGGTAGGCCTGCTCGAGCGTGATCGCGCCGGCGCTGCCGGCGGCAGCGGCCAGCAGTGCGCCAGCCACGAAGGTACGCAGGCGGGAGGTATGGATGGACGTCATCGCTTACTCCTCGCTCAGGGCCGTGTGGGCACGGTCCATGATCGGCTTGAACAGGTAGCTCATCATCGTGCGCTCACCCGTCTTGACGAACAGTTCGACCGGCATGCCGGAGCGGATATCCATATTGTTCGCGATGATTTTCTTTTCACCGGCCGGCGCCACCTTGACGTGCACCTTGTAATACGGGATACCGGTTTTTTCATCGACGGCGCTGTCGGCCGAAATATGGGTCAGTTCACCTTCGATGTGCGGTGTCTTGTTGGTATTGAAGGCCGAGAAGATCAGCTCGACTGGCAAGCCTGCATGCACCTTGTCGACCAGATTGGTCGGCAGCCGGCCGTCGATGATCAACGGTGCATTGCTCGGCACAATGTCCATCATCTTGAAGCCCGACGGTACGACGCCGCCGTTGGTAAACACCGCCAGGCCGACCACGGTGCCGTCGGCAGGCGAACGCACCGCGACATTGGTCAGCTCGAATTTCTGGGCCATCAGGCGCGCGTGCTGCCCTTCGGCTTCGCGTTGCTGATCGTTCAGCTGGGTGCGTACTTCCTTCTGGTATTCCTGCAGACGTTGCGAACGGCGCATGGTCAGTTCGACCACCTGGCGCTGCGAACGGCCGATATTGCCGATGTCTTCCGAAATGGCGCCACCGAGCTGGGCATAGGTGCGCTCCAGGTCGAGCAGGCGGTTACGGGCGACGTAGCCTTCCTTGGCCAGGTCGCGCATGCCACCAAGCTGCTCTTTCAGGAAACCGACCTGCTCCTTCTTGCTGTCGCGCGATTCCTGCAGACCGTTGATCTGCATCTTGAGGCCCTCGATACTCGCGTCGACACCCGACAATTCGTTCTGCAACGCACCCTGGCGCGACATCAGCAATTGTTCTTGCGAGCTCATCAGCTCACTGATGCGCGGTTCGCTGCGGCGTGATTCCAGATCGGCGGGCCACTTGATCGTGCGGGAGCCGTCGCGCTCGGCCAGCAGGCGCGAGACGGTGGCCAGCGCCGACAGGTATTGCGCTTCGGTGGCCTGCACTGCGGACTGGGCCACGATCGGATTCATGCGCACCAGCACCTGGCCCTTCTTGACCACGTCGCCATCGCGCACCAGCAATTCCTGGACCGTGCCGCCGCTCAGGTGCTGCACGGCCTGGCGATTCGATTCGCTGGCCACGGTGCCGGACAGCGGCACGCCCTTGTCGAGCGGTGCCAGCAGGGCCCACAGCATGAAGCCGCCAAAGCCAAACAGGACGACCAGCCAGCCGATGCGGGCGAATGCGCGCGCATCGGTCTTTACTTCGAGCGGGGTCACGTCATGGGTGATGACGTCCGCTGCATCTTTCTTAAGCAACTTCATCAGTTAATTTCTCCAGGTGCTGGCGCTGCGGTGGCAGCGGGGGCAGCAGGGGCTGCAGGGGCTGCAGGGGCTACGGGTGTAGTTGGGGCTTGCGGTGGCGTGACGGCGGCATCGGGGGCGAGGCGCTCAGGCACCGCATAGCGCGGCCGGCGGATCTTATCGGCAGCCGGCTTCTCGCCACCCTGCTCCGCGACGCGCTGTTGCGCTGCCTCGACCGCTTTCTTGTTGGCCTCCTGCATCGCCGTCATCACCTGCTGGGTCGGGCCAAAGGCCTGAACCATGCCATCTTTCATGACCAGCAGTTTGGTGGTGGCGCCCAGGATGGTTGGACGGTGCGTGATCAACACGATGGTCTTGCCGCGCTTGCGCAGCTCGAGCACGGCGGTGACCAGTGCCTGTTCGCCGACTTCATCGAGATTCGAGTTCGGCTCGTCGAGCACGATCAGGGCCGGATCGTCATACATCGCGCGGGCCAGGCCCAGGCGCTGCTTCTGGCCGCCGGACAGGCCGCCGCCCGCATCGCCCAGCGGCGTGTCATAACCTTTCGGCAGGCGCAGGATCATCTCGTGCACGCCGGCGCGCTGGGCTGCCAGCACAACTTTCTCGGCATCGACCTCGCCGAAACGGGCAATGTTTTCGCTGACCGTACCGCTGAAGAGTTCAATGTCCTGTGGCAGGTAGCCGATATTCGGGCCCAGCTCGGCCTTGTTCCATTGGTAGATGTCGGCGCCATCGAGGCGGACCTTGCCCATCATCGCCGGCCACACGCCCACCAGCAGGCGCGCCAGCGTCGACTTGCCCGATCCGCTCGGGCCGATCACGCCGAGCACGTCGCCAGCCACGATGCCGAAGCTCAGATTGCGCACAATCGGCGTGGTCACGCCCGGTGGCGCTGCTGTAACGGCTTCGACCGTCAGCTTGCCTTCAGGCTTTGGCAACGCCATGCCGGCCGCGCGTTCGGGATTGGTTTCCAGCAGCTTGGTCAGGCGCTCGTGCGCGCTGCGGGTGCTGCTCCAGCTTTTCCAGACGCCAATCACTTGCTGCACAGGCGCCAGCGTGCGACCGACCAGGATCGATGCGGCAATCATCATGCCGGGGGTGATTTTGTTTTCCAACACCAGCAGTGCGCCAAAGCCGAGCACCAGCGATTGCAGCGCGGTCTGGACGAATTTGGTAATTGCACCGATCGTGCCGGCCTTCTGGCTGGCATCGGCCTGCAGGGAAAGGAACTTGCCGTGGGTTTTGAACCAGCGGCCCATCAGATTCGGCAGCATGCCCATCGATTCGATGACTTCGGCATTGCGCAGATTGTTGGTGGCCATCGCACTGGCGGCCACGGCCATCGAGTTCGCCTCGGACAGCGGTGCACGCGTGACGCGTTCATTGACGATCGCCAGAATGATCAGGATGATCGTGCCGCCCAGCGCAAACCAGCCCAGTGCCGGCTCGAACAGGAAAATAACGAACAGGTAGATCGGGAACCATGGTGCATCGAAAAACGCGAACAGCGCATTGCCGGTCAGGAACTGGCGCAGGCTGGTCAGGTCGCTCAGCGCCTGGCCGGCGTTGCCGCCGCTCTGCTTGAGGTTCTGCTCGAAGGCGGCGGTGTAGATGCGCTTGTTGAGCATCATGTCGAACTTGGCGCCAACACGCACCAGCACGAACGAACGCACGACCTCGAGGCAGGCGATAAACAGGAAGGCGCCCAGCATCAGCAAGGTCAGCATCAAGAGCGTGATCTCGTTGCGGCTGGCCAGTACCCGGTCGTACACCTGCAGCATGTACAGGGATGGCGTGAGCATCAGGATATTGATGATCGCGCTGAAGACACCGATGGTGATGAAGGTGCTCTTAAACGCAAGCAATGCGCGTTCGATTTCGTTTTTAGCGTTTAGCAGTTTTTTCATGGACGATGGTCGGGAATCAGAATCGGGCTGGGGCTGGCTTACCCTGCATGTTGCCGAATTACAAGCAACCGTTTAGCGCGTTCATTATGACGCATAAAACTCATAATTTGTGATACAGATCACAAATTATGAGCACATTGACTACATTCAGTCGCATCGTTTCCACAACAATCCGTATCAACCACAGACGTTAAAAAACCCGCGACCTTGCGGTAGCGGGTTTCTCATCTTACTTGCCCAAGCCCGCCGAAGCGGGCTGGATAATTAAGCGCCTGCCTTCAGCGAGATGATGCCGTCGACCAGTTGCAGGTCAGTAGCATCGACACCGATCAGGGTGATGACGGTGACGTCGTCGCTGGCCGAACCGAAGGCTTCGGTTTCGACGTGGACTTCGGTACGGGTACCGTTCTGGATGAAGAAGACTTCCAGTGCGGCGTTATTGCCGGTGGTCAGGGCGCCGCTGTTCACGACGTAACCTTCGCCGATGACCAGAGCATCCGAACCCGAACGGCCGAAGGCGCTGATGGTCACTGCCATTTCATCGCCCAGCAGGAAGACGTCCGAAGCCGAAGTTGCAGCAGCCGAAGGGCCGTCCAGCATCACTGGGGCAGCGAAGCCAGCGGCCTCGAATGCAGCACCTGCATCGACAACTGCCTTGTTCAGAGCAGCCAGCTCGGTCTTCAGAGCGCGCGCTTCGGCCAGATCGGCAACAGCGTCAGCCAGTTCTTCGATGTTGGTGTTGGCAGCTTCGATATCGTCGAATGCATCGCTGACAGCAGTGACTTCGTCAGCATTGGCAGCCAGCAGCGGGTCAGCGTTTGCATCGGTCAGGTCAGCAGCAGCGAAGCCAGCGTCGACATCAGCGTCGACGTCAGCAGCCAGTGCATCGCGCAGTGCGGTCACGCCTGGGTACTTGACTTCGGTCGCGCCGGTTGCCAGCACGAAGTTACCAGCAGCGTTGATCGAGATCAGGTTGACGGTGGTGGCGCCGTCAACGAAGGTCACGACTGGGACTGCGGCAGCGCCAGCTGCAGGAGCAGCAGCCAGTTGGATGTCCAGCGTGCCACCGACGCGGGTGTTCAGGCCCGAAGCAGCGACGTCCAGTTCGACTTGGGTCTCTGCAGCCAGCTCGATTGCAGCTTCGTTTGCAGCAACTGCAGCACGCTGGTTAGCGATCGCAGCGCTCAGGCCGGTGATGGCAGCAGCGTCAGCGTTGGCGGTAACCAGTGCTTTGTTGGCATCGCTCAGTGCTTTGGTGTTGGCAGTGCGCTGATCAGCGATCAGAGCAGCTTGCACCGATGCGGTAGCACCGGTGTAGGTGCCGGTGACTTCGGCATCGATTGCAGCGATTGCTGCGGTTTCAGCAGTGGTGATCGCGGTGCCAGCAGCAGTTGCCGATGCGAATTCGTTTTCGTCCAGGAACGTATCCAGGTTGTCGTCAGCAGCTTCAACAGCAGCCAGGCCGCTCGACAGCGTGAATGGGGTGCCGGCTTTGACGACAGCAGCGACTTGTGCGGTCAGGTTCGCTGGAGCGATTGCGGTTGCCAGGGTTGCATCGGTGGTGACCGTTTTGACGAATGCTTTAGCCAGGGTCAGCGCCGAGTTACCAGCGTAACCTGCGTTTTCTGCCGTGGTGTCCAGAGCAGCGGTGAAGGCGGTCGAAGCAGCGACCTTGTTTTCAACGGCTTCTTTGTCGGTGGTCAGCGCTGCTTTTGCAACTTCAGCAACGATGGTGTCGACCTTGATGGTGCCGTTGGTCAGCAGGTTTGCCCAGTACGTACGACCAGCCACATCAGCGTCACGGCCGAACAGGTTTTGGTAGACGTTGTTGACGATCTGGGTGTTGGTCTGACCGAAGTAGGTCACGATGTATTCTGGCGATGCGGCGAACGCGGCCGACACTGCAGCGGTTGCGCCGGCGTTGGCTTCAACGACGTTGGTCCAGTAGTCCAGGCCTGCGGTGTCAGCAGGACGGCCGAAGTATGCAACGTACATTTGTTGAACTGCTGCAACGTGGGTGGTGACGATAGCCATGTGTGTAACTCCAAAAAAATGAGATCGATCGATCGAATGTTGATTCTTTATTGCAAGAGCCAGGAACACTCTTGAAGTCCAACGAGCCGCATCATGACAGATACGTCAGCATCACTCGTGTGACGGTCATCACAGTAAGGGCGAAGTTTTCTGAAAAAATTACAATTTCTGGACAAAGTTGCGAGATAAAACCCATTCTCTCTGGCGATTCTCTTCAATTATCACCAGCTACCCTAGGAATCTTGTAATTTGATAATGTTCCTAGACGTTACATCTTGAAACAAAAATAAGGCTGTATGCACACAGCCATTAATTCTTATTGGATAAAAAAACCCGGAATCTCCGGGTTTTTTTATTATCGAATGTGCAAAAAACTCAGCGCCAGGTTGCAGCACCATTCACCGTGCGGCGATTATCGATGCGCCCGTCGAAGATCGTTGCGGCAGTCGACGACGGCCCACGCTCGTTGGTCAGCAGTCCCTGAATGTTCAGGTAGCCCTGACGTCCGGCGGCGTCACCCGACAGGCGGCCGTCGCTGGCAACGGTACCCTCGCCGCGCAGCTTGACGATATCGGTGCGCGTGGTCAGATCCATATTGGTGTTGAAACTGCGTTTCGCGAAATCGACGTTCAGCGCGCCATTCGACAAGATCGCCGGCGCGGTCACGATGATGCCACTGCCATATTCGGTCATGACATAGGCTTCGCTGCTGCGCAGGCTGAATCCGACACTGCCATTATTCGGCGCGACATACTCCTGGCCTGGCGTACGGAACAGTGCGAAATAACCATTGATCGCAATCCGTTGATTCTTTGCATCTTGTGCAGCAAAGTCGAACGGCGCCGCCTCCCCGTTCACCGGTTGCCAGCGCCCCCAGATAGCAAAGCGCTCGACTGGGTTTGGCACGCCGACCAGCAGTGGCGGCGATACCGGCGTCTCAGGTACCGGCACCGGCACGGGCGTTTCAGGCACCGGTACTGGTACCGGCGTTTCAGGGACCGGTACCACCACGGGCGTTTCCACGTCAGGCAGATCGACTGGCGGGTTCGTCGGCTCGGCCGGCCCTGGATTGACAACCTTGTCGATGGCGGTGTTCAGACCGATGTTCTTGGCCACCTCGACATTGACCTTCGGCTGGTCGGCATCCTTCTTGGTCAGGGGCTCGTCCGGACGCGGCGGTGCCGCCTGGTCGGGGCTATGGCCGCCGGCGTCCAGCACCTGTGGCGCGGCCTGACCACGTGTGACCTGCACGAGTTGCCCGCGCTGGAGAGCGCTCAGTTCGCGGCTGGCTGCGCCTTCGCACGGCCCGGCCCCGTCGGGCCGGCAACTACCCACGAATCCGCTCACGACGACGCCGCCCGAAAACACGGAAACGCGCGACGTGTCGTTGTCGGTCGTGACCGTGAAATCGGTGCCACGTACGCCAATCGCGGCCACGGGCGTATTGAAGCGGAAGTTCTGGCGCGCCTGCTTGACTGCCTCGCCCGACTTGCTGCGCGCGGTGCCACTGAGCAGCTCGAACTTGACGCGGGTGTTGGCGGGGTTCTGCTTGTCGATCTGGTAGGTAATGATGCGGGCCCGGGTTTGCGGGCGCAGGATGAAGAGGCCATTGTCGGCCGTCTTGACATACATATAGCCATCGGCGCCGGTGGCCAGCATCTGCCCTTCTTCGACACGCGCGCCTTCGACGGCCGCACGCTCACCGGCCGAGGCGGCGCCGGTGACGAAAATGATCTTGCCTGCCTCGGCGGCATGGGCAAACTGCGCGGCGCATGCAAGCGTGGCGGTAATGAATAATTTGTGCAAGATAGACCCCTTTCCTTCCCACTGTACCGCGTCGCCTTGACGCGCTGCTGTGACGGTTATCACATTCTAGCGCAAAGGGATGGTGCCGTAATTGGCATTTCAGTGTGCGATATTTCCAAATAAACAATGCAATCGAGCAATGCGTCCAGTTATACTGCGTCACTACACTTGACCAACCAATTCTTTGACAAGAGCGCAGCGCGTGGCTGAACCGAGAACGCAAGCACGTACCCGTGGCCGCTGGATCATTGCTGCGCTGGCCTTCATGGTCACCCTATGGACGCAGTGGTACACCACGGCGGGCTTGTCGCCATCTGACAACAGGTGGTCGCGGATCGGCCTGAACCAGGTGTCCTTCCTGCCCAATGAGTGGCTGCGCGACGCCTTCCTGCGCCTGCAGGTCAGCACCGCGCCCGAACCGCGCATTCTGGTTGTCGACATCGATGAAGCCTCGCTTGGCGAACTCGGGCCATGGCCCTGGCCGCGCGAGCGCCTGGCGCACCTCGTGGAAATCCTGCTCACACGCTACGCCGCGCGCGGCGTCGCCCTCGACATCCTGCTGCCGGCCGCCAGCGGCACCGATGGCGATACGCGCCTGGCCCTGCTCGCCGCGCACGGCCCGCTGGTGCCGGCCCAGGCCTTCGATTTCGACTTTGCCGGCAACCGGCCGCAGCCGGTGCTCGACGGCCACCTGGGCGGCGCGATTGCCGGCCAGGCCGGCGGCGTCCCGGCCACCGGCTTCATCGGCAACTTTCCGGGGCTGGCACGGGCGCCGCATGTCGGCGCCATCGGTTTCATTCCCGATGCCGACGGCGCACTGCGCCACGTGCCGCTGGTAACGCGCTTTGGCGGCAAGGCCTATCCGGCGCTCGGACTGGCCCTGGTCAACTGCTGCACCGGGCGGCCGGCGCTGGCCGTCGAGAACGCCGGCCTGATGCGCATCCCCTATACACGCGACTGGCGCGCCTATACGGTGGTCAGTGCTGGCGACATCCTGGCCCAGCGGATCGTGCCCAAGGGTGCCAGCGAGCGCCTGGTGCTGATCGGTTCATCGTCACTGGGCATGGGCGATCGTGTCTCGACGCCGCTCGCGGCCAACCGACCGGGGCTCGGCGTGCAAGCCACCATCCTGTCGGCCCTGCTCGACCGTCAGGAAGGCAGGCAACCGGCGCCGTGGCCGGGGCGCGCCATCGCCTGCCTGTTCGCACTGGCTTCCTGCGTGGCCTGCACCTTCGCCTTCCCGCGCCTGTCGGCCGCCAATTGCGTGTTGCTGCTGGGCGCCAGTTCGGCCTTGTGGCTGGGACTGGCCTACGTCGTGGCACCGCACGACCCGGTGTTCGCGCCGGTGGGCCCGCTCGGCACCAACCTGTTCCTGCTGGCCGTGGCGGTGCCCTACGGCTGGCAGCAGGCCCAGCGCCGCTCGCGCCACCTGCTGCAGACGCTGCGCCAATACGTGGCGCCGGCCGTGGTCGAACAATTGCTGCGCAGCGAAGAAGAAGACCCGCTGCGCCCGCGCCGCTGCGACGTGACCACGCTCGTGGCCGACATGGAAGGGTATACGAGTCAGGTCGAGACGCTGCCGGTGGAAGCGGCGGCCACGCTCACGCGCGACTTCCTCGATTGCCTGACCGGCCCCGTCATCGATCACCAGGGCACGCTCGACAAGTACACGGGCGACGGGATGATGGCGTTCTGGGGCGCACCATTGCCGCAGGCCGAGCACGCCGACCTGGCGCTCGATGCGGCGCGCGCCATCCAGCTGCGCGTGAACGAGCTCAGCGCACGCCGGGTGCGCCAGGGCTACCAGCCGCTGCGGGTACGGATCGGCATCGAGAGCGGCGCCGCGATGGCGGGCGACTTTGGCACGATGTTCCGCAGCATCTATACTGCGGTCGGCGACGGCGTCAATACCGCCGCCCGCCTGGAGCAGGTCGCGCGTGATTTCACGCACAATGTCATTATTGGTCCGGGAACGGTCGAGCGCAGCCGGCGCCACCGTTTCCTCGCCCTGGGCGAGCGCCTGCTGCGCGGCAAAGAAAGAGCGACACCTTTGTATACATTCGAACCCAGTCTGCAAGCAAGCAGCGCCGTGCCGGAGCAGACATCCTGAACCCGTCCCCTACCGTCCTGCACGCGTTAGCAGGCCTGAGCCTGGCGCTGGCCTGCAACTGCGGCCTCGCGCAGTCAGGCAGCCCATCCCCTGGTGCCAGCCTTGATGACGCCGCCCTGCCCGGCCCATCCGGCCATACACCGGAAGAACGGCTGTACCAGGAAGCCCTGCAGTCGCTGGCCGAAGGCCGCAAGAGCGATGCGTCCGAGCAGATGTCGCGCCTGATCGGCATCGTGCCGCAGCACGCCGGCGCCTGGCTCGACCTGGCGCTGATCCAGTGCAGCCTGGGCCAGGGCGATGAAGCCGAGCGCCTGTTCGCCAACGTCGAAACCCGCTTCAATCCGCGTCGTGAAATCCTGGAACTGATTGCCGAAGCGCGCGATACCGGTTGCGTGCGCTGGACGCCGGCGAGCACGGCCGCCATCAGCGTCAGTCGCGGCATCGACGACAACGTCAACCAGGGTGCCAGCAATTCGTCCTTCATCGTCGAAGGCCCGGACGGTACGGTCGAACTGCCGCTGCTGGACGATTTTTTGCCCAAGCGCGACGGCTACACGCAAGTGAGCACCGACTACCTGCGCGACATCACGGCCAACGGCACACTCGGCTTCCTGCAATTCCAGGGCCGGCGCTACGACAGCCTGCACGACTACGACACGACGGCGCTGTACGGCGGCGTCGAATCGCCGTGGCGGCTGGGCAGCTGGCTGGTGCGCGGCACCGCCTCGCTCGGGCTCACGGGCATGGGCGGCCATCTGTACCAGCGCCAAGCCCAGGCACAGGTGCGCGTGACGCCACCGGTGCCACTGCCGCCACGCACCCAGTTGCACCTGATCGGCGCGGCCACCCGCACCGATTACGCCACCCTGAACGCGTTCGACGCCAACCTGGTCGAGGCACGCGCGCTGCTGAGCCATTACACGGGCAAACTCACTGCCACCGTGACGGCCGGCGTGCAGTCCGACCGCGCGCTGGCCGACCGCCCCGGCGGCAATCGGCATGGCGCCTACGTCAGCCTCAACCTGCGCCGCCCGCTCGGCTGGAGCACGACGGGCGAACTGGCCTATACGCGCCAGAGCTGGGACAGCGCCAGCGCCTATTCGCCCGAACTGCTGATCGACCAGGTACGCGCCCAACGCACGCAGGTGCTGCGCGCTTCGCTGACGTACCAGATCGGCAAGCAGCAGCGTGTCATTCTGGAGGCGCGCGCAGTGCGCAACCGCGAGAACATCTCGATCTTTCAGTACAATAACCGCCAGCTGCAGTTGAGCTGGCAATGGCACACGCCGTAGGCAGTACAATCGCGGTCCTGATTCTGTAGAGGGCTGTTCTGGTGAGACTGGAAGCGATTTTGTTGGTCTGCGCGTCGCTCGGACTGTTGGCCGGGTGTCTGGTGCCAAACCGCTGGCTGCCGCCTCTGCCGAACGATAAACTGATGCATTTTGGCGCCTTCGCGCTGCTGACCGTGCTGGCCTTGCGCATTGCGCACGACGGTGTCGAGGCAGCGTGGTGGATGGCCGGCCTCCTGGTGTTCGGCTGGCTGATCGAATGCCTGCAAGCCCTGGTGCCCGATCGCCGCTTCTGCTGGCGCGATCTGGCTGCCAATGCGGCCGGCATCGGCTGCGCCGCCCTGGTCAT
Organism: Massilia sp. MP_M2; assembly: GCF_039123635.1. Lineage (NCBI taxonomy): Bacteria > Pseudomonadati > Pseudomonadota > Betaproteobacteria > Burkholderiales > Oxalobacteraceae > Massilia > Massilia sp. MP_M2. The sequence continues at coordinate 203,258 of NZ_JBCHJF010000009.1, forward strand.
GTTCGTGGCCGGGCATTTTTGACGAGACCGACACATCCATGAGTTCCAGCGCAAAGCTTTCCCTGAAATCCGCCGCCGCTGCCGCCGCTGCCGCTCCTGCACAAGAGGCGGCCGCTGGCGCTGCGCCGCAACTCCAGGAACACCAGGTCCAGGTACACCTGCGCAAGATTCCGCTGTTTTCCGACCTGAGCGACGAAGACATCGCGCGCGTCAAGAGCGAAATGCGTTATCGCCATTTCCCGAAGCGCACGGTGGTCCTGCACAAGGGCGGCGTCGCCGATGCGCTGCTGTTTCTGCTCTCGGGCCAGCTGCAAGTGGTCGACGTGACCGAAGACGGGCGCGCGGTCGGCCTGCGCATGCTGGCGGCCGGTGACTTCTTTGGCGAGATCGCCCTGATCAACGGCTCGACCCGCTCGGCGTCGGTGGTGGCCATGACCGAGGTGCTGGTCGCGTTCTTGCCGGCATCGACTGCGATGCATCTGTTCTCGCACTCGCCGTCGGTGGCGCACAAGATGCTGGGCCACCTGGCCCAGAAGATCCAGCGCGATTCCGAGTTCCGCGCACTACTGAGCATCAACAACACGACGCGCCGCATTTACACGTACATCGCGCTGATGCCGCAGACCGAGGACAAGGATGGTCAGCGCGTGGTCGAGAACCTCCCGACGCACCAGGACATCGCCAACATGATCAATACCAGCCGCGAAACAGTCACCCGCGCCTTGCTGGTACTGGCGCAGCAAGGGGTCGTGCTCAAGGATGCGCACCGCCTGGTGATCCTCGATCCGGACGCGCTGCAGCGGCTGGCGCAGGGCGGCTGAACGCATTTCGCGATGCCTTTCAAGGTGTCGCGTACCACGACACGTCGTTACAATTGAACAATTTGTAGGCAGGACCGTGCGGTATAATTCCGCTCTTATTGCAGCCTGCATTACTATGACGACAACACTTTCGCCCTCTTGTGAGGCGCTTCTGAACACCCCTACTCCATGATCCTGCCCCTGATGCTGCGCGGCCTGTGGGCCTATCGCGGTTTCGTCCTGGGCAGCGTGCAACGCGAATTCCAGTCGAAATACGCCAATGCAATCCTGGGGGCCGTCTGGTCGCTACTCAGTCCGCTTGCCATGATCCTGGTGTACACCGTGATCTTCGCCGAAGTCATGCGTACCAAGATGCCGGGCTCGGATTCGACCTTCGCCTACTCCATCTACCTGTGCGCCGGCATCCTGACCTGGGGCCTGTTCGCCGAGATGGTCGGGCGTGGGCAGACCATGTTCCTGGAACAATCCAATCTGCTGAAAAAAGTCAGCTTCCCGCGCATCTGCCTGCCGGTGATCGTCACGCTCAATGCGCTGGTCAACTTCGCCATCATCTTCGGCCTGTTCGTCGTGTTCCTGATCGTCACCGGCAATTTCCCCGGCTTGACGTTTTTCACTCTCCTTCCGGTGCTGGTGCTGCAGGTGATGCTGGCGCTGGGCATCGGCATGGTGGTCGGTATCCTGAACGTGTTTTTCCGCGACGTCGGCCAGTTCATGACGATCGCGCTGCAATTCTGGTTCTGGCTCACGCCGATCGTCTATCCGGCCAGCATCCTGCCCGAGCACGTGCGCCCGATTCTCGACTGGAATCCGATGGCCCCGATCATCGCGACCTGGCAGGGCGTGCTGGTCAAGGGCACGCCACCGGACTGGGGCAGCCTGGTCTATCCGCTGGTCATCGCACTGCTGCTGTGCACGCTCGGCCTGCGCATGTTCCGCAAGCGCGCCGGCGAAATCGTGGATGAGCTGTAATGGGATCGATCGTCGCCAGTGGCCTGGGCAAGGCCTATAAACAATATAACAATCGCTGGGCGCGCCTGGCAGACTGGACCCTGCCGGGCCAGCGCCACACGCTCAAATGGGTGCTGGAAGACATTGGCTTCACGATCAAGCCGGGCGAAGCCGTCGGCCTGATCGGCGTGAACGGCGCCGGCAAGAGCACGCTGCTCAAGCTCATCACGGGCACAACGCAGCCGACCACCGGCGCGGTGACCCTGGAAGGCCGCGTGGCCGCCCTGCTCGAACTGGGCCTGGGGTTTCACCCCGACTTCACCGGACGCCAGAATGCGCTGATGGCCGGTCAGATGATCGGGCTGGACGCCGACCGCGTCGAAGCGCTGATGCCCGAGATCCTGGCGTTTGCCGACATTGGCGAATACATCGACCAGCCGGTGCGCGTGTACTCGAGCGGCATGCAGGTGCGCCTGGCGTTTGCCGTGGCCACCTGCGTGCGGCCCGACATCCTGATCGTCGACGAAGCCCTCGCCGTGGGCGACGTGTTCTTCCAGCAGAAGTGCTATGCGCGCATCGAAGGCTTCATCAAGGCCGGCACCACGCTGCTGTTTGTCTCGCACAGCGCCGGGACGGTACTCAATATCTGCAATCGCTGTATTTTCCTGCGTGGCGGCAAGGTCGCTTTCGACGGCTCGCCAGCCGACGCCCTCGACCTGTACCAGGCCGAACTGTTGGGCCGGCTCGACCAGGCGCCGGATGCCATCCAGATTCAAGGTGACACGGCGCCGCTGGCGCCGATCGAGCGCGAGCACCTGACGGTCGTGGCCGGCAAAACCGGCAGCATCACCACGCCCGGCGCCGATTGCGTCGGTGTGCGTCTGCTCGACCGCCATGGCGCCGAACGCGCTACGTTGATGGCCGACGAAATGGTCACGCTGCAGGTCGACTACCTGCTGCATGAAGACGTCGCCGATCCACACATCGGCTTCAAGATCCGTAACCGCTACGGCGCCACGCTGTTCGAGACCAACAGCTACTGCATGCGCCACGCGCCCGGCCCGACCGCGCGCGGCGCGATCATCAGCGCCAGCTTTGCCCTGAACCTGTCGCTGTTCCCGGACGAGTACACGCTTACCGTGGGCCTGGGCGCCGGCGGCCATGGCGAAGGCGCGTTCGAAAAAGTGCTGAACTACCTGCACGAGGCGCACAGCTTCGTGGTCGCGCCGAATCCGGCAGCGATCGTCTGGGGCGGCCTGGTCAACCTGCACCCACAGCTCAAGTTCAGCATCCGCTGACCCGATTGGACACCACCATGCCTGAACACGATTCCACTTCATCCCGGCAGGACCACGCCGCCATCGTGCGCGGCCTCTACCGGGGCTTCCTGGGGCGCGAGCCCGATCCGGCCGGCCTGGCTTACTGGAGCGCGCGGCTGGCCGAAGGCGCTGCTGCCGACGAATTGCTGGCCGCCCTGATGGCCTCGAACGAATACGGCCTCGGTCACGGTGCGCCCGGTGCGGCCGGCATCGACGCGGTCAAGGCGCAGGTGGCATCCGCCGCCGCGCCATTGCTGGCACGCCCGCTCACCGTGGTCGACATCGGTGCCCAGGAACTGGAAAACGAAGACCACGTCTATGCACCGCTGACGCGCCACGGCCTGCCGTATCGCATCATCGGCTTCGAGCCGCAGCAGGACAAGATCGACGCCAGCCGCCGCAACAACCCGGACAGCCACGTCACGCTGTACCCCACCTTCATCGGCGACGGCGGCCAGCACACCTTCCACATCAATAACGACGACGCCACGTCCTCGCTGCTGCCGTTCAACCGGACCCTGACCGCGCAGCTGCGCGACCTCGATCATCTGGCGACGGTGCAGACCGAAAGCGTGGCCACCAGCCGCCTGGACGATGTGCTGGCAGACGCCGGCCCGATCGACTTTTTGAAACTCGACATCCAGGGTTTTGAACTGCCGACGCTGCGCCACGCGACAGCGGTGCTGGCGCGGACCAATGTCGTGCACTGCGAAGTCTCGTTCGCGCCGATCTACGAAGGACAGGCCCTGTTCTCGGAGATCGAGACGCTGCTGCGCGCCGCAGGTTTTTACCTGCTCGACTTCTCGTCGCTGTGCCGTTACCCGAGCGCGGGCAGCGCAGCGCGTTCGCGCGACCGCCTCGGCTGGGGCGACGCCGTGTTCGTGCGCGCCGCCACCACGCAGCAAGACTTGCTGGCGCAGGCACTGGTGCTGCTGCTGGTGTATGACAAACCATCGGCCGCGCAGGCGCTGGCGCGCCAGGCCGATGCCGCCGGCGCCAACGCCGCCACTGGCCTGGCGCCACTGGCCCACCTGTTCGGGCAGGCACAGGCATGAAAGACCGCATGCGCTATTTCATCTCGTATTCCCAGAACAACGAAGACGTCCTGCTGTGGCGCGCATTAGGGCACATCAAGAACGGCTACTACATCGACGTCGGCGCCAATGACCCGGTCGAGCACTCGGTCACCAAGGCGTTCTATGACGCCGGCTGGAACGGCATCAGCATCGAGCCGCTGCCGTCGTTCCACCAGGCCTTCGAAGAACAGCGCCCGCGCGACGTCAACCTGGCCGTGGCCGCCGGCGCCATCGATGGCGAACTGACGCTGTACGACGTGCCGGCCGTGCGCGGCTGGGCATCGCCCGAAGCGTCGGTGGCCGAGATGCACCGCGCCGAAGGCCATGACGTGGCCGAGATCACGGTCCCCGTGCGCACGCTGGCCGGCATCTGCGCCGAGCACGTGCGGGGCGAGATTCACTTCCTGAAGATCGATGTCGAAGGCTTCGAGGGCGAAGTGCTGCGCGGGATGGACTTCAAGCGCTGGCGCCCGTGGGTGCTGGTCATCGAAGCGACGCTGCCGAACAGCCGCGAAACCAACCACGCCAGCTGGGAGCACATGGTGCTGGGCCAGCGTTACCGCTACGCCTGGTTCGATGGCCTGAACCGGTATTACGTGGCCGAGGAACACGCCGAACTGCTGGCGCAGCTGGACATCCAGCCGAACGTGTTCGACGGCTACGTCTCGCACCACCTCGACAAGGCCTGGGCCAACGAGCACGCGCTGGACGCGGCGCTGGGCCAGGCCGGCGAACACGCCCGGGAACTGACCGCCGTCGTCAAGCAGGTCGAAGCGCGCGAGCAGGCCTTGCACGGCCACCTCGAGCGCGTCGATGCGCAGGCCAGGGGCCTGCTCGAGCAGCTCGACGGCGCCTACCGGCGGCTCGACGAGGCCAATGCCCGCGTCAATGACCTGGGCGAGCGGGCCGACCACGCTACGCGCCGCGCCAACGAAGAAGCGCAGCGCGCCAGCGAAGAAGCGCAGCGCGCCAACGACGCCGAACAACGCAATGCGGCACTGACCCACGACCTGGTGCAGGTCCATGCACAGGCCGAACGCCTGACCAACTGGGCCAAGGGCATGGAAGCGCACCTCGTCGCGATCGAGCACAGCACCTCGTGGCGCGTCACGCGTCCGCTGCGCCGCGCCGGCACGATGCTGCATGGGCTGCGCCGCCCGCACCTGCTGCGCCGCGTCGTCACGCGCCTGACCCGGATCGAGCTGCTGCGCCGCACGATCATCCCGGTGCTGCTGCGCTTCCCGTGGCTGGCCCGACGCGTGTCGGTGCAGCTGGCCACGATCAAGCAGACGGCGCCCGCGCCGCTGCCGGCGGACGTGCCGGCCGTGCCCGACGAACTGCGTGGCCTGCCAGAGTCGGTCCGCACCGTGCTGGCCGACCTGCAGCGCGCCCGCAATCTCCCTACAGGCAGTTGACATCCATGCGTATCGTTATCGACCTTCTCGGCGCCGCCGACCACGCCAGCGTGCCGGCGCCGGCCCTGGCCTTGTCCATCGCCCTGGCGCGCCTTGCAGCCGCCGGCAGCCTTGATCACACGCTGTGGATCGCCGCTCCGCTGCACGACACCGTTACCCTCGAACTGCTGCGTCTTGAACCGGCGCTGGCAGCGCGCGTGCGCGCGTTCGAGCTGCCGGCCGGCCCGGCGCGCGCGCTGCTGCGCCGCCATGCGGTGGCGGGCCTGGCGCCCGACGCGGTACTGGCCATCGGCGCCGGCGCACCGGACACGGATGCGCCGTATCCGGTGCTGGCGCACGACGCCGGCGATACCGGGCAGGATGCCGCCGGCCTGCTGGCGCGCCTGCGCGCGCTGGGCGCGGCCCCGGCGCGGCCACTGCCGACCGCGCGGCCAAAACTGGCGTATGTGTCGCCGCTGCCGCCGGTCCATTCGGGCATCGCCGACTACAGCGCCGAACTGGTGCCCGAGCTGGCGAAATTCTACGACGTCGAACTCGTGGTGGCGCAAGAGACGATGGTCGATGCGCGCCTGAACGGCATGCCATTACGCGATCCGGCCTGGCTGCGCGCCCATGCGCACGAATTCGAGCGCGTGGTCTACCACTTCGGCAATTCGCACGCCCACCAGCACATGTTCGAGCTGGTGCGCGACGTGCCGGGTATCGTGGTGCTGCACGACTTTTTCTTCTCGGGCGTACTCGACAACCTCGAGCGCGAGCAATACCTGCCCAAGGGCTTCCTGCGCGCGCTGTATGCGTCGCACGGCTACTCGGGCCTGCTGTCGCACCGCAAGGAAGGCCGCAACCCGTCGATCTGGAAGTTCCCGCTCAATAAAGGCGTGCTCGACGCCGCCAATGGCGTGATCGTGCATTCGGACTTTTCGCGCCAGCTCGCCGCCAAATGGTATGGCGACGGCGCCGCCGACGACTGGCGCACGATCCCGCTGCTGCGCGGCCGGCCAGACGGCTGCGTCACCGACGAAGCCTGCCACAAGGCGCGGCGCAGCGCGCGCAAGCGCCTGAAACTGGCCGACGACGATTTCGTCGTCTGCACTTTCGGCATGCTGGGCAGCACCAAGCTCAATGCCGAACTGCTCGACGCGTTCCTGGCCTCGCCGCTGGCGGCCGATCCGCATTGCCACCTCGTGTTCGTCGGCGCCAACGATCCCGGCCCGTATGGCGAGGTGCTGGCGAAAACGATCAAGGCCAGCGCTGCTGCCGCGCGCATCCGCATCACCGGATTCGTCGATGCCGGCGCCTACGCCGACTGGCTCGCTGCCTGCGACGGCGCCGTGCAGCTGCGCGGCGTCACGCGCGGCGAGACCTCGGCCTCGGTGCTCGACTGCCTGTTGTACGGCGCGCCGACGATCGTCAACGCCCACGGCTCGACCGCGGCACTGCCGGACGACATGCTGATCAAGCTGGAAGACCGCTTCGACACCGCCGACCTGGCCGCGAGCCTGGGCCGCCTGCGGCTGGACCGCGGCCTGCGCGAGCGCCTGTCGCAGCACGCCCTCGAGTTCATGGCGGCCCGCCATGCGCCGGCACAGGTCGGGCGCCAGTACGCCGAGGCAATCGAAGCGTTCGCGCACAATGGCCGCAGCGCCATCTATCGCCGTCTGGTGACGCAGGCCGCGCCGCTGTGCAGCGCCGCCGACCTGCCGGCGCTGGCCGCCGCGATTGCGTTCAACCGCGCGCCGACGCCGCAGCGCCAGTTGCTGGTGGACGTCTCGGCGCTGATGCAGTCCGACCTGCGCACCGGCATCCAGCGCGTGGTGCGCAGCATCCTGCGCTCGATGATCGCCAATCCGCCGCAGGGCCTACGCATCGAACCGGTGTACTCGCACGGCGGCAACCAGCCCTATATCTACGCGCGCAGCTTCGGCATGAAAGTCGTCGACGAGACCGACCTGGTGCTCGAAGACGCGCCGGCCGAGGTGCGCCCGGGCGACATCTTCTTTGGCCTGGACCTGTTTACCAACGGCACCTCGCAGAACGAAGAACGCCTGCTCGACATGCGCATGCGCGGCGTCGAGGTGTACTTCGTCATCTATGACGTGCTGCCGATGCTGCGCCCCGAAGTCTTCCCGTTCGGGACCGAGCAGTATTTCGGCGACTTCCTGCGTACCGTGCACAAGGTGGCCGACGGCGTGCTGTGCATCTCGCGCGCCGTGGCTGACGAATTTTCCGGCTGGATCGCCAGCCAGAAGCTCGAGCGCACCACGCCATTCAAGCTGGCCCACTTCCACCTTGGCGCCGACATCGATGCCAGCGCGCCGAGCTTTGGCTTGCCGCCGGAAGCGGACCACGTGCTGGCCGAACTGACCGCACGCCCGAGCTTCATCATGGTTGGCACGGTCGAACCGCGCAAGGGCCACGCTCAGGCGCTGGCCGCGTTCGAGCTGCTGTGGGAATCCGGCGTCGACGTCAACCTGGTCGTCGTCGGCAAACAGGGCTGGATGGTCGAGAAGGTCTGCGAACGCATGGCGGCCCATCCCGAGAAATCGGTGCGCCTGTTCTGGCTGCCGGGCATCTCGGACGAGATGCTGCTCAAGCTGTACGCTGGCTCCGCCGCGCTGCTGGCGGCCTCCGAAGGCGAAGGCTTCGGCCTGCCGCTGATCGAAGCGGCCCAGCATGGCATTCCGATCCTGGCGCGCAGCCTGCCGGTGTTTCGCGAAGTGGCGGGTGACTACGCGTCGTACTTCGATGGCCTGGCCCCGAGCGACCTGGCCGACGCCATCCGGGCCTGGCTGGCGCTGCACCGCGAAGGCAAGGCGCCGGCATCGACCGGCATGCCGTGGCTGACCTGGGATGGCAGCGCGCAGCAGGCGCTCGACGCGCTGGTGCGCCAGCGCTGGTACAAGACCCTGCCGGGAAGCAAACCAGTAGTCAACTCAACAATAAATACCTGATAATGCATTCCTTGACCGATTCTCCCGCGAACGATATGAACGTTACCGCCCCGGCAGCGCCCCTGCCCGCCCTCAAGGCGGCGCAGATCGCGGTCGTGATCCCGAGCTACCGCGTCACGCGTCACATCATCGGCGTCATCGCCGGGATCGGCCCTGAAGTGTCGCGCGTCTACGTCGTCGACGACCGCTGCCCCGACGGCAGCGGCGCGTTCGTGACCGCCAACTGCACCGACCCGCGCGTGACGGTGCTGACCCACACCGAGAACCAGGGCGTGGGTGGCGCCGTCATGACCGGCTACCGCGCCGCGATCCTTGATGGCGCCACCGTCATCGTCAAGCTCGATGGCGACGGCCAGATGGACGCCTCGCTGATCCCGATGTTCATCGCGCCGATCCTGGCCGGCGAAGCCGATTACACCAAGGGCAACCGCTTCTTCGACTTGGAGCGCATCGGCTCGATGCCGCCGATCCGCCTGTTCGGCAACGCGATGCTCTCGTTCATGACCAAGCTCTCGTCGGGTTACTGGCACCTGTTCGACCCAACCAACGGCTACACCGCGATCCACGCCGATGCGGCGCGCTACCTGCCGTTCGACAAAATCAGCAAGCGCTACTTCTTTGAAAGCGACATGCTGTTTCGCCTCAATACGCTGGGCGCGGTGGCAGTCGACGTGCCGATGGACGCGGTGTATGGCGACGAGGTCAGTAACCTGAAGGTCTCGCAGGTGATCACCGAGTTCGCAGCCAAGAACGTGCGCAACTTCTTCAAGCGCCTGTTCTACAACTACTACCTGCGCAACCTGTCGGTGGCGTCGCTCGAGCTGCCGATCGGCGTGGCCCTGAGCATTTTCGGCATCGTGTTCGGCATCGTCCACTGGATCGGCTCGGCCCAGAGCGACGTCGCGACACCGGCCGGCACCGTGATGCTCGCCGCCCTGCCACTGATCATGGGCGTGCAGTTCATCCTGGGGTTCCTGAACTACGACATCGCGTCGGTGCCGACCCGTCCACTGCACATGAAAACGCTGTTCCGGCGCCGCAGCAATGGTTGAATCGGCGCGCCTGCGCCAGTTCATCATCTACGTCGCCGGAGGCCTGTTGTGCGCGGCCATCGACGTCGGCCTGATGCACCTGTTGATGACCAACGGCGTGCACCCGGCGGGCGCGGCCAGCGCCGGCTTCGTTGCCGGCCTGGTGGTGAACTACGCATTCCATAGCCAGGTCACGTTCTCGCAGGCCGCCACGAAGGCGAGCTTTGCACGCTACATGTGCGTAGTGGGCCTGAATTACTGCCTGACGCTCGGCTGCGTGGCGCTGGCCGTGGCCCTGTTCGACAGCCCGATGGCCGGCAAGATCGTGTCGCTGCCGCTGGTGGCGGTCAATGGCTATCTGCTTGGCCGCTTCTGGATTTTTCGGTCATCATGATCCGGCCTACCGGCAAGCCCCGCACCACCTCCCCGCGCGCCTGGGCTGCGCTGGTCGCCGTACTGGGCGCCGTGTTCGCGTGGCTGCTGTACCGCAATCTCGGCCTGAACCCGGCGATCTTCGCCGACGAGCTGTATTACAGCCAGATGGCGCGCCTGCAGCCGCTGGGCGAGGCGCTGGTTCCGTCCTATCTCTACCTGTGGCTGTTCAGCGCGAGCAGCGCGTGCGGCGCCGGTTTTCTCGATTGCGTCCGCATCGGCAACGCCGTGCTGTTCGTCGGCGCCGGCCCGTTCATCTATCTGGTAGCGCGCCAGGTCACCGCGCCAGTCGCCGCGGTGGCAATCACCCTGTTCAGCTTGCTTGCCCCGGTTAATCTGTACACGGCCTTCTTCATGCCGGAGTCCAGCTATTACTTCGGTTTCGCGCTGCTGAGCTGGTTGGTGCTGACGCGTACGGCCTGGGCGCCGGCCCGCCTGGCGCTGGTGGCGGGCGTCGTGCTTGGCATGATGAGCCTGGTAAAAGTGCATGCGCTGTTTTTGCTGCCCGCACTGTGCCTGTTCATGGTCGGCGCCACCTGGCTGCGCGCCCCCGACAGCCGCTGGCTGCGCACGGGCCTCATCGCCGCGCTCGTGCTGGCGGCAGTGACCTTGAGCGTCCGCCTGGGCCTGGGCTACCTGCTGGCGGGCGAGCCGGGACTGGCCCTGGTCGGTAACTTCTATGCGACCGCCGCGGCCTCGGGCACCGGCAGCTCCCCGCTGGATCTGCTGCGCCCGCTGTTCATCAATGGCCGCGCGCACCTGATGGTGCTGGCACTCCTGATGCCGCTGCCGATGGCGGCGCTGCTGCTGGCGGTGTTCAGTCCTGCGATGCGCCGGGATGCCGGCGCGCCGTTCAATCGCCTGGCCCTGTACACGATCCTGACGCTCGGCTCGGCCGCCGGCATGACGGTGGCCTACACTGCCTCGATTGCCGGCGTCGGCCCGCAGGAGGTGCTGCGCCTGCATCTGCGCTACTACAGCTTCACGTTCCCGCTGCTGCTGGCCGTGGCCGCTGCCACCGCCCATCACCGCCGTACCGCGACCCGTCTGCGCCTGGTCGTCGCGCTCCTGATTGGCGCTGCCGTCGTTGCCGCCGTGGTCATGGTGCCGCGCTACGTGCTCAATTCGGTCGACGGTCCCGAAATCTCATCGCTCGCCCTGCGCACCTGGAGTGGCTGGACGGTCGCCGCGCTGGCGCTGGTTATCATCGGCCTGTGGGCAGGTGGCCAGCGCGCTGCCGCGCCACTGTTCCTGTTCGTGTCCATGCCGCTCACACTCATCCTGGGCGGCATGGTCACGACCACCTACCTGAGCCAGGTCACCAACGACTGGACGGCCGACCGCGCCGGCAAGGCCGCGCGCGACCATGTGCCGAAGAACGAACGGCACCTGATCACGGTGGCCGGTACCGAAGTGGTGGATATCATGCGCGCGCAGTTCCACATCGACGCGCGCGACGTCGGCATGCTCGAGCTTCCGGCCGGCGCACCGATCGAACGCTACCAGTTGCCGGCACGCCAGCGCTGGCTGCTGGTGATGGGCCAGCATGCGCTGCCCGCTGGGTTGACCCCGGTGCTGCAGGGACAGGACTACGCGCTGCTGAACATCGATTCGGGCCTGCGCTTGCTGGCCTTGGCGCGATTGACCGACGCGTATGGCGGCGCCAACCCGATCGTACGGGCCGAGGGATTATCGGTCTCGGAGCCTTGGGGCCGCTGGTCCGATGGCAAGCGCGTGGTGCTGCATTTCGCGCAGCCATTGCCACCGCAGGTCGATATCGTGATCAAGGCGCGCGCCTACGCCGCCAACACGACCGAGCCATTCACGATGCGCGTTGGCGCGGCGAGCGCGCAGTTTCGCATCGCCGGCAGCTTCCAGGAAGTGCGCCTGCACTTTGCGACCGATGGCAGCCAGCGCAGCTTGACCATCGAGGTGCCGCGCCCGACCGCGCCACGCACGCTGGGTGAATGGCCGGACGACCGTGAGCTGGGTATCGGGATTGCCGAGATCGGCATCGGAACAGGGACGACGGCGCCCGAACCGCCTGCCTGACCCCGTCACCGTGTCACCCGCCATCCCCATAACAACATTCAACTCACCGGGAAATCATGACCACTTCCACGTTTGACCGACACCGCGGCATCTGGCACGCCGCCTTCGGCCTTGTCCTGGCCCTCTGTGCGGCCTATCTGTACCTGCGTAACCACGGACTCCAACCAACCGTCTTTGCCGACGAATGGTATTACAGCAAGATGGCACGCCTGACGCCGCTGGCCGAGTCCCTGCTGCCCTCCTACCTGTACTTGTGGATATTTGGCGCCAGCAGCAGTTGCGGTACCGGATTCCTCGACTGCGTCCGCGCCGCCAATCTGGCGTTCTACCTGGGCGCGGTGCCGTTCCTGTACCTGATCGCGCGCCGCTACATGGATCAGGGCTACGCCCTTGCGGTCGCACTGCTGTCCATGGCGGCGCCACTGAATCTGTACACTGCCTACTTCATGCCCGAGACGACGTATTACTTCGGTTTTTGCGTCCTGAGCTGGATCGTGCTGACCAGGACCGAGTGGTCATTGACGCGCATTGCCCTCGTCACGGGCGCGGTGCTTGGCGCAATGAGCCTGGTCAAGGTCCATGCCTTGTTCCTGATCCCGGCCCTGTGCCTGTATCTGGTCTTTGCGAGCTGGAATGCCGGCGGTGCATGGTTCATCCGTGGCATCATTGCCGCCGTCATCGCGGGCGTGGTAACCGTCGGCGTCAAGTTTGGCCTGGGCTTCGTGCTTGCCGGCGAAGCGGGCCTGAGTCTGCTGGGCCCGTTCTACCAGGGCGCCGCAAATGCCGATAATTCATCGGCGCGCCTGGCACTGCTGGCGCCAGCCTTCATCAGCGGACGCGGTCACCTGGCGGCGCTGGCCATCCTGCTTGGCGTGCCGCTCGCCATTCTGTTGCACGGCCTGATCGTCGGCGTGCGCGAGCGCGGCGCATCCACCAATCTGCTGCGTGTGTATGTCTTCCTGATGCTGGGCGCTGCCGTTGGCATGACGGTCCTGTACACGGCCACGCTGGCGCGTGCGGACAGCAACGAAGGTGTCCGCCTGCACATGCGCTACTACAACTTCATCTTCCCGATGGTGTGGATCGTGGCGGCGGCAGGGCTGCACAAGGCGCGTGACCTGGCGCCACGCCTGCGCTGGGCGATTGCTGCGCTGGTCGCCATCGTGGTTGTCCTGGCGTGGTACACATTGCCTGGCTACGCCGCACAGATGGTGGATGGCCCCGATGTGGCATCGATCGGCATGCGCCAGACATCCGGTCACCTCATGCTGGCGGCGCAACTGGCCTTGCTGGCCATCTGGGCGACACAGCGCTGGCACGCCGGGCGGCTGTTCCTGTTCACGGCACTGCCGCTGTCGATGCTGGCCGCCCAGGAGCGGGCCTGGGATTTCACCCAGGCCCATCGTCCGGCCGGTCACGGCGACCGCGCCGCCAAGGTCATCCTTGAACATGTCCCTGCGGCCGAACGCGGCAAGATCATGATTGTTGGCAACGAGATGACCCAGGTCATGCGTGTGCAATTCCATACCGACCATCCCGACACGGTCGGCGTCGAACTGCGCGACAACGCACCGCTGGCTGAATACCAGATGCCGGTCGAACAGAAATGGCTGATGGTACTGGACAAGCGCGAGATTGCCGGCGCTGCGAAGGTGGTGTACCAGGCTGAAGATTTCGTCCTGCTGCGCCTGCCGGAACCATTGCCATCGTTCGCGAAAGTGGCATTATCCAAGGCCTTCGATCCCGCCTTCGTGACCAGCGTGGAAGGCTTGTCGGTCGCGGAACCATGGGGCCGCTGGTCAGATGCCAAGCGTGTCGTGTTCCACTTCGCGCAGCCGTTGCCGCGCAACTTCGGCCTGGTGCTGCAAGCGCGCGCCTATGGCGAGAATGCCGGCCTGCCGTTCAAGATCCAGGTGGGCAATGTGTCCAAGGAATTCCAACTGGGCTGGCACCTCCAGCCAATCAGCCTGACGTTCAATACCGACGGCACCGCACGCAGCCTGGTGATCGAGGTTCCCAAGCCGACCTCGCCGGCGTCGGCCGGTACCCCGGGCGATGCGCGCCTGCTGGGAATCGGGATCAGCGACATGACGTTCAGCCAGACTGGCGCCGAAGCCGCCCCGGCGCCAGCCACGCCGTGACCCTGGTAGATGCCCGGCCAACTGGATGTTGCCGGGCAATCTGAGCAAGCCTGGCCACCGCCGCAGCCAGGCACAAGCAAAGGCGTGGTACTCGGGCTACCCGGGGACGACACGCTCCAGAAAGACTTCGGTGTGCAAGGAGGCGGCCAGAGCCGCGGCGTACGGGCTACTGGCCAGGTCGAGGGCAATGCTGTCAACCCGATGGTACCGCCCAGGGACAACCCCGGCGTGAACCACCGGCAGGCCGGCTGGATCGGGCACGGCGGCCTGCACGAACGCGGCAACATCTTCTTTGCCGCCGTGCAGATGACGCGCATGCCGATGCCCATCACCGACCCGCGCCAGCCAGACAACCCGATCGTGTTCTCCAACGGCGCATTCGACGACCTGACCAAGGGGCCGGGCCTGGGCCTGGCGATAGTGCACGGTTTCGTGCAGCAGTCGCGTGGCTGCCTGGACATCGGCAGCGCAATCAGCGCGCAAGCGCCGCCTGTTCTTCGGCGAATCTGGCACCGATATACAAGTCACCATCGTAGCTCAGGTGGTTGGTGTCCCTGTACATCAGCTTGCCATCTATCTTCGCCTTGCAGTGCTGCCGGTCGCACAGGTATTTGGCCGGCTGGAAGGTCCTCACCGTCGGAAACTCCTTCAGTACCGAAGCGACGATATCGTTGTGCGCCTGCACTGCCTTGTTGTAATCGGCGACATCCATCGTGCAGTCGCGATTGGTCGTCGAGCTGGCCACGCCAGCGCGCTTGATGCAGGCACGCACGTCAAAGTTCAGTGTAGGCACGTCGTACAGGTACGTGACCTGCTTGCCCGCATCGAGCAGCTTTTTCAGGGTTCCGCGGAATTTCTCCACCATCATTCGCCCGCCGCTCGTGTCGACATTCAGTTTCAGCATCGTGGAAATCATGACTTTCTTGATGCTGTCCGTCGACAGGACCAGCTCGAACATTTGCTGTGTCGCGCCCTGGTACAGTTCATGGGGCAGTGCCGGCACATCGAAGAATGGAATTCCGGTGCCCAGGTAAATCAGATTTTCGCCCTGCCCGCTATAGTATTTCGTGAGTCCGGCTGCAACGTGGTAACCATGGCTGTCGCCAACCAGCGCGATCGTCGGCGCCCGGTCAACCTGCGCGAGCAGGCAATATTCATAGATCGTGTCGAAGCCGTAGCGCTTCTTGCACGCGGCAGCATTGTCGCGATCTTCGACCAGGTTCAGCGCTTTCTGGAAGCTCGCGTTCTCCACAATGCCGGCGCGCGACGGCACACCATCGTTCTTGTACACCCATCCCCCGATGCCGCCCAGCGCCACCACCAGCAAGGTCAGTACGATCGCTGAGGCAGGATGACGCTGACCACGGCGGCGAATCGGCTGCTCGATCACCTTGTAGGTCAGCCAGGCCAGCAGCACGGCGCCCGCCACCGCTGCCATGCGAATCTCGCGCGCCGGCACGCCCGACTCGACAATCTGCGCAAACGACAGCAGCGGCCAGTGCCACAGATATAGTGGGTAACTGATCAGGCCAATCCAGACGAGCAGGCGGTTCGACAGGATGACGCGATTGACCCAGGCAGCCGGCCCAGCCGCGATCAGGAGGCTGGCACCCAATGTCGGCAGCAGGGCCCACCAGCCCGGAAACCGGTTTCCGCCCCGGACCAGAACACAGGCCAGAACGATGAAGAACAGACCGGCAACGGACATCGCGCTGCGTCCGGCTGCACTGCTCGAATCGAAGAGTGGCTGCGTTTGCAGGCCTGTGCCATCACTCGCCAGGCGACGCATGCCGCCGAAAAAGACCGAGATCTTGCTCAGCGACAGATGCGCGAGCATGGCGCCCATGAGCAATTCCCAGGCGCGGCTGGCGATCGAATAGAAGGTGGCTGACGGGAACGCCTTGATACCGGCGACGTTGACGATGAATGACGCGATCAGCAGCGTTGCCGTCAGCGCGAACACATTGGCGCGGAAGCGGTAAGCCAACGCCAGCAGGATGGGCCAGAAAATATAGAACTGCTCTTCGATGCCCAGCGACCAGAGGTGCAGCAGTGGCTTGGTTTCGGCGGCGGTGTCGAAATAACCGACCTCAAACCAGAGAAACACGTTCGACAGAAACGACGCGCCGCCGACCATGTGCTTGCCGAGCATTTTCAGTTCGTCGGGAAACAGCGCGAGCCAACCGAAAGCCAGTGTCGCCGCCAGCACCACGATCAGGGCCGGAAAGATCCGCCGCGCGCGACGCGCATAAAAATTTGCGTAGCTGAATCCGTTCTGCGCAAACTCAACCATCAGAATTTTGGAGATCAGGAAACCGGACAGAACAAAGAAGATATCGACACCGATAAAGCCGCCCGGAATCAACGACGGAAAAGCATGGAACAACACGACAATGGCGACGGCCACGCCGCGCATTCCGTCAATATCTGCTCGGTAAGGTAAATGTTGAGCAGCGAGCACTGCCTGACTATCAGAATGCAAAAGAATCCCCAGGTATGAATCACGGCTTTGTCACCAGCCGTTAAAGTAGCTTAAGGGCAAAATTATCGCACGTAAACATGCCATGTCAGCAACAATTGATGGTGGGGATGAGTGAAATAACCGGTTTGCAACAGATAAAAAAAGGCGCAGTCAACGTTAAATAGAGACCAGCTTTGAACTGACGCGCACTCCAGTAGTCCAACCCCTGTCCCCAGCGTCAGGAGTCGATCATGAAAGCGCCACGTTTCAAGGGTTGGTTCGCAAAACTGCCTTCTCTCAACCAGCCGCAGCGTCGACAAGTGCTTGACGCCCTGCACCCTGCAGCCGGGCTCGATCAGGTGGTCGCGCTCATCACCGAGGTCAGGGCGCCAGGCCGCTGCTGCCCCAGATGCGACAACAAGCGCTGCTACCGGCACGGGTTCGCCAACGACTTGCAGCGCTACCGCTGCTGTGCCTGCGGTCGCACCTTTAACGACCTGACCGGCACGCCACTGGCGCGGCTCAGGCTCAAGGCCAAATGGCTCGCCTATTCGCAGGTGCTGCTCGATTCACTGCCCGTGCGCAAGGCCGCAGATCGTATCGGGGTACACCGCAACACGGCCTTTCGCTGGCGCCACCGCTTCCTGCATTGGGTCAAGCTCGACCGGCCCGCAGCCCTCAATGGCATCGTCGAGGCTGACGAAACATTTCTGCTCGAATCTCAAAAAGGTTCGCGTGCGCTCGATCGGCCACCGCGCCACCGCGGCGGCCATGCTGCCAAACGGGGCATTTCCAGCGAACTGGACTGCATCCTGGTCGCGCGTGACCGCGAGGGGCGCACCATCGATGCCGTAACCGGCCGCGGGGCGCTCACGGCCGCACAACTCGAGCGTGACTTACTGCCCAGGCTGGATCCGCAGGCATTGCTGGTCAGTGACAGCCATGCTGCCTACCGCGCCTTTGCACGCAAGCACAGGATCGCGCACGAGACTGTCAATTTGCGCGCCGGAGTGCGTGTGAGGCGTCTGGGTAGCCTTGCCATCCACGTGCAGAACGTGAACGCTTACCACCAGCGCTTCAAGGCCTGGCTACAGGGCTTCCATGGCGTAGCATCGCGCTACCTGCCCAATTATCTGGGCTGGCGCTGGGCGCTGGATGGCCAGAGGGCTATTTCACCAGAACAGTTGCTTAGTGTTGCCATCAGAGTCATCAACAGATAATGCTGACTGAGCCATAAAAAAAAGCCGGCATGGAAACCATGCCGGCACAGCGTTCAACAGTTCACCCAAGTGCTTACTTCGGCCCGCCGCCGAGCAGAAACGCCAGCTTCTGCTTGCCCGGCTTGGCCGGTGCGTTGACCGGATCGAGGTCCTTGCGCGGGCTGCTGGTCGGCTCGTAAGGCTTGAGGAACCACGGGTCGACGCGCTCGCGACGCGAACCCGGACCTGGCCCGGTGCGCGGCGTGCGCGGCATGCCACGAGCGGCTTCGGCATCGCGGCGCGGGGCGCGTTCAGGATCGCGTGGCGCTGCCGCATCGCGGCTGCCATCGCGCACGAATTCGCGGCTGGCATCGCGCGGTGGACGGCCAGATTCACGGGCCGATTCGCGGCCCGATTCACGGCCAAATTCGCGACCGCCAGCGGCATCCCGCCCACGGCTGGCCGGCGCCACGAAGCCGTCGAGCGTGCCGCGCGTGATCGTCTGCTTGATCAGCTTTTCGATGTCAAGCAACAGGCGCTCGTCTTTTTCGGAATACACCGACAGCGCGTCGCCCGAGGCGCCGGCGCGGCCCGTGCGGCCGATCCGGTGCACATAGTCTTCAGCGTTGTACGGCAGATCGTAGTTGATCACGGCCGGCAGGTCGGTGATGTCCAGGCCGCGGGCGGCAACGTCGGTCGCCACCAGCACTTCGACACCGCCATCCTTGAACGCGTCCAGGGCCGCCATGCGCTCCTGCTGCGTCTTGTCGCCGTGAATCGCCGAGGCCTTGATGCCGCGTTTTTCGAGGTGCGTCGACAGGCGCGAGGCGCCGATCTTGGTGTTCGAGAAGATGATCACCTGCTTGAGGTTGCGCGAGCGGATCAGGTGCTCGACGACGTCGCTCTTTTGTCCTTCTTCGACCTTGTAGACGATCTGCGTAACCTTGTCGGCAGTGGCATTGCTGCGCGCGACTTCGATGGTCAACGGATTGTTCAGGAAGGTGTTGGCCAGCTTTTTGATCTCGGGCGAGAACGTGGCCGAGAACATCAGGTTCTGGCGCTGCTTTGGCAGCAGGTTGATGATGCGCTGCAGGTCGGGCAGGAAACCCATGTCGAGCATGCGGTCGGCTTCGTCCATCACCAGCATCTGCACCTGGCCGAGGCTGACGTTCTTCTGCTCGATATGGTCCAGCAGGCGGCCCGGCGTGGCGATGACGATCTCGACGCCGCCGCGCAGGATCTCGGTCTGCGGCTTCATGTCCATGCCGCCGAACACGACGGTGGCGCGCAGCGGCGTGTGCTTGGCGTAGGCTTTGACGTTCTCGGCCACCTGCACCGCCAGTTCGCGGGTCGGCACGAGGATCAGCGCGCGCACCGGGTGGCGCGCCGGCGACATGCTCGGGTTGGCATGCTGCATCAGCAGCTGGATGATCGGCAGCGAGAAGCCGGCCGTCTTGCCGGTGCCGGTCTGGGCGGCACCCATGACGTCGCGGCCCTGCAGCACGACAGGAATGGCCTCGGCCTGGATCGGCGTCGGGTTCACATAGCCCTGGTCTGTGAGGGCGCGCAGGATTTCCGGCGCCAGGCCGAAATCGGCAAAGCGCACGACCGGGACGGCGTCGGCAGCGACCAGCACATCCACGTCTGGCGTGACAGCGACTTCGGTATTGTTCGGGGTATCAGACATAGTTTTTTCGGGAAGTCATTCGTTCAGCTCTACGATCGGGCATGTTGACCCATCGCGATCGGCAGCACGCAGCGAGGGGTGACAACGGAAACCGGACGCCGGCGCAAGGCGGCGGGACCGGAAGATTGGCCTGCAAGCGGGCCGGAGAAAGCGGACGTAGAGACACTTTTAGCGGGTGACAAGATACCCGAAATCGGCACCCATGTATATGCCCGCCACTTTTTTAAGCAGTTTACCAGAAGGAACACTGCGGCGCCCGCAGACGACGCCCGCCTCACCGGACCCAGCCGCGTTGCTGGGCAGCGCGTTCGGCAGCCGGGGCGAGCGCGCTGCCAGCGATACGTGCCTCGATGGCGGCGCGCACGGCAGGCGGCGGGATCGAGCCGTCGAGCCAGGCGGCGCCGGCCGTACCCTGGGACAGCACCGGAATCGTCCAGCGCCCACGGCGCAGGCAGGCCAGGCCCGCCGTCGTATCGACCACGAAGCTGCGGCAATAGCCGCCATCCTTGGCCACGAACGTGACGCCGATGCGCACGCCGCTGTCGGACGGGCCCGGCGTGGCCAGTTGATCGTCAAGGGCCGTCACCAGCGCGCCGCGCGCGACCAGCACACCGTTGTCATGGTCGAGCACGGCCAGACCGGGGCTTTGCCCCAGGTGATGCCAGCCGACCGCGCCCAGCACTGCGCTGCCCAGCAGCGCCGCAGCAAGGGTTACCCAGTGCAAGCCGACGACGCGGCTCGGGGCGGGCTGCGGCAGCGGCATGGGCATGGGGCGCCCGGGGCGCAGGCTGTTCAGGTGCACCACCTTGGCCCCGGAAGGCGCTGCGCGCTGCGGGCCGGGGCCGCCATCGTGGCCATTGGCCGATACCCCGACGCTGCGCCCGTGGCTGCTGCGCAGTTCGGCCCGGTGCTGGGCCACGCGCGCCGCCAGGACCGGATCGGCCCGCGTAGCCCGCTCGACCGCAGCACGCGCCGGCTCGGCGAGGTCGCCGTTGATGTAGGCAATGAGCAAGTCGTCCGAGAATGTCATGCTGGCTGGACCCCGATGAGCGGCTAGGAAGTGATCAACCCATGTTCGTCGAGGACATCGTGCAGCAGTTCGAGCCGGATCACGGGATTATCAAGCATCAGCATATTGTGCTTTTGCTGGTTGGGCAATGGCAACAGCTCGCACCAGCGATTGGCAACCCAGCCACAGTCGTCGAGCCGGAACGGTGGCTGCACCGGCCAGCGGTGCTGTGGTATTTCGTGCAACGAATTGAGCACCCGGTCGAGCGCATCGGCGGCGCCCTGCAGCTCGGATGGGATACGCACGATCTGGTCGTCTTCGGCCAGCTCGGCTTCAGCCACCCACAGGCCATTGACGCGCTGTTCGGCGGTGACGACATTAAAGCGCGCCCCGCCACGGCACAGCACTTGCAGCAGGCCCGGTGTTTCGGCGGTCGTTTCGGTGACCGAGGCGATGGTGCCGGCTGCCACGAAGCGTTCTTGCCCGGCAGGCGTGCGCACCTCGTGGCCGCTCGTGAGCAGGACGACACCGAACGGTGTGCCATCGAGGATGCAGCGACTGATCATGTCGAGATAGCGCACCTCGAACACCTGCAGCGGCAACACCCCATCCGGAAACAGCACCGTACTGAGCGGGAACAGTGGCATGGAAATCGTCGACATGGGTTCATGATGACAGAATCGTCGCCAACGCGGGACACGATTGCCGCGCCCCCGGCGGCTGCGAATCACCAGGCTGCGCAGCCGTCACCGCATCCACATCAGTCGGCTGGCGAGCGCAGCGGCAGGTAGCGCACCCACTGGCGCAGGCTGCCGAGGCGCCAGACCAGGCGTCCCCAGCCGGGGCCGGGCGCGGCCACCACGCGCACGCGCACCACCTTGCCCAGTACCGGCGGGCACACATACTCGAACACCCCTTCTTCGCCGAATGGCAGGCGCACGTCGCGCCCCGGTGCCAGCTTGAGCGGGCCGAACACGATTGGCACCCGATCGCTGTTGCGTAAAAGCAGCACATCCTGCACGCCCCGCGTGAGGCGGATTTCGTCCGGCACGGCCATGCCGCTGACCGTCACGCCGGGTGGAAACGCCAGCAGCAATTGATGGCTGCCGCCCTTGATTGGCGCCAGGATGCTCCACAACACGCTCAAACCGAGCGCGGCAGCCAGCATCGTCAACGGCAGATGGCGGAGCAGGAATTGCCTCATCTTGCACCCTCGTACTTACAAAAAAGGAGATTCACGCTAGAATGTTTCATGAAATAAATTAACAAGCAATGGGCCCAGGCAGGCGTGGTTCATTAACAAATCAGCAAAGTGGCGTGCGCCCTGCGAATGTGATGGCGCGTATCCTGTGGAGTCCTTACGGCTCCCATCTACTGCGCAACCACGGCTGCACCAGACAAGGACATGCAGCAGACCACCACCCGCCCCCCTGCCTCATCGCCGCCGTCCACCGCCGGCCACGCGCCAATGTTGATGGCGCTGCTGGTGTTCGTGATCACGCTGCTGGTGACCTGGGTGGCCTGGTCGAGCGCGCAGCGCAATGCCGAGGCGCAGCTGCGCGAAGCCTTCGATTATCGCACCCGAGCGATGACCTACAACATCAGCCGGCGCATGCTCGTCTACGAGCAGGCACTGCAGAGCGCGCGCGGCTTCCTGCGCGGTTCGGTCGACCTGCCGCGCTCCGTGTTCGGCGAGTATTACCGGAGCCTGGACCTGGTCCAGAATTTCCCCGGCATCGGCGCGCTCGGCATCGCTACCCGGCTCGCGCCCGACGATGTGGCGGCGCACGAGGCGCAGGTGCGCGCCGATGGTTTTCCCGATTACCGCGTAGAGCCGACACCGCCCGACCCGGCGGCCGGGACGATGCTCGCGGTGATCTCGCACATCGAGCCCTTCAATGCGCGCAACCTGCGCGCATTCGGCTTCGACATGGCCACCGAACCGGTGCGCCGTGCAGCCCTGCTGACATCGCGCGACAGCGGTCAGGCGACCCTGAGCGGCAAGGTGGTGCTGGTCCAGGAAGCGAACGGCAGCCCCGAATCGGGCGTGCTGATGTATCTGCCGGTGTATCGCACCGGCCGCCTGACCGACGATGCCGCGCAGCGCCGGGCCGCGCTGACCGGCTGGATCTACGCGCCGTTTCGCATGGACGAGCTGATGCGCCGCGTGGGCGGCATCGGCGCGCTGGAACTCGACGTCACGATCCACGATGGCGACGCCCGCACACCGGCCACGCTGCTGTACCAGTCCACCGGCACAGACACGCGTACAGCGCCGCGCTTTTCCACGACGACCCGGATGATGATTGCCGGCCGCGTCTGGACCGTACGGATGGGTTCAGGCAGCGCACTGGAAGCTACGCTCGACACCGCTCGACCGCGCATGATCGGCATCGCCGGTGTCGTGCTCGGCGTACTGGCCAGCCTGGTCGTGTGGCTGCTGGCCAGTTCGCGCCGGCGCGCGCTGGAACTGGCGCACGCGATGACGCTCGAACTGCGCGAGTCGCACGACCGGATCGCCGCCGACGGCCGCCGTACCCGGGTGATCCTGGAAACTGCCTACGACGGCTTCGTCGCGCTCGACCGCCAGGGCCGCGTGACCGACTGGAACGCGCAGGCTTCGCAGATCTTCGGCATGGAAGCCGAAGACGCCATCGGTCGCCCGGCCGAGGAGTTGCTGCCCGCAGAGCAGCATGCGGCGTTCCGCAACGCGTTCGACGTCTTTGCCCGCAGTGGCGTGGGCCCGCTGCCCGGCCAGCCGACCGAGACCGAGGTGCTGCACACGAGCGGGCGGCGCGTGCCGGTCGAACTGGCGGTGGCGCTGCTGCCGCCAGCGGACGGCGCCGGCGCCACCGTGTTCGTGCGCGACATCACGTCGCGGCGCGCAGCCGAAGAACGCGAATTGCAGCGCCAGGCGCGCCTGGTGGAAGCGCGCCTGGCGATGCACCGGGCGCAGAAGCTCGAAGCGGTCGGCAAGCTGACCGGTGGCGTGGCGCACGACTTCAACAACATCCTGCACATCATCAGCGCCAACGTGCAGCTGATGCTGCGCGCCGATGGCCCGCCCACGCGCAAGCGCCTGCACAACGTGCTCGATGCGGTCGAACGTGGCTCGAAGCTGGCCGGCCAGCTGCTCGCGTTCGCGCGGCGCCAGCCGCTGCACCCGAGCGTGGTCAACGTGGCCGAGCTGCTCGATCGCAGCGACAGCCTGCTGCAGCGCGCCGCCAGCGACGCGGTCAAGCTCGAGCGCAGCAGCGCGCCCGATCTGTGGCCGACGCTGGTCGATCCGAACCAGCTCGAGCACGTGCTGCTCAACCTGATCATCAATGCGCGCGATGCGATGGAAGGCGGTGGCCACATCGCACTGCAGCTGGCGAACGTGACGATCAGCACCGCAGCCGGCCAGCTCGATGCCGAGCTGGCGCCGGGCGACTACGTGATGATCACGGTGGCCGACACTGGCCATGGCATGCCGCCGGAAGTGATGGAGCACGCGTTCGAACCGTTCTTCACCACCAAGCCGGAAGGCAAAGGCACGGGACTGGGACTGTCGATGGCGCACGGCTTCGTGCGCCAGAGCGGCGGACAGATCCGGCTGGCAAGCAAGCCGGGCGCCGGCACCAGGGTCACCATCTACCTGCCGCGCCATACGGCGCATGTGCTGCCGGCGCTGGCCACGCCGGACGCGGGGGCGCTGCTGTAACGCCGGCGCGCCGCCGTCAGCCGACCCGGGTACGGTAGCTGCCCGAGATCCGGTTGCGCCCGTGCGCCTTGGCGTCGTACATGGCCAGGTCGGCGCAGTGCAGCAGCGCTTCGCCATCGTCGCCGCAATCGGGATACAAGGCGTAACCGAGGCTGCCCGAGATATTCAGTTCACGCACGCCGTCGATGAACGGTTGCTCCAGGCAGGCCAGGATGGCACCGGCCACGCGCTCGGTGTCCTGCGCCTGCACGCAGCGTGGCAGCAGCACGGCGAATTCGTCGCCGCCCACCCGCGCCAGCGTGTCCGATTCGCGTAGCACCTCGCGCACGCGCCCGGCCACCATGCGCAGCAGGCGGTCGCCCACCGCGTGGCCGTACGTGTCGTTAACCGGTTTGAACTTGTCGAGGTCAAAATAGATCAGGCCCACCTTGTGGCCGTCGCGCGCCGCGACAAGGATCGCCTGGCGCATGCGGTCGTCGAGCAGCACACGGTTGGGCAGCTTCGTCAGTGCGTCTTCATGCGCCATGCGCCGCATGCGCTCTTCTTCCTGCTTGCGCGCGTCGATATTCGAGAACGTTCCCACCATGCGCAGCGGCTCGCCCTGCTCGCCCCGTTCGGTGACAGTCCCGCGCGCCTCGATCCAGCGCCAGCCTCCGTCACGCATGCGGATCCGGTGCACCATGGCATAGTCGGGCGTGACGCCGTCGATATGGTCGCGCAAGGTCGTGCGCACGGCCTCGAACTCGTCCGGGTGCACCAGCTCGGCCAGCCCATTGCTGCCGAACCAGGACACGGTCGCGTGTTCGCTGTCGAGGATGCGCTGTGCACTTGGCGAGAGCAGCGCCGTGCCTTGCGTGACATCGCAATCCCAGACGCCGTCACCGGCGGCATTGAGCGCCAGCTTCCAGCGCGCCTCGGCCGCTGCCAGCGCCTTGAGCGCGCGCCGCTGTCGGTCGACAGCGCCAATCGCCGCCCATCCCAGCACGCCCAACACCAGCGAGACGATCACGCCCACATTGCGCATCATCGTGCTTTGCCGGGTAAAGCGCATTTCGGCATCGTGCACGGCCTGGCCGACCGTGACCACCAGGCCGTAGTCCGACAGCTTGTGCCAGGCAAAGAACCGGTCGACACCATCGAGTATGCTGACCTTGCGGAACATGCCGCTGTCACCTCTGGCGCGAATATGCGGCGCCTGCCCCATGTTGACGCCCATGTAGCGTTCGCCGTCCGGGCGCGAGCTGCGCGCGATGATGGTGCCGTCCAGGCGCATCAGGCTGACAGCGGCATCCGGGCCCAGATCGATGCTGTTATAAAAGCGCAGGAAATACGATGGCGGAATCGAGGCCGCGATCACGCCCGTCAGGCGCCCGCCGGCATCGCGGATCGGGCGCGTAAACTGGATCGACCATTGCCCGCTGACGCCATGTTTCTCGGGACGGCCGACATACAACCGGTCGCCGTCTTGCGTGCGGTGGATGGCAAACTCGGGCAACGCTCCCAGCGCCCGCAGCCGCAGCTGCAGCTGCACGTCATCATTCGAATATAGCAGACGGCCACCGGCATCGGTGACGGTGAAATGGATCGGCATGCGCAGGTGGCGCGCGTGCTCGGCCACGCCCTGGGCGAAATCGGCCGGGGCGCGCTGCCACGAGCCGCGCAGCTGAACCAGCGACAGGTCGACCAGTCCCACCGTTGCCCTGACCTCTTCGGAGAAAGCGCGCGACAGGTTCTGCACATTGCTCTTGCCGCCCGCTTCGGCCAGCCCGGCAAAGCGCACCTGCTCGACCGCGACCAGTCCCCACACGACCAGCAGCATCAGGGTGAGATACAGCAGCAGCTGGCGCAGTATGCGGCGCTTGACGTAGCTGCCGAACATGGCAACGAAACGATTGCACGAAATGGGGTGAGACATGGCAGGTGGCCGGATCGAGCCAGGCAACAGGCGGACAGCAACTGGAATGGGTAGCCGGGCGTAAAAACAATTCCTGAGACTGCCCAATAAACGCGCCCGTCGTTGAGCTCGCCATTATACTGAGTTACGCGAATTAAGTTTCATTAGGGAATTTAAAGTTGCGTAATGATATGCGATTCAGCCACGCATCATGCCTGCAGGTTGCAGATAATGCACATTGAATAGCCATTTCGACAAGTTCGATACGAGGGTGCTAGAGTAACGCCATGAAATTTTTCTACAACGCGCTCGGCGTACTGGCTGTGCTGCTGGGCATCCTCGGCATCTTCCTACCGCTGCTGCCGACCACGCCCTTCCTGCTGCTTGCCTCGGCCTGCTTCGCGCGTGGCTCGGTACGCCTGCATCGCTGGCTGATCGGGCATCGGGTGTTCGGCAAATACATCGCCAATTTCGAGGCTGGCCACGGCATCCCGCTCAAGGGCAAGATCGTGGCGACCATCATGCTGTGGGGGTCGATGGCATGGTCGTCGCGGCACTTCGACAGCATCGCGATCCTGATCATGATGGGTGTGATCGGCGCCTGCGTGAGTACCTACATGTGGTGGTATCTGCCGACACTGAAGCTGCCGCCCACAGCCGCAGAGCCTGCCGACCGCATCGTTTCGCGTACCGATCTGCCGTAAATCCCTGTTTCTTTATTGCGTCGTCGCCCGCCGCGCGTTTTTGTACTATCAT
Source organism: Massilia sp. MP_M2 (assembly GCF_039123635.1). Lineage (NCBI taxonomy): Bacteria > Pseudomonadati > Pseudomonadota > Betaproteobacteria > Burkholderiales > Oxalobacteraceae > Massilia > Massilia sp. MP_M2. Next base: position 230,153 of record NZ_JBCHJF010000009.1, read on the forward strand.
TAGTTACATGAAACGCGACAGCAAACTTTCCTCCGTCCTCCACGTGCTGCTGCACCTGGCCCACAGCGATCGCCCGATGACCTCGGAGCAGATGGCCGGCATGCTCGGCACCAACCCCGTGCTCGTGCGGCGCGTGCTGGCCGGCCTGCGCGAACGCGGCTACATCAGCTCCGAACGCGGCCATGGCGGCGGCTGGACCGTGACGTGCGATCTGGCCGAGGTCACGCTGCGCGATATCTACGACGCGGTCGGCGCGCCCACCGTGTTCGCGATGGGCAACCGCAACGAGCACAGCGAGTGCCTGGTCGAGCGCGTGGTCAATGCCTCGCTCGAAAGCGCCTTTGCCGACGCCGAGGCGCTGCTGGTCGAGCGCCTCGGCCAGGTGAGCCTGGCCGACCTGTCGCGCGACTTCAACGGACGCTACGACAATCACCTTCACACGAGGCCAGAGCATGAGCACGACTGAACCGACGCTTGAATCTGTTTCTGACAATGACTACGACGCCATCGTCATCGGCGGCAGCTACGCAGGCCTGTCGGCCGCGCTGCAACTGGCGCGCGCACGGCGCCGCATCCTGGTGGTCGACGCGGGCCAGCGCCGCAACCGCTTCGCCGCCGACTCGCATGGTTTCCTGACGCGCGACGGCCAGCTGGCCGCCGACATCGCCGCAGAGGGCCGCGCCAACGTCGCCGCCTATCCCAACGTGGCCTGGCACGATGGTACGGCAACCTCGGCACGCCGCGATGGTGATGCTTTCGTCGTCGAGCTTGACGGCGCCGGCACCGTGCGCGGCGCGCGCCTCGTGCTGGCCACGGGCGTGCGCGACGACCTGCCGCCCATCGACGGCCTGGCCGAGCGCTGGGGCAAGAGCGTGTTCCACTGCCCGTACTGTCATGGCTACGAACTGAACGAAGGCCGCATCGGCGTGCTGGCCAGCGGCCCGCTGTCGGTGCACCAGGCGCAGATGCTGCCGCACTGGGGCCAGGTAACGTTCTTCACCAACGGCGTGTGCCCGCTCGACGACGCGCAACGGGCCGATCTGCAGGCGCGCGGGGTGGAAGTCGACGAGACGCCGGTACGCCGCCTGGTGAATGTCGCCACCGTCGTGCTGGAAGACGGGCGTCAGGAAATCATGACCGGGCTGTTCACCTACGGGCGCGTGCACATGGCCAGCCCGATTGCGGAACAACTCGGTTGCCAATTCGATCAAGGACCGCTGGGACCGTTCATCCGCACGGACGACGGCCGGCAGACCACGGTGCCGGCCGTGTTCGCCGCTGGCGACGCGATGCGCGCCGCCAGCTCGGTGGCGCTCTCGGTGGCCGATGGCGCCATGGCGGGCGTCGGCGCGCATCGCTCGCTGCTGTTTGGCGTGACGCCGTTTGCGGCGCCGATGATCCCTGCCGCGGCACCGTCAGTGCCTGCGGGCACGCGCGAATGAGCTGGTGCCCGTTTGCGTTGACGTGACGGATAATGGCAACGTCACTTCACGAAAACCGCATATGGAAATCATTGTCCTGGGGACGTCAGCCGGCACGCCGACCCGGCAACGCAATATGTCGGGCCTCGCGCTGCGCCTGCGTGGCGCCAGGCAATGGGTGCTGATCGACTGCGCCGAAGGTACGCAGCACCGCATCCTGCGCACACCGCTGTCAGTCATGAGCCTGCGCGCCGTGTTCATCACGCACCTGCACGGCGACCATTGCTACGGCCTGCCGGGGCTGCTCGCCAGCGCCGCAATGGCGGGCCGCAGCGACGCCTTGACGGTCGTCGGCCCGCCGCCGCTGCGCGGCATGATCGACGCCATCATGGTGGCGAGCCAGCTGAGTCTGCCATACCCGCTCGTTTGGCTGACGCCGAACGACCTGGCTGGCGACCTGGCTGGCGCGCCGCTCATGCCCGAGCTGGCGGTGGATGCAACGGCGTTGTCACACGGCCTTCCGTGCTGGGCCTATGGATTCACGGAGGCGGCAATGGCGCGCCACCTGGATACGGAGAAATTGCGTGCGGATGCCGTGCCGGCGTCGCCGTTGTGGGGCGATATCCAGCAAGGGCGCGATGTGACGCTGGCCGATGGGCGCTTCATCAAGGCGGCTGACTACCTGCTGCCGCCACGCAGGGCGCGACGTATCGTCGTCGCCGGCGACAACGATCGGCCAGAGTTGCTGGCCACTGCGGCGCATGGCGCGGACGTGCTGGTGCACGAGGCGACCTACACCGAGGACGTGCTGCAAAAGATCGGGCCGGGCCCGCAGCACAGTTCGGCAATGCGGGTGGCGCGCTTTGCCGAATCAGCCGGCGTGCGCAACCTGGTGCTGACGCATTTCAGTCCGCGCTACCAGGACCATGGCGCACTGCCGATGTCGCTGCTCGAGAATGAGGCGCGTGCGCACTACAGTGACAACCTGATTCTCGCGCGCGACCTCGATCATTATGTGCTGGAGCGCAGCGGCGCCCTGGTACGCGGGGAGCAAACGCCAGCCGCCGTCAAGGCAGCGCCGTCGACATCCGACAGAGAACCGCGTTGAACTGAAAAGAAGTCGCATGGTCCAACCCTGATCGCACGCATCGGGAGTCGACCATGATTGCCCCTCGTTTCAAAAGCTGGTTCGCCACGTTGCCATCGCCGGACCATCAGCAGCACCGGCAACTACGCGATGCCCTGCATCCCGCCTCCGGCCTCGATCAGGTAGTCGCGCTCATCGCGCAGATCAGGGCGCCTGGCCGCCGCTGTCCCGCCTGTGGTGACGAACGCTGCCACCGGCACGGCTTCGTCAACGATCTGCAGCGCTTTCGCTGCTGCGCCTGCGGGCGCACGTTCAATGACCTGACCGGCACACCGCTGGCACGGCTCCGGCTACGCAGCAAGTGGCTTGCCTATTCACAGGCAATGTTCGACACGCTTCCCCTGCGCACTGCCGCAGACCAGGTCGGCGTGCATCGCAACACCGCCTTCCGCTGGCGCCACCGCTTTCTCGATTGCGTCACGCTCGACCGCCCGGCCTCCCTCAACCGCATCGCCGATGCTGCCGGGATGCCGGCTATCGGTACGGCCGATGCAAGCAGCGAATGTCATGACGCACGAGGCAGCACAGCCGTGGAGCACGAACACGGTACAAGGGCGTGAACAGCAATGGGCACCTTGCGCCGTCCTTCCCCGTCGTTGCGAACCAGCCGCAATGCACCAGTCTGCCAAGCGACGCCGTATTACGCGACCTCGCCAAATTCGATTCTGGCAACCTGCACCCGTTTCATCGCAGTATCCGGATCGATACCGGCCATGATCAGGTTGACGATTTCCTGCTTGTCTTCCTGCCCGATCCAGGCGCATTCCTTGCGGTGCGAGCAAAAGTAGGCGTACCACGCAACGTCGGCAGGTCGTTCCTTGCGCGGCTTCAGGCGTGCCGACACGGCGGCGCGGGCGGTCTTGGCATAGTCGCTAAGCTGCGCGTCGATGGCAGACCAATCGAATGCTGCAACGGCGCGCCGATCAGCATCCCAGTCGCCCTGGTACTGGGAAGGTGGCTGCATGGTCGCCGGCCCGACCGCAAGGGCCGCGAGGTTGGGAACGCCATGGGCCGCGCAGAATGCCTCGACAAACCGGAGTTTTGCGCCGATCCCCACAGCGACTGCGCGGTCGAGAACCAGGTCTTTGGGGTACAGAAGACGTGCCAGCCTGAGCAAGTCCTTGTAAGTGACGGGCGTGCCTTTGGCGGCGCCTGCGTGGCGCCTCAAAGCGTCGACCAGGCGTACGCCGATGTCGATATCGTTGTGCGTACGCTGTATGTCTGCGGCGGTATGGATGACCATGCGAATCTTGTCGGAAGTAGTTGGCCGTGGGCCCAATCCGTCATTATGCATGGCTTTGCGCGGCTGCTGACTGGCTCTCCAAGCAGATTGCCCGGCGCATGTCCTGCGCCTCCAATGGCCGTGGCGAAGCCCCTGTTTGCCGAAACATGGTTTGATTTGCCAACGCGAGAACAAAAGAAAAAGGTTGGCTAATCAGCTAACCTTTTGATTTTATTGGTAGGCCTCCCGTGAGTCGAACACGGCACCAACGGATTATGAGTCGGCAAGAAAAGGCGTCTATTACTGTTGATCGGCAGTCCTAAAAATCCATATTCTCTTAAATATCAATGGGTTGACAGTCGCCTACCGCTCATGTTGTGTTGATCCAGGCAGATTGATATACTCCAGATCGGGGTACTGACCGGGTACTAAAGGGTACTAGCGGGGTACCAGACCGATGACATGGGCGAGACGATGGCAAAAGTAAAGTTCACGGCGGGTAGGGTTGCAGACTTCCCAATGTTTGAGGGCGAACGCCTCTCATTTTTATGGGACGCTGAGGCGCCTGGGCTGGGCCTTCGGGCTACGCCAAGCGGCGGCAAGTCTTACATCTTCCAAGCTAAGATACGTGGACAAGTAGTACGCCTTAAGATTGGAGACCCGGAGGCGTGGGCGATACCTGCTGCGCGCGCTGAGGCTCGCCGTTTGAAGGTGATTATTGACAATGGCCAAGACCCGCGCCAAGTGAAAGCTGATGGGATAGCCGCAGACCAAGCAGAGCGGATGGCCAAAGCGGCTGCCGTGGCTGCGACTGCCGCTGCCGCCGTGCGTAACTCAATGACGCTGGGGGACGTGTGGCCGCTATATATTGCTGACCGAGCGCCGCAGTGGGGCGAACGTCACGCCGCAGATCATTTGAGGATGATTAAGCCGGGTGGTGAGCCAAGGCTCCGCAGCAATAAGAAGGTGACAGAACCTGCACCACTTGCCTCGCTCGCCGGAGTACGCTTGGTAGACCTGACTGCCCATCGCATCGAAGCATGGGCTAGGACCGAAGCAGTGACCCGCCCAACGAGCGCCCGCCTAGCATGGCGCATGCTGAAAGCCTGCCTGAACTGGTGCACCGAGCATCCAGTGTATGGAGATATCATCGAGGCTAATCCAGCGCAAAGCAAGAAGGTGCGCGAGAGCCTAGGTAAGCCGACCGCGAAAAATGACGTGCTACAGCGTGAACAATTGCCGGCATGGTTCGCCGCTGTTCGTCAGATTGGCAACCCCGTCACGTCGGCGTATTTACAATGCCTACTGCTGTCGGGAGCGCGTCGGGAGGAACTAGGCCGCCTGAAGTGGACGGACGTTGATTTTCTGTGGAAGAGTATTACCATACGCGACAAGGTGGATGGACTACGCGTTATCCCCCTCCCCCCCTATATGGAATACATGATTGCAGCCCTTCCCCGCCGTAATGAATGGGTATTCTCCAGTATGACCGCTGCCGACGGCCGCCTTGCTGATCCGACACCGCCACATAAAAAGGCCTGTGCGATTGCAGCGCTCAACCTGTCTTTGCACGGCTTGCGCCGGTCTTTCGCAAGCTTGTGTGAATGGACTGAGACACCGGCAGGCATCGCTGCACAAATTCAAGGCCACAAGCCGCAGGGTGTAAGGGAACAAAACTATATCCGCCGCCCGCTCGACCTGCTGCGCATGTGGCACGTCAAGATTGAAGGGTGGATGCTGGAACAAGCAGGAATCGAGTTTGCGCCCATTTCAGGGGGATTAAAAGTTGTTGCCACTGCCGGAGAGCGATGAAGATGATCGACACGTGCTGCCTTTGCCATCACGAATTGATTAAATCATGGTCAGTGAAAGAGCAACTTTTGAGCATTTAGGCCCATTCAGCGCTTAGGGTCTCAGCCTGTTGCATAACCAAGGCAACGGCAGCTTCCTCTTTCACGGGCGGATATTTGTACTTGCGCAGGATTCGCTTTACCAGCAGCCTCAGCTTAGCCCGCACGCTGTCTCGCACCGCCCAGTCAACGCTGACGTTCCTGCGCAGGCTTTCGGCCAGCTCGTGGGCGATCTTCTTCAGCGTTTCGTCCCCCAGCTCGCGCACCGATTCTTCATTGTCTGCAAGAGCATCGTAGAAGGCGATCTCGTCCGAGTTCAAGCCGGCGCTGGCTCCGCGCTCTGCCTCTTCCTTGAACTTCTTGGCCATCGCGATCAACTCTTCCATGACCTGAGCGGTTTCGATCGACCGATTCTGGTACCGCTTGATCACATTGGTCAACATCTCGCTGAATTTGTTGTTTTGCACGACGTTGGTAGCGAACCGGGCCTTGATTTCGCCTTCAAGCAGGCGCTCCAGCAGCTCCACCGCCAGATTCCGCTCCGGCAGGTTGCGCACCTCGTTGAGGAAGTCGTCATCGAGTATGCCGATGTTCGGCTTTTCGAGGCCCGCCGCATTGAAGATGTCCACGACCTCATTCGACACCAAAGCCGAGCCGATGATTTGTCTGACGGCCAGATCCCGCTCCTCGTCCGTGCGCTTCTTGCTGCTGATGTCCCTCTTGGTCAGCAGTACCTTGACGGCCTGGAAAAACGCGACCTCGTCACGCACCGTTTTCGCCTCGTCGAGTGTGCAGCACAGGGTGAACGCCTTCGACATGGCAAGCGCGGTATCAGCAAATCGTTTCTTGCCGTCTTTCAGGCCAAGCACATGATTTGCTGCCTTGGCCAGCATGCCATGCCCGCCCGTCAAAAAGTCGCTGTAGTCGATTTTATGGAGCATGGCACGCAACACATCCAGCTTCTCTTCCAGCACGGCGTAAGCCTCGTACGCGTCGACTGTGGGGCGGCCACGGCCCTTGCTGGCTGTGTACTCCTTGAGCGCCTGTTTCAGGTCGCTGGCGATGCCGATGTAATCAACGACTAGCCCCCCCTGCTTGTCGCGGAAAACGCGGTTCACGCGCGCAATCGCCTGCATCAGGTTGTGGCTCTTCATCGGCTTGTCTACGTACATGGTATGCACGCATGGCGCATCGAAGCCGGTCAACCACATATCCCTGACGATCACCAATCGCATCGGGTCGTCCGGATCTTTGAACCGTTTCTCCATGCGCTTCTTGACCTGCTTCGAGTAGATGTGGGGCCGTAGCAGCGGCTTATCGCTGGCCGAGCCGGTCATCACCACTTTGATTACACCCTTCTCGGGATCGTCGTCATGCCAGTCGGGGCGCAAGGCAATGATGGCGTTATGCAGGTGCGCGCAGATCTCCCGGCTCATCGCTACTACCATGGCCTTGCCGGATTGCGCCTTGTCACGATCCTCAAAATGCTGGACTAGATCAGCGGCGACTTGCTTGATGCGCGGTTCGGCGCCGACCACCTTCTCCAACGCGGCCCAGCGGCTCTTAAGAATCGCCTTCTGATCGTCCTCCTCGTCCTCTGCCAGCTCGTCCACCTCGTCGTCGATGCCATCGAGCGATCCTTCTCGCAGTCCCAGCTTGGCCAAGCGCGACTCGTAATAGATCGCCACCGTCGCGCCATCGTCGCGGGCCTGCTGCATGTCATAGATGTGGATGTAATCGCCAAAGACCGCCCGCGTATCACGGTCCTCGCTCGATACCGGCGTGCCGGTGAACGCCACGAAGGTCGCATTCGGCAGCGCATCGCGCAGGTTCTGCGCGTAGCCGACCTGATACCGTTCCTGGTACTGCGCCGGGGCCTCTGCCGCTTCTTGCAGCAATGCTGGAGCTGCCCCGGTGCCCAACGGGAGCGACTTCACCTTGCGTGACTTCAGCTTGGCCTCGAAGCCATACTGCGTCCTGTGCGCCTCATCGGCGATAACGACGATGTTGGCGCGATCCGAGAGCAGCGGAAAGGTGTCTTCATCTTCGCCGGGCATGAACTTCTGGATGGTGGCGAAGACAATGCCACCCGACGGCCGGTTGGCGAGTTTTGCGCGCAGATCCTGCCTCGTCAAAGCCTGCACCGGCTGCTCGCGCAGCAGATCCTGCGACAATGAGAAAACCCCAAACAACTGGCCATCAAGGTCGTTGCGGTCGGTGATGACGACGATGGTCGGATTCTCCATCGCGGTCTCCCGCATCACGCGGGCAGCAAAGCAGGTCATGGTGATGCTCTTGCCCGAGCCTTGCGTATGCCATACCACGCCGCCCTTCTGGGTGCCCTCAGGGCGCGATGCGGCGACCACCTGCATGATTGCGGCCCGTACGGCATGGAACTGGTGATAGCCCGCGATTTTCTTGATCAGCGTGCCGTCGTCCTCGAACAGAACGAAGAAGCGCAGGAAGTCCAGCAAGTAAGCCGGCGCCAACACGCCGCGCACCAGCGTCTCCAGTTCATTGAACTGCCCCAGCGGATCGAGCGCGACGCCGTCGATCGTGCGCCACGCCATGTAGCGCTCGGCATTGCTGGACAACGATCCCATGCGGGCCTCGGTGCCGTCCGCAATCACAAGCACCTCGTTGTACTGGAACAAGTCCGGGATCTGCTCCTTGTAGGTCTCAATCTGGTCGTAGGCCTTCCAGATATCGGCGTTCTCGTCGGCAGGATTTTTCAGCTCCAGCAGCACGAGCGGCAACCCATTGACGAACAGGAGAATGTCGGGGCGGCGGGTATGCTTCGGCCCCTTAATTGAGAATTGATTCACCGCCAGCCACTCGTTGCCCGTCACGTTAGCAAAGTCAATCAGGCGGACGAAATCGCCCCGCGTTTCGCCGTCGCGCTGGTACTCGACGGGCACACCGTTGACCAGCATGCGATGGAACAGCCGGTTCGCTGATAACAGCACCGGCGTATCTAGGTTCAGCACCTGTCGCAGCGCGTCCTCGCGGGCGACACATGGGACTAGCGGATTGAGCTGCGACATGGCCTCACGAAGGCGGTCAACTAGAACCACTTGGGTGTAGTTGCTACGCTCAGGTGCATCACCGTCAACCGCAATCTCAGGTCCGTAGACATAGCTGTAACCTGTGTCAGTCAGCCAGCCAAGAGTTTCTTGTTCGAGTTGGTCTTCGGTCATGAGTAAGCCGCTTAATCGCATGTGTCGCTAGTTGGTGTCAGGCGGCAAGCGCTGTTTGATCAGCGGCTTCCGGCAGAAGCAATTCGCCCGATATCAGGCGCGGGAGCAGCGTGTCGCGAATTCCGACAAGGGATTTGCACTGCGCCTGGTTTTCATGAATCCTGGCCCAAATTGGCTCTACAACGGTCTCGAACGCACGCTTAATAGAATCGGGCGGATTTAGCACCGCGTAGCTAGGGAAGTGCTTTAATGCGATCCGATTTACCGTTGCGCCCTGGATCGTATGTTTTTCCAATAGCCTCTGGAAGGGCGCAGCAACAAATTGATGAAACCAAAAATGCCCGTACCCGTTTCTTGCGCGTGGCCGGATTAGTGCCAGTCTACGACCGAGACAACAACGTGTTGCCGGCGGTATCAGTGCGAAGAAGCCCAATGTGGCCTCGTAACTGAATACAATGTCGCCGTGGCTGGGCACAACCCTGCGCGTCCACTGCACCCACTGGTCTTCATGGATATGACGAACCGCAGTAAGATCGATACCACTTCCAGTCAAGTTCTTGATACCTAAAAAAATTGGCCCAGTATCGGCCTCTGGCGGCGTCGCATGTGGGCCGTCATATACACCCTCTACCACCTCTTCGATAGATGCCAAACGCCACCCCGACGGCACTGGCCCCAGCTTGGACTCATCGAAACCGTCCGGGAAGAGCGCCGCCGTAGCATTATCCATTCCCTCAGGCGCACGCCCTCCCTGCTTGGCGCGCACGGGATCGAAGTCTACGAACCACGATTTGAACAGGGCTTGGGCAATTTCCTCTAAGGTGGCATTCGCTTCGCGCAATATGGTTATTCGATCATCGAGTGCACCGAGAATACTACTTGCCTGGATCTGATCCGAGAGCGAAGGAACGGGGATTTTAACTTTGCGAAGTTCAGCTTGACGGATTCCTTGCACTGTCGTGCCTGTTGCCCTTCCAAAAATATCGTCCCGGACTCGATTTGTTTGTAGAGCATAATAAAGAAATCGACCATCGATGACGCCCTGCCGTGGACGAAGCGCGAATAATCGTTGGCCCAGACACCAATCTTTGTCGCGCCCTAAATATGCAAGCTCGCCCAGCGGCGCCTCTGAAGTCATGATGACATCGCCTACGCGCAATGGAGTTTTCATCCACTTACTATATACAGATGCGTCCACAAAGCGCGGCACATCAGCATCTAAAACGATCCGTCCATTTTTTATAAGCTTGGCCGAAATAACTCGGTGGCCTCTTTCAACAAAATCTCCTCCAAGCTTGAGTGGCGTAATACCCCTTCGGTCTATGACGTCCTCAATCACTTCATCTATTCGCCGCCATCTAACTTCAAAACTCATACCCCAGCCCTCCCAGCTTCTGGCGTATCAGTTGATCTAACTCCGCGCCCTTGGCAATCTGCTCGCCCAGCTTCTCAGTCAACCTCTGCATTTTGCCAACGAACTCTTCGTCCTCGTCCTCCAAGACTTCCGCGCCAACGTAGCGACCCGGCGTGAGCACATGCCCATGTTCGGCGATCTCAGCTAGCGTGACAGTGCGGCAGAAACCCGCCTCATCCTGATACTCTCCCGAGTCTGCATCGCCGCGCCATGCCGCTACCGTTCTGGCGATCTTTTCGATCACTTCCTCGGTGAACTCGCACTGCACTCGGCTGATCATGCTGCCCAGCTTACGCGCGTCGATGAACAAAACCGCGCCCTGGCGTGCGCGCTTTTCCTTAACCAAGAACCACAGGCAGGCCGGGATCTGCGTGTTGAAGAAAAGCTGACCCGGCAGCGCAATCATCACCTCGACCTTGTCGGCATCGACCATGGCGCGGCGAATGTCGCCTTCGCTGTTTTGGCTTGATGACATTGAGCCATTGGCCAATACGATGCCAGCGCGCCCCGTGGATTTAAGGTGATACAGCATATGCTGGAGCCAGGCGTAGTTGGCATTGCCTTGCGGCGGCGTGCCATAGACCCAGCGCGGGTCGCCCTCTAGGCTGCCATGCCACCAGTCGGAAATATTGAACGGTGGATTGGCCAGTACGAAGTCGGCGCGCAGATCGGCATGTTGGTCGCGCACAAAGGTATCGGCAGGCTCCTTGCCAAGGTTGAAGTCAATGCCGCGAATGGCCAGGTTCATTGCTGCAAGTCGCCATGTCGTGGGGTTGGCTTCCTGCCCATAGATCGATACATCGCCGACCTTGCCGCCGTGTGCTTCAATAAACCTCTCGGATTGCACGAACATGCCGCCCGAACCGCAGCACGGGTCGTACACCTTGCCATGGTGTGGCGCAAGCACCGCGACCAAGGTCTTGACAATGGACGCAGGTGTGTAAAACTGACCACCGCGCTTGCCTTCGGCGCTGGCGAACTGGCCAAGGAAATACTCGTAGACCTGCCCGAGCAGATCGCGCGCGTGGTTCTTGGCGGTGTCGCCCGACACGCCAAAGCCAATAGTAGAAACCAGATCGACCAGCTCACCAAGCTTGCCGTCCGGGAGCTGCACCCTGGCGTACCGCTTGTCGAGAATCCCCTTCAGCTTCGAGTTTTCGACCTCGATCAGGGCGAGAGCATCGTCGATGCGCTTGCCGATGTCGGACTGCTTGGCTTGAGCGCGCAGTGCCTCCCAGCGTGCCAGCTCGGGCACCCAGAAGACATTGACCTCTTTGTAGTAGTCGCGATCTTCAAGCTCATCGGCCAGCATCTCGGCGTCGACATCGTGAAGGAAATAATCGTCAGCGGGGTCGCTAAAACGAGCCGTAAGCTCGTCACGGCGTGTCTGAAAGGTATCGGATATGTACTTGACGAAAATAAGGCCCAGCACGATGTGCTTGTACTCGGCGGCGTCCATGTTGGCGCGCAGCTTGTCGGCTGTGGCCCAGAGGGTTTTCTTGATGTCTTCAATCATGGGATTCGTGGCGTTGTAATTCTGACGGCCACAATCTTATCCCATCTGAGGGATACCAAAATGCAATATCTACCCTACAGCCCCGCCCTGGTCATTAAGTCGCCAACTGTAGTCTCCAGAGCCTTGGCTATCCGGACGAGATGAAGCAAGCCCGCATTCTGCTCGCCACGCTCGATCGCGCCTAAGTAGGAGCGATCCACGCCGCACTGATGGGCCAGCTCTTCTTGCGAGATACCCTTCACTATCCGCGCAACGCGAACAGCCACGCCGAACGATACAAGCGCAGGATCTTTGGAGTTGGGGGAACTGATTGGCATCTGCCAATCTTCAGGGTAAGATTAGACCCATTCCACGGGCAATCTTCCCCAATTGCCTCTCTTAATGATTGAATTAAAGAATATTTATTTTTGGAGTCATCTTGAAACGAATCCATTTTGCGTATGAGAACGACACGCCTCGATTATTCGCCCAGCTCCCTCAGTTCCAGTGCAACTAGGCTGATTATGTCCAACGAAAAAGTGACAATCACCTTCTCTACGGCACCTGGCCAGAAGCTGGCTGTCGAGACACACGCACTGTCCACTAGTACGCATCAGCAAGTGGATCTGTTCCTAGTTGCAGAAAAGCCTGCGGATATTTCGGTGGGACGACTGGCACCAGGTCTGGCATCTTCCAACGCATCAGCTATAGGCACCGACCGGCGAACATTTGAGCCGCCAACGTGCAGCTCGACGCGGGCTAGTGCTGAGCGCCGTGCCGTCGCCAATGAAAGTCTTCCTCCGCCCGCTCTGCAAGCCGCAGCACCCAGAGCGAAGCCGTGGGAAGACCTGAGCCACGGCTCCAAGGGGCTGAACCTGCCGATGTCGGCCGAGCTGTACGCCAAGATGCGGTGGTGTACGCAGAACGTCCCGCAGATGTCGCTCCAGAAGCTCGCCCGCATGGGGGCCGAGAAGCTGGCGGACGAGCTGATTGCACAACATTACAAGGGAGAGTAATAACGTCACGGTCAGCGCGCCGGCCTTCTGGAATTCCAGTCGCATTGGCGTGTCCAGCAGTCCGGTCTTTGGCTTGATGGCCGGGTGCAAGTTGACCATACGCGCCGACTGCTCGCGGCGGAATGCAGCCGTGCCGCGCTTCTCACCGGTCTTCGACGGCGTGACGTTGACGGTCGTCGCACGACGAACCTGGGGAACGATGTACGCAAGGTCTTGGTCGTTGTACTGAGCCATGCGCAGAAGCCCCTGACACGCAGCCAGTAACGAAGCGCGCTCATCGGCTCGACAACGTGACGCTTTAACCATAGGACTTTTCTCCGCGAGGTGGTCCAGCAGCTCCTCGACCAAGTAGCGGCGACGCTGCTTGTCGTTCAAGCGAGTGTGAACCACCAGTGCGTCGATGTACGCAAACATGTTGTTGTCTTTGGCCTTGGCGATAGCGAACAACGCTTTAGCCTCACCAACTAGCGTATAAAGATCGTCCAGGTTCTTGGTAATACTGTGCCCTTACAACTTAGCCACTCCAGCGTGCCCGTGCAGCTAATGCAGAACCGTTTCCTCAACTTCCTTAACCAACTGGTGGGACGACAAAACCACATAACAACACCCTCCTGATAGACTCGCGCGGCTTCCTGACTTTCTGCGGGGTGGCGTCAGCCAGGATGTCCTGTGGAAGATCCATCTGCGTTTCAACGACGCAGAACGAGATGCCCGGCAGCTTGCCGAGCTAAAATTGGAGCATTTCATGGAAGAGCGTGATTTCAACGTTATTAGCCCGCAAGCTCTCCCGGATCAGGTAGATGCGATCATTCGTCGTCGGGCGGCTGGCCACGTCGGTACTGTTTGCGTGACCGGGGATGTCCGCAAACGTGTCGACAATCTCGATGGGGATATGCGTTTTAAACTGATCCGTGATCTTCTTCGCACGATCCGCAATTTCGGCGACTGACAGCCGCTGCGCGGGGGGCACGGCAGCAGCCGGTTGGGCGAATGCGGTCTGCTGCGGGCGGATGACCCGGCGAATGTGGACGACAGGACCCGTCTAACCCATTGGCTTCACGACGTGTGCCGAGTCAGCGAACAGTCCTAAGTTGTATGTCCCCTCGGAAGAGCGATTCGCTCCATTGCACGCGCAAAAAAATTCAGGGTTTCCATACGCCGAAAAATTTTGAGAGTCAGACCTATGGAGATATACAGGTCCCGGGGTAGCCTTTATCTCCCCCCCCTGTGGAAATTGCACTTAAGCATCCATGTTGACATGCAGGTAATTTTACAAACTCACCTATCACCGGTTTACTCAACAGCGACTTAACTGCCAGCACCACGGACTCGCAGTAAACACGCTGGTATCTCGATCATTAGTGAAGTTCCGCAACGAATTGGAACAGTGCTATTATTTGTTGCCCAATCGTCAAGGAACCACTATGGCATCGAAAAAAACCGCACCAAGTGAGCAGTCAACCGTCAAAGTACGAATCATTGATTTCGAAATGAGCGGCAGCGATCAATCTCTACAAGAAAGCTTGCAAACGATTGCCGCTGCTTTTTCTCGGGGCACCCAAACTGTCCAGGTCTCACGCCGTATAGCATCAACAAGCACCTCAGGGATGAGCAATGCTGCGACAGCGGATAGCCCGGACGATCTCGATGACGGCCAGGATGACATCATTCTTGATGAGACTAAGGCGGTAGCAACGCCTGAAAGAAGGTCGCCGCCAACTCCACGGAAGCCCACGGCACTAAAAGTAGTGCATGACGTTTCGTTTACCGACGCGTCACCAACACTTAAAGAATTTTACGCAGAGAAGAACCCAGGCAAAGTCGCCATACAAAATTATCTAGTTGTCGCCTATTGGTATAAGCATTACGGTGGCATCGAGGAATTAACTGCGGACCACTTCCATACAGCGTTCCGGCATGTTGGCTTTCCCACCCCGAAGGATGCACGCCAGCCAATGCGCGACCTAAAGAACAGTAGAGATGGGCGGATGATGAGCGGGTCGTCACCGAATTCGGCCGTCATTAGTCATCTAGGCGAAAATATTGTTGACGCAATGAATAAGGCTGAGTAATGGATCTAAGCGATTTTACTAATCAGATCAAAAACTTTAATGACCTAGCCATAACAGAAAAAATTTCGATCATCGGCTACTTTTTACATGCACATCGAAATTGTGAAAAATTTAAAGCAGCAGAGATCAATAATTGCTTCGATGCGTTACACATAAAACGTCCAGCAAATACTGGCTCTCAAATGACTGCGATGGCGCAGAATGCAAGACTTCTAGGAAATACAAGTGGATTCAGATTAAGCAATACGACTCGCGCGAGAGTAGTCGCTATCCTGCCTTCGACCGCACCTCCCAAGCAAATCTTGTCGCAACTAAAAAAATTAGAGGAGAGTTTAACCGATCCGCAACAACAAACATTCCTACATGAGGCGAACGTATGTTTTATTAACGGGGCGTATAGAGCAGCCGTAGTAATGGCATGGAATCTAGCTTATCACCATGTATGTAGAAAAATCTTTGATCAACACCTTGATGATTACAATAGTAGGCTTCCTTCACAGTACAAGAATGAGAAGCCTATTGTAAAATTCACCGACTTCGAAGATTCAAAGGAATCTATTGTTATCGCAGTCGCCAAAGGTGCAGGAATAATTAGTAACACAACAGCAAAAATATTGAAGGCAAAATTGGATATTCGGAATATTGCGTGCCACCCCTCTTCGACGACAATATTGCCTATCACCGCTGAAGAGGTAATATCAGACTTAGCGCATAATATTTTACTTAAGCCAGCCCTATAAGCAGTATGTGCTTCAAAAATCCGCGTCGACGTTTGAACACGATGACCTGAGGGCAGACTAATGGCGAATGCTACCGCACCGTGTGATGTATCAGGTCGGCGACTCAATCTCTGTAACTGGCTTTACTATTGTAAGAATGGTCGCTCGAGAAACGCCGTAGAGCTTCGCCAACGCGCTCACGCTCTGTTTGTTCGCGTAGACCCTCGGCCATCTCTTTACGTTGCTCTGGCGTGGTTTTGGCGGGCCTGCCAAGCGTCTTACCATCAGCTTTTTCCCGTGCGAGTCCGGGCTGGGTTCGTTCAACGATCAAGTCACGCTCCATCCCTGCGACAGCAGCTAACATCGCCAGGATGAGCTTGCCGCTGGCGCCATCAGATCTAGTTTGCCGAGCTGGAGAACAACGACCTCAATATCGAGCTTGGCCAGCGTTTTTATCGTTGCAAGCACGCCCGGCGCATCTCGTCCTAATCGGTCATTTTTTGACGATTTGATCAAGCAGGCAGCGCTGACAGCTCCGAGATTCGATCCCGGATGTATGCCATGTTGGAAGTAGGAGGAACTTCCCGTATGAGCGAATAGATCGTTTTATTACTTATGCCGTCCCTGATTTTAAAAGTGCACCGAGAATGCATTCCGGCCTTACAATATCCGCATTTTCCATTACCTTGTCCGCCACAATGTACCGCTAAATTTTTAAGTAGTTTATATACCTCGTCACTGAAAGTCGAAAGCATCCACTTCCCTTTCGCAATACGTTTTACGCTGTCAAAATTCTTTGCCAGATTGTTAGATGCTGCAAAAACATCTAGGTCGGCCTTTTTTGCAATTACACTGGTGATCACTGATGCTTCATTTCGACGACCATTCTGATAAGAATATTTAAAGTCAGCAGCGTAATTGTGATCGAGTGCGCATCGTAATGCCTCGAGAGAAAAATAATAAAGTTGCAATAGTGAAATCTCAATAGAGTCAAAAGCTATAGATATGAAATTCTGTGAAATCAGATCTGGCGTAGCTGTTGTACACGTTAAAACTATTTCTGACAGTATTTCTTTATTTACAAAATCGGTCTCAATTGAATAATTTTTTAAAGCAAAAATTGCTTTTTCTGCAGGCAGCTCGTTTCTAAATTCGCGTACGTCCCGGTCAATAATCCCCAATATGAAATTCTCAATTGTCGCTGAATTTATGGGCAAAGTGTAAAGTTCTTGTATAGCCTTAATAACGTCCCCACAACCGGGGGCAAATCCTTCAATCATCTCCACCGCATAAATCTCGAATTTTTCTAACTCCTTCGCAGTCAGAGCATAGTAGGTTTTAATATCATCGGTACCTTCAACTACAATAGTTGGCGTTGATGTCATTATTGCTTCGTTTAAAACTTCGTCAATTGTGAGCTTCAACTTCTTCTTTCGTTGAGATTCCAGTTATCAACGGGGTCAAAGACGCGGGACTACGTTTTGCCAGTATCGGTGAGTGCGAAGCAACAATTATTTGGGTGTCGGGGACAAGTTCGTTAAACAACTTCAAAAGTTCGCGTTGCCAAGTAATGTTCAAAGAGATCTCAGGCTCGTCAATAATCAAAAAATCGCGTCCCTGCGCCTGAAATAAGACCATACATAGAAACGTCAAAATATGACGTTCGCCGCTAGAAAGATGATGAATCGAGTGTTTCGATTTTCCGACAGAGATATATAATTCTGTATTGTTAATTATCAATTTTTTTCCGCCGATCAAATACTTATTGAATTTGTCAATTAGCAAATTAACGGCACCTAGAGCAAGTTTTTCCTTTTCCAGCTCTTCAATCATATTGAGGAATAGGTTACACAAAAGGGGCTTTTTTTCAACCTCTTCAACATAATTCCCTTCTGTAAGGGACTGTAAAATCCCGACAATCGTTGCTTTGAAGTGATTCGAGTCGCGTGCATCATCGTTCGTCAGCGCCTCTATCAATCGCCCGCGATAGCTGATCAAATTGGAGTATAAATCTCGTGGAATTAAAATCCCAACGTTAGGATAGGTGGCATTAATTGCGTCAGATAGAGTATTGAAAAGTGCACTTTGAATCTTCAGATTTGCCGAATATTTTGCTGAGTGATAATGATTCATTAACAGCTCTTCGACGTTCTCCAGTTTAATATTTTGGAGGTTCACGTGAGCCTTCGAAAAATTCATTTCTGTGCGACGATCTCTAGTTGACGATTGCCTACGCCTTAGGAAAATCGACAATTCCTCCGAAAATTCGCGCGGAGAAAACTCTGAATCTCGGGCGAAAAACCTTCTGCCACGAGGCGATAACCTAAAGAATTCGTAGATAAGATCAGCTTCTATTCTTAATGACTGAGTACTAATACCACGCTCAACGCCAAGTGATAGCGAGCTGGTATCTTTTAATGGTGATTCAGTCAGGCCGGACCAATCGTAGCTAACATCTGTTTTGGCTACGTTGACATATGACGTTTCTAATCCATCTGTGTACCAACATTCAATCGAATTAATGCCAATACTACTAAGCGTCGTATCGTCTTGTGATAAAAATGCGGAAATTGCCTTTAGAAAAGATGTCTTTCCACTGCCGTTTTCACCATATACTACTGATACTGGATCACGAAATTCAATTTCTGCAAATCGATCTTGATGTTTAAATCCATTTATTCTAAATTTCTTAAGACGAATCATTACATCTCCAAAACGGTATGAGTATTTCAATAATCGCATTAAAATACAGTGTTGGCAAGAAACATTTCGTAATTGCTGCTAAGGTGATTATCTGGAAATTGGATGTTGTCGGGCTGCGCGATGCTTTTCTTTGAAAAATTTCGCTTACTTTCCGTGACCCGGTTTGTATTGGGCAACTACATGGTAATGGCTCCGCTGCAGCGAGCTAAGCAGATGCCTTCCGAAAAATTACAAAAGTGTCCATAAATTCCTTGAGGTACTCTCCACACGCTGATGAAATCTGTACCTGCAGGTCACCCCTCCCCAAAGGGTCTAATCACGGTTTCGATCCAGCCAAGAGCGAAGGTTGCAATAGTGAATATCATCAAGTCGAGCGACTTGAGTGATCAAGCGAAGATGTCGCTTCCGCCATTTGCGAGGCTTCCGTAAAAGGGGCTGACTTGGATCCAGGGTAAGTGAAGAATGTAGTTTCAATCGCGAAATCCTTGCCCTATCTGCTGCCGTCGAGGCAACATTCGTTCGATATCGCAGGCCGTGGCAATGTCGGCAGGCCAGCTCACCGGCCCAAAAATATAGAGATTGAAAATTCCCCTCGTGCGCGCGAGGGCACTTTAGGAGGCAGCGTACACGGCCTTGGAGGCACTGGACGGCTACGATGTCCGCTACCCACGCCCGACCGCCTAGAAAAACCGCTAGGCGGGTCTCATCAAGCACAGCAACGGTTCGCACGTCCCCATCGTCAAGTACGAGCCGCGACTCTCCACCGGCCTTCGCCATCCGCATCAACTTCGGCAGGTTCACCTCGAACGCATTTTCGAGGACCGGCACTCGGGCCGCCTTGGCTTTTTTCATCGCAGGTACCTAAAAGAAAAGCGAACCGGGCACTCACATGCGCGGCTCGCTTGATGTCCAACTATTCTTGTATTACTGCACAGCTTGAGGCTTGATCTCCATGTAGATCGTGCCGACGACGATGCCGATTGGCTTGTCCAGCGAACCGAACAGTGCAGTCTGCGTCGCACGGAGGGAATTTTTTTCGTCGTGGAGCGGATCGGCCGGGTCGATCACCGTATTCCGGTCGATGCCGACGCGAATTGCCTCAATCAGGTCGAGGTAATCCAGTTGTCGCTCGGTGGTGAACGTGACCTGACCGAGCACGCGATCCCGGCGGAAGCCCTCATAGCCATTCAGACCCGCGTCGATTGCGACCAGCGCCCTCGCCTCCTCGGGAGTCAGGCACACGATGCCTTGGTTGAAACGGTGCTTGGCCTGTCGCTTGATAGTCGAAGTCCAGCCCCTGATAATGTTGGTGCTCATGTGTTTCCTTTGAAATATACGATTTAGTTATTAAATAGTAGCCAGAATTATTCGACCAAAATATGTGTCCCACTTTGTCCCTGATAACTCTAAAACGGGATTTTCCAGTGGCCCATATTGCTCCCGGTCTTTCCCACCTCCCCTATAGGGGGAGGGGGAAACCGGGAAGGGCTAGGTGGCGTGATCGGTGGATAGATAGGTGGGTGATTTTTCTTGTTTTATACTGCCAAGCTTTTAGTTTCCGAAGGCTGGCAAGCGCACGACGTGCGTGTCGGTCATTTCGATCATGCCATGTGCAGCCAAGGCTGTGACAGCCTGCTTGGCGCGTTCGCGTTTGTGTTTCGGGTCTGTTTCAATTGCAGCAGCGATCGCACCGTATGCCGTGACGTACGTGACCTGGGAATCGCCTTCACTTTCATTGAAGAGATTGAGCAGAACGTCGCGCGCGGTACGCTGATGCTGCCCGAGCTTGCGCGCGCCTTTTTGCGCGAATGGCGGCGCAATTGAAACCGCGACGCACGATGTGATGTCCTCGCCATCTTCGTCTTGGCCGGCCACGACCTGTTCGAGGCGGAAGGCATGCTGGGTCCCGGTTTCATCGTCTTTCGACTTTGCCACCGTCCAGCCCAAGCCCTCGCCCTTAGTGCGCATAACGCCGATAACGCAGTCCATCGCAGCGAACAGGCTGGAGTGGCCGCGCATGCCCTTGCTCTCGTCCTTGCCGGTGTGGTGCACCAACAGCACCATCCCGCCCGTCAGTTGTTGGAGAGCCTTCGCGTTAGCGATGATCGTGCCCATGTCCTTTGACGAGTTCTCATCGGAGCCGGGAGCCGCTCGGTTGAGCGTGTCCAAGATGATCAGGCCGTCTGCACCATTAGCCGTGCGAATTGCGAGTGCCAATTCTTCGACGTCTGTACCGAGCGTGATGTCGAACTGCTCTACGATAAAGTGAAGGGTATTGGGCATCTTGCGGGCGTTGTACTTCTCCCAAGCCGCGACGCGCTTGCCCATCCCGCCTTCGCCTTCGAGAACGCAATAAGTGACCGGGCACTGAGTAACGCGCATGCCGTACCACTGCGTGATGCCCGATGCCACCGACGCGCTCAGGTCCAGCGCGAGGAACGACTTACCCGCACCGCTGGGGCCGTACAGCGCCGCGAGGCCAACCTGCGGCAGGAGGCCGCGAACCGCCCATTTGATCGGTTCCGCTTGCGTGAGCTGTGCCGCAGTGAGCACCTTGAAGCGGCTGGATTGTTCGCAACTCGTCGATGCCACATCATTGAGTTGCAAGAGTCGGCGGAGGTCAACAGTCTGGGGCGTGTATTTGGCCACCGCGCTGCTCACCAATTTCGGGATCTCGTCCATGCGCGCCGCCCAGCGAGCATCGTGCGGTCCTTGAGAAGAGCGCATGAGGCCGCGCAGCCAGGACACCACTGCGCCAGGCTGCGTGCCCGACGCGACCATGGATCCCGCGAGATCGCGCAGTGCGTCGTGGTAAACCTCGCCACTGAGGATCTGGCTGATCCACACGGCGTGGCGATCAAACAGTGCGCCGACAGCCGCGCGTTCGATCACATCCGCGCCGCTGTCCTTGCGGACCTTGGCAGCCAGTTCCTTGAAGCCCGTCAGTTCACTCAGCGGACCCATGGTCAGCGCATGTCCAGTCACGGTGAGGAAGCGCAAGTTGGAGTACAGCTCAACCTTGAGGTCCTCGATCGTGCCATTCACCCCTTTCTCAAGGTTGTGGGCGTAGCCGAATCCGCGCAGGCCGGTGCCGGACGGCGAGATTTCGATGTAAGTAACACCGAGGTGTTGCATGAGGTCAGTTGCTGCCGCCGATGGCATGCCGTCGATGACGCAGTGGTCAAGGTCGATACCGACCAGCCCATCGCCGTTCAGCATGACACCCACGCCCGTGTATCCCCCTTCCATATAGGCCGTCACGGCATCTTCATGCGTCCCCCATGTCTGCGAGTCGTTCGACTTGGCACGCGAATTCAGGAGTTTTGGGTTGTACGGCACCTTGATCGGCTTAGCGCCTGGCTTCCCTTCCAGGCGCCAGACAACCCAGTTTGGTTTCGCCTTGAGTTCAAGTGGAATGTTGTCGAACTTCGGCAGCCTGACACCCGGGTTGTGGGCGCACAGCAGTGCTTCAGGGACAACTGGCAGCCGTGCGCCAACCGTCGGTGGAGCGGCCTCGTTTTCAATGTGGTTTTGGGTCAGCATGTTGGCTCACTTCTGCGCCGGTTCGAGCAGCCAGCCGATGTCCACCAACGGCTTCTTCTCGCTCTCGAATTCAATGGCAGTCACATTCGAGAGGTAGATGCCGTCGAAGCAGTAGCGATCAGCCACGGTCACATAAACTTTGCGGCCGGCGAGGCTCTTAACGGCTGCGGTCTCAGTGAGGGTGATTCCGTCCACCTTGATGGCGTGGAGCGGCAGTTCGATAACTCCAACGCGCGGCGAACCGACAAAGAAGTCGATTTCGGCGATTACGACGCTTCCTTCGTTGACAATGCCATCGATCCAGCCAACGTGCCTGCCGGCCTGCGGCTGGTTGCCGTAGATCGAACGGAGATAAGCCTTGCCAGCCTTCTCATATGCTGTTGCGTGTTTAGCCGCCGTACGCGGGGTACCGGCGCGGAGCAGGAGCGGCGTCTGCGAATTTTCTTGGGCCAGCAGTCCGGTGATCATGCGTCCCCCTTATTCAGCAGCTGCTTGATCTGTGCCACCGGCCACGCGAGGCGGCCATTGATGCGGACCGGGCGGAGCGGGCCGTCTTCGAAGCATGCCCACTTGCGCAGGGTCTGTGGCTTACGGCCGAGATGAAAGGCAGCCTCCGCCGTAGACACAGCGATGCGCACTTGGGCGTCGAGTGCGGAATATTTCTTGCTCATGACATCCGGCCGCTCGCTGAGCGCCACGGGGTTGGGGTGGGTTGCCGTATTTGGCGTGTGCATCTGAATCTCCTTATGTTGATGCGTGTTTAGGAGTGCTCAGATTCAATTGCCACTGTTTTTTTGCTCAGGGGAATGGCATGTCCATGACGGTTTCATGCAGCTTGCAAGCCAAGTATGTGGCAGGTGTGTGGCAGGTTGCTATGGCAGGTTCAGCCATTTTTGGCGGCCTACCCGCCGTATTCACGTCATCGTCACCCTAGTCAAAGAGCAAAGGCTTCATACCAGATCCTCCGCAACTTCGTTCCATTTCTCCCGCCACGGCGCCAAAAACTGATGCTCCATGAACATCTTGTTCAGTTTCGATCTGGGGGTACGATAGTTTTCATAAAATCCAGCAGCGAGAACGACGGGGTCCCACAGTGCAGCGTGGCGACTCCCAGGAGTGCCGCTCACTTCTTTCGCCTGATCCTTGCCGTATAGCCCCTTACCATTAGCGAGTGCTTTTTTAAGGTCAATGGTGGTGAGACCGGAAAACGCCATCAAAACCTGGTTTTTCGTAATGCCCAATGGGGCTGCTTTGTCCACTCGGCAACGGCTGGCGCTGTTCTCTGCTGGAACCGGCGCTTCCATTGGCGGAGCAGGCTGGGCAGGCTCGCTGCTGCCAGCCCTCGCCAACTGAGGGCAACGTAAATCGTCATCTTCTATTAATGCGGCAATAGTATGTCGTGGAACGACGAACGTGGACTGCGCGGTGATCTGCACTGGCTTGGAGAAGAAATACTCGTTCGATTCACCCATCCATTCCCCCTGCTCGGTGTCCCAATAGCCGATTACACGGTGGTCGCTCTGACGAAACGCGGTGATGCTGCTCCAAGGCTGGTGCGGTTCATCTCCGAAGAGCCAAGCCGGTCGATCCGTGATGACTTGAGGCCCACTGCTGTAAGCGAGTTCTTCGATCTCATATTGTCGAAGGGTAACGTATTGGGCTTTGAGGGAATCCTCTTCAGCGATGACTAAGCGCTCGTCAACATATCGCTTTGAAACGATCGATGCATCATATGGCGCAGTCGCGTAGACCGGAAGACGAAGACGAATTACTGCACGGATGACTTCATCCTCGGTCCAAACGCGTTTAGTCAAAGCGCTCAGGATCTGGACAGCTTCGACAATTGAACAAACTTCGCTAATGTGCATCTTCACCTCGCGCTACGGGATCAGCACCCTAGCAGTAGCCGAGCAGAGCGTCAATGTGAGACAACGATCAAAGAGAACGGTTGCGGCAACAGGGATGGTGGTCCACGTGCCACATGCATACCAAGTCGAGGGGGCTGGGGATGTGGTGCTTCCGTGCGATGAAGTGCGGGTTATATCCCGCAATCTGAGCGATAAGTCTGGCCAGCATTTATGCCCACTCTGCCAGCGAATCGAAAGACCTTTATAGATCGTACCAGTTCAGGTCCGCAATTTGGCTGCAACAGAGACACGCGAGGCAGACATGTCCAATTTAGGACGCGTCAATTTCAGTTAACACCGGAACCGATAGGGTACGCACTTGGCGGCTAGCCTTAGCGAATCCGGGTACTAGATGGGTACTGGCATCAAGTAAACTTCACCGAAAACGCAAGCCGAACGGCCCAATCACTTCTAAGCCTTTGATTTTATTGGTAGGCCTCCCGTGAGTCGAACACGGCACCAACGGATTATGAGTCCGCTGCTCTAACCAAGCATGAGCTAGAGGCCCAGAAACTGGGATAGTGGCAAGCAGCTCGCCACCGGCTCATCAACACGAATGCGGTGAGCGAAGTGGCGAGAGCATATTGCCTTTAGTACAGGGCCGTCAAGCCCGCATCAACAATCAGCTGTTGTTCTCGAGGAAGCTCTTGAGCTTGTCCGAGCGCGATGGGTGACGCAGTTTGCGCAGCGCCTTCGCTTCGATCTGGCGAATCCGCTCGCGGGTGACGTCGAACTGCTTGCCGACCTCTTCCAGCGTGTGGTCGGTCGACATCTCGATGCCGAAGCGCATGCGCAGCACCTTGGCTTCGCGTGGCGTCAGCGAGTCGAGCACATCCTTGACCACGCCGCGCATCGAGGCATGCAGCGCGGCGTCCGATGGTGCCAGCGTGTTGTTGTCTTCGATAAAATCACCCAGATGCGAATCGTCGTCGTCACCGATCGGCGTTTCCATGGAAATCGGCTCTTTCGCGATTTTCATGATCTTGCGGATTTTATCTTCCGGCATTTCCATCTTGATCGCGAGCGTGGCCGGGTCGGGCTCGGCGCCGGTCTCTTGCAGGATCTGGCGCGAGATCCGGTTCATCTTGTTGATCGTTTCGATCATGTGCACCGGAATACGGATCGTGCGCGCCTGGTCGGCGATCGAACGGGTGATTGCCTGGCGGATCCACCATGTTGCGTACGTCGAAAACTTGTAGCCGCGGCGGTACTCGAACTTGTCCACGGCCTTCATCAGGCCGATATTGCCTTCCTGGATCAGGTCAAGAAATTGCAGGCCGCGGTTCGTGTACTTCTTGGCGATCGAAATCACCAGGCGCAGATTGGCCTCGGTCATTTCACGCTTGGCCTTGCGCGCCTTCATTTCACCGGCCGCCATCTGGCGGTTGATATTGCGCAGGTCTGGCAGCGGCAGCACGACACGCGCTTGCAGGTCGATCAGGCGTTGCTGCAGTTCCTTGATCGTCGGGATGTTGCGGCCCAGGATCGCGCTGTAGGCGTGCCCGGCGTTGACTTCGCCGTCCACCCAGTCCAGATTGGTTTCGTTGCCCGGGAAGACCTTGATGAAGTGGGCGCGCGGCATGCCGCAGCGGTTCACGGCCACGTCGAGGATCTGCTTTTCGATGTGGCGCACTTCGTCGACCTGGCCGCGCAGCGTGTCGCACAGTTTTTCGACGACCTTGGCCGTGAAGCGGATGCCCAGCAGCTCGTTGGAGATCGCGTCCTGCGCTTTGACATAGGCTTTCGAGTTGTAGCCGTCCTTCTCGAACGCCTTGCGCATCTTGTCGAATTGCTGGGCGATCTCGGCGAATTTGGTCAAGGCCGTGACCTTCAGCGCTTCGAGCTGCTCGGCCGAGTAACCGGCGGCGCCCGAGTTGCTTGGCGCCTCTTCTTCTTCCTCTTCGCCTTCGGCGTCTTCTTCGTCTTCTTCGTCCTCATCGGACTCGCTGGCGACGGGCGCGGCAACTTGCGGCGTGTTGTCTTCGCCTTCCTGGTCGACCAGGCCATCGACGATTTCGTCGATCTTGATTTCGTCGCTGTCGATCTTGGCAGCGGTGCCGATGATTTCGGCGATCGTCACCGGGCAGGCCGAGATGGCCTGGATCATGTCTTTCAGGCCGTCTTCGATGCGCTTGGCGATCTCGATTTCGCCTTCGCGCGTGAGCAGCTCGACCGAGCCCATTTCGCGCATGTACATGCGGACCGGGTCGGTGGTGCGGCCGAAGTCGGAGTCGACCGTCGACAGCGCAGCTTCGGCAGCCGCTTCGGCTTCATCGTCACTGGTGGCGTTGGGGACGTTGTCTGACAGCAGCAGCGTCTCGGCATCGGGTGCGTGCTCGTAGACCGCGATGCCCATGTCGTTGAAAGTGCCGATGATGCCTTCGATCGCTTCCGGATCGACGATGTTCTCGGGCAAGTGGTCGTTGATCTCGGCGTACGTGAGGAAGCCGCGCTCCTTGCCCGACTTGATCAGGGCCTTGAGTTTGCTGCGGCGCAGCTCGAGTTCTTCTTCGCTGGCCTCGGTATCGGACGAGAACGCATCCTTGAGCAGCGCTTTCTCTTTCGCCTTGCGGTCCTTGGCCTTGGCCTTGTCCGCTGCCTTGAGCTCGGCGCGCTCGACCGCGTTCAGCGCGGCGATCTCGTCGTTTTCGGGGGTGAATTCTTTTGGCTTGCGACCGCGCCGGCCCGGCACTTTGACAGAAGGCAAGACGTAGCCCGACGTGTCGATGGCGGCAAGCGTGGCCGCATCGGTCGTCTGGTTGACAGGCGCCGAGGTTGCCGTACGCACCTCGGCCTTGTCTTGCGAATTGTCGGCCTTGGCGGCGGACGTTCTCGTGGTCGTGGCAGCCACGTTGGTTTCGGGTTTCTTGGTTGGCACAGGCGCTTTCGATGTCACAACGACTAACTTTACGGCGGTTAAGAATAAAGTTTTGTTACCTTCATCATCCTGCAGGCACAAATCCATGGCCTCGCTAACTGAAACTCAACGCACGCAATTGAACCAAAAAGGGTTACAACAGTTGCAATAGTTAGCGTTTTATTATAGCACGCACCCTTTCTTTTTCCAGTCGTGAACGCCTGGGCTCCCGGGGAGAAAGCCAGTGTTCATCGGGGTGCCATTGCCGCAGTGGCTTCGCGCTCGAGAAGGTCCAGCAGGGCTGCAATCTCGCGGTAGCGGGTACTGATCTGATCTGAGGGCAGTCCGGAAGAAAACAACTGGTTCTGCTCCTGCTTCAACACATCCATCTTGATCTGGCGTACTGAACTGAGCAGCACGATGCGGTCGCCATCGACTTCGTTTTCTGGTTCAGCGGCAATCTCGGCAATCATGCCGTCGTACTCGTTCGTCACCTCGTGCAACTGTTGTGACAGCGCGGCGAACGTGCCATGCGGGCCAAGCGCCTGCGCCGTATCGATCAGATGCCGGAGCCGGTCCGCGCCTTCTTCGCCGAAATAATCGAACGAAGACAGCGCGACCTCGTCGAGTTCCAGCGCCAGGTGCGGATGCGACACCAGGATGCGCAGCATCTTGCGCTCCAGGCCCACCGGTTCGGGGCGGCCCTGGCGCGGCGGCGCGCGGCGCGCAGTGGCCACCGGCTTGGACAACTCGAACAGACTTTCGATCTCCGCCGGCGTCGATTGCGTCATGCTGGCCAGGCCGCGCACGATCTGCAGGCGCAGGCTCGACGGCGTCATCGATTGCAGTAGTGGCTTGGCGTCGAACTGCGACTTCGCGCGCCCTTCCGGCGTGTCGAGATCGTGCTCTTGCGTCACTTCGCGCAGCAGAAATTGCGACAGTGGCATTGCATCGGCAATTTCTTGCTCGAAGGCGTCGGCCCCGCGCTCGCGCACGAAGCTGTCCGGGTCATGCTCTTGCGGCAGGAACAGGAACTTGATGGTCTTGTTGTCGCTCACTTGCGGCAGGCACGCTTCGAGTGCGCGGCGGGCAGCCTTGCGGCCGGCCTTGTCGCCGTCGAAGCTGAAGATCACATCGTCGGTCTGGCGCAGCAGCTTTTGCACGTGGGTACTGGTGCAGGCGGTGCCGAGCGTGGCCACCGCTTGCGGAAAGCCCAGCTGAGCCAGTGCGACGACGTCCATATAGCCTTCGGTCACCAGGACATAGCCGGCGTCGCGAATCGCCTGGCGCGCCTCGAACAGGCCATACAGCTCCAGGCCTTTCTGGAACAGCGGCGTCTCGGGCGAATTGAGGTACTTGGGTTCGCCACCGTCGAGCACGCGGCCGCCAAAGCCGATCACCTGGCCCTTGGTGTTGCGGATCGGGAACATCACGCGCTCGCGGAAGCGGTCGTACCGTTTGTGGCGGTTGCCTTCTTCGTCAACCTTGTCGATCAACAGGCCCGATTCGACCAGCACGTGGGCGTCATAGTCGGGGAAGACCGCGCGCAGGCTGTCCCAGCCGGCCGGGGCGTAGCCCATGCCGAAGCGGGCGGCCACTTCGCCGGTCAGGCCGCGGTTTTTGAGATACGCGATGGCGTCCGGCGCTTCGCGTAGCTGGGCCCGGTAAAACGCGCAGGCTTGCGTCAGCGCATCGGTCAGCGCCAGCGACTGCGCCTGCTGGGCGGCGCGCTGGGCCGGTGGGATCTTGTCGTCGACGTCGGGCACGATCATGCCGACGTTCTGGGCCAGGTCTTTTACTGCATCAACGAAACCCATGCCCGAGTATTCGATCAGAAAGCCGATCGACGTGCCGTGGGCGCCACAACCGAAGCAGTGATAGAACTGTTTTGTCGGGCTGACCGTGAAGCTGGGGGATTTTTCGTTGTGAAATGGGCACAGGCCCATGAAGTTCGCCCCGCCCTTCTTGAGCTGGACGTAGCGGCCCACGATATCGACAATGTCGACCCGGTTGAGCAAATCGGTGATGAAAGTTTGCGGGATCACTTGAGCTTACACAGTATTTGTCTAGGGCCAGACTATACCGCAGCGCCTGCTGCAAATTGATATGCAACAAGTTGTCGTCCCTGCCCGAGGGTGGCCAGGGACGACGCGTTGCAGATTGCGCTTATGGCGTTTATGCGCCAGCCAGGGCTTTCTTGACCAGGCCGGAGACCACGGTCATGTCGGCGCGGCCAGCCAGCTTCGGCTTGAGCACGCCCATCAGCTTGCCCATGTCTTGCGGGCCAGTTGCGCCGGTCTGGGCAACGGCTGCAGCAACTTCAGCGGCGATTTCTTCGTCCGACAAGCCAGCAGGCATGTACGCCGACAGAATGACCAGTTCGGCCTTCTCGATGTCGGCCAGGTCGGGACGGTTGCCGGCTTCAAACTGGCTGATCGAATCCTTGCGCTGCTTGATCATTTTTTCGATCACGGCCAGCACCTGGGTATCGTCCAGCTGGGTCTGTTCGTCGAGTTCCTTGCGCTTGACTTCGGAAATGATCAGGCGCACGGCCGCCAGGCGGCCCGTTTCCTTGGCGCGCATGGCGTTTTTCATGTCTTCGGTCAGTTGTTCTTTTAAGCTCATGGGATCTCCGTATTCAAAAGGGATAAACGACAAAACCCGCTGCGGCGAAACCGAAGCGGGTTTGCGGACTTCAGCGACTCGCCGGGACTGGCAATGCCGTCACCGGGTCTTGGCCGTCTGAACTGTCTTAGTACAGTTTCTTCGGCAGTTGCTGGCTGCGGATGCGCTTGTAGTGACGCTTCACTGCTGCTGCCAGCTTGCGCTTGCGTTCTGCGGTCGGTTTTTCGTAGAACTCGCGTGCGCGCAGTTCCGTCAACAGACCGGTCTTTTCGATGGTGCGTTTGAAGCGACGCATGGCGACTTCGAACGGCTCGTTTTCTTTAAGGCGGATAGTGGTCATGTAAAAATCAAACCGTTGGATTTAGGGAAGAACGAAATTCTAGCATCGTTTGCAGTCCAGTGGAAGCTTTAATCACGAAGTGGGGTTTTCAAACGTCAACTATTTGCCACTGCCAGACCGGCCGCCACGCCCGATGCCCAGGCCCACTGGAAGTTGTAGCCGCCCAGCCAGCCGGTCACATCGACCGTCTCACCGATGAAGTACAGGCCGGGCACCTTGTTGACCATCATTGTCTGCTGCGACAGGCCACGGGTGTCGACGCCACCCAGCGTGACCTCGGCCTTGCGGTAGCCTTCCGAGCCGGTCGGGACGATGGCCCAGCGGTTGATGGCGTCGCCCAGCGCCCGTAATTTCGCATCGGCCATGTCGGCCAGGCGTGCACTGGCGTCAAAGCCATTGGCCGCGAGCAAACCTTCGGCCAGGCGCGCGGGCAGCCACTGCGTCAGTACATTGCCCAGTTGCTTCTTTTCGGTTTTTTTCAGGCCGATCAGTGTGTCGGCCACGTCCATGTCGGGCAACAGGTTCAGCACGATCGGCGTGCCCGGTTGCCAGTAGCTGGAAATCTGCAGGATCGCCGGGCCCGACAGGCCGCGGTGCGTGAACAGCAAGTCTTCGCGGAAGTGACCACCCCGGGCGCCCTTGCCCTTGCCGCTGCCGGTGCTGACATCGACCTCGAGCGCGATGCCGGCCAGCGGCACGAACGGTTCCCAGCTTGGACCATCGAATGTCAGCGGCACCAGACCCGGGCGGGTCTCGATGAGTTGCAGGTCGAATTGCGTGGCGATGCGATAGCCGAGATCGGTCGCGCCGATCTTGGGGATCGACAGGCCGCCCGTGGCGACGACGACATTACTGACCAACAATTCGCCGGCATCGGTGTCGATGGCAAAGCCGGCATCGGTCTTCTGCACGCCCGCCACCTTGCACGGCATGCGCCACTCAACGCCGCCCAAGTCGCACTCGGCGCGCAGCATCGCGATGATCTGCTCGGCCGAATCGTTGCAGAACAATTGGCCGCGGTGCTTTTCGTGGTGCGCAATCCGGTATTTCTTGACCAGCGCCAGGAAGTCTTGCGCCGTGTAGCGCGACAGCGCGCTGCGGCAGAAATGGGGATTGTTCGACAGGTAGTGCTGCGGCCCGGCGTTGACGTTGGTGAAGTTGCAGCGTCCGCCGCCCGAGATGCGAATTTTTTCGGCCAGCTTGGCCGCGTGATCGACCAGCACCACGCGCTTGCCACCCTGCGCCGCGACAGCCGCGCACATCATCCCGGCCGCGCCCGCGCCGATTACCGCCACATCGAATTGATTTGCCATGCCTGCCACCACCTTTGCTCAACCCGCCATTGTATGCGAGTGGCGCACTGGCGAACAGCTACTCGGCCGGCAGGCTGCGGGCGCGGATCTTGCGCGAGACTTCGACGCAGTACGCCACCTGTGTGGCAATCGATGGCGGCACTGGCACCTCGCCGCGCAGCGCGGCGCCGATCCAGGCCGCGGTGGTGGCCGCATCGCGCCCGTCAGGCACGATCGCCAGGTCGTCGGTGGGTGCGTCGCGCTCGACCAGCAGCGCGCGCTGGCCAGCATGGAACCAGTCGATGCGCTGGGCGCGGTGCGGGTGGGCGACGGTTTCGCCCTCGGTGCCGCGCATTAGGAATGCGTCGCCCCGGGTTTCGCTGTCGACGC
The DNA here is from genome assembly GCF_039123635.1 of Massilia sp. MP_M2. Taxonomy (NCBI): domain Bacteria; kingdom Pseudomonadati; phylum Pseudomonadota; class Betaproteobacteria; order Burkholderiales; family Oxalobacteraceae; genus Massilia; species Massilia sp. MP_M2. The sequence continues at coordinate 261,363 of NZ_JBCHJF010000009.1, forward strand.
CCTCGAAATACTCGCCCAGCGTTTCCAGGTATTCGGGGTGCGTGTACGAGACCAGGCGCAGTGCCGGGCCGTCGAATGGCTGCAGGATCTTGACGATGGTGTGCGTCGAATTGCGCACGCCCAGCACGCGGCGCAGCGCCAGCATGCGCGCAAGTTGCGGGGCCAGGTGCTCGATCGGCATGAAGGCCACGCGGCCATGGACGAATTCGTTGTGCGCCTCGGCGCCGGTGGTCACGTCGGTCACGCCCAGCTCGTGCAGGATTTCAGCCGTGGCCACGCGCCCCGGATCGTTGCTCACGCCATGCACGAGCACCGGCACGCCTTCGCGCGCCAGCAGCAGCGCCAGCAGCGGCGTCAGATTGGCCAGCTTGCGCGCGCCGTTGTAGGTGGGAATCGACACCGGCGCGAATTCGCCGCGCGGCGCGGGCAGCGGCGTGAATGCGGCGCTCGCTGCATCCATGAAGCCGGCCAGCTCATCGACCGATTCTCCCTTGATGCGCATGGCAAGCAGGATCGCGCCCAGTTCGAGGTCGGATACCCGACCCTCGAGGATGGCCGCGTACAGCCGGTGCGCGTCGTCGCGCGTCATGCTGCGCGCCCCTTTGACGCCGCGGCCGATTTCCTTGATGAAGGGGGCCGCGACAAAGCGTTCGATATCGGTAGTCATGGCAAAAGGATACACGGGAACGTGGCACTCCGGCAGCACGCACGGGTGCCGAGCACGGCCCGGCGCCCCCGTTTAGGGCCGCGCATGTGCACATACGGCAATTTCCGCTTACACTGATCCATCCCCCCAGAAGAATATAGATTGCACCATGACCAGTACGCCACAAATCGAAAATACCAACGTTAGCTCGTTCGCCCGCATGCCAACGCCGGTCGAACTGCATGCCACCCTGCCGCTGACCGAACGCGCCTATGCCACCGTGATGGCGGGCCGCGAGACGCTGCGCAATATCCTCGACCGCAAGGACAAGCGCCTGTTCGTCGTCGTGGGCCCGTGCTCGATCCATGACCCCGAAGCCGGCCTCGACTATGCGCGCCGGCTCAAGGCGCTGCAGGATGAAGTGAGCGAGACGATGGTGCTGGTGATGCGCGTGTATTTTGAAAAGCCGCGCACGACCACCGGCTGGAAGGGCTATATCAATGACCCGTTCATGGACGATTCGTTCCGTGTCGAGATCGGCATGGAGCGCGCGCGTCAGTTCTTGCTGGACGTCTGCGAGATGGGCTTGCCGACCGCAACCGAGGCACTCGACCCGATCTCGCCGCAATACCTGGGCGACCTGATCGCCTGGACCGCCATCGGCGCGCGCACGACCGAATCGCAGACGCACCGCGAAATGTCGTCCGGCCTGTCCACGCCCGTGGGCTTCAAGAACGGCACCGATGGCGACGTGAGCATCGCGATCAATGCGGTGCTGTCGTCATCGAACCCGCACGCGTTCCTGGGCATCAATGGCCAGGGCTCGGTGTCCATCGTGCGCACCAGCGGCAACGCCTATGGCCACGTGGTGCTGCGCGGCGGCGGCGGCCGGCCGAACTACGATTCGGTCTCGGTGGCCATTGCCGAACAGGCGCTGACCAAGGCCAAGCTGCCGGCCAACCTGGTCGTCGACTGCTCGCACGCCAACAGCTACAAGAAGCCGGAGCTGCAACCGCTGGTCATGTCCGACGTCATCCAGCAAATCCGTCATGGCAACAAGTCGCTGGTCGGCGTGATGATCGAGTCGAACATCGTCAGCGGCAGCCAGTCGATTCCAAGCGACCTGTCGCAGCTGACCTATGGCTGCTCGGTGACCGACGGCTGCATCGGCTGGGAAGAAACGGAAACGATGCTGCGTGAAGCGCACAAGGAATTGTTGCAGCGTCCGTAAGAAACCGCGCAACATCCGCAGGGTGGGCGGCGCCGCCACCGGCCCTGCGGTAGAATGCCCGGTTCCGCTCAATCTACCTGGCTTTCCACATGATCGTTCTCGGCGTCGAATCCTCCTGCGATGAAACCGGCTTTGCTCTGTATGACACCGAGCGCGGCCTGCTATCCCACGCCCTGCACTCGCAGGTCGCAATGCACGAAGAATATGGTGGCGTGGTGCCCGAACTGGCATCGCGCGACCATATCCGGCGCGCCATTCCTCTGCTGGACGAAGTGCTCAAGCGCGCCAATCTGCCGGCGTCGAACATCGACGCCATCGCTTACACGCAAGGCCCCGGCCTGGCCGGCGCGCTGCTGGTCGGCTCGTCGGTGGCGTGCAGTCTGGCGCTCGCGCTCGACAAGCCGGTGCTGGGCGTGCATCACCTCGAAGGCCACCTGCTCTCACCGCTGCTGGCCTCGGAACGCCCAGACTTCCCGTTCATCGCCCTGCTGGTCTCGGGCGGTCACACGCAGCTGATGCGCGTCGATGGCGTGGGCAGTTACACGCTGCTGGGCGAAACGCTGGACGATGCCGCGGGCGAGGCGTTCGACAAATCGGCCAAGCTGCTGGGCCTGGGGTATCCGGGCGGGCCGGCGATTTCGCAACTGGCCGAGCGTGGCGATCCAGCGGCCTACAAACTGCCGCGGCCGATGTTGCACAGCAAGGACTTCAACTTCAGCTTTTCGGGCCTGAAAACGGCGGTGCTTACCGTCGTCAAGAACCACGAAGAAAAGGTGATTGCGAATATCCCGCAGCAGGACAAGGCCAATATCGCGCGCGGCTTTGTCGATGCGATTGTCGACGTGCTCACCGCCAAGTGCGTGAGCGCCATGAAGCACACGGGCTTGAGCCGCCTGGTGATCGCCGGCGGCGTCGGCGCCAACAAACAATTGCGCGCGTCGCTCAATGCGGCGGCGGCAAAGCGCAAGTTCAAGGTCTATTACCCGGAGCTGGAATTTTGCACCGACAATGGCGCGATGATCGCCTTTGCCGGCGCGATGCGCCTCGAGCGTAACCCTGCGCTGGCGCAGCGCGATTACGCGTTCAATGTGCGGCCGCGCTGGCCGCTCGATGAACTCGAAGCGGCCTGAAAACACAGCGGCATCTCACCACAAAAAGACTGCCGCCAGCATCGAACTTGCCTGTCTGACACCGATCCTACGGTGTGACCGTTGCCCGTCAAACGGTGGCAATATCCGTCGATTAAGTTTTACGGAGGTGAACAATGCGCGTAGTCAGCTGGAATATACATTGGGGTTGTGGCAAGGACGGTCGGATCCGCATTCACGCGATGATCGACGTGCTGCGCCGGTTGAACCCCGATGTCATTTGCCTGCAAGAGGTGGCTGCCAATCACCCCGAGCTCGAAGGCAGCGCCAGCGCCAACCAGTTCAAGCAACTCGCCGGCGCCTTCGGCGGCTACCACGCTATGGAACACGCGCCGAGCGAGATTTACCATAACAATGTCCCGCGCCTGTTCGGTAACCTGATCCTGTCCAAGTACCGCATCTCGCAAGTGCACCGCCACCTGCTGCCGTGGCCGGCCGACCCCGACCATGCTGCCGGCATGCCGCGCGGCCTGCTCGAAACCGTTGTCGAAGCGCCTGGCGGCAAGCTGCGCCTGCTCACGACGCATCTCGAATATTATTCGCCCGTGCAGCGCATGGCGCAGGTCAAACGCATCCGCGAACTGCACGCCGAGGCCAGTGCACGCGCACTGCTGTTCCAGCCCGATCCGAACCTGGGCGCACCGTTCCAGCTGGGCTTTCGGCCCGGCTCGGCGATCCTGTGTGGTGATTTCAATTTTGCGCCCGGTGCGCCGGATTACGCGGCGCTGCTGGCCGCGCCGGAAGGCAGCGCCATGGCGCTGGTCGATGCCTGGCGCGTGGTGCACGGCGACATGGCGCGTGCGCCGACCACCGGACTGCACGGGTATCCGTGGCCCGGGCGGCCTGAATGCTACGATTATTTCTTCGTGACCGACGATCTGGCGCCGCGCCTGACTGCCCTGGACGTGCAGTCAGAAACAGCGGCATCGGACCACCAGCCGGTGGTCCTCGATCTGACTTAGACGACGGCGTCGGCCGGCGCTTCCAGGCCCGGAATCTCGCGCAGCGCGCGCTCGAAGACTTCAGGCAGCTGGCCGCCCGAAATCAGGTGTTTCTGGTTGATGATCACGGCCGGCACCGACTTGATGCCGGCGTTGAGAAAGAACTGCTCGCGCTCGCGCACTTCGTCCTTGTACTCGTCCGACGCCAGGATGCGTGCTGCCGTCTCGCGCTCCAGCCCCACGCTCTCGACCGCGCGCAGCAGCACGGCGTGGTTGCTCGGATCTTCGCAGCGGGTGAAATACGCTTCGAGCAGTGCGACCTTGAGCTGGCGCTGCTTGCCTTCATCTTCGGCCCACGACAGCAGGCGGTGCGCGTCGAAGGTGTTGTAGATGCGGCCGCGCCGCTCCATGTCGAACGTGAAGCCGACCGCAGCGCCGCGTTCGCGGATCATCTCGCGGCTGGATGCCTGCTGCTCGAGGCTGGCGCCATATTTTTCAGTGACGTGCTCGACGATGTCCTGGCCTTCCGGCGGCATGTTCGGGTTCAGCTCGAACGGCTGGAAATGCAGGTCGACGCGCACGTCGTCGCCCACGTTCAACAGTGCCTGTTCGAGGGATTTGAGACCGACTGCGCACCATGGGCACGAGACGTCCGACACGAAATCAATCCTGAGTTGCTTGGTCACGGCGTATTACCTTTCTGTCCGGCGCGGCCGCGAATGTGCCGCTATTGCCAACCATGGTAACGCCTCGGTAAAAAACGCGCGCACGCTGCCTTACTTTGCCTTGCCGGCCCCGTTCGACTTGCTGCCGAGCCTGGATTCCTTGCCCGCGATCAGGTTGCCGATATTGCCGCGGTGACGCCACACCAGCAGTGCGCTCATGACGATCACGGCCAACAAAATAGCATCGACGCCGAACAGCAAGCCGTAGTACAACGGCGCGAATACTGCTGCCACCAGCGCGGCCAGCGACGAGTAGCGAAACGCGTACGCGATGATCACCCAGGTGGCCAGCGTCGCCAGTCCCAACCATGGATTGATGCCGAGCAGCACGCCCAGCGCGGTGGCCACGCCCTTGCCGCCGACAAAGCGAAAGAACACGGGCCACAGGTGGCCGAGGAACACGGCGATGGCCACCAGCGCGATCCCGGTATCGTCCAGCCCATAATCGTAGCCATAGCGCACCGCCAGCCAGACGGCCAGCCAGCCCTTGGCCGCGTCGCCGACCAGCGTGGCAATTGCCGCTTTCTTGCTGCCGCTGCGCAGCACATTGGTGGCGCCCGGGTTTTTCGAGCCATACGTGCGCGGGTCGGACAGGCCGAACGCGTGGCTCATCACGACCGCGAAGGAAATCGAACCGAGCAGATAGGCGGCAATGGTGGCAATCAGGGTGTTCATCGTGTCTCTTTCGTGGGCGCCGGTGTCGGGCTCATTTTCTACCGGAAATTGGTGCGTGAATATACACCATCGTATGCGTGCCGCGAAGCTACTCCGCGATCGCGCATGCTACCGGCCGCGCCTGCAGTACATCGACCAGCACGCGCGGATCGATGCCGACCAGATAGCCGCGGCGCCCGCCGTTGATGTAGATTTTTTCGAGCTGCAGGATGCTTTCTTCGACATACACCGGCAGCGCCTTGCGGATGCCGAACGGCGAAGTTCCACCAACCAGATACCCTGAATGGCGCTGGGCCACATCCGGCTTGCATGGTTCGACCGACTTGCAGGGGATGGCCCGGGCCAGGTTTTTGGTCGACACCTTGCAATCGCCATGCATCAGCACGATCAATGGCCTGGCGGCTTCATCCTGCATGACCAGGGTCTTGACCACGTCATGCTCCGCCACGCCCAGCGCACTGGACGAGACCGATGTACCGCCATGCTCCTGGTACGCATAAGGATGCTCGGAAAACACGACGCCATGCTTGCGCAGGAATTGGGTGGCGGGAGTCTCGGAGACGTGCTCTTTCTTGGCCATGCGTGTTACGCTAAAGACGAACAATAGGGGTTTCTATTATGCAGGAAGAACTTCGGTTTGCCACCTTCAATACTTTCAATCTGGCACCGCCTGGCGCACGCTTGTACGACAATCTCGCGCCCACCACGGCTGACGAATACGAAGCCAAGCTGGACTGGACGGCGCACCAGCTCGACCTGATCAACGCCGACGTGATCGGCTTCCAGGAAATTTTCTCGCAGAGCGTGCTGGCGGAAGTCTTGCGGCGCACGCAGCGCTATCGCGACGCGCACCACATCGGCTTCGATCCCGACCCGGGCGCGACGCGTCTGACGCCCAGCGTGGCCCTGGTCTCGCGCCTGCCGCTGGCCGAGCCCGGTACCGAGCTGGGCAAGTTTCCGGCCAATGTCACGATGCCACCCGGCAGCCGCGACCCGGACCGTTTCACGCGCGCCCCGCTGCATGCGGGCGTGATTGCGCCCTCGGGCGTGGTGATCGACATCGTCGTGGTGCACCTCAAGTCGCGCCGCCCCGATTACCGCTCGAACGACAGTGGGGCCGATCCGCACCTGTACGCGCTGGCTTGCCTGCGCTCGCTGATCCGGCGCGGCACCGAAGCCACCGCGCTGCGCGTGCTGCTGACCGATATGGCGCGCACCAACCGCCGCCCGCGCATCGTGCTGGGCGACTTCAACGACGTGGCCGATTCGGTGACGACCGAAATCGTGCTGGGTGCGGGCACGCCGCTGGCCGAGCGCCTGTATGACGCGAGCCAGGTGCAGCGCCGCCTCGATCACCAGCGCCATGTGGGGTTTTCGATCCTGCACGACACGCGCCATTCGACGATCGACCACATCCTGGTGTCGCCCGAATTCAATCCGGCATTGGCCGATGCGATCGGCGAAGTCATTGATGTGGTGTATCTGAACGATCACCTGAACCTGGCGTTGCCGGAAGCGTCGGACCATGGGCAGGTGCTGGCCAGGATCCGGCTGTTTGACTAGGGCCGCAGCACCAGGCCCGTCGCTACCAGGTCCGATACGGCGTCAGGTTTGGCCATGTACTGGCCGCGCTGGCATAAAACCCCTGGTAATCGTCGCACCCATGCCGGCGCAGAAAATCGAGCTGCTCGGCAGTCTCCACCCCCTCCCCCACCACCCGTAGCTGCAGGCTGCGCGCCACCGCAATGATGGCCGGCACCATGGCGGCATGCACCGGATCGTGCCCCACGTCGCCGACGTAGCTGCGATCGATCTTCAGTTTGGCGAGAGGAAAGCGCCGCAATGCTTCCAGGCTCGACAGGCCAGTACCGAAACGGTCGACACTCAGCTGCACACCGCGTGCGCGCAGCGCCAGCGCCGTGGCGCCAAACGCCGGCTCGCCCCGGATCAGCGCGTCTTCGGCGATCTCGAGTTCGAGCGCTTCCGGCGGCAGACCGGCGTTCTCGAGTGCGGCGTCGATTGCCGGCAGCAAGCCGTCATGGGCCAGCTGGACGTCGGACAGGTTGACCGCCACCGTGACGGCCGCCCCGGCATGGCGCCACGCGCGCGCGCGCCGACACGCTGCGCGCAGCACCCATTCGCCGATCGGGACGATCAGCCCGGAGTCTTCGGCCACCGGCAGGAAGTCGTGCGGCAACAACAGCCCCCGTTGCGGATGGCGCCAGCGCAGCAAGGCTTCGACCGACGTCACGCGCCCGGTCGCCACTTCGATTTCAGGCTGGTATTGCAACAGGAACTCCTTGCTGTCGAGCGCCTGGCGCAAGCGGTTTTCAAGCTCGACGCGCGCGATCACGTGGGCGTTCATGGCGGGACTGAAAAAGCGGAAGGTGCCGCGCCCGTTCTGCTTGGCGTGGTACATCGCCACATCGGCATGGTGCAGCAGGGTTTCGACGTCGGCACCATCGTCGGGACACAACGCGATGCCGACCGATGCCGACAGGGTCACTTCCTTCCCGCCAACGTCGATGGGCCGCGCCACAGCCTCGGGGAGGGCGACGGCCACGTGGGCCGCCTGGTCGGCGCCCTTGATGTCTGACAGCAGCACCACGAACTCGTCGCCGCCCAAGCGGCTGATGGTGTCGACCTGGCGCACGCACGCACATACCCGCGCTGCCACTTCGCGCAGGACGACGTCGCCGGCCTGGTGGCCGTGGGTGTCGTTGATCGCCTTGAACTTGTCGAGGTCGAGGAACATGACGGCGCAGCGGTTGCCCTGGCGCCGCCAGGTGGCCAGCGCCTGGTGCAGCCGGTCCAGGAACAGAATCCGGTTGGGCAGGCCCGTGAGCGCGTCGTGCTCGGCCTGGTGGCGCACCTGCTCTTCGATGCGCTTGCGCTCGCTGATGTCGGACAGCATCGCCATATAGCTCGAGACGTCGCCATGCGCATCGCGAATGGCCGTGAGCGTGACGCGTACCGGATAGCGCTCACCGTTGCTGCGCGCGCTGGCCAGTTCGCCTTCCCAGTGGTCGGTGCCTTCGAGTTCGGCCCAGATGCGCTCGTAGAAGCCGTCATCGACGCCCCAGCCGAGGCTGGCAAATGGAAAGCCGATGATCTGCTCGGGCGCATGGCCAGTGATGCTGGTGAAGGCGCTGTTGACGGCGAGTACGCGGTACTGGGCATCCATCATGATGATGGCATCGCGCGCATTCTGGAACACCTGCGCGGCCTGCGCGAGACTGCTTTCGGCCTCTTTGCGCACCGTGATGTCGATTTCCATGCAGAAGACTTCGTGCATCAGGTCGTCGTGCATGACGGGATAGTGGCAGGAATAGACCCAGTGGCGGCGGCCGGCCGTCGACTGCACCAGCCAGTCGCCCGCCTGCGGCGCCTGGCCGGTACGCCAGATGGTGGCGATGACGTCTTCGAATTCGCTCTGGCGATCGAGGTGAAGCACCATGTCGCGAAATGCACGACCAACGGCGTCGGTGGCAGCAATGCCGTACAGTTCTTCGCTGGCGTGGTTCCAGAAACGAATGGTGCCGCTACGGTCCATCGAATGCACGGCGACCGCCGGCGCCAGCTCGAGGGCCGTGACGAAGTGATGGAGCCAGCCGAAGACTTGTGCCACGCGCCCGGCGCCGTCGCCCGCTGGATTGATGGCGGCCGACGCGCCCTGCGCAGGAGGTAGCTTGTCAAGCACGGCTTGCCTGGGTGGCGGACGATCGGGAGAGTCTGGATCCAGTTCGCTCACGGCAGCGCCTTTCTCTCAGCCAGCGGCAATTATCAGGAAGACGAGCCTGTCATTGGCATGCTGCGAAACGCGCCTGGTTTGCCAGGTGGCAAACGGCGGGCCGGCAGGGAGAACAACCCACCCTGCCGCCAGGTCTGGCAGCCAGCTGACAGCTGGTCGCATTCACATGGCTCAGACCGCAATTGCTGCTGTTAGTTCAACGACGAGGTCAGGCCGGGCTGGAAGGCAGAGCCGCTGGCACTGCGTCTTCATTGACGTTGTCGTTGTCGCTGTCGCTGTCGCTGTCCTGCACGATGACGTTGCCGTCGGCATCGACTTCATTCTTTGGTTCGAGCTTGCGCTTGGCCTTGTCGTCGGCCTTGCGCTTCTTGTCGAGTTCCCGTTGCCGTTTTTCGTATTGAAAATTATTCCGTGCCATAGTCACCTCGATATGATGGAGCGGTAGGGCTACCGTCCTGACCGGCCATTATGGACTACCGCGCCGATCCCGGCTTGCCTTAACGCTAACCGCGGGGATGGTGCTCGGTGTGCAGGCGCTTGAGTCGTTCGCGCGCCACATGGGTATAGATCTGGGTGGTCGAGATATCGGCGTGGCCCAGCAGCAGTTGCACAACGCGCAGATCGGCGCCATGGTTGAGCAAGTGCGTGGCGAATGCGTGGCGCAGCGTGTGCGGAGACAGCGGCCCGGTGATGCCGGCTTTCTTTGCGTGCTTCTTGATCAGGATCCAGAACATCTGGCGCGTCATCGGGCCGCCGCGGCTTGTCACGAACAGGGCGTCGTCCATCTGGCCATTGAGGATGATGCCGCGCGCATCCTTCAGGTAGCGCTCGAGCCAGCGCCGCGCTTCTTCGCCGAAGGGCACCAGGCGCGTCTTGCTGCCCTTGCCCGTCACCCGCAGCACCCCATCGTTCAAGCTCACTTCGACCAGTTTCAGGGCCACCAGTTCCGACACCCGCAAGCCGCTGGCATACATCAGCTCGAGCATCGTGCGTTCGCGCAGGCCCAGCGGCGTTGCCACGTCCGGCGCACCAAGCAGCGCCTCGACCTGGCTTTCGTTCACCGTGTGCACGAAACGGGTCGGCTGGCGCGCCGATGCCATCTTCAGGCAGGGATCGACGGCGATGCGGTTGCGGCGCAGCGCCAGACCATAGAAGCGCTTGAGCACCGACAGCCGGCGGTTGGCCGTACTGGGGCGCGAATCGGGATGGCGCTCGGCAAAATAGGCGGCCAGGTCGTCCGCGCCGACGGCCAGCAGGCCGCGCTCGGGCTCGCGCGCGTGCAGCCAGGTGGCGAACAGGCGCATATCGCGCCGGTAAGCATCGAGCGAGTTCTTGGCCAGGCCCTGTTCGAGCCAGAGCGTGTCACAGAACTCGTCGATCAGGGAAAGATCGACTGCTGTTGCCATGGGCTTGCGGTGGCGCCTTCGTGGCGCAGCAACCAGCGTTTCACCGACAGGTGAAAGCCGTTTTCGTCGTCCTGATTGGCGAAGCCGCCCAGGCCGCCGGTGGCGGTAACACGGTGGCACGGGATCACGAGCGGGAACCGGTTGGCGCCGCAGGCCTGGCCGACGGCGCGCGGGGCCGAGCCGATCACGCGCGCCACGTGCCCGTAGGTGTGTACGGCGCCACGCGGGATCGCGTGGATGTGTTGCCAGACCTTGCGCTGGAATTCGGTGCCGGCCTCGAGCAGCGGCAGATCGAACACGAGATCGGGATCCTGCAGATACTGCGCGACCTGCTGCGCTGCCCGGTCGGCAAGCGCGTTGTCGGCGCTTTTTTCGGCAAACGATGGCGGCAGGTAAACCAGCTCGCACACCTTGTTGTCTTCCGTGCGGATGCCCAGCGCGCCGAAGGGCGCCGGCACGATGGCGTTGAACAGCAGGGAGGCACGATCTGGCTTCATGGCGACGGTTGGCAGTGCGCGGCAACGGGACCATCCCGCTGGCAGGCACCCAGGCATCTTACTCGCCGCAGCGAGTGCGCGGCCAGTCGTTTGGTATCAGGAAACGAAAAACAGGCGAAAAAAAAGCGCACCATCAGGTGCGCTCCAATTCGGGTCACGTCTCCGGTCGTTTGGCAGTGCCAACGACTTCTGTAAAACGTGGTGTCTCCTCGAATATTCTCCGGTACGAATACCGTTCTTATATCAATGCTCCCCCAAAACCTGTACTGCTTGTTACTGGCCCTTCGCCGCACCACTTCAGTGCGTATGAGCGCCATGATAACGCAAATGCTTATAGAAAACGTATCTTTTAGGTCACAAAAACAGAAAATTGTTTTACTTATAAACAAAATGACTTAGTGACCAGGAACTGACGTTCACCGTGCCACCTCGCGCAGGATAGCATGCACGGTCTCCTTGCCGATACGGCTTTCCATCTGACCGTACACCGGCTGCAGTGCACGGCGCCACTCGGCCTGCTGCGCCGGATTGAGTGTATGGATCACGGTCGTGCCCGACTGACGGATTTTTTCCATCGACTCGTCGTTGGCGCGCTGGGCAATCTGCTTTTCGTACACGGTCGCTTCGCGCATTGCCCGTGCCAGGATCGTGCGGGTCGCCGCGGGCAAGCCGTCCCAGAATTTCTTGTTGACGATCACGGCGTAGCCCAGGTAACCGTGGTTCGACACGGTCAGGTGTTTTTGCGTTTCGTGCATGCGCTGGGTGTACATGTTCGACGGCGTGTTTTCCGTGCCCTCCACCACGCCATCACGCAGCGCCGGCGCGGCTTCGGAAAACGCCAGCACCATTGGCTGCGCGCCCAGCGCACGCATCTGCGCATCGAGCACCATGGACGCCTGGATGCGCATGCGCACGCCGTCGAAATCCTTCAGCGCGATCAGGGGCTGATTGGCCGACATGACCTTGAAACCATTGTCCCAGAAGGCCAGGCCGGTGATGCCCTTCGGCTCGAGCTTGCGCAGCAGTTCGCGCCCGATGCGCCCTTCCGTCACCTTGTACAGCGCCGCCTTGTCCGGGAAAATATACGGCAGGTCAAACGCTTCGAATTCGCGCACGCCCAGCGGCGAAAACTTGGCCAGCGACGGCGCCAGCATCTGCACGGCGCCCAGTTGCAACGCCTCGAGCTCTTCGCGGTCCTTGTACAACTGGCTGTTTGGATAGACTTCCACCCTGACCTGGCCGCGCGTCATTTGCTCGGCCAGCGCCTTGAAGCGCTCGGCGGCGCGGCCCTTGGGCGTGTCGGGCGCCACCACGTGACTGAACTTGATCACGATCGGCCCTTGTGCCCAGGCATTCATACTGGCGGCTGCGGCCAATGCGGCGCACAGCGCGCGCACGGGCAGGGAATTGAGTTGCATGACGGTTCGATTCTTCCTGATGAAACGGTACACTGGCGGATGCCGCACTGCCGCCATCGCGACGGTGCGCCCGACAGTTTAACCACAACAGGACCTTGCATGAAATTTCCATTCATCCAGCCTGGGTCGACGCCCGACCTGGACGCCGAGCCCGAGCCGCGCGCGCGCTCGCGCGGCTGGCGCTTCCTGCGCTGGATGGTGCCGATCATGCTGGTCCTGCTGTTCCTGGCGGTGCTGATCTGGCTGCCATGGCAGGCGCGCCAGATGGAAAGCAACGATCGGCAAGAGCAATTGATTGCCGATACGCTGTGGGTGGAGCAGACGCTGCGCTTCGAACTGGCGCGCAGCGAAGAAGCGCTGGCCGCCCTGGGCGCCGACCTCGTCGTCGCCCCGCTGCCGCCAGCCAAGCTGACGGCGCGCTTCCGGCAAATGTTCACCAATGGCCCCGAGCTGGTGCGCGTGGTCTGGAGCGATGCCGCCGGCGTCCAGCAAGCCATCCACGGCAGCGACCTGCCCGCCGCCGGCCTGCCGTCCGCCACCGTGCTGGCCGGCGAGATGGCGCGCTCGATCCGGCGCGGCCGCTACAGCGTGCCATACGGCGCCACGGCGTCCACCCATGGCGTGATCGATTACTACCTGCCGCTGTTTCGCAGTGGCCAGTTTGCCGGCAGCCTGGTGGCGACCTACAGCCTGCAAGTGCTGCTCGATGAAACGGTGCCGTGGTGGTTCGCGCAAGACAATGCGCTGACCCTGCTCGACCGCAACGAGCTGCCGGTGGCGCGGCGCGCCTCGGGCGGTCCGGGCCGCAACGTGTACACCCACCAGCGCGAGCTCGACCTGCCCGGCGCCCAACTGGTGCTGTCGACCAACAGCGTCAAGCGCGCGCCGCAACTGCTGCCCAACCTGCTGGTCGGCTCGGTGATCGTGCTGGCGCTCGGATTGTTGATGAGCCTGGCTGCGCTATGGCGCCACATCTCGCGCACGCTGGCGGCCGAGGCCGCGCTGCGCCAGCAAATGGCGTTTCGCACGGCCATGGAAAACTCGCTGATCACGGGCTTGCGCGCGCGCGACCTCGAAGGCCGCGTGACCTACGTGAACCGGGCTTTTTGCCAGATCGTCGGCCTGTCGCAAGAAGAATTGATCGGCAAGAAACCCCCGATGGCGTACTGGGCGCCGGAAGCGATGGCCGAATACGAGGACCGCTTCCAGGGCATCCTGTCGGGCAAGGTCACGCCGCAGTTCGAGACCGTGTTCCAGCGGCCCGACGACGTGCGCGTGCCGGTGCTGGTGTTCGAGTCGCCGCTGGTCGATGTCGACGGGCGCCATACCGGCTGGATGAGTTCGGTGCTCGACATCACCGACCGAAAGCGCGTCGAAGAACTCAATCGCCAGCAGGAAGAAAAGCTGCAGGCCAGCGCGCGCCTGGCAACGATGGGGGAACTGTCGTCGATGCTGGCGCACGAGCTGAACCAGCCGCTGGCCGCCATCTCGAGCTACACGGTCGGCGCTCTCAACATGCTCGACCGCGCCGCCGGCGCTGGCCAGGAGGTCAAGCCCGGCATGCTGCGCCACGCACTGGAACAGGCGCGTCAGCAAGCCCAGCGCGCCGGCCAGATCATCCGCAGCGTGCACGAGTTCGTCAAGAAAAGGGAGCCGCTGCGCCAGGAACTGACGATCCGCAGCGTGATTGCCAGCGTGCATGCGCTGATCGAATTGCAGGCACGTCAGGCTGGCGTGGTACTGCGCGTGCACTTGCCGCCGGGCTTGCCCCCGGTGCTGGCCGACCGCGTACTGCTCGAGCAGGTGCTGCTCAACCTCACGCGCAACGGCATCCAGGCCATGCAGGACACCGTGCCGGACCAGCGCGTGCTGCGTATCGAGGCCGCGCACATAGACGATCAGGTGGCCGTCTCGGTGATCGACCGCGGCCACGGCATTTCGCCCGAAGTGGCCGAGCGGCTATTTTCGCCGTTCTATTCGACCAAGGCCGAAGGCATGGGCATGGGGCTGTCGATTTGCCGTACGGCGATCGAGTTCCATGGCGGCACCCTGAGCCACGCGCCCTATCCGCCCGGGGGCACCGTGTTCACGTTTTCGCTACCCGCGCAGGCAGGGAGTCGGACGGTCGGCTAGAATCGCGCTGCGGCGCCCTGCCCGACTATTACGGAGACCCCCATGCTGCACATCGTCGACGACGAAGAAGTCATACGTGATTCGCTCGCCTGGCTGGCGCAATCGCGCGGCCTCAACGTGCGCAGCTATGCCGGCGGCCAGGAATTTCTCGACGTCATCAAGGATCTCGACGGCAGCGGCGACTGCGTGCTGCTCGACGTGCGCATGCCCGGCATGAACGGCATTGCCGTGTTCGACCAGTTGATCGGCCGCGGCCTGCTGCCGCGCCTGCCGGTGATTTTTCTGACCGGCCACGGCGAGGTGCCGATGGCGGTCGACTCCCTCAAGCGCGGCGCCTTTGATTTCTTCGAGAAACCGTTCAACGACAATGTCTTGATGGACCGCGTGGAAGAAGCGCTCGCCGCCTCGCGCAAGGCGGCCACGTCCGCTGCGGTGCAGGGGCGGCTGGCAACCCTGTCGACGCGCGAACGCGAAGTGCTCGACCTGATCCTGGCCGGCATGATGAACAAGGTCGTGGCCGACAAGCTCGGCATCAGCATGCGCACGGTCGAGGTACACCGGGCCCATATTTTCGACAAGATGCAGGTCAAGACGGCGGTCGAACTGGCCGGCTTGCTCAAGTAAATACCGGCGGCGCAGCCGCGCTGCCTTCACATTGTCTTCATTTTCCGCGCGTCAAGGGTCTGAACGGTCCGCAGCAAGCCTTGTAAAATAAGGCGCAGTCAGCATTATCTGTTGATGACGCTGATGGCAATGCGGAGCAATTGTTCTGGCGAAATGATCCGCTGGCCATCCAAAGCCCAACGCCAGCCCAGGTAATTGGGCAGGTAGCGCGACGCGACGCCATGGAAGCCCTGTAACCAGGCCTTGAAGCGGTGGTGGTAAGCGTTCACGTTCTGCACATGGATGGCAAGGCTGCCCTGACGCCTCACACGCACACCTGCGCGCACATTGACCGTCTCATGCGCGATCCTGTGCTTGCGTGCAAAGGCCCGGTAGGCGGCATGGCTGTCACTGACCAGCAACGCCTGCCGATCCAGCCTGGGTAGCAAGTCACGGGCGAGTTGCGCAGCCGTGAGGGCCCCGCGGCCAGTGACGGCATCGACCGTGCGTCCCTCGCGGTCGCGCGCGACCAGGATGCAGTCGAGTTCGCTGGAAATGCCCCGTTTGACCGCATGGCCGCCACGGTGGCGCGGTGGCCGATCGAGCGTGCGCGAACCTTTTTGTGATTCGAGCAGGAATGTTTCGTCAGCCTCGACGATGCCGTTAAGGACTGCGGGCCGGTCGAGCTTGACCCAATGCAGGAAGCGGTGGCGCCAGCGAAAGGCGGTGTTGCGGTGTACGCCGACCCGATCTGCCGCCTTGCGCACGGGCAGTGAATCGAGCAGCACCTGCGAATAGGCGAGCCATTTGGCCTTATGCCTGAGCCGCGCCAGCGGCGTGCCGGTCAGGTCATTAAAGGTGCGGCCGCAAGCGCAGCAGCGGTAGCGCTGCAAATCGTTGGCGAACCCGTGCCGGTAGCAGCATGCGTTGCCGCATCTGGGACAGCAGCGGCGTGGATCTCTGACCTCCGTGATGAGCGCGACTACCTGATCGAGCCCGGCTGCAGGATGCAGGGCGTCAAGCACTTGCCGGCGCTGGGGTTGGTTCAGCGAAGGCAGTTTTGCAAACCAGCCCTTGAAACGTGGCGCTTTCATGATCGACTCCTGACGCTGGGGACAGGGTTGGACCACTGGACTGCTCTTCAGTTCAAAGCGAGTCTCTATTTAACGTTGACTGCGCCTAAAATAATGTCTGAACGCGCCGCGGCCAGGGCGCCGCGATGCACAGGCTCTTTCAGGAAACGCGCATGAACGAAAAGACAGTTGCAGACAAGATGTTTTTACGCACGGCGAAATCGATGCTCGTGCTCAATGGCCAAGCCAATCCGACGGTGACGGCGCAGATGCCGGCCGACATCGTCAAAACCGGTAGCGGACCGTTCGACGTCATCCTGATGTTTTGCATGGGTCAGAACGACCTCGAGCACTACCTGCCGGTCGCCAAACAACAGCTGGGCGCCACGGGCTCGCTCTGGATCGCCTACCTCAAGCAGACGGCGTCGAAGGCGACCGACATCAACCGTGATTCGATCAATGCCTATGCCAAAGAACATGGCATCACCGGCGTGGCCATGATTTCGATCGATGGCGACTGGTCGGCCTTGCGCCTGAAACGCATCGACGTTTAGGTGGCCGGATGGGCCTGGGCGCCGTGGCGCGCCAGCGCCCACGCCACGTGCTCGCGCACCAGCTCGGATGGATGATCCGCGCGCGCTTGCAGCGCCGCCACGATGGCCGCATCGCCGGGCAACTGCTCCGCAGCATTGCCCAGTCCCACCGCCAGATTGCGCAACCAGCGCTCGTGCCCGATGCGCCGGATCGGACTGCCTTCCATTCGCCGGTTGAATTCCGCTTCTTCCCAGGCAAACAGGCCCACCAGATCGCCCTCGCCCAAGCCATTTCTCTCGTCGAAATCGGGCACCTGCGCCCGCTGCGCGAACTTGTTCCACGGGCACGCCACCTGGCAATCGTCGCAGCCGTAGATGCGGTTGCCGATCAGCGGGCGCAGCTCTTCGGGGATACTGCTTTTCAGCTCGATCGTCAGGTACGAGATGCAGCGCCGCGCGTCGAGCTTGCCCGGGCCCAGGATCGCACCGGTCGGGCACATGTCGATGCAGGCCGTACAGCCGCCGCAATGCTTGCCGGTGGGCGGGTCGACTGGCAGCGGCAGGTCGATCAGGATCTCGCCGATGAAGAAGGTCGAGCCGGCTGCGCGCGACAGCAGCAGCGTGTGCTTGCCGCGCCAGCCCAGGCCCGCTTTTTCGGCCAGCGGCAATTCCATCACGGGCGCCGAATCGGTGAACACGCGAAACCCGAACGGCCCGATGTGCGCCTGGATTTTCTCGGCCAGCGCCTGCAGCCGGTTGCGCAGCACCTTGTGATAGTCGCGGCCCCGCGCATACACCGACACGACGGCCGCGTTCGGGTCAGCCTGGCGCAGGCGTTCCCCGGCGCGCCAATCGCCCGGACGCCCGGTCGGCAGGTAATCCATCCGCACCACGATCGCGCGCACGGTCCCGGGCACGAGTTCGGCCGGCCGCGCACGCTTCATGCCGTGGGTTGCCATATAATCCATCTCGCCGTGGTAACCCGCATCCAGCCAGGCTTGCAGGCCCGCTTCCAGGTGCCCCAGGTCGACATCGGCAATGCGCACGTCGGCAAAGCCCAGCCCCACGCCCCATCCCTTGATGGCGCGTGCAAGCTCGGGCAGGTCGACGGATGCGGTTGGGGAATGGGTCATACCAGGGTGGGAACACCACAAGAAAAGAATGCAGCACAACACGCTATTTTATGCCATGCAGCCCATCAAAGCGCACTTGCACCACTATTTGCCGGACGAGTCGGCCACAAACGCACTAGGCGGCGCGCTGGCCCGCGCGCTGGCGCCGGGCCTCGTCATCTATCTGCACGGCGACCTGGGCGCCGGCAAGACCGCCCTCACCCGCGCCCTGCTACGCGCGCTGGGCCACATGGGCACGGTCAAAAGCCCGACCTACACGCTGTCGGAGCCATACAACGTGAAGCTTGACCATCAACCGCTGAGCGTGATCCACTACGATCTGTATCGCATGTCGAGTCCGGAAGAATTCCTGGACGCCGGCTTTCGCGAAGATTTCGACGGCCACAATGTCTGCATCGTCGAGTGGCCCGAAAAAGGCGAGCCCGTGTTACCGCCGCCGGACATCCGTTTACTGCTGAGCGTCAGCGGAAACGGCCGTGCTGTAGAATTGCAAGCGTTGTCTGAATTAGGCCTGCTATGCCTCGATCGTCTCGCTTTCCTCCCGCCGCACCAGTAACTACGCCCTTTGCACGCCGCCGCGTCATGCTCAAGGCCGGCGGGACGCTGCTGCTGTCCGTCGTCGCGCCCCTGCCCGCCAGCGCCAACCAGATCCTGGCGGTGCGTGTCTGGCCCGCGCCCGAGTACACCCGCGTCACGCTCGAAAACGATACCGACCTCAAGACCGAGCATTTCCTGATTCCCGATCCGCCGCGCCTGGTCGTCGACATCGACGGCCTGGGCCTGAGCCCCACGCTCAAGAGTCTGGTGGCCAAGATCGAATCGAACGACCCGTACATCAAGCAGGTGCGCGTGGGCCAGAACCGGCCGAACGTCGTGCGCCTGGTGTTCGACCTGAAGGCCGAGGTCAAGCCGCAGGTGTTTACGCTCGCGCCCGTGGCCGGCTACCAGCACCGCCTGATCTTCGACCTGTACCCGGTCACGCCGGTCGACCCGATCGCGGCGATGATCGAAAGCGGCGAATGGAGCACCGGCCCGACCAAGACCGTGGCTGCCGGCACGCCGGCGCTGGGCGACCCGGTATCCGGCCCGCCGGGCGCCACGATGCCTGCCACCGTGCTGCCGCCGTCCGGCGCTGTCGGCCCCGGTACTGCCGCGGCAGCAGCAGGCGCCATCGTCGCCACCACGCCGCCGGTGCAGATCCCGACCCCGCCGCCAGCGGCGCCGCGTACCCAGCCAAACGCCGCGCCGGACGCCATTGCCCGGCTCGAAGCCGAGATTTCGGGCCTGCGTGGCACACCGCCGGCCCAGGCAGTGCAGCCCACGCCCGGCAGGGCCGGTGCGCGCCCGTCCCAGAAAGTGGCGCGCATGGTCACCATCGCGCTCGACCCGGGCCACGGCGGCGAAGACCCTGGCGCGATCGGCGCCAACGGCAGCCGCGAAAAAGACATCGTGCTCGCAGTGGCCAAGCGCCTCAAGACCAAGCTCGAACAATTGCCCAACACGCGCGTGATGCTCACCCGTGATGGCGACTTTTTCGTGCCGCTCAATACCCGCGTGCAAAAGGCGCGCAAGGTGCAGGCCGACCTGTTCGTCTCGATCCATGCCGACGCCTGGGTCTCGCCCACCGCGCGCGGTTCGTCGGTGTTCGTGCTGTCCGAAAAGGGCGCCAGTTCCAGCGCCGCGCGCTGGCTGGCCGATGACCAGAACCGGGCCGACCTCGTGGGCGGCGTGAACCTGGCCGGCGGCAGCGCCGACAAGCAGCTTGCGAGCGTGCTGTTCGACCTGTCGACAACGGCGCAGATCACCGACAGCCTCAAGCTCGGCAAGGCCGTGCTGCGCGAAATCGGCGGCATCAACCGGCTGCACAAGGCGTCGGTCGAGCAGGCCGGCTTTGCCGTGCTCAAGGCGCCGGACATTCCATCGATCCTGGTCGAGACAGCGTTCATCTCGAACCCGCAAGAAGAGGCGCGCCTGAACGACAACGGCTACCAGGATCAACTGGCCAACGCCATCACGAACGGCATCCGCCGTTATTTCGCCGACAACCCGCCGATGGCCAAGAGCCGCCAGACCTGACATGGACCACATCACTTTCGGGCAGCTGCCCGCGATCCGCATCACGGCGCCCGACGGCGCCAGCGCCGTCGTTACGCTGTACGGCGCGCACCTGGTCTCGTGGCACGGGGCCGATGGCGGGGAGCGCGTGTTCCTGAGCGCCCGCTCGGCGCTCGACGGCAGCCGCGCGATCCGTGGCGGCGTGCCGGTGATCTTTCCGCAGTTCGCCGAACAGGGCGACGGCTTGCGCCATGGCTTTGCGCGCGTGTCCACCTGGCGCCTGGAAGACAGCGGCGTCGAGGATGGCGCGGCGTGGGCCGTGTTTGGCCTGAACGAGGCCGATCTGTCGACAGCGCTGGCGGGCGCGTGGCCGCACCGGTTCGCGCTGCAGCTGCGCGTGGCCGTGCGCGCCAATGAACTGACCATGGCCTTGAATGTGCGCAATACGGGCGAAGCAGCGTTCCCGTTCGCGGCCGCGCTGCACAGCTACCACCTGGTGCCGCACCTGGCCGACGTGCGCATCGAAGGGCTCGAGGCGGGCACGCTGTCGATCGCCGACAAGCTCGACGTGGTGTATGAACAGGTCGACGACACCATTTTCCTGGGCACCTGGGCGCGCGTGCTGACACTTGAACAGGAAGGCTTTTCCGATGCGGTGGTCTGGAATCCGGGCGCAGCCGACACGGCCGCACTGGCCGACATGGAAGACGACGAATACCAGCGATTCGTCTGCATCGAGCCGGCGCAGCTGACGCCGGTGCAGCTCGAACCCGATGCGGCCTGGGAAGGCCGCTACCGGGTCAGCTGAGCGCCGTTACATTGCGCAGTTACATCGACTCTTTGATCATCCGCCCATTGCTCGGCTGCACAGGCCGCGCATTGTACGGATACAGCCGCGAGAACAGGGCCATCTGCTGGGGCGAGGCCGTCATCGCTTGCTTCATGACGATCCACAGCACGTTCTCGGTACAGGGCGGCTCGCTGAGCGAGCCCATGTACGTGAAGTAGTCACGCCGCGCCGGCAGGATCTCGTTCACGTTCAGCACGATCGACGGCGTCACGGTCGTCAGCTTTTCCAGCGGCAGGTTATTCCACACGGTCTGAATCATCGGATTGGCGTCGCCACGCTCGAGCAGCACCGCCAGCACGGCGATCTTGTTGTCGTAGCTCTTGTGCACCATGTGCACCACCATCTCGGTGCCGCGGCCATTGATGCGTTCCTCGCCCGGCCGGTGAAAGTGAAACTGCTGCAGCTCGTAGGTGGTGCTGCCCACGGTCAGAAAGTTCCCGCCCGCGACATTGACTTGCACCGTGTGGCCATTGTCGATCTCGTTGAACGAACTCGGCTGATAGTCGAACGTGATCTGCTCGAGGTTGACCTTGATGCCGTCGCGCAGGTCGATCGGCGACTGGCGATTGCCGGCATTGCAGGCTGCCCACGCGGTATTGATCTTCGACCAGTTCTCGGGACCGAACTCGCCGTCATAACTCCAGTGCGTGCCGTTTTTCGGTTTTGCCGCTTCGACGGCCACGGCCGCCACCATCGCAGCTTCCTTCTTGCGACGCGCCTCGGCGGCCTTGCGGGCGCGCGCGGCTTCTTCGGCGCGCAGCGCCTGCTTGGCGCGCAGCTCGGCCAGCTTTTCGGCGATGCGTACCGACAGGTCGACCTCGGTATCCTCTTCGGATTTCGCGGACGCAGCCGCAGCCGCAGGGACGGCCGGCTTGAGATTCGGCCGGATCGACGCGATCGCAGGCTTGGCCGGCTCGGCCACAGGCTTGGCGCTCTTCGGTGTCGGTTCGTTCGCCTGCGCCAGGGCAGTGACCAGGCCCAACGTACATAGTGCGATCAGGTTACGCATGTGATTTTCGGATAGTTTGATTCTCTCCCTCCTTTATCGGACTCAGCGCCTGTAACTTGAGTGCGCCCCGGCAACATGGGGACTTAATTCGCCGGATAAGCGGGTTTGCTGGCCTGCGCAACAACACCTCGTGCCATCCTTGCATCACCCGCCCCACGCGCATTGCCCTCGATTACAATTGCCTGATACTTATAAAGGCGGCGCCGCCGCGACAGGGAGAGCAGATGCAGGCAGCGTCATCAAAAAAGAACACGATCCACACAACCGTCGGCGCTGCACTGTGCGCGCTGCTGTCCGTGGCCAGCGCGCATGTCGGAGCAGCCAAGGCCGAGCAGGAATTGCCGCCCAGGCTGACGGTGGCCGATGTCGTCAAGGCCTCCAAAGCGGCCGAGTGGCGCGCGCTCGACCCAGAGAACACGATGTACATCGAGCTGCCAACAGGCCGCGTCGTCATCGAACTCGCGCCCCGCTTCGCGCCCAACACGGTTGCCAATATCCGCGCGCTGGTGCGCGAGCGTTACTTCGACGGCTTGTGGGTGATGCGCGCGCAGGACGGCTTCGTCGTGCAATGGGGTGATCCAGATGAAGAAAAACCGCGTCCGTTCAAGGCCGCCAAGACCGTCGCCGCCGAATTCACCGTGCCGTACACCAAGAACGACGCCTTCACGCGCCTGAAAGAACGCGATGTCTACGCGCCGCAGGTCGGCCACGTCGATGGTTTTCCCGTCGCGCGCAATCCGGCGACCCGGCAGACCTGGCTGCCGCACTGCTACGCGATGATCGGCGTGGCGCGCGACAACGGCGCCGATACCGGCAACGGCTCGCAGCTCTACACGGTGATCGGCCACGCGCCGCGCCATCTCGACCGCAACATCACGGTCGTGGGCCGCATCGTGGCCGGCATGCCGCTGCTCACCGTCATGCCGCGCGGGACCGGCGCCGCAGGATTCTACGAGAAGGCCGAACAGCGCACGCCAATCGCCAGCGTGCGCATGGCGGCCGACATGCCGCCTGCGGAGCGCAGCAAGCTCGAAGTCATGCGTTCGGACAGCGCTGCCTTCCAGGCCGTGATTGATGCCCAGCGCAATCGCGGCGGGCCGTGGAGCAAGGTCGCCGCCGGCGCGATCGACCTGTGCAACGTGCCGATTCCCGTGCGCGAGCAGCCTTGACGCCACCGGGGCGGTGACGCAAATGCAGCCGGGGACGTTCCGGCTCTTTTTGGGCGGGCTATAATCTGCGGATGAACGCCCCTGCCCCGACCATTCGTCCCATCCAGCAGCTTCCCGACCAGCTCATCTCGCAGATCGCCGCCGGCGAAGTGGTCGAGCGGCCCTCGGCCGTCGTCAAGGAACTGCTGGAAAACGCGCTCGACGCCGGTTCGACGACCATCACGATCCGCCTGGAAGAAGGCGGCGTCAAGCGCATCGCCATCACCGACAACGGCCGCGGCATCGCGCCCGAGCAGTTGCCCCTCGCACTGTCGCGCCACGCGACGTCGAAGATCGCCTCGCTGAGCGACCTGGAAAACGTGGGCACGCTGGGCTTTCGCGGCGAGGCGCTGGCCTCGATTGCCTCGGTCGCGTCGGTGCGCGTGACCTCGCGCACGGCCGACGCCGCGCATGCGTTCGAGATCGTCGGCTCGCACGAGGGCGTGGTGGCGCCATCGTCGGGCGCGTGCGGCACCACGATCGATGTGCAAGACCTGTACTTCAACACGCCGGCGCGGCGCAAGTTCCTCAAGTCCGAACAGACCGAATACGCCCACTGCGCCGAAGTCGTGCGCCGCATCGCGCTGTCGCGCCCGGACGTCGCGTTCAGTCTGTCGCACAACGGCCGCACGATCGACCACTGGAACGTGAGCGAAGCGGCCAAGCGCAGCGCCCACATCCTCGGCAACGATTTCGCCGAAGCGCGCCTGGCGCTCGACGAAGCGGCGGGGCCGCTGCACCTGCACGGCTACGTCGGCCTGCCGACTGCCTCCAAGGCGCGCGCCGACGGCCAGTTCTTCTACGTGAACGGGCGCTTCGTGCGCGACAAGGTGCTGGTGCACGCGGTCAAGGCCGCCTACCAGGACGTGCTGCATGGCGACCGCTTCCCGGCCTACGTGCTCTCGCTCGACCTCGACCCGGCACTGGTCGACGTCAACGTGCACCCGTCGAAGACCGAGGTGCGCTTTCGCGACAGCCGCGCGGTGCACCAGTTCGTGTTTCACGCGGTGCAGCGCACGCTGGCGCAGACCTCGGCCACCGCGCACGGCAGCGTGCCGGGACCGATGACGGCGGCCGAGGTGCGCCCGAGCGGCACGCCGCTCTGGCAGTTGTCGCAGTCGCCGTCGCAGCAGCAGCGCGCGCACGAGCAGACCTCGTTCGGCGCGCAGCTCACGCAGACCTTCTCGCCATCGCCGTACGCAGCAGGCAGCCGCTGGGACGATGCGGCCACCGGCGGGGGCGTGGCCCAACGCCTTGAATCCTACGGCGCGCTGTTCGCATCCGATGCGGCCAGTACGGCCGCGGTCCCGGTGCCCATGACAGCAGCCGACAAGCCGCTGTCGAACGACGACTTCCCGCTCGGCTTCGCGCTGGCCCAGCTGCACGGCATCTACATCCTGGCGCAGAACACGCGCGGCCTGGTGCTGATCGACATGCACGCGGCGCACGAGCGCATCCTGTACGAGCAGATCAAGAATGCGCTGGATGCCCAGGCCCAGGGCCAGGAAATGCAGGTGCAGGCGCTCCTGATCCCGGTGACGTTCTACGCCGACGCGATGGAGGTCGCCACCGTGCACGAGCATGCGGAGACGCTGGCAACGCTGGGCTTCGATATCGCGGCCCTGTCGCCGACGACGCTGGCAGTGCGCAGCGTGCCGACGCTGCTCAAGAACGCCGATGCGCAAACGCTGGCGCGCGATGTGCTGCGCGATGTGCGCGAGTTCGGCGGCTCGCGCGTGCTGATCGAACGGCGCAACGAGCTGCTGGGCACCCTGGCCTGCCACACGGCGGTGCGCGCCAACCGCATCCTGTCCGCGCCCGAAATGAATGCGCTGCTGCGCCAGATGGAAAGCACCGAGCGCGCCGACCAGTGCAACCACGGCCGCCCGACCTGGGTGCAGCTCGAGATCGCCGCGCTTGACAAGCTGTTCTTGCGCGGTCAGTGATGGTTACCATGAACACACCGCTGGCCGTGGCCATCATGGGCCCGACTGCCTCCGGCAAGACCGCCGCCGCCCTGCGCATCGCGCAAACACGCCCCGTCGAAATCATCTCGGTCGATTCGGCCCTGGTCTATCGCGAGATGGACATCGGCACCGCCAAGCCCACGCCGGATGAACTGGCCGCGGTGCCGCACCACCTGATCGACATCCTCGATCCGCTCGATGCGTATTCGGTCATGCAATTTCGCAACGATGCGATCCGCCTGGTGGCCGAGATCACGGCGCGCGGCGCGCTGCCCCTGCTGGTGGGCGGCACGATGATGTACTTCAAGGGCCTGGTCGAGGGGCTGGACGACTTGCCGACCGCCGACGTGGCGCTGCGCGCTGCGCTCGACGCCGAAGCCGCGCGCATCGGCTGGCCCGGCATGCACGACAAGCTGCGCGCGCTCGACCCGATTACCGCCGAGCGGCTCGCGCCGAACGATGCCCAGCGCATCAACCGCGCGCTGGAAATCATCGAACTGACCGGCAAGCCGATGTCGGCACTGCTGGCGCTGCGCACCAAGCCCGTGCTGCCGTTCAGGCTGGTCTCGTTCGGCCTCGAGACCGACGCGCGCGCCGTGCTGCACAAGCGCATCGCGCAGCGTTTCGATGCGATGCTGGGCACGCGCGACGACACCGGCCTGGTGGCGGAGGTGGCGCGGCTGCGGGCGCGGGGCGACCTGTCGCCGCTGCTGCCATCGATCCGCTGCGTGGGCTACCGCCAGGCCTGGGATTACCTCGACGGGCGCATCGACCGCACCACGCTGCGCGAGACGGGCATCATCGCCACGCGCCAGCTGGCCAAGCGCCAGATCACGTGGCTGCGCGCGATGCCGGACCGGATCGTCATCGATTGCCTGGGGCCGGATCCGGCCGGCGCGATGCTGGCGCACCTTGCGGTGTTGGAGAAATGACATGCGCGCCGACTATTTGTGACCCGCACGCGCCCACGATCTTGACAGGCAGCCACTCACGCCGGATAATACTTGCCGTTGCGGTGATATAGCTCAGTTGGTTAGAGCACAGCACTCATAATGCTGGGGTCGGTGGTTCAAGTCCACCTATCACCACCAAAGATTTCAGG